>JBBRBT010000001.1:0-186160 GCA_038205495.1 Desulfobulbales bacterium
CTGTTGCTCTGCTCCACTCCGAGCGGACGCACTTGGACCCGGGGACCTTCGATTGAGCAGGCCTGTTCAAAGGTGCAGGTGGAGAAGGCCTGAATGGTCCAGCCGCGAGCAGTCGGAAAGCTGCGGCTATCGGCCATAGCATCAAAGAGGACGCAACAGGCAACGCGGTCCGCCAGCCCATCGAGGAAAACCCCGACAGTTCGCGGGGTTTTGAAGAGGGCCAGGACACTTTCCGGAGCCACGTCGGCCAGCCGGTTGGCATCCGATCCGGTCACTATCTTCAACGGCAGGCAATAGCTCTCTTTTTCCCCTTCGCTGAAAGTGACCGTGAGAAAGACGATAAAAAAACCGCCCCCCATCTTGGCCCAATCTGTCAGCGTCACCCCGGTGAGGGTTCGGGATTTGCTCCTGAACCAGCGCTGCATTGGAATCCAGGAGGGGAGGACCTCCTTTTCCAGAATATGCTGAAAAGCCCCTTCCAGGGAACCGTGCCAGTTTTCTCCGATGGAGAGCGTGGGGAGACGGGCAGGCTCAGGGTTGTTGATTCCTTCCAGGTGGATAAGTTCTGCCGGCGGTTCCAGCCGGAACCAATAGAAGGAGTGCGGCCCAAGGGTAAGAAAATAGGGGCGTTCACCGATAGCGGGAAACTCGGTGCGCCCGATCATCTCCACCGGGATGCATCCCTGGAATTCAGACAAATCCAGCTCCACTGGTTGGACAAAACGGGAAAGATTGGCCACCGCCAGGATCACATCCATTTTATAACGGCGGAGGTAGACCAATACTTTACGGTTTTCTGGACGCAGGAATTCGATGCTGCCCCGGCCAAAGGCCTTGTGCTGACGGCGGAGCGCAATCATCCGCTTCATGAAATGGAGCAGCGACGAAGGGTCCCGTTCCTGGGCCTCTACATTGATGGCGGGATAGCCGTAGACAGGATCCATGATCACCGGGAGATAGAGACTGGCGGGGTCGGCCCTGGAAAAACCGGCGTTCTTGTCTGCGGACCACTGCATGGGGGTACGTACCCCGTTGCGGTCGCCCAGAAAGACATTGTCGCCCATGCCGATTTCGTCGCCGTAATAGAGGATCGGGGTGCCCGGAAGGGAGAACAGGAGGCTGTTCAGGAGCTCCATCCGCCTTCGGGAGTTGTCGAGAAGCGGGGCGAGTCGTCGCCGGATGCCGACGTTCACCCGCATACGCGGGTGCTTGGCATACTCGCGGTACATGTAGTCCCGCTCTTCGTCAGTCACCATCTCCAGGGTCAGTTCATCGTGGTTGCGCAGGAATATCCCCCATTGGCAGGTGTCGGGAATAGCCGGTGTCCGCTCCAGAATCTCGATAATGGGACGTCGGTCCTCTTGACGCAGGGCCATATAAATCCTTGGCATCAACGGAAAATGGAAGGCCATGTGACATTCGTCTCCATCCCCGAAATAGGCGGCTGTGTCCTCCGGCCACTGGTTGGCTTCGGCAAGCAGCAGACGGTCTTGGTAGTGCAGATCCAACTGCCGCCTGATTTCTTTGATAACGGCGTGGGTCTCGGAGAGATTCTCGTTACTGGTGCCTTCGCGGACGCAGAGGTAGGGGACTGCATCGAGCCTGACCCCATCCACACCCATATCAAGCCAGAAATTCAGCACCCGGATGACCGCTTTCACCACCTGGGGATTATTAAGATTCAGGTCCGGTTGATGAGAAAAAAATCGGTGCCAGTAATACGCTCCGGCCACTGGGTCCCAGGCCCAGTTTGAGGTCTCGGTATCGGTGAAGATGATCCTCGTTTCCGGAAATTTGGTATCAGTGTCGCTCCAGGTATAGTAGCGGTGGGAGGAGGATCCCGGTTTGGCGCGGCGTGCCGCCTGGAACCAGGGGTGCTGGTCCGAGGTGTGGTTGATGACCAACTCGGTAATCACCCGCAATCCCCGGGTATGGGCCTCGCGTATAAAATGCCGGAAGTCACGGAGTGTCCCGTAATCGGGATGCACGCCCCGATAGTCGGAGATATCGTAGCCGTCATCCTTCAGGGGCGAAGGATAAAACGGCAGCAGCCAGAGAGTGTTGACTCCAAGATCTTGAATATAATCGAGTTTACTGATAAGCCCACGAAAGTCGCCCATACCGTCGCCGCTTTGGTCGGAGAAGGCCTTGACGTGCAATTCATAAATAATGGCATCCTTGTACCATGAGGGGGACGTCTGGGTTTTCGTTTGCATGGGTATGATTCCTCAAATAAAGATCATGCCGATCTCGCCTGGTGCACATTCGCGGACGAAGGTCGCAGAAAGGGGTAGGAAGGTTGTTGCTTGTATGCACTTCCTCCTTTTTGCTCAATCCTGGAGATAGAGGCATGGGAATACAGTCTCAGCAAGCAGGATTAGGTCATGGCGATGAAGCAGAAAAAAAGGTGCGGTAAGCGCCGGCTCGATTGCTATCGCCCCGTCCACTTGATGGAATAGAGGTCATGGCGACGATCTTTCAGGTTCTGCACCGTGCCGTTTGCTCTTGCCATTTGCAAGGCGGCGACGTTGAGGTCCGCCAACAAAACCGTTTCTGTGTTCGGGTTGGAATCCGCAGCGATGCCGTCGCGGGGAAAAGGGAAATCGCAGGGGGTAAGAATACAACTTTGCGCATATTGGATATGCATATTTTTAACGCGCGGCAAATTGCCGACGTTGCCTGCCATGACAACATACACCTGATTTTCCACCGCCCGTGCCTGGCAGCAATAGCGTACCCGTTGATACCCTGCCCGTTCATCCGTGCAGAAGGGGACAAAGAGCATCGTTGCGCCCAAATCCGTCAAGCGACGCGCTAATTCTGGAAATTCAGCGTCATAGCAAATCAAAACGCCAATAAGTCCGCAATCTGTTTCAATAGGACGTAGGATATCGCCACCTTCCACGTTCCACCAGGACTCCTCATTAACCGTCGGATGAATTTTGGGTTGTTCGTGTACTTGGCCGTCACGTAAAAAAATGTAGGCAATATTCAGAATCCGGCCATCTTCTTTGCGGGTTGGATGCGAGCCGCCAATGATATTAATATTGTAGCGCAGAGCGAATTCGCGCATGGAATGAATAAATGCCGGTGTTTGCCGCGTGAGTTCTTCAATGGCATCAGCAGGACTCAACGTCTGTTCCTGCATGGAGAGCAACTGCAGGGTGAACATCTCAGGAAACACAACAAAGTCAGCTTTATATCCTGCGCACACATCAACAAAATATTCGACGATGGTCAGGAACTCATCAAAGGACTTGACCCGTCTTTGTTCATACTGGACGGCAGCGACCCTTACCGTTGCGGGTAAACGACCACGTTCTCCCGCCCATTTCGGTTTGGCGCTGCCATCCGGGGCCAAGAGCGGATTACGCCACATCAAATGGGTGCCCCATCCCATGGAGTCCGCGTCCTCCTTGAGATAGCCGGGCATCAGGCCAATAATTTCAAAGCCGTTGCGTAATTGAAAGTTGAGGACATAATCGCGAATCTTCCCGGCTTTGGCCAATTCGATATAGTTTTCCGCGGTTTTCACCTCTTTGATCCTTCGCCGCAACCCCGGCAATCGTCCTCCAAATACGATGCCTTTAATCTCATTTTTCCGCACAAATCGTTTTCGCAGGTCATAAAAGCGTTGGCCAATTTTATACCCCCGGTACTCCGGATCGACACAGACATCCATGCCATACAGCCATTCACCGTTCTCGTCGTGCCTGGACGCATAGCCGTCACCAGTAATGGCTTCCCAGGTATGGGCCTTGAGGGCATATTTGCTGGAGATTCGGAAACTGGCGCTGTAGCCGACCACGATATCATCAACGGTTGCCACCCACTGACCCTCTGGAAACTTGCGTACATGAGTACGAATCATCTCAGGGTTGTAATTCGGCATGTCTTTGTCGTAGACCCGATGCGTCAGGTCGCTGATGGCTTCTGCATCGTCAATTGTGGCATTACGCAGAGTCAACCGGTGTTTTGCGGGGATGTTTTTACGATCTGTCATAAAACCTCAACAGTCTGGCTAATATTTGTTCAGCAGGTACTAGAGGTTACGTTCGTAGGAGGTGCCGTGAACAGGTGAAAGCGCCTCCTAATTACAATTCCGTCGGCAAAGGTTTGGGCACAAAGAATTCAGCCAGGGGAAACTGGTTGAGCTCCTTATGGATTCCCGCACGAAGAAAGGCGTTGACCCAGTGGAAGATGTTGTTCTTTTGGATGGAGCGTCGCATCTTCTCCATGCGGGCGTGACGGCTGGCCGGATCCATGGTGCAAGCCTGATGGATAGCGTCGGCCACGCCCTCGATATCAAAGGGATTGACCAGCAGGGCACCGCTTTGCAGCTGGGCTGCGGCTCCGGCAAATTCACTGAGAATGAGCACACCATTGTTTTCAATGGAGCAGGCGCAGAATTCTTTGGCCACCAGATTCATACCATCCTTGAGGGGCGTGATCAGAGCAATTTCGCAGGTACGGTAGTAGGCCAGCAGTTCGACCCGGCTGAGCGAACGGTAGATGTAATGGATCGGTGTCCAGCCCACCTCGGTAAAGCGGCCGTTGATCTCGCCCACCAGCCGCTCGATTTCACGCTTCAGGGCCTCGTATTCAGGCACCTCCTCACGGCTAGGCACCACCACCTGAATCAAGGTCGCCTTTCTTCGTAACTGTGGATAGCGTTCCAACGCGTTGGCAAAGGCCTGGAGACGAAGCGGGATGCCTTTGGTGTAGTCAAGGCGGTCAACCCCCAGAATCAATTGTCGTTCGGCCAGATTGGCATGGATGATCCAGGCTTGATCCTGCACTTCCTGAGTACCTGAAAATTCGGCGAAATACTTGAAATCAATACTGATGGGAAAGGTCCCCACCAGGACCTCCCGTTCCGGAGTGAGGCAGCGGGCGATCTGGCCATGCCCAACCACCCGCGATTCGGGCATGAGCATCCGGACGCAGTCCATGAAGTTACGCCGGTCGCGCACGGTCTGGAAGCCGATCAGACCGTACTGGAGCAGTGCATCCAGGATTTGAAAGCGCCAAGGCAAACGGACAAAACCATCCAGGGGCGGAAAAGGGATGTGCAGAAAAAAACCGGTGTGCCGCTTGACCCCCATCTTTTTGAGAGAGGCTGCCACCAAAATCAACTGATAATCGTGGACCCAGACATAATCTTCGTCCTCAGAAGTATGCGCGGCGACAGCCTGGGCAAACTTGTCATTCACCTGTTCGTAAACCTTCCAATAGGCGGGATCGAAATTGCAGCGTGAGGGCAAATCATGAAACAGAGGCCAGAGAATCTCGTTGGAAAAACCGAAATAGTATTTCTGGACTTCTTCTTCACTCAGTTCAACGGGCTTAAGGGCATAGCCGGTTTCGCGTGAGCCTTGATCGAGCAACTCTTCCAGGGCCTCCTCACCCAACGCTCCCTGCAGACTTGAACCGAGCCAGCCGATCCACTGGCCGCCGCGGTCACGCAGAACCGGTCCCAGTGCCGTCACCAGGCCACCGGAACCAGGTTTGATTGTCCATTGGCCATCCTGATCCTTGTCAACCACGATGGCCAGACGGTTGGACACCACGGTCAGTCGGGTTGTTTCCATAGTATTTATCTCCTGTTCGTTGCAGTGAGTGCGGCCCAGGTTCGAAGAAAATCAACCACGGCCCGGCAGTCCGGGAGAAACCCTCGGGCAGCCGTAGGCCAGAATGGATCGCCAACTTTGATGCCGATACCACGACCGCGCAAAACCGTGAAGGCATCCTCATCGGTTTCGTCGTCGCCGACATACACCGCAAAAACATTCTCTGGCTGCACGTTCAACAGCGCAGTGAGCGCCGCCCCTTTATCCCAACCAGAACAACGGATCTCGATCCCGCCGTTGAACCTTCGGCATTCCAAACCGTAATGGGGAGCCAGCTCAGACCATTGGTTGGCAATGGCTTCCTCCACGGCGATGGCTGCTATAGGATCAAGGCCACGAGTATGCAAGGCGAGTGAGGCAACCTTCACCTCCATTTTGTGGCTATAACCACCTTGTTGCAGGCTTGTTTTAATCTCAAAAAGGCCTTGCTGTTGTTTGGGAGTCGGCCGCCGGACCACGCAGGCGCCGTCGACAGGCCAGAGTTCATAGCCGTGGCTGCCGACAATGGTCACTGGAGGATTGTCCAGCAGTGTCATCACCTCGGCCACGGGACGGCCGGAGACAATGGCGACCTGCGTCCGCCTGCCGGTTGCCAACTCCCGAATCAGATCTGCAATGCCGGGAAGAGGCTTGGCCTGCATAGGATCAATATCAAAAGGGGCGAGGGTACCATCGTAATCCAGGCCGAGAAACAAATTGTCCGCCTGGAGAACTTGCTGCCAAAAATCGGAAACATGAGTAACCTCGACAAGATTGTCGTCTCTGTTCGTCATCTTAGAGCTCCTTATATGTGGAGGGTGTGGGTGAGGATGGACGTTCAGAGGGAGGGGAGCTAGCAAACCACCAGCAAACATGACGAAGTGAACGAAATCCCTTCAACCGTTGTTGGCCAAGATCTTTGTTGCGGTTTTTTTCTGTCATACACGCTCCTAAAACGTATCCACAATGAATAGACAGAAAACGAATGGTTACGTTGTAAACACCCGCACAGGGCGATCAATGCATGGATTGTCAGGATATCATTTTTTGTCCCACATTTTGGTGCTTTTTCCTAACCTCTAAAATCCCCAGAGAAGCTTACGGTCAACCCATCCTTTCACCTCAGGGTTATGTTCAACCTGAACCCATTGCCCCTCTTCCCCTATTTTTTCGAACACAACGCCATAATATGCCGTCGCAACGATCTTGTTGTTCATTCCCGGACCACTACGAATATTGACCTGTGATTGGGTATTTTTATTGGCCTTTACGATTACTTGGGGAGTGGAACATACGGTACTTTCGTGCACCCATCCTGTATCGCCTTCGAAATCTCGTATATTCAGCCAATCCCCTGAACGTTTAATGACATCAAGAGGAATGCCTGATCCCAGTTCATAAAGGACATCATAGTTTGTCCCAGGCCCAGAGCGCATATTTATATTCTCACCCTTGATTGAAACCATTTCCGCGAAAGCGTTCCCTTGGCAGGTTAAAAACAGGCAGAGGGTGCCCCAATAAATAAAGTTTCTGCAGTTCATGATAATACATCCTCCTTGGTATGGTATGTACGATGTTGAAGAATTGTCAGTGGTGCTGGTGCCACATTGACCACCAGATATATCGCTGAGTTGGAGCAATTTTATTTCGCTGAGCTTCCCTTTAAAAACGAATCTAAAGAACAGAACGTTTACCCATGCAACGATAGTGCGGGTTAGGAGATATAGAATTGGCTTGCATGGGATCGATCGCAAAAGGTGCTAGCGTTCCATCGTCATCCAGGCCGAGAAATCGATTGTTCGTATTGCTGCGGACTTTCCCCCAGAAATTTGGGATACCGGGCAGGTCAACAGTAAGTGGGGTCATTCGTGTACTCCATCATAACTCGATCCGTTCGACGCTTTGGTGCATGGTGGCGAACATCAAGGTGAGATACTCGCGTAGATGGCGGGTCACTAAAAAATTATTGAGTACGAAATCCTTCGCTTTGCGGCCCATATCATCCAGTCGGTCGCGGTGCTTGAGGAGATAACGGACACGTAAAGCAGCCCCCTCGGGGGTATTGACGAGAAAACCGGTGTGATGGTTTATCACTTGGAGGCGGATGCCGCCGGTGTCGCCCCCAATGACGGGTTTTCCCTTCCACATCGCCTCGGTCACAGTCAGGCCGAAGCCTTCTTTGGTCGATTTCTGCAAACAAATGGTCGAAGCCCGCTGCAGCCCATTAATTTCCCGATGAGCGTCTGAAGGGAGCAAAAGAATGTGGATGTCCGGGTCGTCTCCGGCCGCCGCGTGGACTTCACGCAGGACTTCTTCGCCTTCCGGGTCATCGGTTGCCCCGCCACCGGCCAGGACCAACTGCACCGGCGTGAATTCCTTGACCAGGCGGTACGCATAGATCACACCCAGCGGATCCTTGAACCAGTCGAAACGTGAAACCTGGGTAATCAACGGCAGGTCGGGGTTAAGATCATAGCGATCAAAAACAGCTTCCACCTCTCCCGGATACAGTTCCCGGTTCTTCTGGCTGAGAGGGTCGATGCTGGGCGCAATCAAATAGAGGGGGTGCGGCAGGGGTTGGGCAAAATCGGCCAGCGACCAGATGGAGGCATCATAGCCCGCAACAAACTCACGCAGATACTTCCACACTGCCCGATAGGGTCGGCTGAGATCGATATGGCAGCGCCAAACCCATTTGCCCTTGCGGTTGGGGCAGAGTCCCAGTAAAGGGGCCGGCTGCGGATCATGGATAAAAACGAAATCCGCCTCTTCCAGTTTGCTGCGCAGGCGCTCGGCATTCTCCTTGTTGGTTCTCTCGTAGGCCCGTAACAGCGCGGGCGGGATACCGACCGGACTGCCCTGCAGTCCGTTATGGAAACTCTTGGTACACTGGTAGAAGTCCTTATCGCCGGTAAGGACTTCCCACTCGGCATCAAGCCCCAATTCCCTTTTAAGGGGAACCAGCCAACTGAGAATCTCGGCTACACCGCCGCCTTCACGGGTCGAATTCAGATGTACGACCTTCATGCCCTTCAGGGGTTCGGCCAATTGGCGGAGATGATCAACCACCTCATTGCCGACGATGGCCGCATAATTTTCCAGTAACGCGGTCATGGCGCTTGCTCCTCGATGGGACAATTGAGAAAGACCGTTGCAAGTTCCCGTCGCAGGTCGGCCAAGGTGGTGAAATAGGGGTCGATGGCGTTGATCCGCTTGATCAATTCATCATAATGGTCACCATCAAAAACCTGGAGCCATTCCGCGAAATCGCTTCGGCCGCTTTCCGTTCTGCGCCTGGCATCAATAAAATGATAGAAGACCGAACCGAGCGACATGCCCGCAATCCGTTCGTCCATTTCTCCGGGATGGTTGATCCGCTTTCCTGTGTCGAAGACGACGACTTGGGAGCGGATAAATTTAAAACGCTGTCCGGATCTGGCCCAAGGAACGAACTCACTTTCCGCCAACCTTTCTTCGATCACATCCACCAGTTCACGCCGCAGATCCTCGATATCTTTAAAATGGGTCGGATCGATGATAGCCAACCGCTCAGCCAGACGTGGATCATGAAGGCTGCGCCAGGCCCAAGCGGCAAAATCGTTTTGATATTCTGGTTCGTCGAAACTGGGGCGGAGCATCCCACCCCAGAAATGATAGTAGATACAACCGGGATGGATGGTCCCCAGCCGATCACTCAGCTCACGCAGGTTCTGCGCCTCCTCACCTGTGGCTATGGAGATGAGGGTGCAATCCTTGATGATAAATGGTTCTCCCATAATCCTTCTCCTCAATTCTGGCTTCTTTGAATTGCCCGTTTCCTCCTTAGGCTTATTTAACAAATACGAAATCATTCCGTACCCAGCCAAGGAACGAGTCTCCTTCAAAATATCCAAGCTTGCTCCAGTTGCCCTCTTGAGAGAGAACCTTGTAGATCTCTCCTTTTTCGGCAGCGCCCACCACGGCTGCGCCCTGGTTGGCTGAATTGCGGATATTGGCCTTATTCACGAGAATCACCGCTGTTTTGGTGTCGAGTATAAGGGGTTTAAACACCCAACCTCTATTGCTTTGCCAATCATAGACCAGTGTCCAGCCCCCTTTTTCCTTTTCGATCTCGATAGGATAGCCCAGAGGAACACTGAAGATGATGTCGCTGCTCAAGCTTGGACCTGAGCGGATGTTTGCCTGATCAGTGCCGATACATTTGGCGGAAGTTGGTGCCGCAATCACAAGCAAGGGGAAAACAAGCAGGCTCCCGCAAATTATTTTTACATATCGACGCTTCTTCATTTATTTTTCCTTGTTTGAACTATTCTGTCGACCTTGGTCCAGATACGGTGACTCAATCAGAACGGCGATATACCGATGTGACCAATTGTCTTTTTTCACAGAGGTGTTTCGGACCAGAGAGGGTGAAAACCCGACAATCGGAATTGATGGCAAATAATCACGGGGAGTTTCAAACGGCTTGAACAGGGCAAAAGCGCCTCCATGCTCAGTTCAATCTCCGGGCTGAAGGTTTGCTGACCATTTCCGTCGCATGTTGCACTATGATCCCTGTAATACAAGAATCATTCCATGGAATGACCGAGCCGATACAGGGGGAGTGTTAACTGTGAAAAAGCTTTATATTCGGTATGATAATGAAGAGGAGGGGGAGTGGATAACGATCCAACGGGTGCGGACTGTTATGTGTAACCCGGGTTGCATTCCTGCGGGGCAGGACAAAGTCCTGCCGGGCAAGACAGACGGGGAAGGCTAGGACAATGGAATTTTGAAACAGGAAGGGATGCCGTACTGCTTCAAGAGAGCATAAAGGCGGGAACGGGAAAGTCCTGAAATATCGCAGGCTTCCTGCATGGAGCGCGAGTGACTCATCAGCTCCCGCAAATACTTCTCCTCCAGTTCGAAGAGCGCGGCATCCCGCATGTCAATGAGGCGTGGAAGAGGTTTTGTGCTTTGAGGATTACCTTGAGAAATTATTCGGTCAGATACTTTTTGTTCCTGTCTCTGTTCCACTGAAGCCCTGGCAATGTGAACCCGGACATAGACCGGAAGATGTTTAGTGAAAAGGACCGGTTCATAACTTGCCGCCGAAACAGCTCGCTCAAGCGCATTGACCAGCTCCCTTACATTACCGGGCCACTGGTAACGGTCAAGCACATCTAAAAAATCAGGGGAAAAGGTCTTCTTGTTGAGGCCGTAACTTTCGCAGAGTTTGGCAACATGATGAGTGGTTATTTCTCGGATATCACCGATACGTTCCCGGAGCGGCGGCAATTCCAGAGTAAATGCACGCAGACGAAACAGAAGGTCTTTTCGGAATTTATGGTGATGAACTCTGTCGTTTAAATTCCGATTGGTCGCAGCTATTAACCTAAAATCGCTTCTGGTCTCAGGTCCGCCCCCAACCTGTCGGAATTTGCGTTCCTGGAGGACGCGGAGAAATGATTTCTGTACTGAAAGAGGTAGCTCACCTACCTCATCGAGAAATAAGGTGCCCCCATCAGCTCGTTTGATCAACCCATTCTGCGCCTTATCAGCCCCAGTGAAGGCCCCTCGCTCATAGCCAAAAAGGGTGCTTTCTACTAGAGTATCTGGCAGAGCCGCACAATCTACAACTACAAAGCGCTTGTTGGCTCGTCGGCTATTATTGTGAATTGCCCATGCGAAAAGCTCTTTGCCTGTTCCTGTTTCTCCTGATATCAATACATTAGCATCGCTGTTCGCAGTCAGGGCTAGACGATCAAGACATTGTTTCATCTCTGGGCTACTTCCGATTATATCGTCGAGAGTTTCTTGCTTGAGAACTTTGTTGGGTTGCCGGGGAATTTTCTTAACCCGATATTGTATAACGCGTACGAGGGACAAGGCCATGGCCCGTGTTGTTAACGGTCGTTCAACATAATCCCAGGCCCCCATTTTGATGGCATGTTCAGCTTGGTCAGCATCGCCAGCATCGGTGAAGATAATAATTTCCGGGCAGGAGGGGGTGTCAATAATTGTCGACAATGCATCCATTCCGTTGCCATCAGGCATCTCTGTATTAAGAAAAACCACATCAAATGCGGCGGAAACAGCAAAATTTATGCCTTGAGTAAGAGTATAGGCTACAACGACATGATGTCCCATGTGCGCGATTTCAACTGACAGAGCTTCTATAAAACCCTCATTAGTATCGATAATCAAAATGTTTGACATTGCTGTTGTTTCTCAACCCTAGCAGTAAAAAATTGATCGAAAATTCTTGTTACCAAAAAACTTCGAAATGTATTCCAAGGATCTCGTTTCTAGGTATCTGGAGGGGATCATACAGTGAGCTTCTGCGCCCTTCGCCGGCTCAGGTTGGCCCTGCCACTTGAAAGCCTGTCACAAAAGTTGCTTTTCTGATTTGAATCCGCCCTAATCGATTCAAATCAGACCAGCACCTTACCCTAATCGATTCAAATCAGACCAGCACCTTACCCTAATCGAGCATCTAAGCAAAGTCGCGATCCCTTTCTTGCTCAGTGGCTTCATGGGGAATTCCTCAATCCCTTCGTTAAGTACGCATGAGAACGAAGTCCTCTCGTAACCAATACCAAGGAGGCAAGAAAAAGGGCCATATATGACCAACGATTAAATGTAACCAATTTTACATGGCTGTTCAAGACGGATACCTGAGGGATTTTTTTATAAATTTCATTAAAAAATCAATGCAATAGACAACATGACTCTGAGTGTTAAAAACCCGGCACCAAGATTGCTTTCAAAATAACAGTAAAAATGAATAGTAGGTCGAAAGCGATAATACAGCGCTGGATGGATTTCATCTCAAGCGACATCAACTTAATTACTAAAAATTACCTGCAATTTATCCGGTCAGGCCCAAAAAAAGCTCGCGGATATTGCTGTGCAGTGGATGCGCCTTAAACAACAGAACCCGACAAGATCGCTGAGCAAGAGCCGCCTCCGGCGATACGCTTAGGACCAACTGACCAAGATATCGTCTCCACGCTTTTGACGAGAGAGTCATGAGAATAAATCCTCAAGCAGGAAAGCTCGTTGAAGCCTCGATGCTGGTGAACGTACCCAGATTGATTACGGCCTACTACACAGAGAGGCCTGACCCTTCGGTGCCAGAACAACGGGTTGTCTTTGGCACCTCAGGACACCGTGGTTGCGCATTCGAAAAGGCCTTCAATGAATGGCATGTGCTTGCCATCAGTCAGGCTATTTGTCTGTATCAAAAGCAGAAGCAGATCAATGGCCCACTCTTTCTCGGAATGGACACGCATGCGCTCTCAGTGCCGGCTCTTGCCAGCGCACTGGATGTGTTGGCCGCCAACGAGGTCGAAGTTATGGTCTCAGAGGGAGATGAATATACCCCGCCCCCTGCCATTTCCCACGCGATTCTCACCTACAATCGCGGGCGCAAGACAGGGCTGGCCGATGGTATCGTCATCACGCCTTCCCATAATCCACCCTATGACGGCGGCTTCAAATACAATCCCCCCGACCGCGGGCCAGCGCAGTCCACCACCACCACCGACTGGATTGGGGCGAAGGCCAACGAGCTGCTCGAAAATAGACTTTCGGGTGTAAAAAGAATTTCTCTGGAAAAAGCTCTTCGCGCCTCCACAACGCACCGGCACGACTATCTCAATGCGTACATTGCCGATCTTGCCAACGTGCTCGACATGGACGCCATTCGCGGTGCGAAAATCAGCCTGGGGTCGATCCGCTCGGCGGCGCCGGAGTCCACACTATTGGGGGCCGATTGCCGAGCGTCACGGGTTGAACCTGACGATTGTCAATGAGGCTATCGATCCGACCTTCCGTTTCATGACAGTGGATTGGGACGGCAAGATCCGCATGGACCCATCCTCACCGTATGCAATGCAGAGGCTGATCGACATCAAGGATCGTTTTGATATCGCTTTTGCCTGCGATACCGACCATGACCGGCACGGAATCGTCACCCAAAACGCTGGACTGCTGCCGCCCAATCACTACCTTGCGGTCGCCATCTCCTACCTCTTTCAACACCGGCCGAAATGGGGCAAGGGAGCGATGGTTGGTAAAACAGTGATGAACGCGCCCCTATCGGCGGATTGCAGGTAACAGCCGAAAGCGGATGGTTCGCGGCACGCCCGTCAGGGACGGAAGACCTCTACAAAATATACGCGGAGAGTTTCAAAAGAACGGATCATCTGCATAGCATCCAGGAAGAAGCACAGGCGATGGTCAGCAATACCTTGTCGACAGCTTCGTAACAGTTGGAGGCTCAATTAGTGTGTTCATCCTTTTCGTCGCCATGCATCTCTCGGCCACGAAATGCACGGCAGGCATAGTGGTCATAGGCGCCACGGCGAAAAGGGCGGCAAGAACTGACACGGAGGCCACGTGTCGGGAATATTTCAAAGGAGCAAACTCATGAAAAAAGTAATGGTAGTTCTGGCAATCATTTTTCTGTCAAGCATGGCCGTACAGGCACAAGAGAGCAGCGGTGGAGGCTATGGCATGGGACAGGGGATGATGGGTTATGGTGGAGGTTACGGCATGGGGCAGGGGATGATGGGCGGTGGAGGCTACGGCATGGGACATCATGGGATGATGGGTAGTGGCGGCTATGGCATGATGGGCCCGGGTTATTATGCTCACAGTCCCGAATGTCAGGCTTTCTATAACGATACTGCCAAGCTCAGGAAGGAATTACATGATAAGAAATTTGAATATTTTGAAACACTTCGAAATCCCAAAACAACAGGGGAAACAGCCACAAAATTTGATAAAGAGATAACGGAATTGCAGGAGAAGATTTACGCTAAAGCTCCTATTGGATGCGGATGGTAAACCGGCAAGCAGGATTTCAAAAAAACCTCGAACAACAGGTTGAGCGTTAAGGAGAGGTCATCTAATTCAATGGAGACACCCCTGCCTGGTATTGCCATGGCCCTGTCGCAATGGTTTTTTCCCGAGGCACGAAGGGCATTCGCCGGAGTGGGGGTTGCAATACGTAAAAAGAGAAGACAAATGCCGCCTGTAAATGGTGCATTGTGAAGCGCAGTAACACCAATGAATTTTCAATAATCAAGGTATGATGGTCTCGCAAAAAGTCGAGTTCTGTCATTTCGAGGAGCAAGGCGACGAGAAATCTCTCAATACTTCTAGAGATTTCTCGCTACGCTCGAAATGACAAAACGGATGTTTTCCTTTTTTGCGAGTTCATCAAGGTATCACTTTAACTCTAAGGAGGTCGGCTATGGAAGACATTAAACGGATTCTCGTGGTGAGCAGAGATACGAAATACTGCAGAATAGCAGTTCGTTATGGAGTTTCTCTCGCCAAGAAATATGAGGCAGCACTGGCTGTTCTTCATGTGGTTCATGATCCGTTCAGCATTGAGGGATGGAACCTGTCAATACCGACTCTGGCGGACGATTATAAAAAACTTCTCCGGAAAACAAGAGCGGAATTGGCCGAAGCTATAGCCGCGGAGAATGACAAGGGCTTGAATGTGAAAGAATTGATCAGGGAAGGTGATCCAGCAACGGAAATCTTCCAGGTGGTCAAGGATGAAAAAATTGATCTTATGATTCTGCTGGCGCATGATGAGGGGCATATTGAGCATTTCCTTTTCGGGCGCAGCAATGATGAGGTTATTCGTAAAATGCCGTGTTCAATTCTCCTGGTGAAAAAAGAACCCGGCTCTGCAAAGGCTACCGATCTGAAGGGCTGAGCAATTTTTGATTACCAGATTCCCACGGCTTGGGTAGCGAGGATGCGGGAAAGCATGGCACGGTTGACGCCTCGCTTTTCTGCCTGCCGCGCAGTGCACGATTATGCTGAACAACACTTCCTTCCGGCTGCTCCCGCCTACCCTTTGCGCATTGCCGATAAAGGCATGAGCGGCAGAAAAATGGTCGATTGGCAATACAGTCTGGAACAGAGATGGGCAAGGTGGAGACCACCGGCGAGCAGCATCCTGGGAGATTCCTCTGAGAGAGAGACTGTCACATCGCGTGGCAACGATCATAGGAATCCTGAACTGAAAGAGGGTTTTCGAGTTGAACAGCAGGCTCGAAAACAACAAATGGACCTTAATTGAATCAACAATGAATCGGCGAATGCAAATATGAAGGCAACCCACTCTGTGAATATGGGCACCGTGACCGCTATACGGGGTAGCGTTGTTGATATTCAATTCAATATACATTTGCCGCCCATCTACTCTTTGCTCCTCGCGAAAGAAGGGAAAATTATCATTGAGGTGCTTGCTCAAGTCGACGCGTATCATGTTCGGGGAATCGCTCTGACCCCAACGCAAGGACTTGCCCGCGGCAACGCGGTGGAAGACACGGGTGGACCGCTGAAAGTCCCTGTCGGCAAAGGTACGCTTTCACGGATGTTCGATGTGTTCGGCAATGCCATCGACCGCCAACCGGCACCGACAGATGTTGAGTGGCGGACGGTCCATCGAGCCCCACCGGTGCTGGCACGGCGTTCCACCAAGTCCGAGATCTTCGAAACGGGGATCAAAGTCATCGATGTGCTGGTACCGCTTGAGCGCGGCGGGAAAGCGGGTCTTTTTGGGGGGGCAGGCGTGGGTAAAACGGTGTTGCTCACCGAAATGATCCATAACATGATCGGGCACCAGGAAGGAGTCAGCATTTTTTGCGGTATCGGAGAACGATGTCGCGAAGGTGAGGAGTTGTATCGCGAAATGAAGGAAGCCGGTGTGCTGCCGAATATGGTGATGTTGTTCGGGCAAATGAATGAACCGCCGGGAAGTCGATTCCGGGTTGGGCATGCGGCGTTGACAATGGCCGAGTATTTCCGGGACGATGAGCATCGTGACGTCTTGTTGCTGATCGATAATATTTTTCGCTTCATCCAGGCAGGCATGGAGGTGTCAGGCTTGATGGGACAGATGCCGTCACGTCTGGGGTATCAGCCGACAATGGGCACCGAGCTCTCGGGGTTGGAGGAACGAATCGCCAACACTGACGCCGGAGCCATTACCTCCATTCAGGCGGTGTATGTACCGGCTGATGATTTAACCGATCCATCGGCGGTACACACGTTTTCACATCTCTCGGCGTCCATCGTGCTTTCGCGCAAGCGAGCGAGTGAAGGGCTTTACCCGGCTATCGACCTCCTCCAATCTAACTCCAAAATGGCCACCCCCGGAATCGTCGGCCAGCGCCATTACGGCTTGGCTCAGGAAATCCGGAGAACACTCGCGCAATACGCCGAACTTAAAGACATCATTGCCATGCTCGGCCTTGAGCAATTGTCGCAGGAAGACCGTAACGTGGTCGCCCGCGCCCGAAGGTTGGAGCGATTTCTCACCCAGCCGTTTTTTGCCACCGAGCAGTTCAGCGGCATCAAAGGAAAATTGGTTAGCCTCAAAGACGCACTTGATGGCTGCGAACGCATCCTGCGCGATGAATTCAAAGACTACCCGGAAAGCGCGCTGTACATGATCGGGGCCATTGATGAGGCCAAAAAAAAGGTGCCGACGGGTAAACCAGCAGCCAAGGCCGAACCGCAATCCGAGACAAAAACAGCCCCTGAGGTCAAGCATGACAACAACACTCATGCATCTTAAAGTTCTCCTGCCGTTCCGGGTCTTTGCCGACAAAACCGGCGTTTCGCGTATCGTTGCCGAAACCCGCGAAGGCTCATTTGGCCTTTTACCGCACCGGCTGGATTGCGTTGCGGCTCTTGCCCCTGGAATCTTGATTTTCGAGACTGAAACAGAGGGTGAAATGTGTGTGGCTGTGGATGAAGGTGTGCTCGTCAAAACAGGCTTAGAAGTACTCGTTTCCGTACGTAACGCCATAGGCGGAACGGACCTTGGCCAACTCCGTGAGGCGGTGGAACGAGAATTTCTCAATCTGAATGAGCGAGAACAGAACGTCCGCTCGGTGATGGCCAAGATGGAGAGCGGTTTCATCCGCCGCTTAGCGGAGTTTCATAATGAGTAACGAATCCGAAAAAAATCCTTTAAAGCAAAAGACATCGCTCAGTGAGGAGGTAGGTGCCAAGGCGTCACGTAAGCTCAAAGCGAGACGCAACTCTCCTCCGACCGTTTGGTTTGGCTTAGGAATGATGGGGCTTATTGGCTGGTCTGTGGTTGTCCCAACACTGCTGGGCGCAGCACTCGGTCTTTGGTTGGACAAGCACTATCCAGGCAAGCATGCTTGGACGTTGGCGTTGTTGGTGGCCGGGCTCGCGATCGGTTGTTTCAATGCCTGGCATTGGGTGGACAAGGAAGACAAAGCCATGCGGGAAGAACAGGAGGAGAAGGATGAATGAGATTACGACCTTGATATGGGTACTGGCTATGGTGGCAGGGTTGTTGCTCGGTGCCATGTTCTTCGTTGGCCTTTGGTGTACCGTTCGGAAGGCGGTTTTTTCTCAACGACCGGCGTTTTGGTTACTCGGCAGCCAACTGCTGCGCACGAGCCTTGCCCTAACCGGGTTTTACGTTGTAGCTAACGGTCATTGGCAGAGATTATTGGCCTGTCTCCTCGGATTTTTAATTGCACGTTTCATCGTGATACAGTTTACAGGCCGACCGGTTGCCCCCCTAACTTTCTCGAGGAAAGAGGCCGGTCATGCGACTGAGTCCTGACGAAATCATCTTCTGGCAGTACGGGTTTTTCAAGCTCAACGCCACCATTGTGTTCACGTGGTGCCTGATGCTCGTGCTGGCGGTTGGGTCAAAACTCATCACGGCTCGGCTTTCCAAGGGGTTGCAACGTTCCCACTGGCAGAACCTCCTGGAAATCGTCGTCACCGCCATCGAAAAACAGATTGAGGAAGTCGGCTTAAGTCAACCACGTAAATATCTCAGTTTTCTGGGCACGCTCTTCTTGTTTGTGGCTATAGCCAGTCTTTGCACCATCATCCCCGGTTATGAACCGCCGACAGGCTCGCTCTCGACGACTACGGCGCTTGCGCTGTGCGTCTTTGTGGCCGTGCCCTACTTCGGTATCGTGGAACAAGGAATGGGCAACTATCTCAAGTCCTACGCTGAGCCAACGGTCATCATGTTACCGTTTAACATTATCAGCGAACTTTCACGCACTCTGGCGCTGGCCATTCGTCTGTTCGGCAACATGATGAGCGGGGCGATGATTATTGCTATTTTGCTGACCATTACACCCTTCATTTTCCCGATTGTCATGACGGTGCTTGGTCTGCTCACCGGCATGGTGCAAGCCTACATCTTCAGCATCCTGGCAGCGGTGTATATCGCCGCCGCCACCCGAGCCCGTAAACCAAAAAACATACCCGAATCAGTGGCAACACCTTGAAATATTAAACGACAACAACACAAGGAGACTCTATGGATAGCATGACTCTTATCGCAGTGGCATCAATCGTCATCGCCGGCCTTACCACTGGTTTCGGCTGTTTGGGGCCTGCGCTGGCGGAAGGTAGGGCGGTGGCGACAGCACTGAGTTCGCTGTCTCAACAGCCTGATGCCTCAGCCACCATCACCCGGACTTTGTTTGTGGGTTTGGCCATGATCGAGTCCACGGCCATCTACTGCTTCGTAGTTTCGATGATTCTCATCTTCGCCAACCCATTCTGGAATCACGTTATCGCCCAGACCACAGGAAAGTAAACGTATGCTTATCGATTGGTTCACCGTTGGCGCCCAAACGCTCAACTTCCTCATCCTGGTATGGTTGCTGAAACGCTTTCTTTATAAGCCAATCCTCCATGCCATTGATGAGCGGGAAAAACGGATTGCGGCAGAACTCGCGGATGCCGACACAAAAAAGGCCGAAGCCCAAAAGGAGCGCGATGCGTTCGAGCGGAAAAATGAGGAGTTCGACCGGCAGCGCACCACGCTTTTAAGCAAAGCGACAGACGAGGTGCAGGCCGAACGTCAGCGACTCCTTGACGAAGCGCGGAAGGCTGCCGATACCTTGAGTTCAAAACGGCAAAAAGCGTTGAGAAACGAAGCCATGAACCTCAATCAAGCCATCCTTCGCCGGACCCAGGAGGAAGTTTTTGCCATCACTCGGAAGGCACTGACAGATCTCGCTACAACCAGCTTGGAAGAACGTTTGAGCGAGGTGTTCACTCGTCGCTTACGAGAGATGGACGGCAAGGCGAAAGAAAATCTCGCCGAAGCTCTTAAGACAACGACTGATCCCGCAGTGGTGCGCAGTGCCTTTGACTTGCCTGCGGAACAACGCGCGACCATACAAAATGCACTTAACGAAACTTTTGCGGCTGACATTCGCCTCAGGTTTGAAACTGCGCCTGATTTGATCAGCGGTATTGAACTCGCCACAAATGGACATAAGGTGGCATGGAGCATCGCCGATTATCTGGTTTCGCTGGAAAAGGGTGTTGCGGAACTCCTGCAAGAGAAGAAAAAACCTGAAGCGCAATCCGAGCCAAAATCGGACGAACCTCAACCAGAAACCAAGAGCTCGTGAAAATGGAATCTGAAAACCTCAAAAACGTATTCGACCGTACCTTTGACGGGATACGGCAAGTGCGTGAAACCTTTACAGTGCAACTGACGCCACGGGAGGTGGGCACGATCACCAGTGTGGCCACAGGCATAGCCAAGGTCTCGGGTCTTCCCGGCGTGGGGTTTGACGAATTAGTGACGTTTCCCGGCGAGGTGCTTGGCATTGCCTTCAACGTGGATGCAGATGAAATCGGTGTTGTTCTCCTTGGCGAATACTGGCACCTCCACGCAGGCGATGAAGCCCAGCGTACAGGCCGGGTCATGGACGTGGCCGTTGGCGAAGGATTACTGGGCCGCGTCATTGACCCGCTCGGACGGCCACTCGATGACAAAGGACCCGTGACCGCAAACCCGCACCTGCCCATCGAACGACCTGCCCCGCCCATCATGGACCGCGCCCCTGTCACCGCACCTCTTCAGACCGGTCTCAAAGTCGTCGATGCACTCATTCCTGTTGGACGCGGCCAGCGTGAGCTGATTCTCGGTGACCGCCAGACTGGCAAGACGGCTGTTGCGATTGACACCATTCTCAACCAACGCGGCCAGAACGTCCTGTGCGTTTATTGCGCCATCGGACAGCGTGCGTCTGCCGTCGCCAAGGCCGTGGCAACCTTGGAGGAAAAAGGCGCAATGGAGTACACCGTCGTCGTCGTGACCGAAGGCAACGATCCGCCGGGCCTCACCTACATTGCTCCTTATGCTGCGACCAGCATTGCGGAGTCTTTCATGGAGGCAGGACGTGATGTGCTGATTGTTTACGACGACCTTACTCATCATGCGCGCGCCTATCGCGAACTCTCTCTTTTGCTGCATCGGCCGCCAGGCCGCGAAGCCTTTCCCGGCGACATTTTTTATATTCATTCGCGCCTGCTTGAACGTGCTACACACTTACGCATGGAACTTGGCGGTGGCTCCCTCACGGCACTTCCCATTATCGAAACCGAAGCACAAGATATTTCCGCGTATATTCCGACTAATTTGATTTCGATCACGGATGGGCAGATTTATCTCTCGCCGTCGCTTTTCGAATTGGGTGTGCTGCCCGCAGTGGATGTCGGGAAATCCGTTTCCCGCGTTGGCGGCAAGGCACAACGTGCTGCCTATCGATTGGTTGCGGGTGACCTCAAGCTGGCCTACGCTCAATTTGAGGAACTCGAAACCTTCTCCCGATTCGGAGCCCGTCTGGATGAAAACACCCGCAAGATCATCGAGCACGGCCGGCGAATTCGTGCTTGCCTCAAACAGCCGGAATCTTCTCCGGTGTCCGTACCCGCACAAATCGCTGTGCTGCTGGCACTCTCCGCAGAATTGTTCGACGGGGTGCCGCTTGACCAGATGATGGAGGCGGAACACGCCGTGCATGAGGCTTCCCTGGGTATCCCGGCAGAGGAACAGGCGCGATTGGAAAGCACCGAAAAAATGAGCGAAGAAGATCGCGAATCAATAATCAAAATCGCTCGCAAAGCGCTTGGCCCCTTCCAGCCCAAGCCTACATCCGAAGAAAAATCATGAGCGACTCCACGGCAAGCCTGCAACGAAAAATCGGCGGAGCAGGAGATCTCCAATCCGTCGTTCGCACGATGAAGGCTGTGGCCGCCTCGAGCATCGGACAATACGAACAATCGGTGCGGGCATTGACCGACTATTATCGAAGTGTGGAGCTGGGGTTAGCTGCATGTTTCCGGCAAAACGGGCAGCTGCCCTTGCATGCAGAAAAAATACGATCAACAGGTGCAAATGCCATTATCGCGATCGTGTTCGGTTCAGATCAGGGACTGGTCGGCCAGTTTAATGATGAAGTTGCCGATTATGCTGTGGGGGTGTTGGCAGACCTGCCGTCGAAACCTGAGGTTTGGGCTGTTGGTGAGCGAGTTCATGTGCGCTTGGCGGATACAGACCTACAGTTGATGGGACTCTTCCCTGTGCCGAGCTCCGTCAAATCCATTACTCCGCTCGTCGGTCAAATCCTCGTGGAGAGCGAGAAGCACCACCGCCAGGATGAAGTCACTGGACTCCACCTTATCTACAATCGCCCAACGCCAGGGGCTGGTTATACCCCATTTAGCCAGCGCCTCCTACCGCTGGACGAACAATGGCGACGCAAGCTGACGGAACTTTCATGGCCAACGAAAAACTTGCCCGAGGTCATAGGAAACGGCACCGCGACTTTGCGGGTGCTCATACGAGAATATCTTTTTGTTTCGCTCTTCCGGGCGTGTGCCGAATCCCTGGAGAGCGAAAATGCGAGCCGCCTGGCTGCTATGCAACGCGCTGACAAGAACATTGCCGAATTGCTGATAGATCTCAAAGGGACCTTTCATCGTTTGCGCCAGAGTGGCATTGACGAGGAACTGTTCGACGTCATCTCCGGTTTCGAAGCGTTGGCCAGGCAAAAATAATATGCATCAGAAAGAATGAGATGGATACCTCCGCTCCCATGGTGACACCGGAATGAAACCAATCCGACCTGGCGCATCTCCCTGCTCACCGCCATCAACTTGGTGATCGTGGGTAGCCCTTTTGATCGGTCTTCAGTTGTGGAACCAACAAACAATATTTTTGGCCGATTTTTACAAAGGTCATCCATGCCCTTTGCCGATTTCTTTCTGTTCCTTGCCCTGGACGCCATCCGCTGGTACGGCTCGAGATGGTGGAGATGGCGCGGAACGTCTGGCAGCAGAACAAACTCACAACCCTAAAAGGGGATACTAAACACAATGACAACACCGCTTACGCCGGATCTGCTCCACAAGATCCCGGCACGGCGAAACCAACTGGACCCTCTCTAGCCGTCTCACCGGTCGCACGGCCATTCCTTAACTGCAAACGGCGAGAACGAGGCACGTGAACTTAGCCAGCACCTCCGGGACGTCCAATTTACTAATGTATTAAGCCGCCCAATCCAGCGTGCGCGTTGGACGGGCTGGAATGTTTTTCAAAACGGTTGCCCTCACGACGAAATGCCCGCACAAGTCTCCGGTCGGGCCGATCGGCTCATCGCTCGTCTCCACTCCTTAGAGGGCAAGGTTGCACTCTTTTCGCACGGCCAGTTCAGCGGCGTCCTGGCCGCACGATGGATCGGATTGCCATTGGCCCAAGCGCAGCATTTCCCGCTCGATACGATATCGCTCAGCATTTTCAGCTTCACCCCTTACCACCCCGAGGTGCCGGTCATCGTTTTGTGGAATGCTATCGCTTATAACATGGCAACACGGTGTTGTCCTCGTCCATTGGCGACACGACAACGCTAAAAGAAATTCAACAAGCGTCACCCAAGTTGGAGTTGGCATGACCTTCCTTTCGTCTCCAATATCGACGGCACCAACTTCGCCGAAGCCACCAGCGACCTCGATGCTTTGGCCTGTCAGTATTGCCGCCGCTGAGCCATTCGCGAAGCACCCCTAATCGGTCCAGCGCAGAGCATGGGGACGAAGAAGCTCCTCCTCCCCCAAAAAATCAATACAACGCCAGCAGTTTATCCAACTCATCGGACTTCATGGTGAAACTGTGGGCCTCGGCGGGAAAGGTCCGATTTTCGACCTCGGCCTTGTACTGGGCCAGGGCACCGGCAATGGGATCACTGATCTTCGCATACTGTTTGACAAATTTGGGAGTGAAACGGTCATAGAGGCCCACCAGATCGTGGATCACCAGCACCTGACCGTCACAACCGATACCGGCGCCAATGCCGATGGTGGGGATGGCGAGCTGCCGGGTGATGTGCTCGGCCAGAGGCGCGGGAATGGCCTCCAGGACAATCGAGAAACAGCCGGCCGCCTCCAGAGCCAGGGCATCCTCGAGCAGCTGCTTGGCCGCCTGGGCGCTCTTGCCCTGCACCTTGAAACCGCCGAGATTGGTGGCGGTCTGCGGCGTCAAACCAATGTGTCCCTGCACCGGAATGCCAGCACGGACAATGGCCTCGACCACCGGGGCCATGGCCACACCACCCTCAAGCTTGACCGCACCAGCCCCGCCCTCCTTGAGGATGCGGGTCGCATTGTTGATGGCCGCCGGAATGGAACTGTTATAGGAACCAAAGGGCATGTCGGTGACCACCAGGGCATGTTCGACACCGCGCACCACCGCCCTGGTATGATGGAGCATCTCCTCCATGGTCACCGAGACCGTATCCGGATAGCCCAACACCACCATTCCCAGGCTGTCACCCACCAGGACGATATCAATCCCGGCCGCATCCACCATCCGGGCCCAGGGGTAGTCATAGGCGGTGAGCACGGAAATAGGGATCCCGTTCTTACGATTTCTGATATCCGGGATGGTCAGCTTTTTCTGTGACATGGTCTTCTCCTTGGCTCAATGGTGGACATCGCAAAATACATTTACAGTTCAATTCGATGGGAAACGGTGGCTTCCAGGGCCTTAATCAGCTGGGTCAGCATGAGATTCACCGGGGTGGGAACACCGACCTCCCGGCCCTTGGCGACGATGGCGCCATTGATGACATCAATCTCGGTGGGCGCTCCCCGGAGGATGTCCTGGAGCATGGAGGCGCGATTGGCAGCGGTCAGGGTGCAGACCTGCAGAACCTGCTCCAACGGCTGCCCGACGGGAAGATTGATGTGGAGGGCCCGGGCCACGGCCACTGCCTCGTCCACGGCCTGGGCCATGAGCAGCTGACATGCTGGGACCTGGGCCAGGATGCCGTTGGGCACCCGCAGCAGGGCGGTCAGCGCGTTGATGCCGACATTGACAATCAACTTGGACCAGAGAAGACTCTCGACATCCTCGGCCCTACGGGTGTCGATGCCCGCCCGGTTGAACAAGGCGACGAGGGCTTGCACCCGGTCCGCTTGCCGGGGAGTGGCGGCAATATGGGTCGGTCCGCTGCCGGCATGGCAGATCTGCCCGGGCCCCGCCAGGGTGGCGGCCTGGGAAGTGATCCCCGCCACTACGCGCTCTGCACCGACCACAGCCGCGATCAGTTCCACATTGCCGATTCCGTTTTGCAGGGTGAGCACCAGGCCCGCATCCGCCAGCAAGGACTGGGCCACCGTTGCCGCCGCAGTGGTGGCCCGGGACTTGGTGAAGATAAGGGCCAGATCAGCCCGCCGCTGGTACTGCTCGGGATCGGACAAGGTCCTGATCCTGCTGCAGCGTATCGCACCATCCCGGCCGATGACCGTCAGACCGTCGCGATTGATGATCGCCACATGCTCGGAATTGGTGGTATAGAGGGTCACCTCGGCAAACGGCGCGAGCAAGGCCCCGAACAGCCCCCCCATCGCCCCGGCTCCGATGATCAGTATCTCCATCTTATCTCCTCGTAGACCCGTCTCTCTTCCATGCAGGGGAAATATCTCCACCCCTGCCCTGCGGATATCACTGGCGACAGTTATAAACCATCACCCAAAAAGAGCAACGGCGAACACTTTCCCAACGGTGAAGAAAGCAAGGGTTTGCGTCCGCGAGCGCATCCGGGTAGAGTGCAACCGGTACGCCTATCGCTGTTCTGCTGTCCATCTTTTCCCGGAGGAAGCCGATGTATCTCTTTGTCTGGCGCCACAGCAAGCGCTTCTCGAGCTGGTCCATGCTCGATGAACCGCATATCCACAAAGAAAACTATCTCCAGGCCGATGTCACGGTGCTGGCCGCCTCCAAGACCGAGGCCCTGGACCTGCTGGAGCGCACCGGCAACTGGAACATTGAGGAGCTTCGGCGGATCGAGCCGGAGGTCATCCCTACGGATATCGCCCGTATCATCACCAGTCATGTGGTGTTTCAATAACCACCCCGGGAAACCAACAGGCCTGCTCACGTCTCGTCCTATGCACCAAAAACAGGCTTCTCCCCCTGACTCCGAGGCCGCATTTCCCCTGTGCATCCCGGTGAAAACGCGGTATGCTGCCCACGTCTTTTGAGAGAGTTACGGGATTGATGAAATTCAGGGCATTCCCCCTGTCGGCAACCCGGTCATTCCCAAAGCCACTGACCGGACCTGCGGCTGGAAATGCTTCTACTGCGCAAAGGATCTCCCCCATGGAACAACCTGGAAAAAACATGCTCGCCAAAAAGGTCGCCTGGTACGAAACCATGGCGATTCTGTTTGTCATTGCGCTCTCTTGGTTCGACGAAATCCTCGATATCCCCTATGTCCTGCTCGGCGGCCCCGCAACCCCGATCAACTGGCGGGAATCCCTTTTTGAAAGTGTGGTCATTGCTCTTGTCGGGGCGGTGATCATCCGCCACACCTATAAACTGCTCGTGCGGGTCAGCTACCTGGAAAGCGTCCTGCCGGTCTGTGCCTCCTGCAAAAGAGTCAGAGTGGATCCGAAATTCTGGCAGGATATCGAACAGTTTGTCGAGGAACGGTCAAAAAACGAATTCACCCATGGTATCTGCCCGGACTGCATCAGCAAATATTACCCGGAATTAAACAGTGAGGGGAAAACCGACGTTATCGGCACGGAATAACCTCTCCCAACGGGCTGTTCAAAACCAGGCACGCCTCTCCGTCAGCGCCATGCCACGCCGAGTCCCTCGATCTCACCAGCGGACCCTTACACCATGAACAAACTCCGAGCGCTCTGCATCGCCGAACGATTTGAGTTCGACACCCTGTATGAATACCTGTCCCGCCAGATGCACGCGGCGCGGATGCGCAATGTGATCATCGTCACCCTGGACGAGGGTGTGTACGCCTATATCTTTGACTACGGTGTCTGCGTCCTTTGCCGATATGACTACGAATCGGAAAAACGACTGCTTGATGTCCTGCTGAAGCATGCCATCAATCCCCTGCAAACTTTTATAGAGGAAGAGCTGGAGTATCGGAGAAGTGTTGAAGACGGGGTCCGGATTCGCCACGACCTGATCGAGGTCGATGAGGTCACTGAGCTGGTCTGCCTGTCGCTGGCCCATGCCCTGGCCCAGTCGACCCGGCTCGCCTCCTTTGAAACTTCGATAGAGGAGACCATCAAAAGGACCAAATATATCCCCGAAACCCTGGCCCGAAAAGGTTCCATCGCGCTTTCCCGCACCCAGCTGGCCAAGGAGCGGGGCCGGGTCTATCTCGAAAAGTCCCATGTTATCCTCCAGTTCAACCTGTTGGACACGCCCGAATTCATCTGGGAATATCCGGAACTTGAGCACTATTACCTGACGCTTTCCCGCTATCTTGAAATCACGCCCAGAGCCACGGTCCTCAAAAATCGGCTGGAGGTGATCCAAGAGCTGCTGGAGATGATGGCGGACGAGCAGAAACACAGCCATTCCAGCATGCTGGAGTGGATCATCATCATCCTGATCGCCATAGAAATCGGCCTCTTTTTCGTTAAGTAGAGCGGAAACAGACTGTAAAAAGAGCCAGGACCGGCCTTTCCCTTTGCCCTCCCGCTTCGCCATGTTTATTCTGAAGCCAAGAGGGATCGTTCTTCTTCCCCAACCAACGCACCCCTAACAGGAGGAGCCCATGAAAATTTTGATCACCGGCGGTACCGGTTTTGTCGGTTCCGCCCTCAGCCATCGATTGTTGGAACAGGGGCACGAGGTCACGGTTATCGGCAGCAGCAGCCGTTGCCGCCTCACCCCCCATCCCCAGCTCACCTACGTGGCCGCCGACACCACCCGAACGGGCGACTGGCAGCAGCGGGTAGCGGATCAGGATGCTCTGATCAATCTGGCCGGTCGTTCGGTCTTTAACCTCTGGACCGCTTCATACAAGGAGGCCATCTACAACAGCCGCATCCTCACCACCAGAAACCTGGTGGCTGCCCTGCCTGCCCACTCGGAGGCCGTCTTGCTCAGCACCTCCGCCGCAGGCTATTACGGTGATGGCGGCGAAACTGAAAAAACCGAGACCAGCAACAGCGGCACGGATTTTCTTGCCCAGGTCTGTCGGGACTGGGAGGCTGAGGCCAATAAAGCCGGTGAGAAGGGGGCAAGGGTGGTACGGATGCGTTTCGGCGTGGTCCTCGGTCGTGGCGGCGGCGCTTTCGCCACCATGAAGACCCCGTTCCAGCTGGGACTGGGCGGACCGATCGGCAGCGGCCGCCAATGGTTTCCCTGGATCCATCGGGATGATCTCGTCGAAGCGATCCTCTTTCTCCTCACTGCCGAAGAATGCCGGGCCCCCTTTAATTTCACCGCCCCCCAGCCAGTCCGCCAGAAAGATTTCGCCCGCCAGCTGGGGGCCGCACTCCATCGCCCTGCCTTCCTGCCCACCCCGGCCTTTGTCATGAAACTGGTTCTGGGCGAGTTCGGCCGTTCCCTGCTCCAGGGACAGAAAGTCTTGCCCCGCGCCCTGACCGAAAGCGGCTATCTGTTTACCTATCCGGGGCTGCCGCAGGCCTTAGGGGAGATTGTCGGTGCCTGACCCGAGTTTTACCGCCACGACGCTGTTCCCCTGTTCCGCCCGCGAACTCTACGACTGGCACAGCCGTCCCGGAGCGCTGGAACGACTCATCCCGCCCTGGGAAAACACCCGCGTGCTGTCGCGGACCGGCGGCATCGAGCCGGGCGGCCGGGTGGTACTGGGGATGCACGCCGGGCCTGTTCCCTACCAGTGGCAGGCCCGTCACATCGAGAACATCCCCGGCGAAATGTTTCGCGATATCCAGGAACGCGGACCCTTTGCCCGCTGGACCCATACCCACCGTTTCATAGACACCCCGGACGGCGCCCTGCTGGAAGATCACATCGACTACGCCCTGCCCGGTCAACAGCTGCTCCCTGGTTTTTCGACCGCCCTGGTCGACCGCACCCTGGAGCGGGTTTTTCGCTACCGCCATGCCACCCTGGTTGACGATATCCGCCTGCACCAGCGCTGCAGCAGCACACCGCTGCGTGTGCTCATCAGCGGCGGCAGCGGTGTGCTCGGCTCGGCCCTCCGTCCGCTCTTAACCACCGGCGGCCACGAGGTCTGGACCCTGGTCAGGCGGCGGCCCGATCGCAGCAAACGCGAGATTTACTGGAATCCGGAGCGCGGCGAGCTCAATCTTGCCGGCCTACCCGGATTTGACGGGGTCATTCATCTCGCCGGCGACAATATCGGCGAAGGCCGCTGGACCTCTGCCAAGAAAAAGCGGGTCATCGACAGCAGGGTCCTGGGCACGGGCCTGATCGCCCGCACCCTAGCCGACCTGCCGACACGGCCCCGGGTGTTGCTCAGTGCTTCGGCGGTCGGCTTCTACGGTAATTGCCTTGACTGCTGCATGCGCGAAGAAGACAGCGCCGGTCCGGATTTCATCTCAGACGTCTGCTCGTTGTGGGAACATTCGGCCGCTCCGGCCCAAGATGCCGGTATCCGCACGGTGTTCATGCGCATCGGTGTGGTCCTGAGCCCCCGGGGCGGGGCACTGCAGCGCCTGCTCGCCTCCTCCGCCCTCGGTTTCCCCCGCCGTTTCGGCAGCGGCGAACAATATATCAGTTGGATTGGGATCAATGACATGATTGCGGCCGTGCTCCACGCGCTCACCTGTGACGCGCTCAGCGGTCCGGTCAACATCGCCGCGCCGCAACCGGTGACCAACTCCGAGTTGATGCGCGCCCTGGCGACGATCCTGCGCCGCCCCCTGCTTCCCCCGGTTCCCGCAGGCCTGCTAAAATGCTTTTACGGCCAGATGGCAGCCGAGGTACTACTGGGTGGGTGCCGGGTGGCCACCGACAAACTGCAGCAGTCCGGCTACAGCTTTCGCCATACCGACCTGGAGTCGGCCATACGTACACTTCTGGGGAATTTTGAGCATACAGGTACGGCCGGAGCGGCACTACAGTGAGTTGGCAATTCAAGACTGTCCTGCTGGTCATGATGACCACAGCCTTGGCCTGCGGTTTTCTGCACCACCTTGTCCCCCCAGCAACCCTCAATTTTGAACGTCTGCATATTTTTCTTTTTAACCTCTGCAGCGGCGGCACCCTGCTGATCTATTTCACAGAAGGGGGCAAGAACCTGTCACGCCGTGGCCTGCTCTTTCTCGTGCTTGCCGTGGCCTTTGCCGTCTGCGCCTTCCTGCAGTGGTATGTGCCGGCGATGCTCTTAGCCCTGCCCCTGGCATCTTTGGTCGAGGGGGTGCGAGTCGATCACTTCGGTAGCCGTTTCCCCCGTGCCCTGTTCTCCCCGCAGGAGACGGTTGCGCGTAAATTTCATCAGGCAGCGCTCCTCTGTCTCTCCCTGGGTCTGTTGTTCTCCTGTCCGGTGATCCTCAATTCGGTCTATCTGCAGTGGTTCACCATCGAAAAGCTGAAACTCGATACCTTTTTCCTCGGTTTTTCCTTCCCGATCTCGCTGATCTCCATGTCGGTGATCTTCACCTTAATGAAAAATAACGAAATCCGGCTGACAGCGCTGCTCAAAGAGGCGGCCTTCTGGATCATCAATCTGGGGGTCATTGTCTTTTTCCTCTTCATCCTTGCCGGCTTGGTGAAATCTCAGGTCGCCATTGCCACCCTCCTTTTCCTAACCGTGGCCTTCATCCTCTTCCTCTACTGGCATGAAGGCATCCAACTGCAGCAAAAAGCCTTTCTCACCTCCGGCATCCTCTTTCTGCTCGTCACCTCGGTCACCGGCATTGCCTATATCCTGCTCTCTTTCACCAGATATTACACTCCGGAGTTCAGCCTGCCCCTACTCCGTCTGCACGCCTTCACCGCCCTCTACGGTTGGAATATCAGCGGCCTGGTGGTGATCAGCCGTCACGGAGACTTTCCCCTCCAGCTCCATTCCCGCACCGTGATAGCCCTCCACTGGTTGACCGTGCTGCTGCTCTGCCCGCTCGGCTATTTCCTGCCGGTGTTTGCTGTGCTTGCGGTCCTCGCCTACAGCGGGCTGCTGGTCAGGCTGTTTTTCAACCAAGGTGCGGTGGACGAACGCTTGACAGCTGTCCAGGACGCAAGCCTCAAGCCCGTCTCGCCTGCCGGAAATCGGGACGAAAACTCCAGCCACAGGTAAATATCATTTTATTACAGCATTTTAATTGACAGCTGACCCCCAAAAATAATGGCCGGCAAGGAGATGTCATCAACAGGAATTCTTCTTGACAGGCAGTCTGGCTATTCGTTACACATCGTTACCAATGGAGCGGCCTCTTGTGCATACCGAACTGCATCTTCCCTTCAGGCTCAACCTCGCCCACAGCTTCCCCCCTTTAATCACGAGTTTTTTGGAGGAACACGATGATTTCCAGCGCCATCCTGCTTGCCAGTACAGTGCTCTCCCTGATGATGCTGGCCTCTCCAGTCCAGGCCAAGGAGAGGGTGACCTGGATGGAAGCCGTCATGCCGCCTTATTTCATTCAGGAAGGTACGTACAAGGAAAAAGGGTACGGTGATGAAATTACTGCAATTATCCAACAGCAGTTGACCGATTATGAGCACGAGAAAGTCATAACCAACATCACCCGCCATTTCTACAAATTTAAGCAGGGCGAACAAGTGTGCAGTGTCGGCCTCTATAAAACTCCGGAACGGGAAGAACTCATGTATTTTTCGCTTCCGAGTTTTCTGACCTTACCGCCGGTGATCATCATCAAGAAAGATCGACATGCGGCCTTCAACAATCGCTCCTCCGTACCGCTTGATGAAATCCTCAGCAACAAAACACTGATGATCGGCCTGGGCAAGGACCGGTCCTATGGCGCCACCATCGACGGTATCTTTGCCAAACACAAGGAGCAGAAAAATGTCGTCACCTTCAGTGGTCAGGAATTGTCGCACAACCTTTTTAAAATGCTGATGATAGACCGCCTCGATGGCCTCATTGGCCTGCCGGAGGAGGCTCTCTATCAGGCGGAGCAAATGGGGATTCGGGATCAGTTGATGACGCTGACCATTCAAGAAAATCAAAACAACTTCGACGGCTGGATGAGCGCGGTCGGTTGCTCAAAAAATGAATGGGGTAAAAAAATTATCGACCAAATCAACAAGGTTCTCCTTGAGCAACGCCCCACCGAACAGTACCGGGCCGCCTACGAGCGATGGCTTGATCCCAACAGTATCGAGAACTATCGCAAGGTCTACAGCGAAATCTTCCTGCACACGACCCAATAGAGGACTACGCGTCTCTGCACGGGTCCCTTCACGATGCGGGGCCCACAATTACCGAGCTCTTTCTTTTTCTGAAATTTTTCCTCGACAGAGGTGGGGAAAGATACTTATTCTAAAACTTACTCTTTTATGTCACCTCTCCTGCAAAGGTAACAATAATTTTTCCAACAAGGCCTCAACGGACGGAGCTTCCTCCTACCTCAATAATCGAGTGGAAAAACTATGAAAACGGAAAAAAGACAAAAATATTTCGTCAACCAAAAAGAGGCCGTGACCATCCAGTGTCTAGCCTGTGGCAGGGTCGGAAACTTCTCCGTAGCAAGCCTCAAAAATAAAAAACACTCGATCAAGATCAACTGCCCTTGCGCGGAAATTTTCGAAGTGGATCTCGAATTCCGCCAGGATTATCGGCAAAAAACGCACCTCAGTGGCAGTATCCGTGCCCTCTCAACCCCGAAAGAACGGGCCCGTCACTGCATTATCGCCGATCAATCCAATGGCGGCCTGTTACTGCATGTAACCGATGAAGTACCGATCAATAACAACGACACACTCATTGTCAGCTACCGGCCGGATAGTAATTCCTTGCAGGAGATCGAGAAGATGATCAGCGTCCGCCATTACGCTCAGGGGCATCACATCGGCGGTGCATTCATTGACCCCCATCCGCAGCGTAATGCACGGCCCTTGCTACGGCATTACACCGAGCCCTCTTCATCTCAAAAAAATCGATAACCAAACACCGGATCCGCCGTTTCGCATCCCGTACCCCGTCATCATCGCCTCCACCGCTCATCTTTCATTCCTCGGTCAAGGAAGAGGAGAGAAACGGGCAGGTTCCGCAACGATAGCACCCCATGAAAATCATCAACCCCGCGAAAAATACGCCCTCTCTTGCCGAGGCAGCAACTGTCCTTCGGGCTGCGACCAAACCAGTGGCGTTAACCGGGGCGGGAATCTCGGTGGGGAGCGGCATCCCAGATTTCCGCAGTCCAGGCGGGCTCTGGGCCCTCTTTTCCCCCGAGGAATATGCCACCCTCGATGTTTTTTATCGCAATCCCACTAAAGCCTGGCAACTGTACCGGGCGCTGGGCAAGGTCCTGCTCGGCAAGCAACCGAATCCCGCCCATCGGGCGCTGGCCGAACTGGAACAGCACGGATGGTTGAGCGGCATCGTGACCCAAAACATTGACAATCTTCATCAGCAGGCCGGCAGTCGCCGGGTGTTTGAGATTCATGGAGACCACCAGCATCTCCACTGCCTGCGATGCGACTGCCTCCAGCCCCTCGAAACAGCCTGGTACGAGACCACGGAGGTCCCGCATTGTCTACACTGCGGATTTCCCCTAAAACCAAACGTAGTTCTCTTTGGCGAATCAGTGCGCGGTATCGAGGCCATCCACGACTTCATCGCCGACTGTGACCTGTTGCTGGTAATCGGCACCTCGGCCCAAGTCTATCCCGCCGCAGCCCTGCCCTCGATGGTCCGGGACAACGGCGGTCGTATTTTCGAGTTCAACCGTGAGCAGGTCCTTTCTCTTGCAGCGCATGGAGCAACTGCTCAATCAGCCGATTTTTTCTTTCAAGGTGATGTCGGCGTCACCCTGCCAATGCTGGCCAGAGCCTGCCATGGCGCATGAACGCCATGCAAAACCTTGGGCCCGACGTTTTCTTGCCTTTCTCCATGATATGCTGTATATGTTGCCCTGAACGCATTGCGTGTTTCTTTCCATTCAAGTTTTGAAAATTCCAAGACGGTTGCCTGACCAATTCCGGTCAGGCGTTTTTTGTTGTAGTATACCGAACGCCTTCCACCTCTTTCCCTCTGCCCGAGGCGAGGAAAGGAAGCGATCGAGATTGACAGTCAGGCTCTTATATTCCGGAGGGGTCATCTGTTAATGGACAACAGGGACGTGCGCCGCAAGGCAAAGACCCACCCCAGGATATATCAAGACATAGCCGCTCATGAGGAGTAGCCTGATGACCACTGACACTTTCGCCCAATTTGGCCTGCATCCCGATCTGGTGCAGACCATTACCGAGCTCGGATTCACCGACCCCACCGCCATTCAACAAGCGACCATCCCCCTGCTGCTGTCCGGCCAGGATGTGATTGGCCAGGCCCAGACAGGTACGGGAAAAACCGCCGCCTACGGACTGCCCCTGCTCCACAAAATCATACCGCGTCAGCGCGGCGTGCAGGCCCTTGTCCTCGCCCCTACCCGCGAACTCGCCATCCAGGTTGCCGACGCCATCCAGCGTTACGGCAAGCAGCGTGGCATCACCGTTCTCGCTGTGTACGGCGGCCAATCCTATCAGCTCCAGGCCCGTAGTCTGCGCCAGGGAGTCGAAGTGATTGTCGGCACCCCGGGGCGCCTGCTCGATCTGATCAACCAGGGGACCCTGGACCTGAGCATGGTCCAAACCGTGGTCCTGGACGAGGCCGACGAAATGCTCAGTATGGGATTTGTCGAAGATATCGAACTGATCCTAGACCGCACCCCGGCTGAACGCCAGACCATGCTTTTCTCCGCCACCATCTCCAAACGGGTAATGGGTCTTTCCGCCCGCTATCTGCGTCAGCCGCATACCGTATCCATTACCCCGAAACAACTAACCGGCGACACCATTGAGCAACGGTACTACCTGGTCAATCAGCAAGAAAAGGTTTCGGCCCTGTCCCGGCTTTTTGAAATGGAAACCATTGACAGCGCCCTTATTTTTGCCCGTACCCGGATCGGCACCGGCGAACTGGCCAACCAGCTGACCTCCCGTGGGTATGCCGCCGAAGCCCTCAATGGCGATCTCAGTCAGGATGCCAGAATTCAGGTATTGACCCGTTTCCGTAACGGCCAGGTCAAGGTACTGGTGGCCACCGATGTTGCTGCCCGGGGCCTGGATATTGACGACATTTCCCATGTATTCAATTTCGACCTACCCGACGATCCCGAGGTCTATGTGCACAGAGTGGGACGCACCGGCAGAGCCGGCCGAGATGGAATCGCCATTTCCCTGCTCACCCCCAAAGACCGCTGGCAGCTCCGCAGAATCGAGGATTATACCCGGTTCAAATTAAACAAGGCTGAATTGCCGACCATTGCCCAGATCGAAAATCATCGCCAAGCTCTGTTGATGGAACAACTCGAGGTCTGGATTAAGCGAGGCCGTTGTCGCCGGGAACGGGAAGTTGTCGATATGCTGATATTGACCGGCCTGACACCGGAGGATATTGCCGCTGCTGCCCTGAAACTGGCGCGGGGCGATGAGAAAAAACGACCCATTGATCCCCTCACCCCGATCAAAGAGGAACAATTCACCTCTCGAGATCGGGACCGGAAAAACGACCGTTTTCCTAAACGGACTGGCCCAGGAGGCCCTGCTGGCGGTGCTCGCCGTGGGTCCGACCGCGACAAGGGGATGGTTCCTGTCAAACTTGATATCGGCAGGGACGACGGCATCAGCGTTAACCATGTAGTAGCCGCCCTGGCCCATTATTCGGGAATCACCAGCAGCCAGCTGGGCAAAATCAGGCTGGAGTCAACCACCACGATGGTTGATGTGCCGGAGCAGATGGTCGGCAAGTTGCTCTCGAAAAACGGTGCCTACCGGATTGGACGAAGAACGATCAATCTCGAACGGGCCTGAACCAGGCGCATAGAAAAACCGCAGAGGGCGGGGTGAAAAACACCCCGCCCTTTCTTCTTTTTATTTCCATCAATACAATTGTTGCTTTCCTCTTTTTTTTTTGATAAATACCTCGCTGATATCGAGGTAAATCGGTGCCCAATTACCCAACAGGCTCTGCACCACGAGGTACGCAATGACCATAATGATCGGCATACATCAACAACAGGACAAGGTGGATAAACTCTATGAGTCCATGGGGATCCATGCCGCCTCGCTCACGGCGGTCGGGCCTTTCGCCTCAAAAGAAGAAGCTCTGTCCTGGCAACAGGACCTGATTGATAAAATTACCGACTGTACAGTCATTGATCCCGCCGGACCCGAGGATGACTATCTCCCTTGGCACGGCTTTTCCTTTGAAAAATGAAGTAACAATGCGATCAGCGAGACGTTGGCCTGCAAACCGATGTCTCGTCTATTGACACCGACAAACTTTCCGCCGCTCGTCGTTCCCCGTTAGTGGTCCCAAGAGGCCCGATATGGCTTGGGACAGGCTCTCGGGAGCTCTCAAGCACCCCACGATTACGGTCAGTTCTGCCCTGCCAGTCGCCCCCTCCTCTCTCCGAAAACCATGCACGCATGGAGCACGATCTTTTCGTGTCGAGTCGCCGGCATATCGGTTGAGCTCTCCGAGTTGCGCTCCTTTTTCATGGGGGTAACGTCTTCGCCAGAGGTGGAATATATCGTTATGAACTTTGGTTCATGGCTCACCGACTCCATCGGGTTCGATATCGTTGTCAAGGGGACTGCGGCGGGTGGCCAAGCCATCACTCTTTCTTGATACATTCAGGTACATTGAAATGGATATTCTGTTCACAGCCGTATCCCTTGTCCTCCTTGCGGGCGTTCTTCCCCTGCTTTCTTACCGCTGGTTTCGCTTTTTTAAAACCGTTCATATAACGGCGCTCACCGCCGGCTGCCTGACCGGCCTCTATGGTTTGTACACTGTCTGGCAACAGCAGGATGTTCCCCTTTTTTCCTACCCCTGGCTGCATGCATTCACCCTGTCATTTTCGCTGGATTCCCTGTCCACGGTCTTTCTTCTCCCGGTATTCCTGGTCTCACCGTTGATTGCCCTCTACGGCTATCACTATCTCAATAAAGCGGAAGACTGCTGGCGGGTGGCAGTTAGTCATTTTTTCTTCAGCCTGCTGATCGTAGCCATGATCCTGGTGACCTTGGCCGCCAACATGGTGACCTTTGCCCTGGCCTGGGAGCTGATGTCCCTTTCCTCTTATTTCCTGGTGATGTACGACTACGAAAAAGAGGAAACCCAAGCCGCCGACTATCTCTATCTGCTCTTTACCCAGACCGGCGCCCTGTGTATTTTCGCCGCCTTTGCCGTGATATCGACCTCTACCGGTTCCTTGTCTTTTGCCCAGATCGAACAAATACCGCACGGCATCAAACTGGTGGCCTTTTTCCTGGCGTTTATCGGATTCGGCTCCAAAGCGGGTATCTTTCCGCTCCATATCTGGCTGCCCCATGCCCATCCCGCCGCCCCCAGCCATGTCTCCGCCCTGTTGTCCGGCGTGATGATTAAAATGGGCATCTACGGCATCCTGCGGATGTACCTCCTCCTCGACGACCCGACCCCGATCTTTCCCCAAACTGTTCTCGTCTGCGGCATGGTCACCGGTGTCTTGGGCGTGGTCTATGCCTTGGGCAAGAGAGACCTCAAACGACTGCTCGCTTATAGCAGCATCGAGAACATCGGCGTCATCCTGATCGGCGCCGGTCTCGGCATGCTGGGGATTTCATCGGGGAACCGGATCATGGCTGCCTTCGGCTTTGCCGGTTGCCTGCTCCATGTGTTCAATCACGCCCTCTTCAAACCCCTGCTGTTCATGGGTGCCGGGGTGATTCTGCACAAAACCGGAACCCGACACATCGATCAACTGGGCGGCCTGATGAAAACCCTACCCGTGACCGGCCGGACCTTCCTCACCGGCTCGGTTGCCATTTCAGGATTGCCGCCGTTGAACGGATTCATCAGTGAGTTTCTCATCTACTACGCCGCTTTCCTCGGTTTGGGACTGCAAGGATCATCCTTTCTTTTATCCATGTTTGCCATCATCTCCCTGGCGATCATCGGTGGGCTGGCTGCGGGTTGTTTCACCAAAGTAGTAGGGCTGGTCTTTCTCGGCGAGGCACGCAGCAAAAAAGGACAGAACCTAGTCGAATCCGGCCGCACCATGCAGGCGGCGATGATCCTTCTCGCCCTTGCTTGCCTGCTCATTGGCATCTGGCCGGAACCCCTGATCCACCTCGCCTTCTGCGGCCTGCGCGACTTCATCCCGCTGGCAGGAGTCTCTCCTGTAGTTCTCGGGGACATTCCGCACAACCTGACCCTGACAGCCCGCCTCTTTCTCGGCCTGCTCCTTGTGACTGCCGCGCTCCGCCACCTGTTGTACCGCTCCAAACCGATCAGCCGCAGCAGCACCTGGGGCTGCGGCTTCTCCCAACCCACCAGCCGTATGCAGTACACCGGCACCTCCTATGCCATGAGCATGGTGGATTTTTTTCGCCCCTTCGTTAAGGTCAGAACGGAATATTCAGGCATCAGCAAAATATTTCCGCGATGGACCGGGTATGCCCACAAGATCGAGGATATCGCCGAAATCGCGCTGCATCGCGCCCTGGTCCGCCCCCTGCTCTGGGCCTTGGGCAAACTGCGCTGGATCCAGCACGGCCATATCCAGCTGTATATCGGTTATATCATCCTGACCATCGCGGTCCTGCTTCTGGTCGTGTAAAACACGCCCCGGCCCTTTTCCGAAAAGATCCAGTACTCGCAGATCGAGGTCCACCATGGAATCATTTATCTCCCTTGCTATCGCCCTGCTCATTGCCCCCCTGTTCCCCGGCATTATCCTTAAAGTTAAAGCCCTGTTTGCCGGTAAAAAAGGGCCGCCGCTCCTGATCAAATACTTCACCCTTGCCAAACTCCTGCGCAAAGGCTCGGTCTACAGCACCAGCACCACCTTTGTGTTTCTCCTGGGGCCCATTGTCGCCTGTGCCGCCGCAGTCATGGCGCTGCTCTTCTTTCCGTTTGCCGGCGTCCCGCCCCTGCTGTCTTTTCAGGGTGATGTCATCGTCCTTTTCTATATTCTCGGGGTCGGCCGCTTCTTCACCATTGCCGCCGCCCTGGATACCGCCTCACCCTTCGAGGGGATGGGCGCGGCCCGGGAGGCTTTTTTCTCCACCCTGGCCGAGGCTACCATTTTCGTGGTGCTTATCTTCTTCTACCGGCTGAACGGTTCCCTTAGTCTAGCGACTTATTTTTTCGGGTCACAGGCGATCTCGCTGGCCGGTCCCCACGGCGCCCTGCTCCTGCTGGTGATTGTCTCCCTGTTCATGATCCTGCTCACCGAAAATTCCAGGGTGCCAGTGGATGATCCCGCCACCCATCTGGAGCTGACCATGATTCATGAGGTCATGATCCTCGACCACAGCGGGCCCGATCTGGCCCTGATTGAACTCGGCTCTTTTTACAAGCTCTTCTTTTACGCCGCCTTTATCTCCTGCCTGATCAAACCCCTGACCCTGACCGATCCCGTCGCCAACACCCTGCTGTTCTACGGGCTGATGACCGTGGTCTATGTGGCCATCGGCGTCACTGAATCAATCACCGCACGATTGAAAATGAACCTGGTGCCCAAATACATCCTCACCTCATTTGCCCTGGGCTTTTTTGCTCTTATTCTTACTTTGGAGCTTGTCTGATGATTATCAGCCTCAATGTCATCCTGGTTCTTATTCTGCTCTCGGTCCTGCTGTCGCTGGGATCCAGCCGCATGATGACCTTGGTCAAAATCATGTCCCTGCAGGGCACGATGATCCCGCTAGTCGGCCTGCTCCTTCAACAGGACGGAAATTCCGCCCACAGCGGTATCTTCTTTTTTCAATGCATGCTGCTTGTCAAGGGCGCCCTCATCCCCGGTCTGCTCTATCTTGCCGTGACCAGGGTTTCGATCAAGCGGGAGGTGGAACCGATCATCGGCTACCACGCCTCGCTGCTTGCCGGGCTCGGCCTCATTCTCCTTGCCGTCTACATCACCCAACGGTTGAAACTTTCTCTGCCGGACGATAATGCCTTGCTCCTGATCTCCGCCATCACCACCATGGGCGGCGGCCTCTTCCTGATGATGAGCCGCACCAAGGCCATCACCCAGGTCATCGGATATCTCATGCTGGAAAACGGCATCTATCTGGTGGGTGTTGCCCTGACCAAACAAACCCATAACCTCTACCTGGTCGAATTCGGCATCCTCCTCGATCTACTGGTTGGCGTGATGATCATGGGGATTATTCTTCATAATATCAACCGCACCTTTGACGATGTCGACACCATGTATCTCGGACAATTAAAGGACTGAACCCATGCTGGAAACCATCTTTTTTCTGCCCCTGCTCACGGGCCTGGTCGCCGTGTTTCTGCCAGTGAAACTGGGCCGGATCCTGCTGGTGGTCAGCGCCCTGCTCCATCTGCAGCTGACCGTCCTTGCCTGGCTCCATCGACTCACCCCGATTTTCCCCGGTTCTTTCGGCAGCTCACCGGCGGGCCTGCTCGTACTGCTGGTGACCTCGTTCATTTTCGTATTTATCTCTCTGTACGCGGTGTTCTACATGAAGGAGCAGGAGATGCAGAGCGAACCGATTTTCATCGGCTGCATGCTGTTGTTCCTGGGTACGATGAGCATGGCCACCTTGGCGGATCACCCGATTGTCCTCTGGATTGCCATCGAGGCCACGACCCTGGTCAGCGCCCCGCTTATCTTTATCAACCGGTCGAAAAAAGCGCTGGAGGCCACCTGGAAATATGTGCTCATCTGTTCAGTGGGCATCGCCCTGGCCCTGCTCGGCTTCTTTTTCATCACCCTGTCCATGGATCGGGCCGGAATTGATGTGCCCCTGACCTTCTCCTCACTCAATACCGCCGCCCGGCAGTTGGATCCCCTGTGGCTAAAAACCGGATTCATCTTTGTACTGATCGGTTTTGGCACCAAGATGGGCCTGGCGCCGATGCACACCTGGCTGCCGGATGCCCACAGCGAGGCGCCCAGCCCTGCTTCGGCCCTGTTGTCCGGGGCCCTGCTCAACTGCGCCTTCCTTGGCATCTACAAGGTGCACACCCTGATGGTTCTTGCCGGACTTGGTTCGTTTTCCGGTTCGCTGCTCATCGCCTTCGGCCTTTTATCCATCCTGGTGGCGGGGATCTTTATCCTGCGGCAGCCGGATTACAAACGGATGCTTGCCTATTCCAGCATCGAGAACATGGGGGTCATCGCCTTTGGAGTCGGCATCGGCGGCCTGGCGCTGTACGGGGCCATGCTCCACCTCATCCATCATTCGCTGCTTAAATCCTCGCTCTTCCTCTCGGCAGGCAACCTCGTCCTTGGCTTTGGCACCAAACTGGTAGCCAAATGCGGCAATATGGTCCAGCTCCTGCCCAAGACCTTTGTTGCCTTTTTCGGCGGTTTCATCGGCATCTCCGGTCTACCGCCCTTTGGTATCTTTCTCAGCGAACTGATGATCGTCCTTGGCGCCATTCAAACTGGTCACCCCGTGGCAGCCGGACTGTTCATCGCCAGTCTGCTCCTGGTGCTTGCCGGCCTGGCCCAGATCGTCACCTCCCTCTCGTTTGGCCCCTATAATGAAGAGATCCTGGTGCCGGAACAGATGCTGCGGGTTCTCCCGCCCCTGGCCCTGCTGCTGACCTCAATCGCACTCTCCGTCTGGATGCCGGATGTCCTCTTTCAGACCATTACCGACACCATCTCGTTGATTGGAGGCACTGTCCATGGATAAGCTCTTACAGATAAGCAACGGCGAAGTGGTGCCGCGACAACGGATTCCCCAGGTCGACTTTGCCCGCTTTTTCCGAATATTGACCGACTTTGTCGCCAACAACGGCTATATTGTCCATTTTTTTGCCTATATCGATGACGGACGGTCGAAACTGCTGGCCGTGGTGCGCAACAGCAACCTCTTTATCCTTGGCACCGAGGTGAACGGTGAATTCCCCTCCCTCACCCTCACCATCGGTACCAAATTTCACCTGTTTGAGCGGGAGATAGCCGAACAGTACGGTATTCGCCCCGCTGGCCACCCCTGGTTAAAGATGGTTCGCTACCATGCCAACGCCACCGGCAGACCCGATGTCTTCGGTAACGAGTATCGGGTCGATATTCCGGGAAAATACGATTTTTTTCAGGTGCAGGGCGAAGGAATCCATGAGGTCGCGGTCGGCCCGGTGCATGCCGGCATCATCGAACCCGGCCATTTTCGCTTCCAGTGTGCCGGCGAAGAGGTCCTCAACCTCGAAATCCAGCTGGGTTACCAGCACCGGGGCATTGAACGGATGCTGACAACAGTGCCGCAAAACCGGCTGCCGGTCATCTGTGAGGCCATAGCCGGGGATACCACTATCGGCCATAATCTCTGCTGCTGTCAGGCCATTGAAGCCCTGGCCGGTCTCAAGGTTGTGGCAGGGGCACGCACGGCACGCACCATTGCCTTGGAGCTGGAACGGATCGCCAACCACATTGGCGATCTCGGCGCTCTGAGCGGCGATGTGGCCTTTAATCCGCCCGCCGCTTATTTCGGCCGCATCCGGGGTGAGTTCCTCAATCTGTTGCTGGTGCTCTGCGGCAACCGTTTTGGCAAGGGCCTGATCCGACCCGGCGGCATCACCCAGGCCTTGACCGGGGAACAGCGAGATATCATCCAAGCCAAAATCCTGGAATTGCGGCCGGAGATCGAGCATGTCTGCGACCTGCTGTTCTCTGCCCATACGGTGTTGGCCCGCTTTGAGTACACGGGCACGGTGGGGCGAAAGGTGGCAGACGAGTTGGGCCTAGTAGGTTATTGCGGTCGGGCTTCCGGGCTGGAATATGATGTCCGCGAGTTCTTTCCCACGGAATGCTACGCCGACCTGCCCCCCAATGCCAACAAGGTGACCAACGGCGATGTCTACAGTCGGGCCATGGTGCGGAGCGAGGAAATCATGCATTCCCTCACCCTGATCGAGATGCTGCTGAAGAGGCCGGAGCAACCACACCGTCCGGTGGTCATGGCGGAGAATCACCTGGCCCCGGAGAGTTTGGTCGTCACCCTCAATGAGGGCTGGCGGGGCGAGGTCTCCCACTGCCTGTTAACCGACGCCGACGGCGGGATTGCACGCTACAAGGTCAAGGACCCTTCCTTCCACAACTGGACAGGACTGGCCATGGCGCTGCGCAACCAGGAGATTTCCGATTTTCCTTTGTGTAACAAGAGTTTCAACCTCAGTTACTGCGGATTTGACCTGTAAGCGGGACGGACAAGGACCATCATGGACAGGGACAAACTGACAACAGCTACGGGACAGGACACGAACAGGAGTACACCATGTTCAAAATAATCAGCAACAGACTGGCACAGGGGTACAGGACCACCAAATACCCAAAAGAGCCGATTCAACTCTATTCTCGTTTTCGTGGGCTCCCCGAGATTAATACAGACTGCGACCCAGCCTTGGTCAAACAGTGCGCGGACCTCTGCCCCCAGGCTGCCATTCTTGTGGAGGAAAAAAAGATCGATCTCGGCCGCTGCACCTTCTGCGGCGAGTGCGCCCGGGTGGCGGAGGGTGCCTTTGTCCGCTTCAGCCAAAATTTCGAAATGGGAACCGCTCGCCGCGAGGACCTGATCACCGCCGGCTCGTTGCCCGATCTCGCCACCCACGCCAAAGCCCATTTCAAAAAGCTGTTCGGCCGCTCCCTGCAGTTGCGCCAGGTCTCGGCCGGCGGCTGCAATGCCTGCGAGGCCGATACCAACGTCTTGGGCACCCCCTTTTTCGACCTCTCCCGCTTCGGTATCGACTTTGTGGCCTCGCCCCGACATGCGGACGGCATCCACGTCACCGGACCGATCACCCGCAACATGAAGGCTGCCCTGCTGGCCACTTATGAAGCCGTGCCCGAACCCAAGGTGGTCATTGCCAGCGGTTGCTGTCCCATTTCCGGCGGACCCTTCCACGGCTCAAGCGAGATCATCGCTGACCTCAACTCGCTTATTCCTGTGGATCTCTACATCCCTGGCTGCCCGCCGCATCCCCTCACTACCCTGCACGCCCTATTGGCTTTTTTTAAAAAATAAGTCGCCTCGATGGCGAATTGTCCTCGATGCCCGGCTCAGGGGTTTCAAGTTCCATACTCCGTGGGAAGTCCGGTCAGCCTCGACCTGACGGCTTGACTTTTATGTCGTTTTCCTCCACTATGAGCTCATGACAAAGAACGAGAAATCAGCCGACAACCCCATCCTGATCGTCGACGACAACCCGGTCACCAGCAAACTGCTGGGAGCCATGCTCACGCAAGCGGGTTACCAAGTAGCCCAGGCTGACAGTGGCCACCGGGCACTGGCCACTCTCGAATCCCTCATCCCGGAGCTGATTCTTCTGGATATTGAGATGCCGGGCATATCGGGGCTCGAAACCTGCCGGATCATCAAAGAAAATCCCCGCACCTCCGACATCCCCATCATTTTCGTCACCTCCAGCGATGACCGGCACGATATTGTCGCCGGCTTTTCGGCAGGTGCCCAGGATTACATCATCAAACCCTCGACCAGAGAGGAGCTGCTCGCCCGGGTCAGGACCCATCTGGCGCTCTGTAAATCCCAGAAGGCGCTGAAAGCAAGCCGCGCGCGCTACCGTGAGCTAAGCTACCTGGATGATCTCACCGGTTTGTATAACACCCGTTACCTCTATCAAAGCCTGCAGGCGAACCTCGACAAACACCCGGATCGCCCCGTCACTGTTATCTTCATGGATATCGACAAATTCAAACATGTTGTCGACACCTACGGCCACCTCAACGGCAGCCGCGCCATTGCCGAACTGGCAGCCGTCATCAAGCCCCATTTCCCTAAGGGAACTTACGGCGTCAGCTATGGCGGGGATGAATTCGTCCTGGTTATGGAGGGTCACGACGGCAACGCGGGCAAGGTGATAGCCGAACAGGTCCGCACGACCATTGCAGAGCACAGCTTTCTCACCTCCCAAGGCCTCGCTGTCCACATTACCGTCAGTTGCGGGGTGGCATCGTATCCCGAGGATGCCCTGAGCCTGGTGGATCTTCTCGGCGATGCTGACCACGCCCTGTTTGAAACAAAAAGACGGGGGAAAAATGCGGTGGTCACCTTTGCCGAGATGAAGACCGCCCCTCGACCCAACGGCCTCCTGCCCATCGAGCAGCACTGAAAAAACCTGCTCCGCTCCAAGCCTCAATTCGCCTACTCCAAAAACCTCCTGTTTCACCACAATCCAATCGTCAAGGGTCTTTTGCGTCTACCCTCCCCGGAACTATCCAGGAATTCCCCTCGGAGTGCCCTGCCATGGCCACTGAGTTGGCGGCAGGGTCTGGGCCGGAAGGGGGTCGTCTCAGTGGCTTGCCTACCCCTAGCGGCTTTCATTCATCATTCTTCTCTCCCTTCTCCCGCCAAAACAAAATCCCCAGCCGTAACCTCCTGATCAATCTCCACCAAAGCCCGCTTCATCTGCTTGAGGGCCTGGCGGATGCGATTCTCGTTCTCCACCAGGGCGAGACGTAGATACCCATTCCCTTCTTCGCCAAACCCAGCGCCGGGTGCCAGGGCCACATTGGCCCGGTTCATCATCTCGATGGAAAAACGGACCGAACCCATGCGGATGTAGGGCTCGGGGATCTTCACCCAGAGAAACATCCCGGCCTTGGGTTTTTCAACCTCCCAGCCCATACGGGACAGGCCTTCGCAGAGGACATCGCGGCGTTTCTGGTAGACGGCGACCTGCTCGACAATGGTATCGTCGCAGTCGCGCATGGCGACAATGCCCGCCACCTGGATGGCTGAGAAAATGCCGTAATCGTAATATCCCTTGATCTTGGCCAAACCCCCGACCATCTCCTTGTTACCGACACAGTAGCCAAGCCGCCAGCCGGCCATGTTATAGGACTTGGAAAACGAGCCGAATTCGACAGCGACATCGAGCGCCCCGGGAATCTCAAGGAAGGAGGGAGCCACCAGGCCGTCGTAGGTGATCTGGCCGTAGGCAAAATCGTTAATCACCATAAAATTAAAACGCTTGGCCAACTTGACGATCTCCACAAAAAATTCCTTGGAGGCCAGGGTGCCTGTCGGGTTGTGGGGATAGTTCAGCATTACCAGCTTAGGGCCAGGATAGAGCGATTGGCACATCTCAGTGACCCGGCGGAGAAACTCCTCCTCCGAGCCCAGCGGAAAGCGGAGGACGCTGGCCCCAGCGATGACTGCGGCATAGACATGGATGGGAAAGAAGGGGGAGGGCACCAGAACGGTATCGCCCGGACCAAGCAGGGCCAGGCAGAGGTGGGAGATACCCTCCTTGGAGCCGATGGTGCAGATGACGTCGTCCTCGCCGCCCAATTCCACGCCGTATTTACGCTGATAGTAGAGGCCTATCTCCCGTTTGAGGTTTTTCATGCCGCCGGCGGCCGGATAGCGGTGGGTCTTGGGATCGACCGCTACCTCGCAGAGCTTTTCCGTGACCTTGCTCGGGGTCGGGTCCATGGGGTTGCCCATGCCGAGATCGATGACATCAATCCCTTGCCACCGTTTTTCCATTTTGATTTTGTTGATCATGCCGAACAGATACGGCGGCAATTGATGCATGCGTTCCGCAAAGCGGATGGTAACCTCGTTGTTCATGACAATCTCCTGTGGAAGTGATGAAAAAGCGGGGCCAGGGGCGGACCTTCACGGGATTTCCTGCCGGTTCAGACAAAAAAAGCCTGAACCGTTGGGTCCAGGCTAAAAAAAAGCCATGGACCGGAACATCAGTCCATGGCGAGCAGTTTTGGTGTACTCTTTCAGAAAGCAACCGGTCGCCAATGAACTGGGTTCATCGCCGCCGCTGCCGCGACATCGGGTTTCATTTTTTGTCCCTGCAGTGGATACCTGGTACAGTTAATATTGACTCTTTACCTGTTTTTTTATCGTAGATCTACAAGGTTGTCAACCCCGCGTTGACCCCGGCCCGACCGGAATTTTAACCGATACGGGCCATCATCGCCTCCATCGCGCTGATCCGTTCCCGGGCATCGATCCGCTCCTCAACGGCCAACACATCCTCCAGCTTGGCCAGTTGTTTGATCACCTGTTCCAGCTTCTCGGTTTCATCGACCTTCAACCAGATGCAGCTGGTCTCGCCCTGATCAATGGCGGTACAGAAGATGCCTTCAAGATTAAAAATTCGGCGGGCAAACAGACCGCAGATCTGCAGCATGACGCCCGGATGGTTGTTGACGGTCAAACGGAGAATGGCAGTGTTCACGGTTTTGACCTCCTGTGGTGAGTGCGGATCAGTTCTGTGCATATTCATCTCCTATCATAGTGGTATTGGCAGCTCCCGGAGGGACCATGGGATAGACCTCTTCTTCGATATCGATCGGCACATTGATAAGACAGGGGCCGGACTCGCGCAGGGCCTGCTGCAGAAGGGCATCCGGGTCCGATGCTCCCGCAAGATCATAGGCCTGCATGCCGAAACCTCGGGCAATGGCGGCAAAATCCACCGCGATCCGGTAGGAGGAGGCGAAATAGTGCTGCTCATAGAACAGGCGCTGTTGCTGACGGACCAGGCCCAGGCTCTGGTTGTTCAAGACCACAATTTTGATATTAACCTGCTCCTCAACTGCGGTGGCCAGTTCCTGAATGTTCATCTGCAGGCTACCGTCACCGCTGAAACAGACCACCGGCCGCTCGGGAAAGGCCAGAGCAGCACCAATAGCTGCGGGCAGGCCGAAGCCCATGGTGCCTAAGCCCCCGGAAGTGAGCAGTTGGCGCGGGTCGGTGAAGGGATAGGCCTGGGCCACCCACATCTGGTGTTTGCCGACATCGGTGCTGATAAAGGCCTCGGGTCCGACCCATTCCGCCACCCGCCGGATCAGGGCAAAGGGTCGGCCCGGTGCAAAATCCTGGTCATAAAAACGGGGATATGCCTGTTGGAGCTCACGAATGCATCCGTTCCATTGGCGGCGGTCCCGTTGCCGAACATGGGGCAGGAGATCGGCAAAGGCCTGGCGGGCATCGCCGGTGATCGCGGCATCGGCCGGCCGCAGCTTGCCGATCTCGCTGGCATCGATATCGACATGAATGACCTTGGCCCTGGGACAGAACGCGCTGAGCCGACCGGTGGCCCGATCGTCAAAACGAACTCCGGCGGCAATCAGCAGGTCGCACTCCTCCATGGCCAGATTGGTGGCGCGGCTGGCGTGCATACCCAGCATCCCCAAGGACAAGGGGTGATCCGAGGGCAGGATGCCCAACCCCATGAGGGTCATAACCGTGGGGATACTGCCCTGCTCAGCCAGCTGCCGGGCCTCGGCCGCTGCCCCGGCATGAATGACGCCGCCACCGAGATAGAGGATCGGCCGGGCCGCCTCATTGATCATCGCTGCGGCCACCTTAATGGATTCAGGTTCATCGGTCCGCTGCACCTGCAGCGGACAGGCTTCAGGCCAGGACGCGAACTCGATGATTTCCGTCTGCACATCCTTGGGCACATCGATCAGCACCGGACCGGGTCGGCCGGAACCGGCCAGCTGGAAGGCCTTGGGGAGGATGGTGAGCAGATCGGCCGCACAACGCACCAGATAATTATGCTTGGTGACGGGCATGGACATGCCGTAAGTGTCCACCTCCTGAAAGGCGTCGGTGCCGAGCAGACTGCTGGGGACCTGGCCGGTGATGCAGACCAGGGGCACTGAATCCAGGTAGGCATCAGCCAGGGCGGTGAGGATGTTGGTGGCGCCGGGGCCGGAGGTGGCGAAGCAGACAGCGGTCTGGCCGCTGGACCGGGCCATGCCCTGGGCGATGAAGCCCGCACCCTGCTCATGGCGGGCAAGGACGTGGCGGATGGTGGTGCTGGCGGCCAGGGCATCGTACAGGGGCAGGTTGGCGCCACCGGGAATACCGGCAACGATCCGGATTCCCTGACGTTCCAAATGACGAATGATGATCTGGGCACCGTTGAGTCGGGGCATGGTGTGTTCCTCCTGGGTTGTGGTATCGGCAATGGGCAAAAAAAAACCCCCACCGGCTGGCGCCGGCAGGGGTTGTAGTCTCTTTGTAAGATTCTTCCCGCTAAGGCGCCTCGATTCCTCTACGCACGACCACCACCACACTCACGACAAGGAGTGCCAGGGCGGCGAAGATGTTGGCGATGCGGAAAGAAGTGTTCATATCAGGGGTCCTGTCTCACGAAAAAAATAGACGCTCAAACTGAGCAATTACTAATTTGATAACTGAAGCGCCTATTTTCGTCAAGAAGAATGTTTCTCAAATCTGTTCTTCAGAAGCATAGACAGGAACCCGAGCCGCATCAGAGCGTCGGCGCACGGTCCGGTACACAAGAGGGCACCTGCGCCCCGCAGTCTACTGGGCCACCCATTCCACCCAACGATTTCCTTGATGCTGCTTGCCACCATCCTCATACTCGTAGGGTTGGGGATCGCTGGCTGCGAAGACCGACCGCAGCGGCTCCTGGCACAGAAGTAGAAACGTTTTATATCCGATCCGTCGAGTATCCTTGCTGAGTTCTGGATCGGTAAAAACTCCTCGCCGGAACACCAGCCGTGCATTATCTTTATATCGTTGTCTTCTTACGCCCTTTACCAAGAGTCCTGCCATGAATCAGACCGATCCCTGCCTAGTATCACCGCTGCAAGGTCTCACGAAACTGCCCGTTTTCCCCGCCCCGCTGCCGGAAGCCCCCTGCTGAGGCCCGAAACCGGAACCCCGGTCCGGGGTCAATGAACGGGCAGGCTACACCCTGTGTCCCTTTGTCCAAGGGTTTATCGATACAGCCGTTGGGCCTGTGCCGCAGGTAGCTACCACGGCCAATGCCCGCGATCTCTGGGGGACGGTGGGTGCCCGGATCGGCATCATCCGCCGCAACTATCGGGTCGTCCCCGGTCTCTATGCGGTGGGCTCGCCCGGTCCGGAGTCCTCGGTGCTGGTCACCGCCAATTACAAGCTCTCCTTTGATGCCCTGCGCCTGCCACTGACAGGTGTCGATGCCTGGCTGCTGGTGCTCGACACCCGGGGGATCAACGTTTGGTGCGCCGCCGGCAAGGGCACCTTGTCCACCGAAGAGGTGATCCAGAGCGTCAATCGCTTCCGGCTGAGCGAAGTGGTCAGTCATCGTCAGTTGGTGCTGCCCCAGTTGGCGGCCACCGGGGTGACGGCCCAGGAGGTCAAACGTGGGTGCGGCTTCCAGGTCCTCTTTGGGCCGGTGCGGGCCACGGATCTCCCTACCTATCTTCACCAGGGAAAGCAGTGCGACGAGGCGATGCGCGAAGTAACCTTTACCCTGCCGGAACGGGCAGTGCTGATCCCGGTGGAACTATTCCTGCTGGCCAAACCGTTGCTAACCATCCTAGCACTGGTGTTTTTGTTCTCCGGCATCGGGCCGTCCCTGTTTTCGCTCACCGCTGCCCTGGATCGCGGCCTGCTCCTGCTGGCTGCCACGATGCTGGGCATTGCCGGGGGTGCGGTCCTGACCCCTCTGCTCCTGCCCTGGCTGCCCTGCCGCCAGTTCTGGCTCAAGGGCCTGTGGCCCGGGTTGGCGCTAGCTGCCTGCACCTACCCCCTCTTTGCTCCCCGGATCGCCGTGACGGAACAACTCGCCCTGGCACTCTGGGCAGTGACGGTCAGTTCCTACCTGGCCATGAACTTCACCGGCTCCACCCCCTTTACCTCGCCAAGCGGGGTCGAATACGAGATGCGACGGGGGATTCCGGTGCAGTTGGCCGCCACCTGCCTGGCCGTTGCTCTCTGGGTGAGCCGTCCTTTTTTCTGAGAGGGAGGAAACGATGCACGGATATCGCTATATTGAAGGAACGGCGACCCTGGAGGTCGACCGCCAACGTTGCGTGGGTTGCGGCAATTGCGCAGTGGTCTGTCCGCACCGCATTTTTGCACTCTCGACCGAAGGCCTGGAGGTGAGAGCCCCAGAGCTGTGCATGGAATGCGGGGCCTGCGCCCGCAATTGTCCGGTACAGGCCATCAGCGTCGCCCCCGGGGTGGGCTGTGCGGTCGCCCTGCTCTCCGCCTGGATCAACCGGCTTCTGGGCCGCAAGGTGCTCTCAGACTGCTGCTAAATCTACCCACAAAGGAGTGTTCAGTGAATGAGGTTTTTCCAATTCCACGGATCTTGGTCAGCCGCTGCCTTGGCTTTGCGGCCTGCCGCTATGATGGGCAAATTCTGAGAAACGGCTTTGTCGAGCACCTGCAACCGCATGTGGAGATGATCCCGGTCTGCCCGGAGACTGATTGTGGCCTGGGCATCCCGCGCGCCCCGATCCGCCTCTGTCAGGGCGACGGCGGCATCGTGGTCCACCAACCCGCCACCGGCCGGGATGTGACCGCAGAACTCCGCGCCACCACCGAGGCCCTCCTCGCCGCCCTACCGCCGATTGACGGGGCGATCCTCAAGAGCAAGTCGCCGAGCTGCGGCCTCTACGACACCAAGGTCTATCATGGTGTCGACAACCCGCAGTTTCTCAAAAAAGCGAGCGGCATCCTGGGGGAACAGGTACTGCGAATTTTTGCCGACCAAGCCATCGAAGACGAGATGCGGCTGACCAACCTGAGCCTGCGGGAGCATTTTCTGATCAAACTGTTCACCCTGGCCCGCTTTCGCGAACTCAGCCAGCAACCCGAGATGGGACGGCTGGTCACCTTCCACGCCACCCACAAGCTGCTCTTTCTTGCCTACAACCAAAGCCGCTTCCGTCTGGCCGGCAAGATTACCGCCAATCATCAGAAACTCCCGGCGGCCGAGGTGTTCCGTCTCTATAGGGAAGAACTCGGCCAGATCCTCAACACCCCGCTGCGCATTCCCGGGGTGATCAACACCCTGTACCACGCCTTTGGCTGGATTTCCGAGCACCTCGGCACCGAGGAGAAACAATATATGATCAACTCAATCGAGGAATACCGGGACGAACGATTGCCGCTCCTTGCGGTCACCCGCCTGTTGGAAGCGCATGCCATCCGCTTTCAACACCACTACCTGCACAACCAGATCTTTCTTCGACCCTACCCCATTGCGCTCTCGGGATTAACCGATTCCGGCCACGGCCGCGAGGTCGCCTGAACAACTCCCTGTTTTGCCAGGTCGTTATTCCTGAGGTTCGGCTTGCATCCCTTTGAGCAGGGCTTGCAAGCCGATGGCCTGGACCACGGTCAGGCATTCGTCGTGGTGAAAAAATCCAGCCATGACGGCGGCAAACTGGGTGGCCAGGAAGAGGATATCGGTGTCGGCTTCCTGGGCAAGCAGGCGACGGAGGGTAGGTATTTCATTGGATTCCACCGCACCGAGGATCTCATTGAGCCAGTCCAGCTGGTTTTCCTCGAAATGAAATTCCACCATGGCTTGCGCGTACATGGCGACAATGGTGGCTCGATTGTCGTAAATGGCGTCCAGGTCGTTTTGCTCGGCCGCATCAAGAACCTTGTCAATTTCTTCGAGTAATTCTTCCATTTCTCTGTTGTCTTCGGTCATGGTCGTGTCTCCTTGCAGCTTAGGGCTGCTGCTTTTTGGGTACTGCTTGGGCTTGAATGGCGGTGATGGCGACGGTGTTGACGATATCAGGCACCAGGCAACCCCGGCTAAGATCGTTCACCGGTTTATTGAGTCCCTGGAGCACCGGGCCGATGGCCACCGCCCCCGAAGAACGCTGCACCGCCTTATAGGTATTGTTGCCGGTATTGAGATCCGGGAAGATAAAGACGCTGGCCCGGCCCGCCACCTCGCTCTCCGGCATCTTCTGACTGCCGACTGTCACATCAATGGCGGCATCGTACTGGATGGGACCGTCGATTTTCAACTCCGGCCATCGTTTGCGGGCAATGAGCACTGCCTGACGAACCCGTTCGACATCCTCACCCTCTCCGGAGCTGCCGCTGGAATAGGAAAGCATGGCCACAATCGGCTCAATGTTGAACATGGCCGCGGTTTCCGCGGAGCGAATGGCAATCTCAGCTAGTTCTTCGCTGTTCGGGTTGGGATTGACGGCACAGTCCCCATAGACCAGCACCCGAGTATCGAGGCACATGAAAAAGACGCTGGACACCACCAGGACGTCAGGCCGAGTGCGGATCAGCTGAAAGGCGGGGAGAATGGTGTGCTGGGTGGTGTGCATTGCACCCGAGACCATGCCGTCCGCCATGTCCTTATGGACCATCATCGTGCCGAAATAACTGACATCGCTGATGGCATCGCGGGCATAATCCCTGGTAATTCCTTTATGTTTCCGCAACTGATAGAGGGTTTCGATGAAATCGTCCCGCAGCTTCGAGGTCTTCGGATCAATGATGGCCACATCCTGCAGCTTGAGCCCCAGTGCCGCGGCCCGGTTGCGGATACTTTTCTCCTCGCCCAACAGGGTCAGATCAACCACCTCGCGGGCCCGGAGGATCTCCGCAGCCCGCAGGATCCGCTCATCGCTCCCTTCCGGCAGGACGATATGCTTTCGGTCGGACCTGGCCCGCTGGAAAAGGGAATACTCAAACATCAGAGGCGACATAGTGGTGGACAGGGTCTCGATGACCTGCTGTTCCAAGCCATTGGTATCAACATGGGATTCGAAGACACCAAGGGCCCGGGCGATTTTCTGTTCGTTATGCGGCTGCAGCATGCCCTTGACCTCACCGGCGCGCATGGCCTCCCGGTAGGTATCGCCGGGAACGATGTAAATCGGCAGGGCCAGGTCATCAATGCCGTCCAGCATTCGGACCATGGAGGGGCTCGGTTCCAGGCCGCCGGAGAGCAGCATGCCGACCGGCGAAGGATAGTTGCGCGAAGCAATGGCCCCCAGCGTGGCAAAAATAATATCGGGCCGGTCGCCCGGGGTGACGACCAGATCATCTTCTTCGAGAAAATCGATATAATTATTGGAGCTCATCGCCGCCACCTTGATAGCATGGACATCACGTTGCAAGCCGGTCCGCGGACCGCTGAAATGGCGGGCACCAAGGGCAACAATGATTTCCTCCATGGTGGGCATGCTGAAACCCTCCATCTCGGGCAAAAAATCAAGCCGATAATTTTTCCCCTGGTGGCTGCCGCGAATTTCTGCCTCGGCAGAGGCGAGCAGAGCGGGATCGATCCGGTTGACAAAGATGGCCAGCAGCGGGCATTGGTACTGCTCGTAAATTTTTTCAGCTACTCGAATATTTTCCAATATTTCCGAGGTCGTACAATGACGCCCATTGGAAACGTGCAGGGTCGGGGTCCCCAATTCGCGGGCGATACGGATACTGATATCGTAGTCAAAGGCCTCGGACAAGCCGACGATGTTGGGCCCTTCGCAAAGGAGGAAATCGCATTTCTTCCGGACCTCACTGTACTTACGGACGATCTCGCGAAACAGACGGCGTTCCTCGCCGTCTGCGATCAGGGCACGTGCCTCATCGTGGCTGAGACCCGCCATCTCCTCAAAATCAAGACCGATGTTGTAGCGTTGCTTGATCAGCTTGATATCATTATCGTCTTTGCCATCCCCGGGGGTAATCGGCCGGAAAAATCCTATGCGGTCGATCCGCCGGGACAGTAATTCCATGACACCGAGGGTCACGACCAGTTTACCGCTTTCTTTTTCCAGGTTGGCAATATAGAGACTGTCGGCCATGGGCGCATTTCCTCTGCGAGTGGTAACGAAACGGGGAAAAATTGTACGAGTATGATAGTTGAGAGCCACGGACAACGCAAGCAGAGTCATGCAGCAGCGTCCAGCGCTGAAGCGTACAGCAACTTTTTGTTTGGGTTTAATTCGTTCTCATTCCCATTGTGCGCGGGGATTACCTGCTTACTTTAGTGGGCAAACAGTCAATGTTACTCATCCGTTTCAGGGAGAAAAAAATGCAGCTCGAACACTATTTCTCAGGTAAACAGGGCACCGGGGTACTGGCAACAGCCGGAGCCTCGGGAGAAATCACCACCGCCGTCTACGCCAAACCCCATATCTTGGATGAGGTCAGCGTCGGCTTTGTCATGCGCGAGCGTCTCACCTACGCCAATCTCCAGAGCAACGGCCACGCCAACTACCTCTTCATCGAAAAGGGGGCCGGGGCCAAGGGGATACGGCTCTATCTGCAAAAAATTGACGAGACCAACGACGAACAACTGATTGCCTCCATGACCCGACGCCATCTCAGCCCGGAAGAAGACCAGGCAAAAGGACCCAAGCACCTGGTGCGTTTCCGGGTAACCAAGGCACTGCAATTGGTCGGGGATGATCCAGCAGCGGTATGAGTACTTCCAAAAACGGCATCCGCTGGGGACTCTGCTGTCTTTTCCAAGAAGAGCCCATCCGCTTTGCCATCCGGCAGGCGGTACATCTGGGAAAACTTGAGAGGCTAGACCAACTGGCGCAACTGGCGGCAACCCTGCTCCACAATGGGGAAGCGCTCATCCAGGCCATCGAATACTGCGGCCGGGAAGGTATCGGTTCCTTCCGGGTCAACAGCCGTATCTTTCCGCTCAAGACCCATCTCCAGTTAGGATACCATCTTGAAGAGCTACCCCATTATGCCGCAATCGAGGGAATCTATCGACAAGCGGCAGGCCTCGCAGCCCTACAGAATATCCGCTTGACCTTTCATCCCGATCAATTCACGCTGATGTCCTCACCGGATGCCGGAGTCACGGCGCGCTCACTCGAGGAATTAGCCTACCATGCAGAGGTAGCCGAACTGATCGGGGCCGATGTGCTCACCCTGCACGGCGGGGGTGCCTATGGGGACAAACCCTCCGCACTGCAACGGGTGGCTGCGACTATAGAAAAACTACCGGACGCGATCCGCTCACGCCTGGCGCTGGAAAACGATGACCGGACCTATACCCCGGCGGACCTGTTGCCGATCTGTGAACGCACCGGCATCCCTTTTGTTTACGATATCCATCATCATCGCTGCCACCCTGATGGGCGTACCGTCGAAGAAACAACCGAGCGAGCCTTAGCCACCTGGCGGCGGGAACCGCTCTTTCACCTGTCCAGTCCCAAGGAGGGCTGGCAGAGTGCCAATCCCCGACCCCATCACGATTTCATCGATCTCGACGACCTGCCGCGCTGTTGGCGGGATCTACGGGTCACGGTGGAGGTGGAAGCTAAAGCCAAAGAAATCGCCCTGAGAAAACTGCGGGAGGCTCTCACCTAAACCACTGCAGCTCCCCCCGATTCCGCTCGACAATACCTGCCGCAACTCTACCTCTAAGCCGACACGCATGACCCAGCAGGGCCATGTGTGCTGCCTGCAAAGACAATAAATCGTCAGAAAATCCGTTTTATTGGCCATCCCGGCCCTCACTGTCGCTGATTGGCTGCATATTTTCCATACAAAACAGAGCCTCTAGATACCTTGTGACATCTGAGGAGACAAGCACCGCGAGGGCCAGGATATACATGCGCTCCAGGCTGAATGGCGAATCATTGTGTGTTGTCTGCACAGATGACCATCACGGTGAGAGGGTAATAAATGCCTTGAAGGCCCTGATTTTGGTCATTGACAGCATTTTCCTTCTCATTTATAGTCACCGCTACATTGGACAGGGGGTAGAGTAAAAGACTGACAAAACCAAGATATCCAACAGAAAAAGGAGGGGAATCTATTTAGAAGCTACGAAGTGCTCTGTGCAGCAAGCAGTTCAACACAACTTAAAAAATTGGGGGAGTGCATAAATGTCTCAAACACAAACTACGTTTCCAAGATGGATACCATTGCTTGGAGGTCTGTTAGGCAGCACCACTATCGGTTTACTGTTGTACGCGTTTAGTGTTTTCATCAAACCTCTACAGGCCCAGTTCGGTTGGTCTGTTACCGATGTTACCTTAGCGTACGCCATCATCTGTCTCGTCTTCGGTTTGTTAACCTTTCCCGCCGGTCGCATTAGCGACAAATTTGGTCCCCGGAACGTCGTCCTCTTCGGTGGACTCTTCATGGCTTTCGGCTTTTTCATGGTGTCCACCATCGTACCTCCCGACGCAGCCCAGCTTGCTGCAAAGGACCCGGCTGCCTTGGCAACCGCCAAAAAGGCCCTTTACCTTCTCTATATTTATTATGGCGTTATCTGCGGTATCGGCGGCGCCATGGTGTATCTGCCACCGATCGCCACCGCCCCCAAATGGTGGCCGGACAAGCGCGCCTTGGCCACCGGTTTCACCGTTGTTGGTTTGGGACTCGGCTCCTTCATCATGGCCCCTCTGGCCACCAAGATGATCCTCCATTTCGGCAGCGCCCTCCCTGTTTTTAAATATGTCGCCATGGCCATGGCGGTCATGGTTGTTATGTCCTCCATGTGCCTGAAGGTACCGCCCGTAGGATACAAGCCTGCTGGCTGGAATCCTCCTGCACCTGCCGGCGGCTCCGGCGCCGCCAAAGCGTATCGCGATTACACCTATGAAGAGACCAAGAGCACCCCGCAGTTCTGGCTGCTCTGGGTTGTCTATTTTGGTGGCTCCTTTGCCGGCCTCATGGTTATCAGCCTCCTTGCCAAACACGGCATCGACGCCATGACTACTGCCTACAAGCTGAAAGAAGGCCTTGACGTGGCTGCCAAGGTTCCGGCCGACGTAGCCAAAGCTATCTCCATGGCCGCTGCCTTCGGCCCCAGCACCCTAGCCATTTTCAACGCCGCAGTTCGCGTCTTGATCGGTCCCCTGGCTGACAAGATCGGTACCAAGAAGATCTTCATCACCCTCTTTACCCTGCAGGCGGGGGCCATGGTGATGCTCTACCCGGCTGGATCAACGACTGCAATGTTTGCAGCTGTTGCCGGTCTTATCGGCTGGAACTATGGTGCCATGTTTACCCTGTTCCCGGCCACCCTGTTGCAGTACTACGGTGCAACCGCCCAGGGATCTAACTATGGCCTGCTGTTCACCGCCTGGGGTGTTGCCGGTTTCTGCGGTGTTTTTGCCGGTGGTTGGCTCAAAGATCTCACCGGAACCTTCTACATCCCGTTCATCGTTTCAGCTGTTATTCTGGCCATTTCAGTTGTCATCCTGGTTACACTGAAGGCACCTGAGAAAAAAACTGTTTAACAACAAGCAGAACGCTTTAAGGTCGTAAAGGGCATTCCGGGAAACCGGGATGCCCCTTTTTTTTAGCGCCTCGACTTGGACTCGCTTTCTTGGACGGAAGCCGGATGATGACGGTTGATTCACTCGTAAGAAGAATAAAAACATCCGTTTTGTCATTACGGGTGTAACGAGAAATCTTTAGCATTATTGAGAGATTTCTCGTCGCCTTGCTCCTCGAAAAGACAGAAATAGACTTTTTGCGACACCATCAAGATTATTGCGAGGGTTGGTTTTCAATTGGTTATCGAATCCCCCTCAGCACTCCCCTCGACTCTTCCCTGTTCAGAAAAGTCTTCCTCAACGGCGGGGCGCAAAAACCTTCAATCGGTTGCTCCGACATTGGCGGCTTGCCTGATTCGGTCAATCAACACACCCAATTCGATCGGCAGCGAAATACAATCCGCAGCGCCACGCTCCATTCCGAGCATCCCGGCCATGGCAGCGCCCTTACCAATAAGAAGAATGACGGTACAATCGGGACGCAACGCCTTGATCATGCTCAGCAGGTCAAGCCCCTTCTGGTCTTTGCCTTTAAGCCCGAGCACCACGACCTCAGGGCCGAAAACAGTGAGGGATTCCAAGGCCTCTTCGTTGCTATTGGCCGCTGTTGCCGCAAATCCCCACGACCGGAGACGATCGGTCAAGATAGACGTGAATTCCGTCTCTGTTTCGACAATCAGGACCTTCGTGGCTTGCATAGTATTCCGGCGGGTTGCGGTTGGAGGAATCGAGGTCTTTTCGATTGTGGCGAAGAAGATGCCGCGCGCAGCATGGTTTCACTGCGGACATGGCCTGCGGAACAGCATTTACTCCTCTTTCCTGGCCGAGGACAGCACGAGCCCCGGCTGCAGCGTCCCCGCCAGGGCCATCTGCAGCGCTTGGTGATGGGAGCCGATGACGCCGTCGATAACGGATATTTTTTTCCAGGTAAGAAAGCGGTAAAAATTGTCCTCAATCCCTCCGCAAATGACACATTGGATCCCCTCTTTGATAATCAGATCGCTGATTTCATCGGCACTTTTGTGGGGGAGAATAATCGTTCGGGGTTCGCCCAGCTGCTTTTCGCCCTCATGCTCAATGATGATCACCTCGGTGGCCTGATCGAATCGGGGGGCAATGCTGCTATCTTGTACGGTCATCAGTATCTTCATGCGCTTCCCTTGATGGTGCCGTGTTCCTGTGCGGCTACCAGGCCATGGATTTTCAGTTTACGCCACAGGGTGGTCCGGCCCCAGCCTAAAATATCCGCGGCTTTGGAACGGTTGCCCCGGGTCTGGGTCAAGGTGGTGATGATCAGCTCCTTCTCTATCGCCAACCAATCCTTTACCGTCTCCTGGGACCGGGGCAGTGTTTGCTCGACGACTGATGGCGCAGCTGTAGCCTCGAGCGCCTCGGGAGGCATACTCACCGTTGCCAGCCGCGAAATAAGGTATTTGGGCAGATGTTCGACGTCGACCTGTCTGCTCTGACAGATGTTGACGCAGTATTCGACAATATTGCGCAACTCCCTAATGTTGCCTGGAAAAGGATAGCCCATCAGCTGTTTGAGGGCTTCGTCGCTGAAGGTCTTGACACTGCTCCCCGTTCGCTCGGCAAAGGTCCGCAGAAAATGGTTGAGGAGAAAACGGGAGTCGGTCTCCCGTTCGCGCAGCGGCGGCAGGTGCAGATGGAGGACATTGAGCCGGTAATAGAGGTCCTCGCGGAATTCGCCGGCCGCGACCCGCTGTTTCAGGGGCCGATGGGTGGCGGCGATGATGCGGACATCGACCTTGACCTTTTTCTCGCCGCCCAGGGGGAAAAATTCGCGGTCATCGAGGACCGAAAGGAGTTTGACCTGCAGCGGCAGGGGCATGTCACCTACCTCGGTGAGGAAGAGGGTGCCGCCCTGGGCCAGGCGGAACATTCCCGGCTTATCCTTGACCGCGCCGGTGAAGGCCCCTTTGACGTACCCAAACAGTTCCGATTCCAGCAGGGGTTCGGGCAGGGCACCGCAGTTGATTTTGATGAACGGTTTGGTGGCCCGGCTCGACCGTTTATGGATGGCCTCGGCCACCTTGTCTTTGCCGGTACCGGTCTCGCCGGTGATCAGGACCGAGGCCTCGGTATGGGCCATCAGGGGGATAAGGTCGAAAACCTCCCGCATCTTCGGGCTTTGACCGATAATTGAATCGGTTTCGTCGGCATCGTGGCCAATTCCAGCAGAGGCGGTTACGGTCGATAGATCGTCTAGGGCGATGACCAGGCCGACTGATTCTTCCCTGCGGTTGCGCAGAGGGGATAGGGTAAATTGCATGGGAATCTTGCGGCGGTCGCGACTGACAATATCGCCATCGAGCACCACGGTTTCACCGCTGTCCAGGACCTCGCGGAAGGTGCGGCCGCGGCCGGCGATATTGGAACGGAGGACGAAATCGACATAAACACCTCGAACATCAGCCAGGACCAGTCCCGTCAATGCCTCGAGGAACTGGTTGATGACCACGATGCGCAGGTCCCTGTCGATCACCGCGATCCCGTGCGGGATAGAGTCAAGCAGGTGACTGACAGCAATGTCAGAAAATAGGGTGGAAGAATCGTCGTGCATCAGCGCCGGGAGGTCAGAGGGATTGCAGACTCGACCTGCGCCTTGAAAAAGAATGCCATGCAGGTGTTGAGTTCAGCCAAAATGCCCTTCCCGTCGTGGAGACGGGAAGGGCTGGGGGAGACAGCTCTTAGTGGAGCAGGTTGTATTGCACGATATAGCAGGCTATACCAGCAAAATAGCCGAGCAGGGCCAGCGGGCCAATCTTGCGGGCATACCAGAAGAATTCGATCTTCTCCAGCCCCATGGCGGCCACACCGGCGGCAGAGCCGATGATGAGGATAGAACCGCCGGTTCCAGCGCAGTAGGCCATGAATTCCCAGATAAATGAATCGGTCGGGAACTGCGCCAAGGGATACATGCCCATGGAAGCGGCGACCAGCGGGATGTTATCCACTACAGCGGAAACCAGGCCGATGATGATGACGATAATGCTCTGGTTGCCGATCTGGATGTCCAGCCACTTAGCCAGAGCCGGCAGCATGCCGTTGGCGGACAGGGTGGCCACGGCCAGGAGGATACCAATGAAGAAGACCACCGAGGCCATGTCAATTCGTTTAAGGGCCTGGGTGAGACAGAGATTCCCCTTTTCTTCTTGGCTTTTTTTGCGATGGAGGATCTCGCCAACCAGCCAGAGGACGCCCAGAGACAGGAGGATGCCGAGATAGGGCGGCAGATGGGTGATGGACTTGAACACTGGCACAAAGATCAGGCTGCCCATGCCGAGAAAGAACATCAAGGTCTTCTCAAATGGGGTGGTATTGATCGCACAGTTCTCGATCTGATCCGGCGGCACAACATTCCCTTTTAGGAAAAAGGAAGCTATGGCGACCGGCACAATGGCATTCACCAATGAAGGGACAATTAAGCCTTGCATGATGTTGCCGGTGGTGATCTGACCGCCGATCCACAGCATGGTGGTGGTGACGTCGCCGATCGGGGTCCAGGCACCGCCCGCATTGGCGGCGATAACAATGATACCGGCGAAGAAGAGCCGCTGTTTATGATCCTTGAGAATCCGCTTCATCAGGGCCACCATGACGATGGTGGTGGTCATGTTGTCAAGGATGGAAGAGAGGAAGAAAGCGATGAAGGCAATGACCCACAATAGGCTGGAGAGTTTGGTCGCTTTGATCCGGCTGGTGATAACCTCGAAACCGCCGTGGCTATCGGTGACCTCGACAATGGTCATGGCGCCGATCAGGAAAAAGACGATGGCCGCGGTTTCGGCCAGTTTTTCAGTGAGCTGTTCGGTAACGGCGTGGACACCCAGAGGGCTGGCAAAGGAATAGAGGGTCCACATCAGACCAGCGGCGATCAGGGCGGTGGCGGACTTATTAATTTTGAGTGGATGCTCCAGCGCGATACTCGCGTAGGCAAGCACAAAGACAACAGCAATCATGGACATCATGGAAGGTGTGCTCCTTTTCGTGACGGTTTGGCCGTCACGGATTTTAACGTTGAGGGATCAGCGGGAAAGACGGAGTCGTTCTCTTTTAGGCAACGAAGGTCCACCTGTTGTTCCTTTACGAGCAAAATCCGCCTCTCCATCATCGCAGGAGAGGCGGATTGATTTCCGCTTATTATTTAGCGGCAGCCAATACCTGCATGCCCATCATCGGCCAGATGTAGGCAACAAAGGCCCAAAGTACGACCATCAGCATCACACTCGCCATGAGACCATACTTGAGGAATTCACCGGGGGTAAACTGCTTCGAGTTGTAGGCAATGGCATTGGGGGCCGCACCGATCAGGAGGAAGAAGGGCATACCGGCGGTGGCCAGGGCGGAGAAGAGAATGACTTGGGGACCGACCCCAAGATAGGGGGCGATAACCAGGGCCACCGGCAAAGAGATCGCGATGGCGGCAACGTTCATGATGAAGTTAGTCATTACCAGAACGAAAAAGGCCATGCCGAGGATGAAGACAACCGCCGGAGCTTTCTGGAAGAGCACCAGCCAGTTGACTGCCAGCCATTTGGCAGCGCCGGTTTCCCAGAGGCAAAAGCCTATCGACATGGCGCCGCCGAACAGGAGAACGATGTTCCAAGGAATCTCTTCCAGGTCGTCAATATTAAGAATGCCGAAGACAAAGAAGGCGATGGTCGAGCAGAGAAGAAGGCCGGTCTTGTCCAGCGAGTCGAGGGCAGGCACCAAACTTTTAAGGGCAATCATTACAACTGCGAAGAAAATGATCAAGGCAGCTTTGATCTCGTTGCTGGTCATGCCGCCCAATTCCTTGTACATCCGGGTGGCTTTTTCCTTGAGGCCGGGGATCCGATCTTTTTCGGGTTTCAAAAAGACCATGAAGAAACCCCAGAGAAGAAAGACCATCAGCCAGCCCAAAGGCATCATGTAATAGGTCAGATCCATAGGGGTGAGCTCTACGCCTGTCATGTCCTTGTAAAAGGCCAGGGCCACTGCGGCGCGGGCGGAACCCAACAGGGTGATGATCGAACCGGCGCCGGCGACATAGGCCATGCCGATGAACAGGGCCTTACCGAATTTGGTGGGCTTGGTCTCGGTAGTGTACATCGCATAGATGGCCATCAGCAGCGGAAACATGGTGGCGGCCACGGCGGTGTGGGCCATAACATGGGTCAGGGCCACGGTCATGACAAAGCAGCCGAGCATGATCATCGAGGTGCGCTCGCCGATGATCGACAGCATCTTGTATGCGATGCGCTTGGTCAACCCGGTCTTGGTGAAGACCATGCCGATGACCACCGAACCGAAGATGAAGAGGACCGAAGGGTCCATGAAGTCCTTGAAGGCTGCAGCGGGTTTACGGATGAGAAAGAGGGCCTGAAGGGTACCAATGAGCAGACTGGTGGCACCGATGGGTACGACTTCGAAGATCCACCAGGTGGCGGCGACGGCAAAGACTGCCAGGGCGCCCTTCGCCTGTTTGGTAAGAACAAAATGCTTACCCATGGGGTCAATGGCGTCCGGCCAGGCCGGGCAGTAGTAGATAATAAAGAAAAGGGCAAGGCCGCCGAGAAGAAAGATCACTCTCGACCAGTTGATCGGCTCTTTGGCTACCGGGAGTTCTTTCACAATTGCACCTGACATATTCGTTCCTTTTTCGGTGAATGTTTTTTTGAATGGACTTACAGGGCGCAGCTGCTGGCCAGGGTCCGGAAAATATCGATCAGGCGGACCACGCCGATCAGGGCCTCGTTGTCGACCACGGGCAGACAAGTCTCGTTCTCCGCCATCATGATCTCGGCGGCATGCAGCGGGTGCATGTCGGCCTTGATCGACTTGTGGGGCGGAGCCATGAACTGATTGACCGGTAGGGCGCCCTGGCGTTTGCATTCGCCCTGAAAACTATCCTCGAGCAAGATGGCCAGATCAGAAAACTTCTCCTTCTTGCCGGCAAAGACGGTCTTCTGGCCACCATCGAACAGGGTCGGAAAATAGCAGGTGAGGATACCCTGGATGGTCAGACGGCCAACATACTGACTGCTGCTGTTGATGACGATCAATTCTTCGAACAGCAACTTGCCACTGCCGCCCTCGGTATGGGAAAACAGCTGGGCCACGGCCTCATTCACCGACTGGTCACTGCCCAGGTGCGGAAAATTCTCTAAGGGAACAATGAGATCTCTAACAACAGGCATTGAAGTGTTCATGCCGCTCTCCTTCTATAGGGTTGATGTGAGGCAGGACTGCCCGGTTACCAGCTTTTGCTCTGGAGGATCTTGCGTAATTCCTCCTGGGATTGCTTCTGTAAAACAAGCATTCTCTTGTCCTTGGCCTCGCCAATTTTGCTCATCAGCTCGGAAAGCTCCACCGGTTTTTGGAGAAAATCACCGGCGCCGAGCTTCATGGCCTCAACCCCGCTCGCGATGGAGGCGTGACCGGTGAGCATAATGATTTCAGCGGTTGGATTCTCTGCCTTGATCCGTCTCAAGGTTTCGAGACCGTCGATGCCGGGCATGGACAGGTCGACGATGATGGCGTCGTAATCCTGCTGTTTCGCCTCGGCAATGGCCTGCTCGCCGCTGGTCACGGCGCTGACTTTTAAGCCTCGCATTTCCAGTCGGCTGGAAAGTGTTTCAAGAAAATCCTGCTCGTCATCAACAAGCAAAACCTTTGCCTCCGTTCCTTTCTCCATGTCTTCTCCCTAGGTCGAATATTCCGATACATATTTTGCCGTTGCGAGATCGGGTGGTTATGCCCGGTCGCTGAATGGCGATTCATTATCCCTGCTTCCTTAAAGCAAATCCGAGGCCATCTGGATCTTTTATTTTTCTTTCAATAATATCAATCTGTTGCTTCAAAGATATTGAAGAACGATTCTCGCTTGTGCAGATTGAAACATAATGAATCATTCATGTCAAGGTATCGTTTCTTTATGTTTCAATTAGGTTCAGCTTGTGTTTCATTCGGCCGTTAAAGACGGATTCCGGCTCCACAGGTCGGTAAATATAAACGACCCAAGACACATTCAAAACAATTTTTATGCTATAATTCAGAAGAGTTAGACTGCAAATACTCAAGGAGACGGCTACCTTCGGTCGAAAGGACAGCGAGGGACATCAGAATAACAACAGGGGCAATCGACAGCGCAGCACTATGCTTCGAGATGACCGCCGCCGGGCCACCTTGACAAATTATTCTTTTAATCTTTATTATCATTAGGTTACTCAACCACCGCCAGCTCCTCGCCTCATCACAACCCACCCTGCGCAACGAATTTTTTGACCCCCACGACCCCAGGATGCAATTTTTTCTTGACGATCATTCAAGAACGATCTAAAAAACTGACTGAGCACTCAGTCTAATATTATCCAGAGAGAAACCCCGCGTGAAAAAAAAAGACGCCATCCTCCAAGCCGCAACCTACCTTTTCTCCAGAAAGGGATACAAAGACACGGCCATGGGTGAGCTGTCAAAAATGACTGGCGCCGCCGAAGGGACTATTTTTTACCATTTCAAAAACAAGCAGGGGATCTTTCTCACCATCCTTGAAAACTTAAAAGACGACATCCTGCCCGAATTTGAACGGTACCGGAGTACGGAATCGGCAAAAACAGGAATGGACATGGTCGAAGAGGCCATCTCGTTTTACCTCTATATAGCCCAGAACAAAGAGGACCTGTTTGCCATCCTGCACCAACGCTATCCCTACGAACTGGCGGAGAACAACCCGGAGTGCCGGGACATCCTCGAGGCGATCTACAACTGCTTTGTTGATATTTTTGAACAACCGATCCTCAACGGCCAGGGCGATGGTTCCATCAACGATGATATCCCGGCGCGGAAATCAGCCTTAATCGTTTTTTCCATGGTGGATAGCATGGTCCGTTTCCGGATGAATAATCTCTACGATGTCGGTGCGCTCTACAAAGAACTGATCGAATCCTGCCGACGGATGCTGGAAAACCGCAGCCGCTGATGCGGACAGGTACAACAAGGTGACAACGCCCACAGTAACGACCGGCCAACGGAAGCCCCTGTGGGATGCAATGCATGTATTTGGCAAGATACTCCCTATTACCCACTGAAGACTCTGAGCTGAGACAAACGACATGATCAAACGTATTTTCCCCTTTCTCGACTGGTTTTCCGGCTACAATCTGGCCCTGTTTAAAGCGGATGGCATCGCCGGCTTGACCGTGGCCCTGGTGTTGATCCCCCAGTCCATGGCCTATGCACAGCTGGCTGGCCTGCCTCCGTACTATGGACTCTACGCCGCCTTCCTCCCCCCCATCATAGCCTCGCTCTTTGGTTCGAGCCGCCAGTTGTCCACCGGCCCGGTGGCGGTGGTTTCCCTGATGACTGCAGCCTCCCTCGAGCCCTTGGCCACTGCGGGCAGCGAGGGCTACATCGCCTACGCGATTCTCCTTTCCCTGATGGTCGGCCTCTTTCAACTGAGTCTCGGCGTCCTCCGCCTCGGCCTGGTGGTTAATTTTCTTTCTCATCCGGTGGTCAACGGTTTCACCAACGCTGCCGCCATCATCATCGCCAGCTCTCAGCTCTCGAAGATGTTCGGGGTCAATATCGATAATGCCCCTCATCATTACGAGACCATCATCCGCACGGTCGAAGCGGCCCTCCACTATACCCACTGGCCGACACTCTTCATCGGTGTGCTAGCCCTGGTGATCATGATCGGATTGAAGCGGGTGGCCCCCAAGGTTCCCAATGTTCTCGTTGCGGTCGTGGTCACTACCCTTCTGTCCTGGATGATCGGCTTTGAGCACAATGCCGCCGTGGACAGCAGCACCATCCAGTCACAACCAACGCTCCAGCTGATTAATAATTTCAACGAAGCCACCAACGGGGTAAAACCGCTCTCTGAGGAACGGACCAAAGCCGGTAAAATCCTTGAAGAGGCCAAGAAGGGCCACCACCCCATTGCCCTGCTTGATGCCGAGCACCAAGATCGGGTGATCCAGAGCCAAATCGAGGAACTCAAAAACAAGGCCCACATCTACCGGGAACGACTCAGAACTTTGTTGTTCAAGGCCGTTGTGCAAGCTGACAACAGCATCCTCTACTACCCGGCCGATCAGCTGCCGGCAGGAGCCAAAACCGATGGCCGCACCTGGCGATTACGAGTAGGAAACAAAGCTCTTACCCTCGGAAAACTCCCCATGACCGGCGGCGGCGAGGTGATCGGCCAGGTTCCCAAAGGCCTCCCCTCCCTCACCGTTCCCCGCATCGACTTCAAGGTTATGCTCCAACTGTTTCCGTATGCCGCCATCATTTCCCTGCTGGGATTCATGGAGGCAATCTCCATTGCCAAGGCCATTGCCGGCAAGACCGGCCAACGGATTGATCCCAACCAAGAATTAATCGGCCAGGGCCTGGCCAACATCCTCGGCTCCATCGGCCAGGCCTATCCCGCCTCCGGCTCTTTTTCCCGTTCTGCGGTGAATCTCCAGGCCGGTGCCGTAACCGGCATGGCGAGCGTCTTCACCAGCTTGGCCGTGGTCATCGCCTTGCTGTTCTTTACGCCCCTGCTCTATCATCTCCCGCAATCGGTGCTCGCCGCTGTCATCATGATGGCAGTCATCGGCCTGATCAACGTCTCCGGTTTTCTCCATGCCTGGCGAGCGCAATGGTACGATGGTCTTATCTCCATCCTCTCCTTCATCTGCACGCTCTGGTTTGCCCCCCATCTCGACAAGGGCATCATGCTCGGGGTTGTTCTCTGCCTGCTGGTCTTTCTCTATAAAAATATGCGGCCGGTGGTGACCTCGCTGTCCAGGGATCAAGGGCAGACCTTGCGCTGTGCCATCACCCTGGGCCTGAAAGAATGCAAATATCTTTCGATCATCCGTTTTGAAGGCCCGCTCTTTTTTGCCAATGCCAGTTATCTCGAAGACAAAATTTCAGATCTGATGCTGTGCAAAACCACCCTGCGTCACGTCATCATTGTTGCCAACGGCATCAATGATATTGACGCCTCCGGGGAGGAGACGTTATCCTTGCTGGTCGACCGGCTCCGCAGCGCTGGCATCGGCATCTCGTTTAGCGGCATCAACGAGACGGTCATGCGGGTGCTCGACCGGACGCATTTGCTCAGCAAGATCGGCACAGAATTTATTTTCACCACCATGGAGGGTGCGCTGCAACATATTCATCCATCGTTACATACGAAAGAGGAAATAGAGGTTTGCCCCCTGCAGATGTCCAAATCCGATTCACTCCAGATCATCCACCCTTGAGAGAGGATTCCCATGTCAGTGATTACTGTTTTTAACGCACTCTATTGTAACGAGGACCTGATTGTTGCGCAGTTGATCGACAAAACCGGCTACCGGCTCATCAACGACCAAGAAGTGGTTGCCCTCGCCGGTAAACTCTCCGGAATCCCTTCTGAACGGATAGCCCGCGCCTTTACGGCCAAGACTTCGCTGTTCAACCCCTTTACCCATGAAAAGGAACGCTCCATTGCCTATCTGCGGCTGGCGGTCGCCGAGATCCTGCCCCAGGGAAACCTGGTCCTGTCGGGATTTTCCAGCCACCTTGTTCCGGGCTCCATCTCCCATGTGCTGCGGATCTGCCTGGTTGCCGATAGGGCATACCGGCTGAAACAGGCAGAGGCACAGCCCTCCCCGGAAAAAGATCTGCTCAAGATGCTCCATAAAAGCGATGAAGATAAAAGCGCCTGGACCTTACAACTCCTCCAGAACGTCGATGCCTGGGATCCGGCATTGTATGACATTGTCATTCCCGCTGATAAGATCGCGGCTGCAGAAGTTGTGCACCTCATTGTCAGCAACCTCCATACCGATATCCTCACGCCCACCGAGGCCTCACAGGCCGCCCTGGCCGATTTTCATCTCCAGGCCAAGGTGCAGGTCACCCTGGCTTTGGAAGGCCACGAGGTCGGAGTCAGCGCCAAAGACGGAGCGGTCACCTTGACCATTGAAAAAAATGTGTTGATGCTGAGTCGGCTCGAGCAGGAACTGCAGGATATCGTCACCAAGGTGGCAGGGGTCAAATCTGTGGCCACCCAGGTGGGCAAAAATTTCCACCAGGCGGACATCTATCGGAAAATTGATTTCCAGGCACCTTCACGGGTCCTGCTCGTTGATGACGAGCGCGAATTTGTCCAGACCTTGTCAGAAAGGCTGCTGCTGCGAGATATGGGATCAGCCGTGGCCTTTGATGGTGAATCCGCCCTAGAAATGCTGCGTGAGGATGAACCGGAGGTCATGATTCTCGACCTGAAGATGCCGGGCATTGACGGCATGGAGGTTCTGCGCCGGGTCAAGGAAACCCAGCCTGAGATTGAAGTCATCATCCTCACCGGGCACGGCAATGAGACCGACAAGGAAACCTGCATGGCACTGGGCGCTTTTGCCTACCTGCAGAAACCGGTTGATATCGACATCCTCAGTGGTACCATGAAAAAGGCTAATGAAAAGATTATGCAGCGAAAACAGGCCAAAGGGGTCTAAGAAGGAACCGGTTACCCGCAGCTTATAAGGTGCGGGTAAAGAGCTGTACAGCAATCCGCGTAAAACCCATTGACCGCCGACCGGCGCAGAAAGAGTTTTTTTACACACCTGATTTGATAGCGGCCTACGGCTGCAAGGTTGCAACCGTAGGCTGCTCGGATTCTCCCCTCACCTCCAGGAGGACCTCACCATGCTGTTCAAGCGATATAGACCCCGGTTCCTTGATTATCACAACCAGGCATCCGGCATGTATAAATCGCTCTTTAATTTCAAACAGCTCTGGAAGCAGTCCATCTCCATCACCCTGGTCGTGGCGCTTCTGCCACTGGTTGCCTTGGCAATCGTCGACTATAAAATCACCAAGCAGGCCACGGAATCCGAGCTGCTTCTGCGCACGGCTCGCCTCGTTTCCAATGCGCGCCGCACTCTGACCTCTTATTTAGATGAACGAAAATTCGCCCTCAACTTTCTTGTTCTTGACAACACCTACGACCAACTGAGCGAAAAGTCGCGCCTGTCGGAACTCCTCGACAATCTTAAAGGCGGATTCGGGGAATGGTCGGATCTGGGCGTAATCGACCACCACGGTATCCAGCAAAATTACGCCGGTCCCTATCCCCTGCAAGGCGTGGACTACAGCGGGCAGGAATGGTACAAGCGACTCAATTACACGGACCCAGATTCGTACCAGGACAACATCTCGATGCGTTCCAACATCAGCGATGTCTTTCTCGGTTTCCGCAATATGCCGCATTTGGTCATCTCTGTGCTCCACAACAACCCCATCGGACTCGAGTGGTTACACTATATCCTCCGGGCCAGCCTCGACATTGATCACCTCAGCGCTATTCTGTCCCAACTCGAGGTCAGCGGTGACGGCGATGCCTTCCTGATCAACCACGAAGGCGTGATCCAGACTCCCACACGACACTACGGTGGTGTCCTGGAAAAATTCCCCCTCGCCATACCGACGCCATCAGACAGAACGCAGGTTATCGAAAGCCGCGATCATCTAGGCCATCAGATCATAGTTGGCTATGCCTATATCACTGGAACGCCCTTCATCCTCATGGTGATCAAGCAGAAACAAAACCTGATGAAGCCCTGGTATGATACCGGCGCTCAACTCCTGCTGTTTCTTGGCTGTTCCATTCTGACCATCGTCGCAGTGGTCATCGGCATATCCACCTACCTGGTCAACAGTATCTTTCAGGCCGACCAGAAGCGGTTGGCAACCCTGCACCAGGTGGAGTATGCCAACAAGATGGCCTCCATTGGTCGGCTGTCGGCGGGCGTGGCTCATGAAATCAACAATCCGCTGGCGATCATCAACGAAAAGGCGGGTCTCATTAAAGATCTTTTTACCTTCCGTCAAGAATACGCAGGGGACACCCGCCTGATAGGTTTGATTGATTCCATTATCAGCTCGGTGGACCGTTGCGCGACCATCACCCGGCAGCTCCTCAATTTCGCAAGAAACATCCAGGTGAGCGTCCAAAAGGTCAATCTGAAACAGATCGTGACCGATGTGCTCGAATTCCAGACCAAGGAAGCCGGCTATCGCAGCCTGACCATCACCGTGGACATTGCCGACGATATTCCCGAATTTGTCAGCGACCGGGGCAAACTGCAACAGGTCTTCATCAATCTGGTCAACAATGCCTTTGCCGCCATGAAAGACGGCGGCACACTTGAAATCAAGAGTCGCATGGGCACTGACGGTCGGACCATTGTCACCACGGTCAGTGATAACGGCTGCGGCATCCCCCAAGAAAATATCAAACGAATCTTTGAGCCGTTTTTTACCACCAAAAGCGGCAGCGGCGGTACCGGCCTCGGCTTGTCGATCACCTACGGACTGGTCAAGGAAATCGGCGGCGAGATTGATATCAGCAGCACCGTCGACAAAGGCACCACCTTTTCGATAACACTGCCGCTTAAATTTAACGCAAAGCAAGGAGACACAGATGCGCGTACTACTGGTTGACGATGAGGAAGAGCTGGTTTCAACCCTGGCGGAACGGCTTGCTATGCGGGGAATCGAGGCCTCCTGGGTCTCCGATTATCGGAGCGCACTCGATATCGTTGAACACCAGGTATTCGATATCGCCTTGCTCGATGTCCGGCTGCCGGAAATGAACGGCCTGGAGCTGAAGAGACTCTTGGAAGAACGGTGTCCGGCAATGAAATTCATCTTTCTCACCGGGCACGGATCCGAAGAGGATTTCAGGGCCTGTTCGGCGGAAAGCGGACGGGACTACTACCTGATCAAACCAGTGCAGATCGAGGTGCTGGTGGCCAAACTCAATGAAATTTTTCAACAATAAGGAGCGTGCCCATGAGCAGCAATCAAGATGATGCCGGCACCTTGGGATTGAATTTTTTCGGCAGCATGACGGCTTCCATCTCGCATGAGGTGAAGAATGTACTGGCCATCGTCAATGAAAATGCGGGGTTACTCGAAGACCTGGCCCTGCTCGCGGAAAAAGGTCGTCCGCTCAGCCCTGAACGGCTCAAGACTCTGGCAGAGAACATTCACCGGCAGGTGCAACGTGCCGACGGCATCATCCGCCGATTGAACCGTTTTGCCCACAGCACCCACGAACCGGCCGCAGCCACAGATCTCTGCGAAATATTTGATTTCACCGCAGCGTTAGTGGCCCGCCTGGCAGCCATGAAAGGGGTGACCATAACGATTGTCAACCAACATCCGGTCCCGATGAAGGTCCGCCCTTTTGTGCTTGAGAATCTCCTCTGGATCTGCTTGAAAAATCTCTTTGCCGTGACCCAGGGAAACCAGACGGTAGCCCTGGCCACAGAAGATCTTGGCGACCAGGTTGTCATCACCCTGCAGTTGGGCGAGGGACTGCCGGTAGCGGAGATCGGAGCACAGACTGCCAGCGAAGGGCAATCGCTGCTGGCGGCCCTCCGCGCCGAGCTGAGCACCGACCCTGAACACAACCTGATACGTTTGCAGATGCCCCATATGCAGGATCAATGAAAACTAACCAGCAATAACGCCGCCACAAAAAAACAAGGAGGATGCCATGTCTGAACGAGTGTTGTTGATTGACGATGAGCAGGATTTTCTTGATATCATGTCGGAGCGTATGAAGAACCGCGATATTGATGTTACCACCGCCTCTTCTGCCAAGGACGCTTTCAGTCTGGTGGAAAACGGATCGTATGACGCCATCATTCTTGATTTGCAGATGCCGGAAATGGACGGCATGCAGGCCTTGGAAAGGCTCAAGGCTCTCAATCCCAATCTCCAGGTAATTCTTCTTACCGGACATGCCACCGTGGAAAAAGGGGTCCAGGCAATCAAGCTGGGTGCCACGGACGTGATGGAGAAGCCAGCCAACATTCAATTACTGGTTGAGAAAATCAAAAAGGCCCACGCCCAGAAAATCATCTTGGTTGAGAAGGAAACCGAGGAAAAAATTCGTGCGATCCTTGGCTCAAAAGCGTGGTGAGACAGATCGAAAAACAGGTTCCGAACCACCGGTGCCAGTCCACCGGCACCATGCCAATCCGCTGCTGACGATGGTATTTTCCCGAAACTCCAGAGGTGACGAATGCCGACAGGGTCACTCCCGCGAAGGCGGGAGTTCATACTCTATTAAGAAATTCACGTCTTCGCGGGAGTGACGCAAAGAGGCGGCACCAAACATTTCGCGTGGATTGCCAACCTGCGCTCTTGCAAAATCTCTTAGCTTTTTTCTCTGAACTGATTCAGTTCAATCTGATACTTGTTTATTTTATCGTAGAGGCTCTTACGTGAAATGCCCATGAGCTGATGGGCCGTACTCACCTGCCCCCCGGACTTGTGCAGCATCTGCTGCACATACAACCGCTCCTGTTGCTCCATGAATTCCTTCCAGGTTGCGCAAGGAATATCAGGGCTGGCCACCACCATCGCTACCTTTTCAGGCAGCATTTCCCTTGCGCCAAGAACACAATATCTGCGCACAAAATTGCGCAGTTCGCGGATATTTCCGGGCCAGTCCTGCTGCATGAGTTGTCGGATCAGCACCGGCGAACAGGGTTTGGTGTCGCTGTGTTGACCGTCACAGTATTCATTCCAAAAATGGTCGACCAGCAGGGGAATATCTTCTTTCCGCTCCCTGAGTGGTGGCAGATGCACCGGCAGAACATTGAGGCGGAAAAAGAGATCCTGGCGAAAATGGCCCTTTTCGATTTCCTCGAGAAGATCACGGTTGGTGGCGGCAATGATCCGGGCCTTGAGAGGAACCGAGGCATTACTGCCGAGTCTGGAGAACGAACGTTCTTCCAGGACCCGCAGCAGTTTGGACTGCAACTGGGGCGGCATGGAACAAATCTCGTCGAGGAACAGGGTGCCAGCCCCTGCATATTCAAATTTCCCGACTTTTCGTTGAATCGCCCCGGTAAAGGCACCTTTTTCATGACCAAACAGTTCGGATTCAATCATTTCAGCGGGAAGAGCCCCCATGTTGACCGCAACATACGGCGCCTTGTCCTCATGACTTAGGACATGGATGGCCCTGGCGACGAGTTCCTTACCGGTGCCGGTCTCGCCGACGATCAGCACCGGGTCACTCTCAGCGGCAAAGGTCTCGATCAGGGCATAGAGCCCAAGCATGGACGGATGGCTGCCGACCAGTCCGAAAAACCGAGAACGACTCTCCCGGGAGACCATCAACTGCTGTTCGAGCCGACGATTTTCCAGAACCAGCTGCCGCCGTTCAATGGCCCTGGACAGGGTGGCGAGAATCACATCTTCATCCACCGGTTTTTGCAGAAAATTATAGGCCCCTTTTTTGACCGCCTCCACCGCCATGCTGACATCACCGTGACCGGTAATCAGGATGACCGGCAGGTCAGGATCAACCGCCAGAATACGTTCCAGAAGAACCATGCCGTTCATCTCCGGCATGCGGATATCCGCCAGAACCGCCGCAAAAGGATGGTCATCGAGCCCCGCCAGCGCTTCCAAGGGGTTGCTGAAGGTCTGCACCGCGTAGCCGTTTAAGACCAGGGTCTGTTTGATAGCTGCCAGCAGATACAGGTCGTCGTCGACGACCAAAATTTCCGAAGCTGAAGTGGACTGATCCTGGATGCTCATACGCTGTTCCCGCCCTGCTCCATACCCTGATTGTCATCCTGCTCCCCGCCATGATTCCGGGGGATATAAACAGAAAAACAAGCGCCATGGCCCGGCACACTTTCGACCTCGATATAGCCGGAAAATCCTCGGACGATGCGATCAACAATCGACAGCCCCAGCCCCATGCCGGTACCCACCTCACGGGTGGTAAAAAAGGGGTCAAAGATCTTTTTCTGCAAATCCTCGGCAATACCCTCGCCGTTATCGGCGACTGTCACCAACACATACGGTTCCTTCAGCATGGTCTTCAGATTGAGGCTATCAATAATTCTACTGGTGATCGTCAGTCGGGGCGTCACCACCCGGCCCATGGCCTGAACCGCGTTTTGCACCAGATTGAGGAAAACCTGTTCCAGGCGGACTTCCACCCCTGAAACGACACAGGGTTCCGCCGAAAGTCGCAGGTCAAGTACAATCTCGCTGAGGCGTAACTGTGATTCCAAAAAACTGAGGATTTTACGGATGAGACCGTTCAGTTCCACTGACGAACACTCCCCTTCGACCTTGCGACCAAAGCTGCGCATTGTGCTGATAATTGACGAGGCCTTGTTGACCCGATCGATAATGATCTGTAGATTTTCGCGGATCATGTCCTTGTGGTCTCCCGGAGCATCAAGGGCCTTGAGACAGTTACGGGTAAAAAGGAGAATGGCGTTCAAAGGCTGGGTCAGCTCATGGCCGACTCCAGCGGCCATCTCGCCCAAACTAGCCAGACGGCTGGAATGGATTAACTGTTTCTGCCCCTCCTGCATCCGCTCCATTAACTCGAAAAACTCACTGCAGTCGGTGCAGATAAGCATGTGAAGGACGCGGCCGTTCTGGGTCACGTGGGTGGAACCCCGCATCTTCACCGGCAACAAACTGCCGCTCGCGGTCCGGAGCTGTGCCTCGAGCTCTTCAAATTCGCCCATAAACAAAAAACGACGAATTTCCTCCGCCTTATCGGTCTCAAAAAGATCGTCTAAAAACTGAGGGGCTTCGGAGAGTGGTGAGTAGCCGGTCCGTTGCAAAAATTCCCGATTAGTCTGGATCACCTGAAAATCTTTATCAAGCAGCAAAAAAAATTCGGCGAGGCCGGCAAGAATCCTTTCAGTGAAAAACCGGCCGGCCTCCATTTCTTCGTGCTTCTTCAGAACACGGACAACGAGGTCCTGCCGCTGTTTTTCCAGAATTTTTATTGTCTTCTGCCCCACTTACCCGACCTCCTGTTACTATTTTTTCACATATCGTACTGTGCCCGTTCACAGCTGTCACTATTTTTATACACCAGGGAAAACGCACCATATTGAGCAGTTACCATTCGACTCATTCTACTCTGTCACCATATATACACAACATTCCATTGCCGTTCATGGTGCTCGCCCTTACCCCCACTCCTAGACAACAAGGCAACGCATTGTTTTAACGTTAATATTTTACAAATATCTTTGTTGCTTCAAACTGGCCCCGTTCCTGCTGTGGTAAGAGTACCGATATGAACGCTTGCGCGGAGACTTTAGGAAGGCCATGCCGAACGGACTAAAAAAAATGCTTACCCCCGATGACTTGGAATATCTGACCTTTGAACAGGCAGCTTCCATCTGTTGCATCTCGGAGGAGCGGTTCGTCAAATGGGTGGAGAAAGGGTTGGTGCCGGTCATTGAGCTCAACGGCAAAAAACTAATCCGCGCCCAGGACCTCATCCAACACCTCATCCGCCATAACATTCGTATCCCGGAGCGGCTGTTACAAGGCAACACTAAAAAAATACTCTTCATTCTGTTGCAAGCGGAGATTCCCCAGGCCATGACCAAGGAAATCATCTGGGCCCTCTACCGGTTAAGAAAACAGACGTCCTATATTTTCGACTTCATCGAGTACGACAAAAATACCGAGCTGAAGATCATCACTTTTGACCCTGATTACATCTTCCTTTTACAAAGAGAGACGCAAGAACAGGAAGCAGCAGGACAGATCAGCAAGATGCTCAGCAAAAACATTCCGATCCACACCTTTTCTGCGGACCGGAAAATCAATTTGGACACCTTCCTGACGGATTAAAAAATTGGTGCATCCCCATGGCAGATAAACAAAAATATTATCGCAATCTGACAAAGCTGCTGGCAGCGGGGTTCTTTATCTGCGGCATCATCCCTATCCTGATCATCGCCACCTCCTCTATCTATAATTCAAAACAGTTGGCCCTCAAAGATCTTGAGGTGACAGCCAGCCAGGTAGTGCAGCACCGCCAGGATGTGATCAATAATTTCCTCGAACATCAGGTGGATCTCATGACCACGCTGATCAGTCTCTACCCGCTGGAATACCTCAAAAATCAAAACAACCTGGATCAATTGTTTTTGGCCATCAGCAAGTCGGGTGGCATTATCGACCTGCAGATTATGGACACCAACGGCGAACAGCTGGCCTATGTCGGGCCCTATCGTGAACTGGTCACCGGAAAAAATTACAAAGATCAATCGTGGTTTTCAGAAGTGCTGGTGCGTGGCACACATGTGAGTGATGTATTCAGCGGTTACCGCAAGATCCCCCACTTCGTGGTTGCCCTAACAGACCCTCTCAAGAGTTATGTGCTGCGCACCACCATTAATTCCAACATCTTCAATTCCCTGCTCCACAGTGCCCAGATCGGCCCCCACAGCGATGTCTTCATCGTCAATAAAGACGGCGATTTGCAGACACCGAGCCTGCAGAAAAACATCATCGATCTCAATGAAAAGGAAAAACTGCTTGTCCGCTACCAAACCGGCCCGGCACTTATCCATGAAGGCGATTATCTTTATGCCACCACCTGGCTCAATGCGGACACCTGGCTACTCATGCTCAAGGTCAATGTTCCGGAGATGCTGGGAACCTACCATGGGCATCTCAACCGCACTTTGCTCATTATTCTCATCACAGCCACGCTGTTTTTTATCATTGCCATCTTTCTCAGCCGCTTCATCGTCGCCCATATCGCCAAGGCGGATCGTGAATCGTCAGCCTTGGACCAGCAGATGGCCCATATAGAAAAAATGGCCAATATCGGCAGGTTAGCGGCTGGAGTGGCACATGAGATCAATAATCCGCTCCAAATGATCCTGGCCCAGGCCGGCTGGATCGAGGAATTACTGCCCGAGGAAGACCCTGCAGCCCTCAAAAACCTCGATGAATACAATGCCACTATTAAGAAGATCAAGCATCATGTCGAGCGAGCCGCCACGATTACCCACCGCCTGCTTGGATTTGCCCGCAAGATCAGCGCCGAGCAGGAGAGCGTGCAGATCAACGAGGTGGTAGAAGAAACTCTTTCCTTCCTGGAAAAAGAGGCTAAGCATAACAATATCACCATTGATCTGCACCTCAACCCGCAGCTGCCGACCACCATGACCGAGGGTCACCGCTTGCAGCAGGTCCTGCTCAACCTGATCGACAACGCCCTGGATGCCATAGGGCATGACGGCAAGGTGACTATCACCACCAGCAGCGACACTGAAGACATCGCCATTGAGGTGGCCGACAATGGGCCCGGCATCCCGTCCGAGGTACTAAAAAAAATCTGGGATCCCTTCTTTACTACTAAGGAGCAGGGCAAAGGCACGGGCCTCGGGCTGTCCATCAGCCAAAACATCATCCGCACACTGGGCGGGACAATTGAATTACAGAGTAAGGAGGGTGAGGGCACCGTCTTCACCGTGAAGATACCGATCAACAAGGCTAATTAAAAAAAAAACGGAGGAGAACAACATGGCACGTTATGACGTATTGGTTGTGGATGACGAAAAGGACTTCCGCGAAATCATCGTCAAAAAACTGGAGAAACGGGATCTCTCTTGCAAGAGCGCTCCAGATGGAGCAACCGCCCTAGAGATGATCAAAGCAAAAAATTATGACGTTGTTCTGCTGGATGTCAAGATGCCCGGTATGGATGGCGTTGAAACCCTGAGAGAAATCAAAAAGATAGCACCCATGATCGAGGTGGTGATGCTCACCGGGCATGCCTCGGTGGAATCGGGGATCAACGGCATCAAATTCGGAGCCTTTGACTATCTGATGAAACCTATGGATATGGATCCTCTGATGGAAAAACTTGATGCCGCCTACGAACGCAAACGCATCCAGCAGGAAAAAATAGAAATGGCACAGATAAAAAAGGATATGGCACTCCCGGGCTGAGCGGCAAAACCTTCTTTATAACCTACAAATCAATACGTCATTCACACCAAAAGGAGAAAACAATGAAATTTTTCCGCGAACTTTACCAATTCATGATGGTCGGGGCCAAGGCCCAGGCGCAATGGGAATTGGACATGTCCAACAGTATTCTCCGGAGCCGAAAACGGTTGATGGTGCTGGGACTGTTAATGATCCCCGTTATCCTTGGCGGCATGGCCTTTGCCGACAGCATCGGGGAGGCTATTCCCAGCTTTATCGGTGGGAAATCGGCCTATGGTCCTTCGCACTATACAAATCTTATATTCGGTGCTTCAATTCTGGTCGGCCTTTGCGCTGGTCTGATCACCGGCTGCATCGGTGCCGGCGGCGGCTTCATCATCGCACCAGCCCTGATGAGCGCCGGCGTTAAAGGTATCCTAGCGGTCGGCACCGATCTGTTCCACATTTTCGCCAAGGCAATCATGGGCTCGGTCCTCCATCGCAAAATGGGCAACATCTCGGTTTCCCTAGCCGTTACCTTTCTGATCGGTGCCATCGCCGGCTCGACCCTCGGCGGCTACATCAACCGGGCGATCTATGACAAGAACCCCGTACTCAGCGACATGTTCATCACCTCGATCTATGTCATCATTCTTGGCTTCCTCGCCTTTTATGCCCTTAACGACTACATTCGGGCCCGGAACAAAACTGTTGTCGTTGAAGCAGGAGCGAAAAGAGCGGGCGAAGAAATTCCAGCCATGGGTAAACGATTGCAGGCCATCAATCTGCCACCAATGCTGACTTTTGACCAAGGCGTTACCCCTGGCGGCCGTAAGATTTCAGCTATCTTCCTCGTTGTTGCGGGTTTCATTGTCGGAATGGCGGCCTCCATTATGGGCGTGGGCGGCGGCTTCCTCACCTTCCCGATCTTCGTCTATGGACTGGGCGTTTCCTCTATGACCACAGTCGGAACCGACATCTTCCAGATCGTTTTCACCGCTGGCTACGGTTCGATAACTCAGTATGCGGTTTATGGATTTATCTTCTACACACTGGCCATGGGCATGCTGCTGGGTTCCTTGATCGGCATCCAGGTCGGCTCCATCGTCACTAAGGTCGTTCCGGCTATCACCATCCGTGGCTTCTTCGCCATAACCGTTACCGCCGGTTTCATCAATCGAGCCTGCGCCTTACCGGGAAAACTGGTAAAAATGAACTATATCCAGGTGTCAAAAGAAATACTGAACGTCTGTGATTGGGTAGGCAATGTTGGCTTCTTCTCCATTATCATCATCTTTGCCATCTGGGTATTCTATTGTTTCTTCTCCAACCTTAACGTTCTCAGATCTGAGGAGGCACATTAATCATGGCTAGCTCAACACAACTTAAAACACGCGGTTTCCTCATGATCGGATCTTTCTTCGCTGTTCTGATTGCCATCTTTATGCCGCAGTTCCCCGGCACCCATGGCAACAAAGTGAACGGCCTTGACTATCTGGACAACTTCTTCAACGAACTCTCCAAGGGTTCCGCCTACTACATCGACCGACAGTTTAAAAAAGTTGAAAAGTATAACGGGCAGGAATTCTCAACCACAATGAAGATGAAGACCCCGGAAGAGGCGGCCACCACCGCCAAACTATTCACCGTCAACGGCTTCGAGGCCAAAGTTGATGACGTGAAAGTTAAGATAAAAGGTGATTTTGGTGCCATGCTCACTATCATGCTCAAAGATGCCGACCTGATGTACAAAAATGACGGTGCGGCTATTTCCGCCAAATACGGTATTGATGAACGTAAGGCCCTGAACAGCTGGTATATTTCACTGGGCGCCATGGAGAAAGACCTGACGAATGCTAAAAATTTCGAGCAGGCCACAGTAGTGAAAAGTGCCATGACAAAAGCGATCGAACCGGCCTATAATTACTACAAGGTCGAAGCCAAACCGGTAAAATCGGAGATTTTCCTCCTGATTTTCGCCCTCGTCTTCTATGTCGTTTACACGATGTGGTACGGTTTTGGTTTGCTCTACCTGTTTGAAGGAATAGGTATCAAACTGGAGCACTGATAGTCTCATAGCTCTTTCATACGATGCTGCAGTCTGGGGAGACCCTGCTGCAGCATTTTTTTTGAGGGGAAGGAAACTGACAGGATGAAACGAATATTTGATTATATAGGGAGATTGCTGGGAATTTCCTTTATTCCCACTTTGAGCACAGAAGAGTTGCAGCACCTCTTCAAAACCAAATATCGCTGTTTCCGGGAATTGCTGACCGCCAATAACAACGCCCTGGAAGCCATGGCGGAGTTAGAAACAGCCCTACGGGACGGTCGAACCTTTTCCATGTCGTTTATCCGCTCAAAATCGACGATGGTGACGGTCAACATCTTTAAAATGATTCAGAACCTCCGTAAGATGGCTGATGGCGGATATGTTAACCTGGAAAAATCTTTCGGCCGCATTCAGGAACAGATCGACGCCATCATCGACAAGGAAATTACCGAGATCGAAGGCGATTGGTTTATCCCTATCAATAGAGTCAACCGTAGCCAGGTCGAACAGACCGGCGAAAAAATGGCCAATCTCGGTGAAGCCGGTACCCTTTTTGGTATCAATATTCCCCCTGGTTTCGCCGTCACCTCCTCAGCTAGCCGACTTTTTTACCTGGAAAACAATCTCTATCCAGGAATCAACCGTATCTTCCAGCAGACTGATCCCCATGATATTGAAGATATGCACAAGAAAAGCGAGGAGGTCCAGCAGTTGATCATCAACAGCCCGTTGCCTAAGGAGCTAGAGCGTCAACTGTACAAGCAATTTGATCAATTGCTGGAGATGACCGATGCCGACATCAAGGTGGCTGTGCGTTCCAGCGCACTCGGTGAGGATCTAGGCCGCGCCTCCTTTGCTGGCCTGTACCATACGGAACTGAATGTGGATCGCGACCAGCTAATCCTGGCCTATAAGACCGTGCTTGCCTCCAAATATTCTACCAGGGCCATGACCTATCGCCTGACCAAAGGATATCGTCACGAGGACATTGTCATGTGCGCCGGCTGCCTAGTGATGGTCAATGCGACCATCAGTGGTATCTGCTACTCGCGCTCCATCGGCGGCCGCATCGGCACCTTGGATATTTTCTTTGCCCACGGCAGTGCCAAGGGCATTGTCGACGGCACCAAAACAACCAACCATTATACGTTGGAACAAAACGTCCCGCATCGAATAGTAGAGAAGCTGCGTGACCCAAACGATCCCCACCCGCCGCTCACCGACGAGCAGGCCGTTGCTCTGGCCGAGATCAGCATGAAACTGGAACACCATTTCGGCTCGCCGCAGGACATCGAATGGTCCATTGACCCAGCAGGCAAGATCTATGTCCTGCAGAGTCGCCCCATCTCTGTCCACCTGTTCAATGCTGAAACCAATGGCAACATGATCTTTCAAGACGATCGGCTCATCCTCCAGGGCGGAGTTTCTGGCTGTAACGGTGCTGGCAGCGGACCGGTTTTTATCGTTCGCACCAATGCCGACATGAACCAGTTCCCCAAAAAAGCAGTGCTTGTGGTTGAACATCCTTTGCCCGAATGGGCACCTTTACTCAAACGAGCCGCTGCTCTGGTGGCGGAAACCGGCAGCGAGGCCGGGCATCTGGCCACCATCTCCCGCGAATTCGGCCTGCCCGCTCTGTTGTCACTGGATCAGGCCACCCAAACCCTGATCAACGGGGAGACTGTTACCGTCGATGCTACCAATCGAGCCGTCTACCGAGGTTGTATCGATGAACTTCTGGAGCAGAATGACAAGCGTCCTAACCCCATGGATGGGAGTCCGGTGCAACAGATTCTGATCGATGTACTTAAGCTGATCACACCTCTCAACCTCACCGATCCCGCCTCACCGTATTTCCGGGCAGCCTTGTGCGAGACCATGCACGATCTTACTCGATTCTGCCACGAGAAATCAGTCATCGAAATGTTTGGTTTCGGTAAACGCTACCACTTCGACGAAGGCGCGGCCAAGCGGCTGGTGGATAACATGCCGCTCGAGTGGTGGGTGATCAATCTGGCCGACGGTTTCAGTCCCGATTTTGATTCGACCAGCCGCTTTATCAATGTGACTGAAGTTATTTCCACGCCGATGATCGCTATCTGGCAGGGGATGCATGCCTATACATGGGAAGGACCGCCCAGTGTGAGCATACGCGGCATGGGCGCTATTTTTTTCCAGTCAACCATGAATCCAGGCCTGGAACCGGCGGTTGCCTCTGCCATGACCACGAAGAATTATTTTCTTGTTTCTAGAAATTATTGCAATCTGAGTGTGCGGCTTGGTTATCACTATGCTATGATAGAAGCTTTTATCAGCAGCCTGCGCACTGAACGGTATGTCACCTTCCGTTTCAAAGGCGGAGCTGCCGATGAAAGTCGTCGCGTCGGCCGGATAGAGTTGCTGGCCGAGATTCTCTCGCGTTTTGATTTTCGCGTGGAACTGACCGGTGATGCCTTAAACGCACGCGTGGAAAAACGTGCCCAAAACTTTCTTTTTGGGCGACTCAAGGTCCTGGGCTATCTGATCATCCACACTCGACAGATTGACATGGTCATGGCGGACCCACAACAGTACCAACGTTACCGTACCAAATTCATTCAAGAAATTGAGGAAATGTTGAGCAATGACTAATGGACGACCTTTCAAACTCGAAGCGGCGCTTAAGATCCATCTCCTGATGGTTGACGATGAACCGGATTTCAAGGAGATTATCCAAAAACGGCTGAGTCGAATGGGTATACAGCTCAGCCTCGCCGATTGTTGTGTTGCGGCCCTGGAAACCCTGGAAAGCCAGCCGGTGGATGTGATCATCATGGATGTGAGCATGCCCGGTATCGATGGCATCCAGTGCCTGAAAAAAGTCAAGGAGCAATGGCCGCAGATCGAGGTCATCATCCTTACCGGCCATGCCTCGGTGAAATCTGGCATTGAGGGCATGCAGGGTGGCGCCTTCGATTACTGTCTCAAGCCCATCGATGTGCTTGAATTATTGGAAAAAGTTGAACTAGCCGCCCAGAAGGCCTTGGTCAACAAAGAAAACGCTAAGGCCTAGGCGAAAATGTATCATCTCTTAGTCGTCACTTCAAAAAAAAGATGAAATTCTAACACAAAGAAGCTGTCATGCAACCCATTTATAAACAATTGCGTACCCTGTTTTTTTTCCTCTGCCTGCTGATGTTGGCCGGATGTGTCAGCGCTGGCAAGGATTTCAATGTCCACATGGTGCCGCAGATTCAACTCCATCAGACCTCCCGTGCCCAGATCGAGCAGATGTTCGGCCCGCCTTGGCGGACCGGGGTTGAGGACGGCAGGCAAACCTGGAGTTACGGCTCCTATAAATACGGTATGGGCGATACCCTGAGTCGTGATTTGGTGGTCCGTTTCGACGGCAACGGTACCGTGGTCTCCTACACCTTCAATTCCAATTACCCCGAAGATAAAGGCCATTAAACGGAAGAACGACGGCCTGATGCGCCGTGCTCCTGGCTCGGCCGCCACAGCGCGCTGAGCAAAGACCGACTGCCCACCATCCCCCTTTCCGGGGGATTTTTTTTTTATGCTGCCGCCCTGAACATGCCTTTCCCATACAGTTACCTGCCAAGGCGTAACTTGCTCTTAGGGTCTGTTCGCAAATAACAGGACATCTTGCATTTCCTCTTCGGGCCATTTTTGGCTGCGGCTTCAGCACAAAATCCTCGACGGAGCACTGCTACGCCTGCGGTTTGGCGCTGGTCGCCACAACCAAATCTGACCCAGATCTGAGCGCAATTTTGTCCAAGTTATTCGTGAACAGGCCCTGAGGCCGTGGTTCTTCTCGAACAGGTCGCCCCCTTCATCGATCACGCATTGCTTGTCAACTCCATCGTCTTCGCGGACGATCAGGCCAACCCAGCAGACAAAAAAAAATCCCCCCGCGCCGCAGGGCACAGGGGGACATCTGACACCGGCCTAAAACCGGCGAGCGGAACGTGTGAGGCGGATCAGATGATCGGCTTCATGGCACTCATGTAGGAACGCAGTTCCTCGCCGACCTGCTCGACCACGGTGTAGCGGATAGCGCTGTTGATGCCGATCAGCTCGATGTTGTCGACCGAGTTGTCATGCACCTCCAGTCCCAACCCAATGACATCGGCGCTGAGATCTTTCATGAAATCAGCCAGCATCGGTACCGCCTTGTGGGCAAAAAGATAGCAGCCGTACTCTGCGGTATCGGAGATGACCACGTTCATCTCATAGAGTTTCTTGCGGGCGATGGTGTTGGCGATCAGCGGTACCTCGTGCAGACTCTCGTAGTAGGCAGACTCCTCTTTGATCCCGGCGGAAACCATGGTGTCGAATGCCAGCTCTACGCCTGCCTTGACCATGGCGATCATGAGGATGCCGTTGTCGAAATATTCCTGCTCGGAGATCTCGGCCGTGGTGGACACCGCTTTCTCAAAAGCGCTCTCGGCGGTTTGGGCACGCCAGGTGAGAAGATTAACATCATCCTTGGCCCAGTCCGCCATCATGGTGCGAGAAAAATCGCCGGACATGATGTCGTCCATGTGTTTTTCAAACAACGGGGTCAGAATTTCCTTGATCTCTTCGGCCAGGTAATAGGCCCGGATCTTGGCTGGGTTGGAGAGGCGATCCATCATATTGGTGATACCGCCGTGCTTGAGGGCCTCGGTGATGGTCTCCCAGCCCGACTGGATCAGCTTGGAGGCGTAGCCGGAGTCGATGCCCTCTTCGATCATCTTGTCATAACAGAGCAGCGATCCGGCCTGGAGCATACCGCAGAGGATGGTCTGCTCGCCCATGAGATCGGATTTGACCTCGGCGACAAATGATGACTGGAGCACCCCGGCCCGATCGGCCCCGGTGCCGCTGGCATAGGCCTTGGCAATATCCCAGCCCTCTTCTTGAGGATCGTTTTCCCGGTGGACGGCGATCAGGGTCGGCACGCCGAAACCGCGCTTGTACTCCTCGCGGACCTCGGTCCCAGGGGATTTGGGCGCCACCATGATCACGGTCAAATCCTCGCGGATCTGCATACCCTCTTCGACAATATTAAAACCGTGGGAGTAGGAGAGACAGGCCCCCTGCTTCATCAGCGGCATGATGGCGGTCACCACTTTGGAATGCTGCTTGTCCGGAGTGAGGTTGATGACCAGATCGGCGGTTGGAATCAGCTGCTGATAGTTGCCGACCGTGAAACCGTTGGTGGTGGCGTTCTTCCAGGATTGACGCTGCGAAGCAATAGCCTCATCCCGGAGGGCATAGGAGATATCCAGGCCGGAATCGCGGAGATTGAGTCCCTGGTGCAGTCCCTGGGCGCCGCAGCCGACGATCACGATTTTCTTGCCTTTGAGTTTGTCGACACCCTCGAATTCCGAGGCATCCATGAACCGGCACTTGCCCAGCTCTTCCAGCTGGAGACGCAGCGGCAGCGTATTAAAATAATTTTGTCCCATGATTGTTCCTCAATGTGTGTTGGTTGTTTTTAGCGGGATGATGTGCTCCACCATACCCGATATTTTCGTTGCGAAAAGTGATTTATTTGCAATTCATTGTTGCACAAAATGCAACGATGCCGCATGATGGTCAGCGTACCCCCTCTTACCATAGATCCCCCCTTTTTTCCGCACCTTTATGGATATCAGAGCCATCAACATCTTCAACCAGTTAGCCCATTCGCTCCATTTCGGACGGGCCAGCAGGGCCTGCAACCTCACCGCCTCCGCCCTGACCCGGACCATCCAACGGATCGAAGAGGAACTCGGTCACCCACTCTTTTTCCGCAACAACCGCACCGTCTCACTGACCCCGGCCGGTGAGATTTTCAAGCGCTATGCCGAGGAGACGGAACACCGCTGGCAGGCCTTGCAACAGCAACTCGCCACCGATGAGGCGCTCCACGGTGAGATTTCGCTCTACTGCTCGGTAACCGCAGCCTATTCCATTCTCCCCCGTATTCTCGAGGCTTTTCGGGACGCCCATCCCGGTGTCCAGATCAAACTGCAGACCGGAGACGCCGCCGAATCCCTCAACAAACTGCGCAACCGGGAGGCCGAGGTGACCATCGCCGCCCTGCCGGAGACACTGCCGCCCTCCATGGTCTTTATTAAGTTGGCTGAAACGCCGTTGGTTTTCATCGAATCAATCAATTTCCAGGAACCCCTTGATGCCAGCACCCAAACCATCGATTGGCAGACCACACCGCTCATCATGGCGGAGCAAGGATTGAGCAGGGTCCGAATTAACCGATGGTTCAAAAACAAGGGGATCGAGCCCAATATCTATGCCGAGGTTGCCGGCAACGAAGCGCTGCTGGCCATGGTCAGCCTGGGTTGCGGGGTGGGGGTTGTGCCGCTGCTGGTGCTGGAGAAAAGCCCAATGCAAGACAGGGTCCGCATTATCGACGCTTACCCACGTCTCCTCCCTTTTACCATCGGCACCTGTACGGAAAAAAAAAATTTGGACAACCCGGTGACTCAGGCGTTCTGGTCAATAGCCCGTCTGAGCACGGGTACCGACCAGGGAGGGGAATAAGAAATCCCCGAGTCCGGTGCCAACAATGGCCACCGAAATCGGGGAGAACCTACACTGGAACTGTGTGCTTAATCGTTGCGGTTGGGGACCAGCAGCACCGGGATTTCACTGTGACGGGAGACACGCCGGGCGGTCGTTCCCATGAGGGCGCTGCCGAAAAAGGAATGGACGGCCTTCCCCATGATAATCATGTCCGCCTTATATTTTTTGGCCACCTCGAGGATTTCCTGACTGGGATTACCGGTGGCGACCAGAATCTCGGTCACCGGCGTCCGGTCAAGCCCGTAGGCCGCCAGTTCCTCCTTGCAGAAGGCGTCAAGGCGCCTTTTCATGATTTCGAGGATGTCACGGGCACCATCCTTATTGATTTTATCCGCCGCCTCACCGGAAAGATAGTTGGCGATGATCGCCGTGCCGGTGGTGCCGAGTGGCTCGACCACATGCAGCATCAGCAGTCGGGCGTTATAGCGTCGGGCCTGACTGACGGCCAGGCGAAAAACCGGCCGGGTATTCTCTCCCAGATCAGTGGCATACAAGATGGTTTTGATATTCGGGGCTGGAACCATGTGTTCCTCCTGCGTAGTGTCCGGATCTCCCTGCCAGTCCTGCCCTGGTCGGCAAATCTTCCGGTTGTTGGTCTAAGTGGGTGGTGCAACTTCCAATTTCGCGAAGCTCAAACAGAGTATAAAAACCTTCATGTACGCCCAGACCCGGAGCATCCTTCCCCCGTTTCCTTTTCAAGCGGCGCTCAAAAGCACAACTCGCAGAAATTCCGTACTATTTATTACAAGAATGCAGGTGGCTCTGTCAAATATTTTTTTAAAGTCTACCTTCGTTGTGGCACAACGGCGTCGATTTCGACAATGGTGACCTCAACTCGGCTGCACCCTCATTCGATAATTTTTTTCCTGGGATTGGCCAGGCTGTCCAACACCTCCAACAGCCGCCGTTTGGCCTTGTGAGTCCGCCGCAATTCTGCGAGCAATGCCTGCCATTCAGCCTGACGATTACCGGCCTCAAAAATCTTGTGCATCAAGCGGAGAAAGCTGCCGGCCTCGACATAGGCTTTGGGTTTGACCTCGGCAATCAAGCGATCGACAATCCCTCGCCAGATGTCCAGCGTCACCTCGGGATGAGTTTTGGCCACAGCCTTGGCCACTTTCTCACCGACATGCCAGCTGGTTCGCAGGGTCTTTTTCTGTGCCTGGTACAAGCACACCACATCATCAAACCGTTTTTCACTGATCGCGATGTCGATCAGGGTCTGACGGTCCGGATACTGTCTCGAGCCCACCCCCTTTTCCTGGGGGAACTTGACCTCGGGAGCGGGAAGCGGCCAGGCGGCGCCCTCTCCCTTTGGGGTCGGCAGATCGGGACGTTTACCGGTCTCCAGGAAATGCATGGCCAATGCCTTCAACACTGGCCAAGCCCCTATTTTCTCCGCCGCCTTTCGCAACTCACGATAGGTTTCCAGGGAGGCGTGACAAAAAAAATCCTGGGCCCGATAGGCGGCCACCAGATCATCCCGCTTGTCCGTCACCGCCATTTCCCGTAACCGCTTTTGCAGGCTGGAGGCGATACCGGGTGACTCCTTCAGGGTGCGGGTAAAACCCCGGATGCACCACTGCCGGGCCTGATCCCTGTCGCCCGCCGCCAGCAACTGTTCCACCAGCTGCGTGTAATTCTGGCAAACATCCGCCTCCTGCTCCAGGAGCGGCAAAATCTTTTCCGCCTCGCCACCGAGCCGGTAGGCCTCGATCAGTTGGTTGATCAAACGTGTTCGTCGGTAGGTGTCAGAATAATTAGCGGCACGGGGCTTCTCCATCAAGCCCAACCGGATAGCGAGTTCAGCCGCTACCTCCTGCCAATCCGCCTTTCCATATACGGCAATGCCCAGCAAGGCCTTGCCGGAGTCGAGCAGGGAAAATTCATCCGCCAACAACCGGTCGATCACCCAGAGCAACTGGCCAGACCGGGTCAGCGACGATTTCGGCACCGCCTGCAGCACGATCTCCAGACATTCGCTCAAGGCACCCAGGGTTTGCCCCTCGTCGTCTGAGTGTTCGACCTGCTCGGTGCCGAGCCGCCAGAGCTCATCGCCCAGTTCGAGCAAGTGGTCGGCGTGCCCCTTGTCAAAAAGGGCCTGGAACTGTTGCCGTACATGGGAATAATCGGGGACACTGCCCTCATTGTTCCAATGGCTGAACCAGGAGGACTCACTGGTTAATTGCCTGATCTCCTTACGGAGCGAACGAACCAGGGGATCAATCTGACCGCTCCGCAATTGCTCGGCCTCCCGGAGTCGAAGCTCAATCTCGGGATAATCCTTGGCCAGGGAAACAAAGAGCGTGAGCAATTCTTCCCGGCTTTTGCCTTCAAGCAGCTTGCGGACCTTCGAGCTTCCGGACCGTTTCCCTTTTTCGGGGATAGCGGCGGATGGCTCGATTTCCGGTTCTTCTTCATCCTCCCCGGGGTCCCCGTCTCCCTGGTCACCAAAAAGAATGAGAAAGAGGTCGTCCTCCTCACTCAGCAAAGGAAGTTCCTGGTGCTGCTTGACCTGCTGGGCCGCAGCCAGAATCACCGCCACCGCATGCTTGCAGGGGCCGTCATCATAAGGGCAGGTGCAGAACCACTGATGTTCGCCCCCTTCGTCAAGGTGGACCAGGGTGGCATACTCCTCGGTACCCGACACCCAGGCAACGAGTTCATCGTCCAGGGTGCGGTGCAGCCCATCCACCCGTTTAATGTAGGATTTGCCCCTGGTGCGGATCTTTTCCCCGGCCCATTGATCCAGATCGCTGTAGGTCAGTTGGCCCAGGATGGCACTGATTGTTTCCATGTTCATTCTCCATCGGTGATTTCGAGCGACACCTCGTGCCGTTCCCACGGAAATGGGTCGCGAAGTAATCCGTTGCGATGTCGGTGCAGCCGCGCCTTCCCCTTTCTACCATATGAGTACACCCAAATCAAAACGGACTTTGACCAAGAGGACAATGGATATCTCAAAAAAATAGATTTAGGGTCTCTGATAACGAGTGGCAAGGTCTGGCGTGGGATGCCTGCCGCTGCGTTCCTTCCGAGTCTCTTATTTTACATCGCACCAACGTACCCTTGACAAACAAAAGGGCTTGGTATGTATTAGTATGTTCCCCCTCTTGTTTTCAACTTGCTCCGCGGGAGTCACCTATGCAAGGAAGAGCACAAACCTGTAGTGTCAAAGACGGCAGAATACGCGTCACCTGCACCCGATGCGCCAAAAAACGATATGTCGCCGTCCCAGCCGGGATCAGGAAAAAGACGGTGCGTTGTGTCTGCGGCATGTCCACGAACTATACACTCAACCACCGTGCTTCACCGAGGGAATCTACCTGCGGCCAAGCGTTGCTCATCCTCCTCAATGGCAGAGAATGCCCGGTATATCTATGCGACAGCTCACTGGGCGGGGTCGGTTTCAACATCCCGCGGCAATATGCACGTTCGGTTGCCAACGGCCAGGATATCCGCATCAAATACCGGTCCATGGGAGGGACAACAGTGCAACGAAGAATCCGCATCAAAAGCATTTTCAATAACCGCATCGGGGCTCAATTCCTTGACGGCCACCTCCCTTCGTTTTAATCCGTTCGCGCCTTGTACTGACGGATTCGATACTCATCAAGATTTTTACCAGTCTCTTCCTGCGGCGGTTTTCAGCTGCCCGTCAGTACGGAATCAGTTGTCCCGCTTGCCTCCAGGGAAGAGGCAAGGCTACCGTTTTGATTTTCATAAGAAGCAAAGCGCCTGCCTTGCCGCATTATTAGTTTTTCATTAGACTGTCAGGGGAATGTTTTGCTTTGGTTAACAATGTGTTAAGAATAAGAAATACGTGGAACAATAGATAAAAAGCCTCCAGAAGCTGCGCATTTCGGGACTGCCCAATACATCAAATGACACCAGATCGCCTTCAGGTCCCTGCACTTGTCCTCTTGGATAAAACCCACGAGTACAAGGCGACCCTTGATGAAAAACAGAGGTGCAGCCCCCAGACGGGCGGCACGTCTTTATATATTTTGCTTTCAGGATGGTACCTCCCCATACTGCTTCTTTGGTCTGGAATCATCCCGTTTGCATACCGTTTCCATGCCTTGTCTGTCGTCATGGCAGGGAGTCTCTTTTTCGCCGCTCACAGGCGTTATCGGTGGCGGGAACTAGGGTTTCGAACCGATAACTTGCGAAACTCAATATATTGGAATCTTCTTTTCTGCGCCTTGGGTGCGGTCTGTCTGTATCTGTCCTACAGAGCGGGTCTTGTGAGGCCAAAAGATTCGTCGTATCTTCCTTATGTTTATGTAATGTATATACTCCTTCTTGCTCCCGTTCAGGAGCTTCTTTTCCGGGGAATGCTGTTTGCAGAAATGCGCAGGACAGGCAACCGGGATTACCGAGTGATAGTCCTCGTCTCAACCTCTTCGTTCTGTTTTCTTCACACCATCTACAACCATCCGCCTTTACTCATCATCTCTTTTGCAAGCGGCCTTATTTGGAGCCTCCTCTTTATAAAGTGGCCCAACATCTGGGGTGTCTCACTCTCCCATGCCCTCCTTGGAGCTCTCGCCATGTTTCTGGGGATGATCTAAAGGACCGCCTCAGCCTCTTTATTTTCAACAAACTATTTTCACATTCCTTTTGCTGTTTTTTCGCAGCATTCCCTCCAGGATATTCCCTGCCCTGCTCTGCCAAGACGCCGCCCTTGTCCACCCGCACGCGACCTGACGCAATACTGACCTGTTCGTAGCCGGAATCTAACAGTTGCCCTGTATGTTCTTTTGATAGAGATTTGGAATCAGATCCCCTCAACATACAGCGGCGTCATGACCCTTCCCCTACCCCCTATTGCCACCCGAGGCGCACCAAGCGATCTCGCTCGCCAGGCCGATCTGTTCCGGCAGCAGGTGCTGCAACGTGCAGACGTTACACCCTTTTTCGGGGACGACACCACCGTGGGCGTGGAAAACGAGTTCCAGGTGGCGGTGGAGGGCAAGAAGGAAGATGTCGACCTGGCCCTGGCCATCGTCGATTCCAATTACTACAAAAACCTGACCCTGCGGGCCCGGCGCGGTGACCTCTCCCCGCAGGTTCTCACCGAACTCGATGCCTTTCTCAACGAGCAGCAGGACGGGATCTGGGAAAATTCCTGGGTCCGTTTCCCCCGACGTTTGCTGGGCGAATATGCCACCACTCTTCTCAACCATGATCTGTTGGCCGATAAAGGGCAACCGCAAGGGCCGATGCGGCAGGATGTCGGTCGCTTTCTTTTTGCCAAAGAGGGCGAGGCCTGGCTGCGGGTGCCGGTCAGTTATCTGCTCAAACTCTCCCTGGCCGATGCTATCGGGCAACCGACCTTTGCGCACCCGATCCTGAAGCAAACCGGCGAACAACTGATGGACCATCTGATCAGCGACAACAGCTCGCCGGAGGTCCTCTCCTTCAGCTTAAGCAGCGGCACGACCGACACCCTCCCCGGCCGCAACACCGCCCGCGAGACCAGCCGCCGCTTTTTTCTGCTCCAGTTGCTCATCGGCTACGCCAACCGCGAGTTCCGCCTGGAAAAAAACGGCCAGACCTGCCGGATGTACCTGGCCCCCAACCCCCCGGCCCGGCAAAAGCGCCTCAATGACCTGATCTCCGACCAATTTTACCGGGAGCTGTTCCTCAACCCCTGCCTGTCCGGATGGCAGCGGGGCGAAGAAAAAAAAGAGTATATGGGCCTCTGCCACCGGACCCTGTCGCGCAGCCAGCTCAACACCATCGCCAAATTGAAGGAGGCCGGGATCATCGTCAATAACCTGGTGGTCCTGCCCAACACCTCCAGCACCTCGCTGGCTAACAACGGCACCCACATCACCCTGGGCAGCCGGGTGCTCAGCCGCTGCTATCGGGAACAGGGCGCCGGACGCTTTGAAAAATATTTCGGTGATCTGGTGATCAAGATCGTTGAGCATTTTCTGCCGCTCTTTGTCACTACCTGCTCGGCCGCCCCTCACCGCCTCGGGTTCAGTGACTTTCACCCGGAAAAGGTGCTGGGCTATCTGCCCCACGAACTCGATTACACCCATCTACGCATGCTCTGGCGGCGCTGGAAAAAAAAGGCGGACCTGCGTTTCTGCGGCCACAGCTTCACTCCGCTGGGGCCTCTCTGGCTTGACCGGCTGACCAGCCGTGTCCTGCGGCTGCGCGGCGATTACCTGCCGGACGTCCGTTTGATCGACTATCTGGTAGCCTTGCAAAGTGTTGACCAAAGCCCTGCCCTTAACGGTATGGAGCACAATCAGGAACGGCTCAAGCAGGACCTGACCGAGATGGGGGTCTTTGACAGCCGCATGGCCATCTACCTGCCCTACCGGATGCGCGCCCTCCACCGATACGGCTTCTCCGGTTTCGAGGGGCGGCACTACTCGCTCTTTCCGGATCTCGGTGCGTCTTTTGCCCGGGCGGTCAACCTCCAGACCCTCGTCACGGCCCTGGCCTATGAATGGGTGATCAGCGGTGAAGTCACCCATGCGCATATTCCCGATGATCCCAGCACCGAAAGCGAGCGGCGCCAGATCTTTTTCGCGGCCGCCATGGCGCTCCCCACCGTTTTTATCCGGGCTGACACCAAAAACAGGCTGCTGCGGCGCATCATCGCCCTGGTGGAGCGGCAACGCCCCAGCCATCGCTACAAAGGCTACCTGCGTATCGAGGTCGCCGCCTATCAACTGGCCTGCCTGGAACTGTTGCGGCGACAATGCGGGCGGATGGGTGCAGTCCAGGGGGTGGGAGAGGATTTTGACCTCCTCGAGGCCATGCTGAAAGGGTCGGCTCCCACAGCTGCGGCCCACCTCACCGGGGCTATCCTCACCCGTCATGGCCGCGCCGCCCATCCCATGGAGATGGAAGCCGCGACCTTTAACCGGGCAGCGGAAAACTACTACCGGAAAGACCTCTGCAGCCTCCACCTGGCCAATGGTCTGGAAACCCTCATAGACGACGGCCAGCGGCTTGATGCCTGCAGTGATCCTGCGATCACCACCCTCAGAGAACAATTGACCGGCAAGGCCCCGGCGGCTCTGTTCATCCGGGAAACCGGCTGCCGGGTAGTCGCCGGTGAGGCCACGGATCGGGAAAAGCACGTCTTTATCTTCCTGATCCTCCTGATACTTCATCTGGAATTAAGGGCAAGCGGTGCAGAAGGATGAAAAAGTCGCCAGAGAGGAACAGGGAGCATCAATATATTGACCGCCAAACCGGCAAAATTCTCAGCGAACGCCTCATCGCCGATCAGGCCATCAACCTGCTCTACAATCGGCTGCGCGAGCATACCCCCACTCTGTTCCAGGTTCTGACCAGTAAGCGTATGTCGAGTCTGCTTGGCTTCATCCATTTTGATCTCAATCTGCCCTTGGTGAACTGCCGGGGAAGGCGGCTCCTGGAGCGGATGGGTATCGACAGGCTGGAATGCCTTGCCCCGGAGCACAGTTTCACCACCGCCCGTCAGGTCTTTGAGCGCCGGATTCGCTACAAGGATCTCCGCCCCATGGATCCCAACCCGACAGCCATTGTGTCCCCGGCCGATGCCAAAGTCCTGATCGGCAGCCTCAAGAACACCCCGCAACTGTTCATCAAAGAAAAATTCTTCTCGGCAACGGACCTGCTGGGTGTGGATTCACCTTGGTGTGCAGCCTTTGCCCAAGGCGATTTTGCCATTTTCCGCCTGACGCCGGACAAGTACCACTACAACCATGTACCGGTTACCGGAGAGGTAGTGGATATCTACGAACTCGACGGCAGCTATCATTCCTGCAACCCGCAGGCGCTGATAGCTTTGGCCTCGCTGCACAGCACAAACCGGCGAGTGGTGACCATCATCAACACCGATGTAACCGAAGGCAGCGGCGTCGGCCTGGTGGCGATGATCGAGGTCGTTGCTCTGATGATCGGCGATATCGTCCAGTGCTACTCGGCAACCGGCTACGACAACCCCGTGCCGATGGTCAAGGGCATGCGGCTTGCACGGGGCTGTCCCAAGAGCCTGTACCGGCCCGGCAGTTCCACCGACATCCTCCTCTTCGAGGAGGATGCCATCACCTTCAGCCAAGACCTGCGAGATAATGTGATCCGCCGCGATGTCCAGAGCCGTTTTTCTGCGGGCCTGGGCCGTCCGCTGGTCGAGACCGAGGTCAAGGTCCGCTCGACTATTGCCCACAAACGGCAACAGCAGGCCCTCTGCTGGCCCTCCCCTGTGTCCGCCTCCCCCGCCCCTGCCCTGGAGCACCCATGAACAACTGGCTCTTCCTCCTCACCTCCACCGTCTTTTTTTCCCTGCTGATAGTCCTGGGCTGGCGGCAACTCCCGGGCGCCCGCTTTCAGATGCTGGCCATCGTGCCGGTTCGCCCCCAGGATGCCACCCATTGGCACGGTGTCAACCTGACCTGGTATGGGCTGCTGCTCGCCTCTGCCGCCACCCTTGCTATTCTTTTTGTCCTCGTTCTCACGGTGGCTTCGGGTGCAGCCCTGGGCCCGGTCCTGGCAACACTCAGCCTGCTCATGGTCCTCTGCCTGCCCGCAGCCCGCCTGGTGGCTCGACTGGTGGAAAAAAAGCGCTACACCTTTACCATCGGCGGGGCTTTCTTCTGCGGCCTGGTGGCAGCGCCGTTGCTTATCAGCCTGGTCAATGGTGGCTGTTTGCTGCTCAATCTGCCGCCGCTGAATGTCCAGGTGATGCTGGCGGCGCTCGGCATCGGCTATATCCTTGGTGAAGGTCTGGGACGGATGGCCTGCATCAGTTTCGGCTGCTGTTACGGCAAACCGCTGCACCAGTGCGGCCCGATCCTCACCCTGCTGTTCGACCGTCTGGCCTTTGTCTTTGCCGGCGCCACCAAAAAAGCGGTTTACGAGGGCGGATTCTCCAGGGTCAAATTAGTACCCATCCAGGGATTGACCTGCACCCTCTATACCGTGACCGCCCTGGTCGCCTGTCATCTTTTTTTACACGGCTCGTATCAAAGCGCCTTTCTCCTCAGCCTCGTGGTCTCGCAGGTCTGGCGGGTGCTGTCCGAAACACTCCGGGCCGATTTCCGTGGTTTTACCGCCTTTTCCGCCTATCAGACGATGGGGCTGCTGGCCATTGCTTATGGCTGCGGGCTCTGTTGGTTGCTGCCTGCGCCCCTTGCACCCCTCCCGGACATAGCCCGAGGAGGAGCGCTGCTGCTCAATCCCCTGCTGCTCCTGGGTCTTCAGTTCCTCTGGCTCACCCTCTTCTTGGTCTTCGGCCGCAGTATGGTCACCGAGGCGACCGTCTCGTTTGCAGTCCGAGAGGACCGTATCTGACTCCACTTTCTCCACCGCTGCGCCCCCGTCGCATCGAAATGCACGGTCAATCTGAAAAAAACCGGATCCTGATCAAAGCGTAACATCGGGGGGCTACCCTTTCGCAAAGACAGCAGGAAGACTGCCGCGATCCGATGGCAGGCCTGCATTTGATCCAAAATCGGCCCATACCCCAAGGAGGGACTCATGCCGCAACTCCACTTCAGGTCGCTCTGGATATCCGACCTGCACCTGGGCTCCAAAAACCTGCAGACCGAGCAACTGCTCGATTTTCTCTCACGAACCGAATCGGAATTTCTCTATCTGGTGGGGGATATAATCGACCTGCATCAGGCCCAGAAAAAATGGCACTGGCCGGTGATCAATGACCTGATCGTCCAGGCCGTGTTCGAAAAGGCGCAAAAAGGGACGCAGGTTGTTTACATTCCCGGCAACCACGATCATGCCCTGCGCCGATTCAGCGGCAGCCACATCAATAAGATCCGGATCATGAACTCAGTGGTGCATGAAACGGCCGACGGTTACCGGTACCTGGTCATGCACGGCGACACCTTTGATCCGGTCATCCGCTGCAGCCCCCGATTGGCCAGTATGGGCAGCACAGCCTATGATCTTGTCCGGGCGCTCAGCCGCATCGTCGGCAGGGGCAAGCGGATGGTCAGGGGCCAGGAGACCCGAACGCTGTCTGCCTGGCTGAAACACCAGGTAAAAAGGGCGGTCAATTTTTTGGGCAGCTTTGAGGAAAGCGTTCTCCGAGAAGCAGCCGAGCATCAGGTTGACGGCCTGATCTGCGGCCATATCCACCGGGCTGGAATCAGGGAGATCGGCAAGATCCTCTACACCAATTCCGGCGACTGGGTGGAGAGCTGCACCGCGCTCGCCGAGAATCAAGCCGGTCGGCTCGGTATTGTGGAATGGCGCAATCAACAACCCCTGGAGGAGGCGGTCGTTGTCAAAAATTATGAAAATCTGTATAGCAACCGATGCCTGGCATCCCCAAATTAACGGAGTCGTTACCACTCTGAGCCGGACAGCGGCAACCTTGCAGGCCTGGGGTCATGAGCTGCTGCTGATCACCCCGGGCTTTTTCAAAACCTTTCCTGGCGGTCAACCAATGAACAACTCTCCCCTACCGGAAAACCAGTTCAAGGGGTGACCAGGCTGATTCGGGTTGCCGCCGTGCCTGGCGGGCCATGGGTTCCCTGGTATTGGACAAAAAGATGGTCGCTCTGCCGGAACCAGTATGCAGCCTGCCAGAGGGCGGACAGCAGACCGTCCAGGCGAATGACCACCTTGTCCGCATCCTCGGTCATTGCCGCTCCCGCTGCTATCTGTTCGACCCCGGATTTCTCGGCCTTCATGGCCACGATCTCCAAGGTATCCGGGCGGATAGTCCAAAAACTGACGGTTTGCTGATCCAGGGCCACCATCCGCTGCAGGGAATAGGACAGGGGCTGGAACCAGGGACGGCCATCGATGGCCCGGCTCTGATCAATGGCCTTGCCGGCCAAGGTGCCGCTGAGCCTGATGCGGTCGCCGATCCGCTCCGCCCGGACATCGGTGTCCGGCAGCCGGGTGTACTGCCAGGAGAGTGTTGCGCCATCCAGGGTGCAGACACTGCTGTAGATCTCGTCACCCTGATCCTGGGTCACGGTCACCTCGCGGCTGCCTTGCTCCGCCCGCCAGAGGAAGGTGAAGCTGTCAGCGCCGGTCTGCTCGCGGTAGCGAAAGACCTGGGAGGCGGGGCTGGCCACCGCCAGGAGCAGCAGGACCAGACAGAACGGAACAAGAGCCCGCAAGGGCGAATATTCAAAGAATGAGGGCTTCATAGCAGTTCACTGGCCAGTAGGGCAAGCTCGGAACGCTCGCCTTTCTCGAGGTTGATGTGGGCATAGAGCGGTTGTCCCTGCATCTTTTCGATGAGGTGGCTCAAGCCGTTGGATTGACTGTCCAGGTAGGGATGGTCGATCTGGTGGATATCGCCGGTGAAGACGATCTTGGTCTGCTCCCCTGCCCGGGTGATGATGGTTTTGACCTCGTGCGGGGTCAAGTTCTGGGCCTCGTCGACGATCATGTACATCTTCACCAGGCTGCGGCCGCGGATATAGGCCAGCGGCTCAATGATCAGTTTATGGTCGCCGAGCAGCCGGTCGATCAATTGGCTCATCTCGCTCTGCTCGGGAAACTGGCTGCGGATCACCGCCAGATTGTCATAGAGCGGCTGCATGTAGGGGCCGATCTTCGACTGGATGTCGCCGGGCAGGTAGCCGATATCTTTGTTGGAAAGCGGCACGATCGGCCGGGCCAGCATGATCTGGCGGTAGTGGCTGCGCTGCTCCAGGGCCGCTGCCAGGGCCAGCAGGGTTTTGCCGGTGCCCGCCTTGCCGGATACGGTGACCAGCGGCACCTCAGGGTTGCAGAGGGCATGGATGGCAAAACTCTGCTCGGCATTACGGGGCGCGATGCCGTAGACAATCTTGCGGTTGATTTTGCAGACCCTCCCTGCCCCGGGCCGACAGGTTGCCAGTACCGATTTCCTGCCATTGCGGACAATCAGATATTCGTTGTCCTTCAGCGGGCTCTCAAGCGATAGCGATGCAGGATCAACCCCCTCGCTTTCACGGTGGAGCTCTTCGATCAGTTCTGTTGCAATCCCGTTGAGACAGCGGCAGCCGGTGTAGAGACCGCCGATGTCCTTGACATGGTCAGTGGTGTAATCCTCGGCCATCAGGCCGATGGCTTTGGCCTTCATCCGCAGATTGACGTCCTTGCTCACCAGGATGTAGCGGCGCGATCCGTCGGCCTTGGCCAGGTGATAGCCGAGGTTGAGAATCTGATGGTCGGGCTTGGCAGCGGCCGGAAAATGATGACGCAGATCCTCGTGCGGGGCCTGCTCGAGTTTGATCGACACCAGCCCCTTGTCCGGACCGATGCGAACCCCGCCGTTGAACAGTTTGTTGGCGCTGAGGCTATCAAGGGCGCGAACGAATTCGCGGGCATGGTAGTTCAGGGTGAGATTGCCTTTTTTAAAATGGTCGAGTTCCTCAAGAACGGTGATCGGGATGACGATGTCATGCTCCTGAAAGTTGTCGATACAGGCCGAGTCATGCAGGATGACATTGGTATCCAGGATAAAGGTCTTGGGGGAGGAGCTGCTGGTCATGATGGATGCATTCCTCTGATTCGGAAGATGAAAGGAAAAAGGGAAACCGGTGGATGCAGCGCATCGGCTGGCCGGGCTCCGGTTCAATAAAAAGACACAGGGCGTCAAGCACCAGAGGACCTGCAAGCATGGGCCTGAAGGTCTCGATCAGTGCGGCATGGATCAACTCCATTTCCCGGCCCGCAGCCATGGGCGATGTCAGGGAGAAATGAAAGCGAAATTGTTCAAAGACATAGGGATATCCCCAGATCTCCAGGTTTTTCTTTTCCTGGCCGCTGAGCATGGCGGCCTTGCGCCGAGCCAGCTCACTCGGGGTCAAAGGGGCCCGGAAACGATCAAAAGCCCGGATACTAAGGCTGGCAAGGGTCTGGAGGGGTGGCAAGTGACGAATCGGGCGGAGGCAGAAAAATCGGTCGAGCTGGCCAATTTCAAGAGGCGGCAGGGGCAGCGATTTCTGACAGAGGGAGAAATCAGCCAAGGCAATCAGCAAGTCCGCCTCGCTGTTTCGCCCCGCCAGGCGAAATGGGGGGACAAGGGTGGCGTGGAAACCGTAATGGGCCGCAGACGCAGTCAACTCCACGAAGCGTTCTGGATCGATACCGCGGAAATGAGGCTGCGGCAGAGAGCGCCCGCTGAGGGCATCCCGGCCGAGCCATTGGCTTCCTTGTTGCCAGAGCGGGGAAGCTGCGGGGGGAGCAAAATAGATGGCGTAGCGCATGTGAATAATCTGCCGTTGTTGAGGGAACCGACGGGTTTTTGCCTGGCTGCGGGGAAGGACCGCATTCCGTCATTGTTGCTAGTATGAGTGCCGCATTTTAACCCCCGGTTACAAAACGGTTACGATTGCATCAGGACCCAAGGTTTTGTCTCCTGCCGACAAACACCCTGATCTAATTGTAACAACAGGCTAACCCGCCCGTAACTGTGGGGGGGTAGAAGACAGGGCATAGCACCGGATACTCGTTCGCCTCTGTTTTTTCGCGGCGGCACCCTCCGGCCGAATCTTCTCAAGGGAGTGCCCCATGCCCAAACTGCTCTGCGTTGTCATTGACGGCCTGCGTTCCGATACCCTGGCCTGCGCCCATGTCCGCTGTTTTGACCACCTTATCCGCAGGGGCGTCATTGCCCGGCAGCTGCAGCCCCTGCAACCGCAACTGACCCTGCCGACCCTGGTCTCCCTGTTCACCTCCCTGCCTCCCGAAGATCATGGCGTGCTGACCAACAGCGGCGCCTCTATGGTCTCGCCCCATGCGGTCTCGCTCTTTTCGCTGCTGCGCTACCGTCATCAGCACAGCTCCGCTTTCTATTCCAGCGACCGGATGCGCCTTGTTTTCCCTCCGGGCAGCCTGCAAACCGGGATGTTGATCAATTCCCAGGGGATCCGTAATGTCGACCGCGAACTGGCAGAGCAGGCCAGCCGCCATCTGCAGAAGGAAAAACCGGACCTCTGTCTGCTCTCGCTCCAGGGTGCCGATATTGCCGGTGTCCATTTCGGCTTCTGTTCGGAATCCTACCGGGAGAGTGTCGAACAGGCTGACCAGGCCCTGGCTCTGCTCCTGGAACACCTGGCCGTAGTCGGCCTGCAGCAGGACTATGTGATCATGGTGATCGGCTGTCACCGCAGTTGTCGGCCGCGAACCGGGGAAATAGGATCAGGCGAGACACACTTGCCCCTGATCCTTGCCGGACCGGGAATCCGCCAGGGCGTGGAACTGGAGCAGAGCCTGTCTTTGCTTGATCTGGCACCTACCATGGCGGAAATTCTCGGACTGGCCCCGCACCCCGACTGGCAGGGCGGCATCATTGACGACCTCTTCCAACCCTCACCGCTGGAACAGATCGCGCAAAGCCAAAAGAAGACAGCGCGAGACCGCCCACAGCGGGAGGGATTGGCGGCCTGAACCGAAAGGAAAGGCTTGGGTCCGCCGGATTCTCATCAAAGATTGACGCAGTGCTAACCGCACGACAACAAACACCCTGTATGTACTGGTGCCATGCAAACAGAGAGCCGCCCGACCCGGCCTGTCCGCCGACCGGTCGGAGCCAAATCAGATAAAACCGTACTCCCTTTGGAGCCCCCTGGACCATGATCAAAGTAATGACGCTTAATACCGGTGCGCAACCGGGCAGTTCAACCAAACAATTGCAGGAATGGCTCGACCCCCTGCGCCATGCCCCCCTTGACATTCTCTGCTGCCAGTCCCTCCGGCGAGACGAGAACGGCAGTGAAGATATAACCCGGACCCTCTCGCAATCCCTGGGCCTGACCTCCAGCTGTATCGCGGCAAGTCGCCAGGTGCCCAAGAAGCAGGACCCGGGCAAGGCCGACCGCAGCGGTCTGGCCATTTTAACCGGGCCTGAGGTCTGGATGCTCAACAGCGGCGGCTTGTCGATGCCCGCCGAGGAAGAGTGCCAGGAATGGATTGCCCAATTTGCCCTGGTTCGAAAAAACAGCACCTCCATACTGGTGCTTAATGTGCAGCTCGCCCCCTCGGCACCGACCCAGGTGCTGCAGCTGCAGTCCCTGTTCTCCCACCCGTTGCTCAAGGAGCACTACGGGGCAGTGGTGCTCTGCGGTGATCGACCGGCCGAAATATCCGCCAAGGAGTTGCGGGCGCTCACCACCCGTTCCAACTATGCCCTGGATTCCAGTGTACCTCCTGTCTCCAAGGGCGGGGGCAGAGAGATGCTTTGTCTGTTGACGGCCAGGGATCAACCGGAGACCGCCGTAACCCTCGGAAAGGCCGGAGGCTCGCGGTGGGCAGTCGCACCCGGAAAAACACCTGGCTCACAGCCGGGGATGCGCATCGAATTTGAGGTCAACCGAATCCCGCAGGCCAAGAAGTCCAGGCGCTATTTACCCCTGTCCTTCCGGGAGCAGTGGCTGGGTAACAAAGAAAAATACCCGGCCTTTGCCGCCTGAACCTCGCCCCAACCGACGTTGCCAACCCTCCACAGGAGCTCCCATGTTTACGGTCGATGCAATCCTCAACCAGTACTACCCCAGCCTGACCGGCCGCCCGCTGGTCACGCTGCCGCTCCGCTCCATGCTCCGCCGCCTGCTCCGGGAACAGCATTTTACCGACTTTACCGAGCAGTTTCCCCATCTGCAGGGCATGGAATTCGTTGAACAGGTGCTCGAATCCTTCCAGTTCACCTACACCGTGGCCGACCGCGACCGGGAAAACATCCCGGTGAGCGGCCGGGTAATGATCATTGCCAACCATCCCATCGGCACGCTCGACGGATTGGCCCTACTGAAACTGGTGCACGACTGCCGACCCGATGTCCGAATCGTGGCCAACGAGCTCCTCGATGCGGTCAAGCCGCTGCGGCCCTGTTTGTTGTCGGTGAAGGTGATGACCGGGGTGACCCTCAAGGAGCAGATTGCCCGGATTGAGCAGGCGCTCGCCAAGGAAGAGGCGGTGATCATCTTCCCGGCGGGTGAGGTTTCCCGATTTGGCCCCCACGGGATCAGGGACTGCCGATGGCAGAAAGGTTTCCTCCGCCTGGCCGCCCGCGCCAAAGCGCCGATCCTGCCCATCCATATCCGCGGCCGTAATTCGCTCTCTTTCTATGCCGCTTCACTGCTGGCCAAACCGCTTTCCACCCTGATGCTGGTCGGGCAGATGTTCCGGACCCAGAGCAAACCGCTCAGCCTGACCATCGGCGGTCTCATCCCCTTTGGGGCCTACGATGGCCTCAAGATTCGGGAGAAAGACAAGATCGCGCTGTTTCGCAAACATCTCTACCGCATCGGTACCGGTAAAAAAGGGATCTTACCCACGGAAACCGCGATTGCCCGGCCGGAACGGCGGGTGGTGTTGAAAAAGAAGGTGCAGGCGGGGGAGTTGCTGGGAAGAACACCGGACGGCAAGGAAATATATCTGTTTGCGGGGGACGATAGCTCGCCGGTGCTGCGAGAGATCGCCCGGCTGCGGGAGATTACCTTCCGCGCGGTCGGCGAAGGCTCGGGCAAAAGGAGCGACCGGGACCGGTTTGACCGCTATTACCGCCATCTGGTGCTCTGGTCCACCGAGGACCTGGAAATTGTCGGCGCCTATCGCTTTGCCGATGCGGCGGCGGTGGTCCGCGAAAAAGGCTGCGAAGGACTCTACAGCCACAGCCTTTTTCATTTTAACGAGGCTCAATTTCCCTATCTCGACCAGGGCTTGGAATTGGGCCGCAGTTTTGTCCAACAGAAATACTGGGGCAAACGCGGCCTCGATTATCTCTGGTACGGCATCGGCGCTTTCCTCCTCCAAAACCCCCAATACCGCTATCTGTTCGGGCCGGTGAGCATCAGCAACAGCATGCCGCGAATGGCCAAGGAACTGCTCATCTACTTCTACAAGCTCTACTTTGCCCAACCCCGCTCCCAGCCGTGTTCGCGCAACCCCTTCCGCTTCTCCCTGCCGGTCACTGACCTGGCCGCATCCTTTGTCGGCGACAATTACCACCAGGACCTGATCCACCTCAAATCCCTGCTCAGCACCCTGGGCACCTCGATCCCCACCCTCTACAAGCAGTACACCGAGTTGTGCCCGCCGGGCGGGGTCGCCTTTCTCGACTTCAATGTCGACCGGGATTTCGGCAACTGCGTCGACGGCCTGGTGGTGGTCGACACCCAGCAGCTCAAACCCGCCAAACGCAAACGCTATATCGAGGAGTCCCTTTTGACGGCGAGCTGAACAGCATCCGTTAACGGGAATCTGCGGGTTATTCCCTGGGTAGCGCTTCTCGCTCTGGCGCTCTTTTTCGGCTCTTTTTTCTGCGCACAGCCCGCCCGTTCGCCGACCACCAAGGGTTTGGTGAGACGGCACTTTCCGCTTCTGCGGAGTACCGCTTGGTGATAGCCTGCCGTAACGATCATCGGCATCTCTCTGAGAAATCCTTGGGCAAAGGGGGTAGGGTTTTGTCGCAAAACAGGAATGTCCCGGTGCTGCCGGGCAGCACCGGGACATTGCTTTCAGGTGGCAGCAAGATTAAAGGGGTTGATGGAGTTGCAACCGTTACATGAGCCCCCTTGCAGTCCCCCTACTGAAAAGAAGGGGGGCGATTTTCAGCTGGTTTCTCCGCAACAAGCCCCTGACGAGGCCGCCGACATCCGTTGTTTCGCCTGCACCCAGGTCCTGTTACCCTCTTTTTCGTCTCGCAGCCGCAACAGTGAGCAGACCTGAAGCAAACAGCAAGATGGTGGAGGGCTCGGGGACAGGCGCGATTGTAAGGTCATCAAACTGGTGAAACACCTCTGTTTGTAACCAGCTGACAGCGACAAGATTGCTGAAACTCGGATCAAAGGTGAAGACTTCCGGACCGAAGACACCATCGAGCGTGAGGGTTTGCGTTACCGTGGCACCATTGTTGAGCATACCAGTAAAAACGACGTCAATTGGATCGATTGTTGGATCAATGTCATAAAACTCTGAAAGCGTAATGGAATTCAAGTTGAACCATCCGCCGTCAGTCCTGGTCAGCACGGTCTGCCCTTGCCAATTGTCGTTGAAAAGAGCGGTTGAGCCGCTGTATCCAAAAGCATTGGTTCCAGCTGTGGCCAGGGATGGATCAAAACCACTGCTCGCTACGGTTGCTGTATTCGTGAGTAAAAAGCCATCTTCCGTGTAGGTGGCACCATGATCCGCATAATCGTCACTATGCGCCAACGATTCAAAATCAATAACGGCCGCCTGTGCATTCAGGGTCAAACCAAAGGTGGAGCAAAAAAGCATCAACAACAAGGCTTTCATGTTCATCGGGTGAACTCCTCTTCTCTCTATGAAGTGATTAGTAATCAGACAAATTTGAGCACAAAATTGCTTTCATGATTCAGCACGGCCCAGACGGTATAGGTTTTCGGATCCACTCCGTAGGTTCCCAGTCCATAGGCTGCCTTCCAGGGACCGACGACAAATTTCTTGGTTCCTGCGAAATTCAGATCCACCGCGTTCATCCAATCCTTGTGTTCATTTTTGGCGGCAATGACAAATTTGCCGCTCATCAGCTGCGAAGGCCGAACCTTTGTGGGATCATAACTGAGGGCGAGGGTGTACGTATCGGTTTGGGTGCTCTCGGCGGCCGAGGGCAAGAGTCCCGTGAGGTCTTTTGTCGGGGGTTTTTCCCAGAGACTCAGATTGTCCACCAGTCCCCAGAGGGTGAAGACACTGCTCAGGCCATTGTCGGCAGGGCTGGCATCCGCCCATCCGGTATTGACGGTTTTGCATAGTTTCTCGCCCAGATATTCGGTCTCCTTGTTTAAGTTGGTACCACTCAAGATTTTTGCTGTGGTCCCCTTGTAGCTGTCCGCAATCGTCGTATAGCTCTCGCCCTGTTTGACGATCCAGGACTTGCCGTTCAGGCTGTAACCGAAACGTTCGCGCAGGTAAAAATTGAATGACGAGGGGGCATTGGCCAGATCGATATCACCATACTCTGCACCATGGCTTGATGAATAAAAATCGACCGTTACCCGTGGGCCATCGACAGTAAAGATATAGTAGCCAATGGTCGCCAACTCCTGGCACACGGGTTCTTCCCGACCGTCATCACCGTCTTTGGGGATATAGAACTTGTAGCTGTTTGAGGAGCAGATGATCTGATCAACGCTGGCCGTCCCAGCCGAGTTCTTAACCACCGAGCGGTGGTGCATATGATCATGGCCGCCGAGACAATACCGCACACCGTTGGCATCAAGACTTTGAATGAAGGTGTCCATGGCAGGGTCGTTTATTGTCGCCATAGTGGCGCCAAAAAGCACATCTTTATGGTTTTGGCCGATCAGGTTTTTATGGGCAAAAACAAAGGCATGACTGTCCTCGGGTTTAGAAGAAAGCCTTTCGCCTACCCAGGTGACCTGATCCAGCACATTGGCATTGGTGCTACCGGTACCATCCTTTCTGGTGAACTGATCAATAAGCACACAGCGGACATTGTCGTAATCAAAGCTGTAGCTCAAACCTTGCAACGACTCCATGGGACTATTGAAATTGGTCGCGCCAGCAACATGGGCACCGCCCCCTTGGGTCTGCGGGAAAAGGGTTGGGAGCTCACCGGCAGCGGTCTGTGAGGCTTCATGATTGCCGCGTACCGGGAAGAACCCGATACCTCTGTCATAGAGGGATTGACAGTGAGCCGCGCGCATGGGCATGGAGCGGACGCCATTCACCGCTTCATCGTTACACAGATCACCGACCTGGATGACATACTTGCACGCATGCTGAATGAACTGCTCATTTAAAGCATCAATTATCGACGTGGCACAGGAGGAGGCCCTCTCGTCCGCGTTACCGGTACCCTTCACCCACTGGGTATCCGACATCACGCCAAAGCACCAGGCGTTCTCAGATCCTGCGGCCAGAGCCGTTCTCGACGACAACCACTGCAGGTACGGGATATCCAACCCCGCGACCGCGAGTCCCGCTATACCCACCCCACCGATTTTCAAGAATTTCCTTCTGTCCAGTTGCTTCATTTTCCCTCTCCTTGTCACCCTCGAATTTGGTTCATCCGTTGTCCGTATAGCTGCCCCAGGAATAGATTCTTGCCGAATTTCCTCCTCGCTTTTGTTGCGCCAGCACTTGCTCTCTTTTTTGAGCGATTGCCAAACCTACCTTGGGTTTATTTGTAATTGATTTTCCCAAGGTTATTTTTGGATCAACAAAGGGTTAGAAGGCGAAGGTCGACATCGGCAAAACGCGAGGATCTCGCGGTTGACAAGGATCCAGGGGCTGCTTGAAAAGAATTTCAGGGGGGAAGGAGAACAGACGGAGGTGAGCAACAAAAAATCGTTGGGTTTTGGTGGTATTCAGGTTTGCAAGAGAATGCGGATTTCGGCAACTGGGGCGACAGCGTCGTGGGAGTCGATACCCAGCAGCTCAAACCACAGCCAAGCGTAAAGGCTGCATCGAGAATTCGATTCTGACGTTCAGCTGAACTATCTCCGGCCCTGGAAACGCTCTCCCGAACCGCCTCTATTTCTTGTCGCTCTTTTTCCGGCTCTTCTTTCTGAGGACCGCTCGGTGACTCGCTGCCTGCCGCTTTTCTGTCCGTTCAATCAGTTGACGATGGATGCAGACCGAACCTTCCCGGGCTTTGGCAAACCGTTGGGTATAGCTACCGTCCGCCTCCATTTCCCACAGATTGCGCTTATTGCTGAGCTGGAGATCGAGCAGTTGCCGCAGCAATTTTTTCTGTTTCGGGGCTTCTACCGGGGCGCAGATTTCGACCCGGCTTTCGAGGTTGCGCTGCATCAGGTCGGCGGAGCCGATGAAGTATTCGTCCTCCCCCCGATTACGGAAATAGAAGAGTCGAGCATGGTCGAGGAAGCGACCGACCAGCGACACCACCCGGATATGCTCCGACAAACCTGGTATGCCCGGACGTAGGCGGCAGGTATCGCGGATAATCAAATCGATATGCACCCCGGCCTGCGAGGCCCGGTAGAGGGCGGCAATGAGCTCCCGGTCCTCCAGGGCGTTGGCCTTCAATTGAATCAGCCCCGGGTGTTCCGGACTGTGTGCCCGGATCTCACGCTCGATCCGCTGCAACAGTGCTTTCTTGAGCATCCGCGGCGAAGACAGAAGTTTGCGGTAGCGGCGCATCGGGGTGTAGCCGGTGGTCAGGTAGTTGAACAGTTCGGTCAGGTCGGCGCCGATATCCGGATCACAGGTAAAGAGGCCAAGATCGCAGTACATCCGAGCAGTACCCGCATGGTAGTTACCAGTGCCGATGTGGGCGTAGCGCCGCAGGCCGTCGTAATCCCTACGAATGACAAAAATCACCTTGCTGTGGGTCTTGAGACCGACCACCCCATAGGTGACATGGATTCCCGCCTCTTCCAGGTACCCGGCCCAGCGGATATTGGCCTGTTCGTCAAACCGGGCCTTCAGTTCAAGAACCACGGCCACTTGCTTACCGTTGCGGGCGGCATCGATCAGGTATTCGATCACCCGGGATTTCCCCGCAGTCCGGTAGAGAGTCATCTTGATCGCCCGCACCTTGGGGTCAGTGCTGGCCTCGCGGAGATACCGTTCCACCGAGGTGTCAAAGGAGTCATAGGGGTGCTGGAGGAGGATGGAGCCCTGCTTGCGGATAATATGGAAAATATTGGGGTCTTCGCCCTGTAAATCGGGATGATCGAGCGGATGATGGGGCGGATAATGAAGTTCCGGGCGATCCAGGGCCACGATTTCCAGGAGATCGCGCAGGCCGACAATACCGTTGACCTCAAAGACATCACCTTCCTCATCCACGCCCAGCTCAGCGGAAAGCATGCCGCGATGCTGATCCAGCATCTCCCAGCCCACCTCCAGCCGCACAATCTCCGCAAATTTGCGTTCCCGCAGGGCTGATTCGATCATCTGCAACAGGTCATTGGCCTGTTCCCGGTGCTTCTCGGTGATGGCATTGCGCGTCACCCGAAAGGTCTCGCAGGTCTCGACGATCATCCCCGGAAAGAGAATCTCCAGATTATTGCTGATCAGGTCCTCAATGGTGATGAAATGGCCCGAGTCGCCGAAGGGGAGAAACCGGGGCATGTCCTCGCTGACCGGCACTTTGATCCGGTTCATGTAGCTGTGCTCGCTGTCGGGATAGCGAACGCTGACCAGGAGGTTGATGGATAGGTTGGAAATAAACGGAAAAGGGTGGGCCGGATCCATCCCTTGGGGGGTGAGCAGCGGATACACCTGATCAAAAAAATAGCGTTCGGCGAGCGTTTTCTCAGCCAGCCCCAGATCAGCATAGGGCACGATGCGGATTTTCTTGCGGGCCAGCAACCGCTTCAATTCCAGTTCCAACGCCTCCTGTTCCCGCAGCAGATCCTGCACCACCAGGCTACAGGCATCGATCTGTTCCTGGGGCAGGCGACCGTCGACAGACCGCTCCTTGACCCCGGCCCCCACCTGCTGTTTGAGGCCGCCGATCCGTTTCATAAAGAACTCGTCGAGGTTGGAACCCACCACCGCCAGAAAAAAGACCCGCTCGAGCAGAGGAACGCGGTCATCCTGGCCCTCATGCAAGACCCGCCGGTTGAAGGCCAGCCAGGTCAGTTCCCGGTTGAGGTACCATTGGGGGTCTTCGAGATTAAAGGTGGGCGCAGGGGCCTGCTGCTCTCTCGGCGGGACGGAGGATTGTTCCATAAGTACGCGTTCGTTAAAAGGATTCGTGATAGCTTTGAGCGCTAATCGTACCCGGTGATCATTCGGATTGTGTTAGGTTTTGATTAACCTCCGGTCAGGTGCCGCACACAACACGGGCGGAATCCCCGGGACCTTGAACGGGACACGGACCGCTTCGCCTGAACCGCCCGCAATCTCTGTGCCGGGCAACGGACAAGCAACCGCTGATGATCATTTCAAAACAATTATTTAACCGATCCGTAACATGCGGGCATTATTCTGGGACTCATACGTTGTTGCCTTTTTTCCAATCCTGACAAGAGAAAAACCCTGTGGACGATCAGCACTCTTTCCCTTTTCTACCGCAACCAGGAAGCACGGCCAGAGTTTGGGCCTTGAGGATTCTGGTCACGGTTCCCTTTCTCGTCGGCCTGATAGAACTCTACCTGGGACCGGATGCCAACTGGGACCTGCGCAATTATCACTGGTATAACGCCTACGCGCTCGTCAACGGGCGTTTCGGCTTTGACCTTTTGCCTTCCCAGCTCCCCTATTTCTATAACCCCGCCCTTGATGTTCCTTTCTTTCTGCTAGCGTCCCACCTGCCTGCCCCAGTGGCTGGTTTTATTCTGGCCACAGTGCAAGGCCTGAACTTCATTCTGCTGTTCATGCTGGCGCATGCCTCCCTGATTATCCTCAATCCTCTGCACAAAGTCCTGGTTTGCACCCTGCTTGCGGCCTTGGGTCTCTGGGGAGGCGGGGGCATCGCCCAGATCGGCACAACTTTCTACGACAACATCACCAGTCTCGGGGTGTTCCTTTCCGCCCTGCTCACGCTTCGCTCGTACCCCTTGCTCTTACGCGCGCGCTGGCAAACCTCCCTGCTGCTGGCCGTAGTCTGCGGTTTTCCCGCAGGCCTCATGATGGGGCTGAAATTGCCGTCAGTGGTTTTCTGCGTCGGGCTGTGCGGCGCCCTCCTTTGCACCTCGGGCTCCCTGCAGCGCCGAGTAGGGATCACCTTCGGATTCGGCCTGGGCGTGCTGATGGGTCTCGCTCTTTCCCTGGGGCCCTGGGCCTCCGCGCTCTACCAGCAATACGGCAATCCCCTTTTTCCCTATTTCAACAATATTTTCCAATCCTCCTTTGCCCCCCTTTCCAGCGCCCGGGACCTGACCTTTCTCCCCGAGAGCTGGCATGATCGCCTTCTTTTCCCTTTCATCTTCACCCAAAACCCCTATAGCGTCGGTGAAATTCCGTGGCGGGACCTGCGCCTGCCCCTGCTCTATTGCCTCTTGCCGATATGCCTTGCCCTGCATGGGGTAGCCCGCTTGACCCATAACAAAATCGATCCCATCACCACGCCGCTGCCGACACGCTACCTGCTGTGGGCGGCGACGCTGTCCTATCTGGTCTGGTTGTTTCTGTTTGCCATCTATCGCTATATCCTTTCTTTGGAGATGCTGGCACCACTGTTGCTCGTCATGACCCTGGGGATGTTACCCTGCCAGGTACGGACCCGGGCCGCATTTGCCGGTTTGATCCTTGCTGCCATCCTCGTGACCCTGCAGCCCGGCACCTGGGGACGAAAGCCGCAGTGGCAGGATCAGACGGTCAGCATCAAAGGTCCTGATCTCACCATGAGCGGCAATCTCATGATTTTAATGGCCGGTTATGAGCCCTATTCCCATGTGCTCAGCGAATTTCCGCCGCACATTCCTTTTGTCCGCATCCAAAGCAATTTCGCTAGTCCTGAAAATAACGTGGGCATCAACACGCTCATCAAACAACGGGTCAAGAATCACCAGGGTCCGTACAAGCTCTTGATCCCGCACCACCAGATGTTTCTGGGCAAAGATTCGCTCCACTCTTTCGACCTCTCCCTCTCCCCGGACACCTGCCAAGCGGTCAGCGACAATCTTTCCGATTTCGGACTTGACCTCTGTGATGTCCACCAAACCAATAAACTGGCGCTGATACCATGAACAAAACTCCGACTACCGCCGTCATGATTCCCTGTTTCAATGAAGAGGCCACCATTGGAGAAGTGGTCAAGGATTTCCGGTACGTCCTCCCTGACGCCCAAATCTTTGTTTATGACAACAATTCCAAAGATCGCACCGTGGAAGTTGCCTTGGAGTCAGGCGCCATCGTCCGCTCCGAGCCTTTGCAAGGCAAAGGCAATGTTGTCCGCCGGATGTTTGCCGATATTGAAGCAGAGGTGTACGTGCTGGTGGATGGTGATTCAACCTATGACGCAGCCGCCGCACCCCGAATGATTCAACTCCTGATCGACAACCAGTTGGACATGGTCAACGGCGCCCGGATTACCGATATCAAGGAAGCCTATCGCCCGGGCCACCGTTTCGGCAACTGGCTCTTGACCAGTATTGTTTCCTGGACCTTCGGCAATCGGCTCAAAGACATGCTGTCCGGCTTTCGCGTTTTCTCGCGCCGCTATGTGAAAAGCTTTCCCTCGCTGGCCGTGGGTTTTGAAACGGAAACGGAATTGACCATCCATGCCCTCCATTTACGGATGCCGATCGCCGAGATCGAAACAACCTACCGGGACCGCCCCACCGGTTCGATCAGCAAACTCTGCACCTTTAAGGACGGGTTTCTAATTTTGTGGATGATCCTGGTGTTCATCAAAGAAGAAAAACCCATGTCCTTTTTCTCCCTCATCGCCCTGTTCTTTTGCACCTCGTCGGTCGCCCTCATGTTCCCCATCCTCAAGGAATTCGTGGCAACAGGACTCGTGCCGCGTTTGCCAACAGCCGTTTTGTCCATGAGCATGATGATCATCAGCTTTCTCAGCATCGCCTGCGGCCTGATTCTTGACACGGTGACGCGAGGCCGCAGCGAGATGAAACGAATGCGCTATCTGAGCACGCCGGCAACCCCTGTCCATCAGAAAACCGCCTATTATTACAATACCTGAAGCGTGGCTGACGCCGGGATTTCACCGCCCGAGCCTTGCCTGATTCTGTGCTTTTGTCCGCCGTTGCCACCAACACACCACTGCCATACCAACTACCAAAGAAGCGAGCCACACCAGGCGGCTTTGATACCGGTCGTGGGGATTGGAGAGGGCGCCGCAGATAAAGGCATTTCCCAGAAGAGCGAGGAAAATATACAGCGCGGCACCCGCCAAATCATGCCGCCGGACCCGCAGGCCCCAGCCCGCCACCACCAGCAACCCGAGCACAGACAGGTATGCGATAGGAACATGCACCCTGTTCAAGGCATCGAACAGCGATGGGCTGATCCGGGTTTGTTGCTGGCGAGCACCCTTAAATGAGCTTGCCGTCCGGGGAAGCAGATCAGAAAAAATCCCGTAGGTACTCGGCTGGAACTCATCCAAGCCATCTCCCGTTGCCACTTTTGCCATCTGCTGGAGAGTGGATCGAAGGGAGGTCCAAACCACCTCGCCGGGATACGCTTGCAGGCAGGCGCGCACCAGATACCCCAATTCAGCATCCGCTGCCCCACTCCACCCACCGATCTCCTGAAACGGTGAAGCACCGCTCCAGAGAAATTCATCGGCTATCCGCGGCATTCGGTCCTGCAGACCACAGAGCTTAATGCCCTGCACGGGGCAATGTTCGGCCAGCCAGCGCTGGGCGATGCCATCCTGAACGAGTCGTCCAAAAAGAAAAACAGGTCCGCCCGGCGTGTAGACCGCCTTGCCCACCAAGGCCAGATGCAGCATCGGCATGACGACAAGGCTTGCCGCAACTACCGCTGCCGGGGCCAGACCGCACACCGACAGGGACCAGCCACGCCCGGACAGGACAAGCCTCGCCATGAGGGTGACGGCCACCAAGCCGAGAGCCAGCGCCATGCAGGACATATGCGCCAATATCCCCAGCAAAGCCAAAGCCGCTAACCCGGCACGTTCGCCCCATCCCAGCCTTTCCCAGCGAAACCCCAGAAGCCAGAGCGCCAGCACAACCAGGGGAACGAACACATCAGGCATCAACTGGCTGGTGTACCAGGAGATGCCGGTCAACATCCCCAAGGCCGCACAGAAGGCTGTTGTCGCCAAGGGTCCGGCGGGCAGGTCATGGCAGCGAAGCACAAGACGGGTCGCCCACAAGGTCGCAAGTGCTTGAATCAGTACCGGTCCCCAGAAAGACCACCAGCCCCAAGAGGCCGCCCAAAGAAAGAATCCGTAGAAAAGCGAACGCCCCGGCGCCAGCGTCATGGCCATCACCCGGGTCACGTAACCGCCCGTATCAAAGAAGACCACGGCAAAGCCATTCAACAGGGCGGGAAGGAGCAATACGGCAGTGCTGCAGACCAGGCAGAGTGCCCAGGCCGTGCTGTTCGTGCGCAGTAGAGAAAACCCGGACAGCCCAGACGAAGAGCTGCAATTCATGAGCGTGTCACCTTTAACGGACTGCATGTTGTTGCCTCTTGCATACCACTACAAAACCTCGAGGTTGCAGGTGGAGGATTCGGCCAAGTGCGTTGGCCGGGAAGGAAAGACCCCATGAGCGCCTGTTGGTGAAATGATACGGGACGACTCAGGCTGCAAACCTACTCCTTGACCGTTGGGATTGTATGAGGCTTTGGTTAGCACCCGATCAAATGCGGCGCGGACAGGGGTGCCACCCCCCTAAGACTTGGGCCGCTGGGCAGCCCACTGCAACCTTTTCCCCTCCTGCTTCATAAAGACAGCACCGGTCAAGCACGGGGTGTCCGCTTGCGTCCTGTCCCGCTGCCATGAGGACGGACGCTCCCGTCCCCCATCTTCTTTCCTCAATAAATCCAGACAGATTATTTATCAATCGCTGATCTCGCCCTAACACAACCATGTTTCACTTTCTTGAGTGGAGATAAACACGTTGTCCCATAAGCAGAAGGACTCATGTTGCCCCCCTGTCCGGGTCGGGTATGCAAAAAGGAGAAAAACATGCAAGGAACAATTAGGGAAAAGATAGTGTATGGGATGAGCATGACCGTATTGGTCACTCTCGCGGGATTGGCGGCAGGCGCTGCACAGGCTGCCAGTGAAACCGAACTGCGCGATCTGGCGAGCCGAAGGATCGAATGGCGCAGTCCAGGCGCTCACGGTGCGACCATCCCTCTGCATTTGTTATCCATCAATGATTTTCACAGTCAGATCACCGCAGGCCAGGAAGTTGATGGTCGACCGGTGGGCAGCGCCCCGGTCCTGGCCGCCTATCTTAGAACAGCTGAAGCCGAAACTCGGAGCACGACCTTTATCCTTCATGCCGGAGATCATGTTGGTGCTTCGCAGCCGCAGTCGTCGCTCCTCCAGGACGAACCCGGTATCATGTTTTTTAATATGCTCGGCAATGAAGGGTGCCGCGCAGGCGGTAGCTCTGGGCAGGAGTGCAATTTGCTGGGTGTTCCCGGCAATCACGAACTGGACAAGGGCTTCCCCGAGATGCTGCGCCTGATCCAGGGCGGCAACCATGCCCAAGGGCCTTATCTCCAGGATCCCTACAGGGGCGCCACCTTTCCGTACATCTGTGCCAACCTGGTGCAGGCGGCCAGCGGTCAACCCGTGTTCCCGCCCTACGTGGTCCGCATGGTCGATGGCGTACCGGTCGGGTTCATCGGTGCAATCCTCCGCCAAGCCTCCTCCTTTCTCTCCCCCAACAGCCTCGAGGGGTTGCAGGTTCTAGACGAGGCGGACACTATCAACCTCTATGTCCGTCAACTGCAAGCCCAGGGTGTCCACACCATGGTCGCGGTGCTGCACCAGGGCGGATTTCAACAAACAGCCGGCGAAATTTCACCGCAAGCCAACCTCTTGGTCGGCGACATCGCGCCCCTCGTCAAACGGTTGGATGACGAGGTGGATGTGGTGCTCACCGGTCACACCCATACCTTCCACAACGTCCTGGCTGAAAACAACCAGGGCAAAAAGATACTCGTGGTGCAGGCCTGGCCCAAGGGCACGGGATATGCCGATATCAACCTGGAGATCAGTCGTTCCAGCAGAGATGTTGTGGCCATTTCCTCGCGGATTGTCACCACCTGGGCCGATACCGGACCAGGACTGACCCCGGACACCCGCGTGGCTGCTTTGATGCATCGGGTTGAGACCATGGGCACTGCCCTTGCCGAGCAGGCAATCGCCAAGGCCGCCCATTCCATCACCCGAGTGACCAACAAAGCCGGTGAATCAGCCATGGGTGATCTGGTTGCCGATGCCCAGCGCCACGCCATGGGTACCGATTTCGCCTTCATCAATTCCGACGGCATCCGTGACGATATCGCACCGGGAGGAATCACCAAAGGCGATCACTATTCGGTGCAGCCCTTTCATCTCAACCTGATCAAACTGGAGCTGACCGGCAGGCAAATTTACGATCTGCTCAATCAGCAGTGGAACGGCCAGGAAAGCGAAGGCCGATTTCTCCAGGTCTCCGGCCTGTCCTACATCTGGGATGCCGAGAGGCCCGCAGGCCAGCGCATCGTCGCGGTGATGAAGGAGGGGGAACCATTGAAAGCGGAGGCGATATACACGGTGGCGGTCAACGAATATCTGGCGGGTGGGGGTGATAATTTCACCGTGCTGAGCCAAGGGGTCCATCCGGTGGTGGGTCCCTTTGTTGCCGATGCTCTAATTCAATATGTGCAGGCCCAACCCCAGCCCATCTACGCCGATATCGAGGGACGGGTCGGCCGCTTGAATTAGAATCTGCGGTTCCCGTCATTGCGATAGAGGAAACACAACGGGCAGCGCAGACGCCACGACTGTTCTTAACCCTCGCCCTATTAGCCGCTGTTCTCGGGCAATGGCCGATTACCAGGGACAAATGAAACCCTTTTATGAAGAGCAAGAACAGGGCGGCAACGGATCATTACAGCGGAGGGAAGAGAGGCGCTCAGACAGGGATCCTACTTGAAAACTGGAGAGCTCTTGCGGTTAGGTAAAAGAGTATGAAGGGGAAAACGGGCAGCAGAGGGCACGAAAATTGCGACGAATCGTGCCCTTTCTGCTGTCTGTTTTCCGCTCTCAAGCTCCAAACCTGATGGGGTTAGCAACCCCTATATTGAGAACCCGTTACATGCTGACATCCGTGCCGATGGCAAGAAGAGGGGAAAGAAATTCATCGGTCATTGCCACCAGATCATCCGTTTGGAAGGATTGCCGAAGGATTCGAAGGAATCCCCCGATTCTCGCAGCACATCGTCAAGATTCTGAATGGAAAAGCTATAGCCGTCTGCCTCGGCCAAGGCGACAAATTCCTCTTTGCTTTTCAACGCATCGTATTTCCCCCGAAATTTTTCGTCAGCACCACCAGCAATCAAAAGTTCTTCCACTTTTTTCTTAGACATATCGATCTCCACCACTGTTATTTTGATTATTGCTCGTTTTGGGGAAGTGATAAGCGCAACACCCCTTTGAATTGTACCTTATCATTTAGCAACAACCGGGCCAAACCGGAGTTGGTAGCAAAAACAGCTCAAATACAAAGGAGTTACAAGGGATAACTATTACATTGAGAGCTGACACCCCCTTGAAACCTCGACAAAAAAAGTAGGCCACTGTCAGCCTCTCTACATTTTAGTATCCTATTCGACAGATTTAAACCGTCGGCACATCTGCTCCCCGGCATTGGCCGAACAGGCAACGAGCGGGCTCAACAATCATTGCCTGTATGCTGGTCCGCCGAGAAGTTTATCATCAAAAAACAACAAAAAAACACTTTACTTGCCCACAGCTTTGCGTTATAAAAGTCGGTTTATTCGAATAATGATGCGGTCATTCCCCTTTGAATGGCTCTGGACAGGAATGCAAGCGAGCGTTTTTTGAGCGATTGATTTCCTCCCTACCTTTGGGCCAGCACCACCAACGCATTGAGCATGGAGTTGCAGAACCAACTGTAACTCCTTTTTTTATTGGTATAATTTTTATATACAATCCCCCTAACTACGCAAACGAACAATAAGCGACCTGAAAGCGGCAATTGAGGAACGCGAGATGAAAAAAGACCTAAAGAAAGTACGGAATATCGGAATCAGTGCGCATATCGATTCTGGCAAAACTACGTTGACGGAACGAGTCCTGTATTACACCCAACGCATTCATGCTATCCATGAAGTGCGCGGCAAGGATGGCGTCGGTGCGACCATGGATTCCATGGAACTGGAAAAGGAGCGCGGAATCACCATCCAGTCCGCAGCAACCTACTGCTCCTGGAAAGATAGTGATATCAACATTATCGACACTCCAGGTCACGTCGATTTCACTATCGAGGTCGAGCGGGCCCTGCGGGTGCTTGACGGAGCGGTTCTCATTCTCTGTTCGGTCGGTGGCGTCCAGTCACAGTCCATCACCGTGAATCGGCAGATGACCCGTTACAAAGTGCCCCGGATCGCTTTTATCAACAAATGTGATCGCACAGGTGCCAACCCGTATCGCGTCACCCAGCAGCTCCGGGACAAGCTGGACCTGAATGCGATTATGATCCAGTTGCCTATCGGCCTGGAAAGCGACCTGGAAGGCATGATCGATCTGGTTGCCATGAAAGCCGTGTATTTTGACGGCGACCAAGGCGATACCATCCGTATCGAAGAGATTCCGGCACCTCTGCGGGAAGAGGCTGAAGGCAAACGGGAAGAACTGCTTGATGCGGTCTCCATGTTTTCCGACGAACTGATGGAGACCATGCTTGAGGAAACCGAAATTCCGGAAGCGATGATCCATGAAGCCATCCGCCGGGGTACGCTGAGCCTTGAATTAACTCCGGTCATGATCGGCTCTGCCTATAAAAATAAAGGCGTACAGCTGTTGCTGGATGCCGTCATTGCCTATCTGCCCTGCCCGACCGATGTTGAGAATACGGCACTGGATCTTGACCAAGGGGAGTCCGAGGTTGTTGTCAGCAACAATCCGGAAGATCCATTGGTTGCTTTGGCTTTCAAGCTGGAGGATGGCCGTTACGGCCAGCTGACCTATATTCGTACTTATCAGGGTATGGTCCAGAAAGGCGACACGATCATCAACAGCCGCACCGGGAAGAAGTCCAAGGTCGGCCGCTTGGTGCGCATGCACGCCAATGAAATGGAAGAGATTGATGGCGCGGGTTCCGGGGATATCGTTGCCCTGTTCGGCATTGACTGCGCTTCAGGAGACACCTTCTGCAACGGCGTCAACTGGTCCATGAGCTCCATGCACGTCCCTGCCCCTGTTATCTCTCTGGCCATCAAACCGATAGACAATAAAGCGCAAATCAACATGTCCAAGGCGCTCAACCGGTTCACCAAAGAGGATCCTACTTTCAAAACCTTTGTCGATCACGAAACCAGCGAAACCATTATCTCCGGAATGGGCGAACTGCATCTTGAGGTCTACATCGAGCGGATGAAGCGGGAATACAAGGCCGAAGTAGAGGTAGGCGCACCGCAGGTCGCCTATCGCGAAACCATCACCCAGCGAGCGGCATTCGACTACACCCATAAGAAACAAACCGGCGGTTCCGGTCAATATGGGCGGGTCGGCGGTTTTCTTGAACCACTGGAAGAAGGCGAATATGAATTTGTCGATGGTATCGTCGGCGGCGTCATCCCCAGAGAATTTATCAGCTCCTGTGATAAAGGGTTCCAAAAATCAATGGTCAAGGGTACGCTAACCGGTGCGCAGATTACTGGTGTTCGGGTTACCATCAACGACGGCAGCTACCACGCAGTCGACTCGTCCGACATTGCCTTCCAACTGGCGTCCATCGGTGCCTTTAAACAAGGGTACAGTAAAGCAATGCCGGTGATCATGGAGCCCATCATGAAGGTGGCGGTTGAAGGTCCCTCCGAATTCCAGGGCGCGGTTATGGGTAGCCTTAATCAACGCCGGGGCGTCATTGTCGGCACCTTTGAAGAGGGCAACTATACGGTGGTCGAGGCGGAAATGCCGCTTGCCGAGATGTTCGGCTATTCAACGACCCTCCGCTCCCTTACCCAGGGCAAGGCCGAGTTCACCATGGAATTTGCAACCTACAAACAAGTCCCGAAAGGAGTGGCTGAGGAACTGCACAAGGCCTTTGAAGCGCAGAAAAAAGATGCGTGAGCCTGCAGGCAGTATCGACCAGCTTGAGAGCATGAGAGAATCAATCGTGAAGAGGTGGAATTATGGGATATGAACCACTGGTACAGCAGAATCCGCTCCGGGTTCTGAACATGGGCAGGGAAAACAATCAGATGGGTCTGGTTATGGCCCGGGCCGGTCTTGGCAAGACAGCACTGTTGGTGCAGATCGCCTTGGACGCCATCCTCAGGGGAAAACGGGTTATCCATGTCAGCATCGGCGAAACTATTGATAAAACAAAGAGCTGGTATGACGACATCCTGCAGCTCATCCTTCAGGAACACAGCATCAATAAGCCGCACGAACTCATCGATATGGTGGCCCACCATAGAATGATCATGACCTTCAAGGTGGCGGCATTCACCAGGTCCAGACTGGAGGAGCGACTCAATGATCTTATCCTCCAGGATATCTTCAGACCGAACTGCCTGATCGTCGATGGCTTTGATTTTGAATCGACTGATCGCGAGGCATTGGAAGATATCAAGAATTTGATGGAAAGCATGAACATGCAGGCATGGTTTTCTGCCACTCACCATCGTGACGACTCCCGGATTTCGCCTACCGGAGTGCCTGCCCCCTGTCATGAGATCGACGATCTTTTCGATATGATCATTCTATTGAAACCCGAGCGTGACGCTACCATTCAACTTGACATCATCCGTAATTACGGCGCACAGGTGGAGGGCGGCAAGGGTTTGCTCCTTGATCCAACGACTATGATGGTCAAGGAAATATAATAGGTATCCACTGAGTGAGGGGAAGCTGGCCGGCAACAGCCATCTCCCCTCTTTTTCTGAGATTTTCCGTATGCGGTTCCGCCCTTGTATAGATTTACACGACGGCAAAGTAAAACAAATTGTCGGCTCCACTCTGCACGGCTCCGGTGCAGATCTCGAGATTAATTTTTCTTCTACGCTCCCCCCTTCCCATTATGCCGATATGTACCGGCAGGACAACCTGACCGGCGGCCATATCATCATGCTCGGTCCTGGTAACGAAGCCGCCGCCATTGAGGCACTGGCCGCGTGGCCCGGCGGTATGCAGCTGGGTGGCGGCATCACCCGTGCCAACGCCTCCCAGTGGCTCGACCTCGGTGCTTCCCACATCATCGTCACCTCCTATGTTTTTCATGATGGGCTTCTTGATCGTGCCCGGTTACGCGACCTCAAGCACATGGTGGGGAAAAAACACTTGGTTTTGGATCTCAGTTGCCGCTGGCGGGATGACGGCTATTATGTTGTCACGGATCGCTGGCAAAAATTCACCCAATTACAAATCAGTGAGCCTGTCCTTAACGAACTCTCTGCGTATTGTGACGAATTCCTCGTCCACGCCGTTGATGTTGAAGGAAAATGTATGGGCATAGATACGCGGTTGCTCGAAGTGCTGGCCACCACGATTCCCGTGCCGACAACCTATGCCGGCGGGGTTTCAACCCTGTCTGACCTGGAACAGATCCGTACAGCCGGTCAGGGACGCATTGATGTCACGGTGGGCTCGGCCTTGGATATTTTTGGTGGTACGGGTCTCGGTTATCGCGATGTGGTGGCTTTCCATGAGCACCCATGAGCATGAGCGACCCAGTGCCACCTCGCGCCTTGTCGAACTGAGACTACAGATACCTGAAGATCTTTATCGCGCCTTCCAGCGCTGTCTCTGGATTCGGATCAATGAAACCGGGCAAACACAGCTGCAGCTCATGGAGGAGGCCATCCACGATTTTCTGGTCAAACACGCTTGTTGACGGGTAGAGTTAAAAAATCCATCGGCCGCTTGACCTGTATCACTTCGTCATTTATCATAGGTCGTTACCGTACATTCGGCAGACACTGCGCTGACTCCTCCACTCGTCTCAACAGAAACCTCCTATGAGTGAACGAAAAACAAAACTGGAAAAAATCCGTGTTTTTGTTGATAGAATGCCGAGTCTCTCCACGACGGTCAGTAAGGTTCTAGAAATCTGCAGCAGACCTAATACTTCACCCAACGATCTCAATAAGGTTATTTCCCTGGACCCGGTATTAACCGGTCAAGTGCTGAAGCTCATCAATTCGGCCTATTATTCCCTCATGAACAAAGTCACCTCACTGACCAGGGCCATCATCATGCTGGGTCTGAACACGGTGAAAAATCTGGCCCTGTCGACCGCCATCATCAGAAGCGTGGGGCAGGCAAAAAAATCCAAGGCTCTTCCCATCAACGAGTTTTGGGCCCATTCCATCGGCGTCGGCGTCATGGCTAAATTGCTAGCCGCCGAACGTGGCATGCCCCTGGGCGAACGGGAAGAATATTTTGTCGCCGGACTGCTGCATGATCTCGGCAAGATTCCTTTTGGTGATGAGTACACCGATGTGCTGGCCCTCGCCAGGACAACTCAGGAACCGCTTGTCGAGCTCGAACAACGCCTTATGGAAATCGACCATGAGGAGGTAGGCCATATGATCGCCTCCAAATGGAAATTAAACGCTGTCATCACCGATGCCATTTGCCACCACCATTCTCCGATGCTGGCAGCTCCCGAACACCAAGGGTTGGTCGCCACTGTTGCCCTTGCCGATTTTTATATGTGCCTGTTCGATATTGGCTATGCCGGCAACCGTTTCCCCGATGAAGCACAGCTGGTACCACTTCTAGAACTCTGCAAATTGGAATGGAGCAACATTGTCAACCTCTCCGAAGCAGTCGATGCTGAAATCAAAAAGGCTGAAATTTTTCTAAAAATCTAATGAGTACCCAATCACCTCAACGACAGGACCAGGGCGATGATCCAAGTTAAATTCTGGGGCGTGCGGGGCTCTATACCCTGCCCAGGGCCAAAAACCATGAAATACGGAGGCAATACGGCCTGCATAGAACTTCGTTTTCCGGAGGTGAATCGCCATATTATTATCGATGCGGGTTCAGGCATTCGCGATCTGGCAAACTTTATGCTGGCAAATGATTCGCCCAAAGGGCCCATCACCACCGAGATTTACCTCTCCCACACCCACTGGGACCATATCATGGGTTTTCCTTTCTTCGTGCCGGTATATATTCCTGGTACCTCAATCAAAGTTTTTGGGCCGGTAACCTATGAGGACGAACCCCTTGAGGCGGTTGTAGGCGGCCAGATGAAATATCGCTATTTTCCTGTCAATATGGGTGAATTAGCTGGAAAAATCGAATATTGCCGTTTAAAGGAAGATCCCAGCATTGATCTGGGCGATGGCATTATCTTATCGACCACGATCATCAACCACCCGATTACTGCCTTGGGGTATCGCTTCACTTTCCGGGGAGCAGTTTTCTGTACAGCCTACGATACCGAACCCTTTCGAAATCTCTTTGTGACGGACCCGGACGATCCCTCCTATGATGAACTCATGGCTCAGGAGGGAGAAGAGGCAGCGCGCGAGCAGAACCAGGTCCTGGAAAATTTTTTTGCAGGGGCCGATCTGCTCGTCCATGACGCCCAGTACACCAGCAAAGAATACGAAAATGGCAAAATTGGTTGGGGACATACCCCTATTGAGGAGGCAATTGCCGCTGCCAAAAGGGCGGGGGTGAAACAGCTGGCCCTTTTCCATCACGATCCGGAACGCAGTGACGATCAACTCGACGAAATGACGCAGACATACTGTACCGCCGACGGTGCAGAGGGATTGCAGCTTTTTTTTGCGCGGGAAGGTCAGGAAATTATTTTATAGATTTTATCTCTGGTCCTCAGGACCGGGTATGCCCAAGAGGAGATGAACATGGTGCGCACAACTCTCGATTGCATCGGACTCCCGTGTCCCCAACCCGTCCTGCGTACCAAGGACTGCCTTGAACAAGGAGGGACATTGTTTGATGTCCTCGTCGATAACGAAGCCTCGCGCAATAACGTGGTCCGCTTCGCCCAAAGTCAGGGTCACCGCGCAGAAATCACTGAAGAACAACAAGGGTTTTATAAAATTACGATTACCGCTTCGGCTCATCACACTGCCGATTCCTTTGATCAGCAGGAATACCGTTGCGAAATTGCTGAAAAACAGCGATTAGTGTATGTTATTTCCTCTGACTCCATGGGGCGTGGAAGTGATGAATTGGGTTGGGCCCTTTTGCAGACCTATATCCAGACAATCAAGGAAATCCAACCGCTTCCCCAAAAAATTATCTTTTATAACAGTGGGGTTAGACAGGTAACGACCGAATCCGGAGCCCTCGAAGCCCTAAAACTGCTGCAGGCACAAGGGGTTGAAATACTCGTCTGCGGGACCTGCCTTGACTTCTTTGAATTGAAATCCGCTATCAAGGTGGGTCATATTTCCAATATGTATGATATTATGAGTTCGATCATTAGCGCCGATAAAATCGCCAGTCCTTTTTAATAAACTTATACAATAGCGCTGTTGACCGCTGTTCACCGGAGGAGAGCATCCTCTTCCGGGCCTCAAAGCCAACCGAATATGACACACACATCCTTGCCACACAATGATTCCCCCTGCTGCAAGCTCGGCGCCATGCGTCTCTCTTCTTCCCACAAGGTCTTTATGCGCCCAATCCTGTCGTTTGTCCTCGGCGCCTTACTCCTCCTGGCTGGTGCAACTGCCTGTCTGGCCAAAGCTGGCCCTTTTGAGTTCGATGAGGATCGTAACCGGCTGATCGCCTTTATCCTCAGCCAGCAACTCCCTGCCCAGCATTTCGGTCATGAACCCTTGGACGACACGCTGTCCCGCAAGGCTTTTAATCTGTACCTCCGCCAGTTGGACCCGAGAAAGCGTTTTCTACTGCAGACCGATGCCCAACAGCTCAACGCCTTTGCCCCCCACATTGATGATGAGTTGACAAGAGGTCATGTTGTACTTGTGGACGCCGGCATGGAATTGCTCAATGATCGTATTCGGCAGGTAGAAAAATTAATTGATCCGATTCTTGACCAGGGGTTCGACTTTGATCGCGTGGAATATCTGGAGATTGAACCAAAAAAAATAGACTTCGCCGCTGATAAGGACCAATTGCGGGAACGGTGGCGTCTTTCCTTAAAAATGCAGGTAATCGACACCTACTTTATCAGTCTTGATGCTAAATCAAAAAAGCAGCCTGAAATTCTCAAAGATATCTCAACCAAAAATCACGCGCCAGAGTTGCAAGAGGCGGTCAAGAAGGTTCGGGAAAGTACACACCGGGCCCTGAATCGATTGGTGCAGCAAACCCGCCAGGATCATTTTGACCGCTACTTCGATGCGGTGGCCAGGGCCTTTGATCCACATTCCGATTACATGGCCCCCAGCTCCAAGGAAGATTTTGATATCCAGATGAGCGGATCCCTGGAAGGAATTGGCGCCCTGCTCAGGGAGGATGAAGGGCTGATTAAGGTCATCAGAATTATTCCGGGGAGTGCGGCTGAGAAACAAGGGCAATTGCAGGCCGAGGATACAATTTTAGCGGTCGCCGAAAAAAATGGCGACCCTGTCGATATCGCCGAAATGAGGATTCGTGAGGCAGTCAGTTTCATCCGCGGTCCCAAAGGTACGGAGGTTCGATTAACCGTTCAAAAACCCGACAGCACCAAACTCGTCATTCCCATAATCCGTGATGTGGTGCAACTCGATGAAACCTATGTAAAATCTACCATCCTGAAAACTGAAAAAAACAAAACCATCGGGTATCTGCGTATCCCGAGTTTTTATCGCGATTTTGTTTCGCAAGCAGATGGCAAGGAGAGCAGGAATGTAACTGATGACACCCTTGCAGAATTAGTAAAATTAAAAAAACAACATGTGAGCGGTCTCGTCCTGGATCTTCGCAATAACGGCGGTGGTGCATTGACCGACGCAGTAAAAATTTCGGGTCTGTTCTTACCGGGTGGCCCCGTAGTGCAGGTTAAGGATTCACAGGGCTCAATTCGAGTACTAGACGATGAAGATCCCAATGTCGTTTATGATGGCCCGGTGATTGTCCTCGTCAACCAGTTCAGTGCATCGGCCTCGGAGATTTTGGCAGCCGCCCTGCAGGATTATCAACGTGCATTCATTATTGGTGGCGCACACACACATGGCAAAGGGACTGTCCAGGCCATGTTGGATATGAACAAGAATCTTCCCCTCTTACACCTGCAGCAGTACGAGGACCTCGGCGCACTGAAGTTGACAATACAAAAATTTTATCGGATTAACGGTGGCTCGACCCAGTACAAGGGGGTTGAACCCGATCTTGTTGTCCCCTCCATGTTGGATTATCTCGAAAGCGGAGAAAAATATATGGATTATTCCCTTCCATGGGATCAGGTGCAACAAGTTAAATATACAAGATGGAAGGGGACCCATTTCAATGTTGAAAAGACCCAGAAGGAAGGCAAACTATGGGCAGATGAAAACGCTCTGTTCAAGAAGATAAAAGAGGAAACCGCTAAGGCCAAAGTGCGAAGCGAACAGACCAAGATATCTGTTTTTCTTGAAGGAATGTGGAAGTATCGCCAGGATCTTAACGCCACACGTAAGGAAGCTCTGGCGGCCGGTCTCCTGCAGGAGGAGGCAGACGAAGAGGCACCTACTCCACAGACCGGAAAAAAATTAGAGGAAAGTCTGACTACCGATCCTTTTGTCCAGGTCTCTCTATTTTTGATGAAAGACCTTATCAAGGCCGATTCCACAGCAGGAGTAGCACAATAAATCTGAGCGGCTCTGTCGAATTCTCAATTCAATGGGGACATGAGCTCACCAGATCTTCAGTAAACGCATCGGCAAGGCATATTCCCATACCGACGATTACAGAGGTCACAAAGTTTAGATGTGTCGTTGAGGACTGTTTTCAAGTTGCCGATCACCATATGGTCGAGGGGAAACCATCGCTTCTGCCTCTGGAGCCGATCAAAGGCTTTCATCCTCATAGTAAAGCCTCCTTTCTTTGGTTATTTCATTGGTCTTGTTATGAAAATAGTCACTTAGCAAAGAATAGGGCAGAGCCATGTAAATTTTATGCTTGAAACAAATTTCCAATCATGCTAGAGGATTCTGTGCATGAATCGTCATTCATTTTTGGCGAACAGAAGCTTACTGATATACTGATGTAATTGCGTTTATTTTCAAGACTTGCCTTTTTACAAGGCTAAAAAATAGCACCTATCCCAAAACAATGGAACTGACCGAAGCACTCTCAAAGAAGAAAAAAGAGATTCTCGCCGTATGGATAGAGAGGACTCTCGACAGTTACATCTCCCCTGGCTTCTTTAAAAAGTCAAAAGATCAGTTCGCTAATCCGGTTGGATTTAATATAGCCAATGGCCTCACCGCTCTCTTGGAGTTTCTCCTGGACAATGCAGACCCGCAAGCCTACCTCAAGCCATTGGATCAGGTGGTCCGAATTCGTGCCGTACAAGAGTTTACCCCATCCCAGGCGATAGCCCCCTTTCTTGAATTGAAATGGGTTGTAAAGCAGGTGCTGTCCGGCGACAAGGATACCCAACCACTGTTGCGAATGCTCGACACGCTCGATTGTGATATAGACAGAATGGCTTTGGCTGCCTTCGATATCTACACAGAATGCAGGGAACAATTGTACCGCAACCGTGTTCGTGAGCTAAAAAGCGGAAGTTCCATCCTGACGGATGCAGCCTGTCCTTCTGCCTTGCTGCGACAAGAAAAACTAGCTGACAGCAAGACCGCTTTAAGCTGACTGTGTGTGACCCGCTGGGCAGCTTCAAAATTGACAATTTTGATGTCTCTATCCAGCTTTTATCGTATTTTTATAACGTATTGTTCAACTTGAATGCGAAGGAGTGATCAATGAAGTACGCCTTCCCTTTGGCGGCAGTAATTGCCTTGGTGTTGATTGCGCTTCTAGCGGTGCAGATACCGGGAATGCAATACCTCTTTGGTGTTGCTATTCCATATCTGGCCATGGCGCTGTTTTTAGGCGGTTTTTGTTACCGGATAATCCACTGGGCTAAATCGCCGGTCCCTTTCAAAATTCCGACCACCTGCGGCCAGGGGTTTTCCCTCCCCTGGATTAAACAGGACAAACTGGAAGCCCCTGTCAACACGGCTCAGGTGGTTGCGCGGATGTTCTTGGAAATTTTCCTTTTCCGTTCACTCTGGCGCAACACTAAAGCCACTGTGTATGATGGCCCCAAGCTGACCTATGAATCAAGCAAATGGTTGTGGCTGTTTGGTATACTGTTTCACTACAGTTTTTTGATTGTCGTTGTCCGTCATATGCGGCTTTTTCTCGAACCGGTACCGTGGCTTGTTTCTCTGCTTGAAACCGGTGACTCCCTGCTGCAGATTGGCGCTCCGACGATGTATACAACGGATGTAACCATTGTCCTCGGCCTGCTCTTTCTTTTCGGCCGCCGGTTGATGAATCCGCAGGTGCGCTATATTTCACTGGCCAATGATTACTTCCCCATTTTTCTCATTCTCGCCATTGCCTTCACCGGCATCCTGATGCGCTTTTTCTTGCGGACCCATGTCGACATCAATGCCATCAAGCAACTGGCGGTGGGACTGGTAACCTTTCATCCCACCATCGTAACGGAAATCAGTTCACTGTTTTACGTGCATCTTTTCTTAGTGTGTACGCTGCTTGCGTACTTTCCTTTCAGTAAGCTTATGCACATGGGGGGAGTTTTCCTCAGTCCGACCAGAAACATGGCCAACGATTCGCGAATGAAGCGCCATATCAATCCATGGAATCCAGAAATCAGACCACACTCCTATGCGGGTTATGAAGATGAATTCCGTGCAGACATGATTGAGCAAGGCATTCCCGTTGAAAAAGAGTTGCCACCGCAAGGCTAATGACTAACGTTGGAAAATTTTAGAGTATAAGGATAGAGCAATGGCAGTAGTAAAGGTAGACAAGTTGGCACGGAGCGTTGCCGAGGGACCTTCGCTGATGACAGGCTCCATACCAACCAAAGATTGGATGGATGTCCCTGTAGTATTCAAGCCTGGAAATTACGCCTACCCGACTAAGCCTGAAAAGCTTAGATATCTGGATAGTCAGCAAGGGCTCAGTTTCCCCAACGCCCGTGAATGGAATCCAGAAGATGAAGACTGGAAACTCCCCGATAATTGGAAGGATATCATTCTGAAGGGACTGGCGGATCGGCTTGATCGTTTCCGTTCGCTGAAAATTTTTATGGATTGCTGTGTCCGCTGCGGGGCCTGTGCCGATAAATGCCACTTTTTCCTCGGCACCGGTGATCCTAAGAACATGCCTGTTCTGCGGGCCGAATTATTACGATCCGTGTATCGTCAAGAGTTTACGCGTGCCGGCAAGATACTTGGGAAATTGGCTGGCGGCCGCGAGATGACCGTGGGCGTTTTGAAAGAATGGTTCATGTATGCCTACCAGTGTACGGAATGCCGCCGATGTTCTGTCTTCTGCCCATACGGTATCGATACTGCTGAAATCACCATGATGCTTCGCGAATTGCTGCATCTGGTCGGCATTGGTATCAATTGGGCAATGGAACCGGCCTCTAATTCCAACAGAACCGGCAACCACATGGGTCTGACCCCTCAGGCCTTCAAAGGTAACGTCGATTTCCTCTGTGAAGACATTGAAAATCTTACCGGAGTGAAAGTTAACCCGACTTTTAATCGCAAAGGTGCCGAGGTGCTGTTTGTTACCCCCTCAGCAGACGTTTTTGCTGAACCCGGGATCTTCACCTGCATGGGCTACCTTCTACTCTTTGAAGCTATTGGGCTGGATTATACCTGGTCTACCTATGCCTCAGAAGGTGGAAACTTCGGTTTGTTCACGAACACCGATTTGATGAAAAAGCTGAACGGCAAAATATATGCGGAGGCCAAACGTCTAGGTGTCAAATGGATTCTTGGCGGCGAATGCGGTCACATGTGGCGTGTGCTCCATCAATATATGGACACAATGAACGGGCCGACCGATTTTCTTGAGGTACCCCGATCGCCGATCACCGGCACGGTCTTCGAGAATGCTACGTCCACAAAAATGGTTCATATCTCAGAGTTCACAGCGGATCTTATCAAAAACGGCAAGATCAAACTCGATAAGAGCCGGAATGCCCACATCAAAGCAACCTTCCATGATTCGTGCAATCCTGCACGAGCGATGGGACTACTTGATGAGCCGCGATATATCCTTGATAATGTTGTTGAAAATTGGGTAGAGATGCCGGAAAATACCATTCGCGAGAAGACCTTCTGTTGCGGGTCGGGTACGGCACTCAACACCGATGAGATCATGGAAATCCGCATGCGCTCCGGCTTACCTCGTGCCAACGCGGTCAAGCATGTCCACGATAAGCACGGCGTGAATACGCTCGGATGTGTATGCGCTATCGATAGAGCTACCCTGACCTCCCTCATGAATTATTGGGTTCCTGAAGTTCAGGTTGCCGGTTTGAGTGAACTTGTCGGTAACGCATTGGTGATCGAAGGTGAGCAACGACAAGACCTGACCGAAGGGCTCAGGACCTTGATTTAATTTACCGGCAGGAATTGGAGGAATAGCGATGTATGACAGTGGTAAAATAATCCCGGGACTGATCATTTTTGTCCTGTTTATCACGATACCCATTTGGTATAACCGCGGCACTGCCGCTTCCGTACCAAAACCCGTATTACCAAAAGATGCGAAAACCTGTGTTCTGCCAGCTGCTCAAATTCGAGCTGAGCACATGAAACTGCTGAACACCTGGCGAGATGATGTCTTGCGGACCGGTGATCGGGGGACTTTTGAGCTTGAAGGCAAACAATATCAGAAAAGTCTGATGCTGACCTGTATGAAGTGCCACACGAGTAAGAAACAATTCTGTGATACCTGTCATACCTATGCATCGGTAAAACCATATTGCTGGGATTGCCATTTAGCTCCTGTTGAGTGAACGGCTAAGAGGAGATAAACATATGGACAACAAAAGAAGAAATTTCCTCAAGGTCGCCGGGATATCAACACTGGCCGGCCTTGGTGGAACTGCCGTAATTGACCGGTTGGTTGCAGGTTCTAACATCGCACATGCGAGTACGGCCGCTCAAGGTTCCGGGCATGCTGAAGCATCCAAAGGGCATGGGGAACAACAAGCCCCGAGTGGCAACCGTTTCGGCATGATTATTGACATTAAAAAATTCCAACAAGATCCTAGTCTTGGGGATAAAGCTGCCACAGCTTGCCATTCAGTCCATAATGTCCCTCAGTTTCCGGACAAGAAAGATGAGATCAAATGGATCTGGATGACCAACTTTGAGAATGCCTTTCCCGAAAAAGCTAGTCTGTACCAAGATGAAGCCACCAAATCGCACAAACTTCCCATACTCTGTAATCACTGCGACAGCCCACCTTGTGTGCGGGCTTGCCCCACCAAAGCGACCTTTAAAAATAAAGATGGTGTAATCATCATGGATTACCATCGCTGTATCGGATGTCGGTTTTGCATGGCCGCCTGCCCTTATGGCAGCCGGAGTTTTAACTGGCGCGATCCACGCCCTTTTATCGCGCATTTGAACAATGATGTTCCAACCAGAACGCGAGGCGTTGTTGAAAAATGCAATTTCTGCGCAGAACGTATAGGAGTTGGTAAACTTCCTGCCTGTGTAGAGGCTTGTGGCGAAAGCAAGGCTATGGTCTTTGGGAATCTCAACGATCCTAATTCCGAAATCAGAAAAATACTGAAAGAAAATCACACTATTCAGCGTAATCCTGCTCTCGGCACCCTTCCTTCAGTCTTTTATATTGTATGAGGCCCCCATGTTTGAAAAAGCATTAAAAGGAAATAACTATTACTGGATGTGGCTGGCCTTCCTTGGCTTCTTTATAGCCATAGCTGCGGTCTGCTATCTCAGGCAATATTTTTATGGGTTAGGCCTCACCGGAATGAGCCGTGACGTTTCATGGGGGCTCTATATTTCGCAATTCACCTTTCTGGTCGGGGTTGCAGCCGGAGGGGTCATGCTGGTCCTTCCTTATTATATTCATGATTATAAGGCCTTTGGGCGAATCACCATTTTGGGGGAATTCTTAGCGATTTCAGCCTTGCTGATGTGCCTGATGTTCATCATGGCTGACTTGGGACAACCTCTGCGCGGCTTGAATGTTATGCTCTACCCTACCCCAGGTTCCATGCTTTTCTGGGATATGTGTGTACTCTGGGGCTATTTAATTCTGAATGCCCTCTGTGGTTGGGTTATCCTGACGGCTGAACGAAAGGGTGTACATCCACCGAAATGGATATACTTCTTTGTGTATCTCTCTATTCCCTTCGCGTTTTCCATTCATACAGTCACCGCTATGCTGTATTGCGGTCTGCCCGGACGCCACTTCTGGCTGTCAGCCATTATCGCTCCCCGTTTCCTCGCCTCAGCCTTTGCCGCTGGTCCTGCACTGATCGTGGTCATCGCGCTGATCCTGAAGCGTGTTGCTAATTTCGATGCCGGTAAAGAAGCGCTGAATAAAATGGTAACAATCATTATCTATGCTGCCATTGCCAATATGTTTTTTGTCGGTTTGGAATTTTTTGTCGGCTTTTATTCCAACATTCCTGGACATATGCACACCCTTCAGTATCTTTTCTTCGGCCTGGAGCATCATGGTCACGTGTACAATAACTTGGTGCCGTTCATGTGGGCCTTTGTTGCGCTGTTCTTGGTCGGGATCACCCTCCTTATCAATCCTTACACCAGAAAACAGAGCGATCTCTGGTTAGGAATAGGATGCGCTTCCATTTTCTTCGCCTTTTGGCTAGATAAGGGGATTGGATTTGTACTCGGTGGTTTTGTCCCTACACCGATTGATGAAATCGTTGAGTACTATCCGACGATCAACGAATTGTTCATCACCATCGGTATTTGGGCCACAGGCTTTTTTATCCTGACGGTCCTGTATAAGATAGCGATTGGAGTAGAACACGAAATCGAAGCATAATTCCTCCAGCGTCACAATAAAAACCCCCGATAACTCGGGGGTTTTTTTTTGCCTGCCGTTCAAACTCTGCCAGTCTGCAGATACAGATTCCAGAGATGCATCAACTGCTGAGAAAACAAAAGGTACGAAATCGCACCCAAAGCAAGAAAGGGACCGTATGGAATCCTGGTCTGGCCGCCTTTTCTCTGTTTGAACATTGCCGCAACACCGACTACACTGCCAACCAAGGAACTGGAAAACACAACATAGAGAAGACTCTGCCAACCAAGAAAGGCACCTATCATAGCCAGCAGTTTAATATCCCCACCACCCATACCTTCCCGTTTCGTCACCGCATAATATGCGTAGGCCACCGCATACAGAACACCACCGCCCAACAAGATACCGAGAGCTGATTGTTGCCAACTGACCATCCCGTTAAAAAACGATCCGCCAAACCCGATCAAAATACCGGGGAGACTGATGCTATCGGGAATTATTTGATGATGGATATCGATAAATATGATAACCAGCAAGGCAGCGAAGAATACAAAATAGAAAAACAGTTCAAAACTTAGACCAAATTTGTAAAAGAGCACTGCCGACAGAATGGCCATGGTCAGTTCGACTAGTGGGTATTGCGGGGAAATGTGCTTTTTGCAAGTGCGACATCGGCCCCGAAGGGCAACATAGCTTAGTATAGGAATATTTTCATACCAATGGAGCGGCTGATTGCATTGCGGACAGTGCGAACCAGGAAAAGCGATGGATTCGTTATCATTGGGCAGGCGAAGAATGACGACGTTGAGAAAGGAGCCGATAACGGCACCGAATACAGCCACTAGCACTATCAATAATGGTTCCATAGCGAATTGAATACCCGTCCTTTTTTAAAAATTTTTCTTAACCTCTTTGATCCTTTGTATCGTTTTCTATGTCCGAGTACCAGGAAAATTCTGTTGTTCAGTCGAACGATCGGGTGACCGATTCGCTCTATCGGCTAACCCTGCATGCCCCCCGTATTGCCGAAAGAGCCCAACCGGGTCAATTCGTCATGGCGGCCTGCGGGCAATCCCTTGACCCCCTCCTCCGCCGTCCTTTCTCCATCCATCAGGCATCGGCAACAGGTACCCTACAACTGCTCGTCAAAGTCATCGGGCGGGGGACGCGACTCTTATCCTCGGTGCGACCAGGTGATATTGTCAATCTCATCGGACCGCTGGGACGTGGATTTTCACGCCCTAAAGAATCGCCGGTCTGTCTTGTTGGCGGGGGGATTGGCATCGCCCCTCTGGTCTTCTTTGCGCAAAGATTTCTGCACCAGCCCCCCCCTTCCGAAGACTGTGTCGTCCTGTTGGGTTCAAGAACAGGTAATGAGATTCTACAATTAGCAGCAGAATTCATCGACCTAGGTTGCCTGGTGCTCACCGCCACCGATGATGGCAGCCATGGCCATCATGGATTGGTCACCGATCTCCTACCGCCCTATCTGTCACAAATTAAAAAAGTCTATGTTTGCGGTCCGACTGCCATGATGTCCGCCGTGGCCGGGATCTGCCATGACGCCACAGTGCCCTGCGAGGCCTCATTGGAGGCCCACATGGCTTGTGGGTTAGGCGCCTGCCTGGGCTGTACGATTCATGGGGCGGATGGATCGTATAAACATGTTTGCAAACAAGGACCGGTCTTTAACGCCGAGGAGATCGCATGGAAACGCTGAACTCCATTGCGACAATTCCTCTGGCGGTGACCATCGGTCCGCTGCAACTTGCCAATCCGGTGATGACCGCCTCCGGAACCTTCGGCTATGCATCGGAATTTTCAAACCTCGTTGACCTTGACCGTCTAGGCGCCCTGGTAGTAAAAGGGATCTCTCTTGAACCTCGATCAGGAAACCCGCCGCCTCGCATTGTCGAGACCGCTTGTGGCATGCTCAATGCCATAGGGCTTGAGAATGTGGGACTGGAGAGGTTTATCACTGAAAAAATGCCCTTTCTCAGGACCTGCCAAAGTCGGGTGATCGTTAACATCCTCGGTGACTCCATCGAAGAATATGCGATCCTGGCCAAGGAATTGTCAGGGGTTGCAGGTATTGATGGCCTGGAAATCAATATATCCTGTCCTAATGTCAAGAAGGGTGGAGTTGCCTTTGGCACGGTCCCCGCGATGGCGGCAGCGGTGACCCAGGCTGTTAAAAACGTCACTGAGTTGCCGGTCATCGTCAAACTCTCTCCCAACGTAACCGACATCGTTGCCATGGCCCAGGCTGTGGAAACAAGCGGCGCCGACGCGGTCTCTTTGATCAATACCCTCATCGGTATGGCTATCGATGTACAAACACGCAAACCCCGATTGGCCAACATCATCGGTGGTCTCTCCGGGCCAGCCATCAAGCCGGTCGCACTGCGCATGGTGTGGCAGGTTGCCTCGGCAGTCTCCATCCCTGTTATTGGCATCGGCGGGATTGGCACGGCTGAAGACGCCATTGAATTCCTCTTGGCTGGGGCCACGGCTGTCCAGGTTGGAACCGCGAATTTTTACAATCCGAGCGCCACCGAACAGATTCTCGCAGGAATTGATCTCTACCTACGGCAACAGGGTGAAACTTCCGTCCAGGCGATCATCGGATCCCTGCGATTAGGAGCTTAAACCATGACCCGAGCTGGACGTATATGTGTTTCGGTGATGGCCGATGATGCCATCGGCGTCCTGACAGCGGTAATGCCGGTGGTGCCTTTAGTCGATGTGATCGAGATCCGCCTGGATGGCATGCACGATCCCCGGATCGAGCGATGTATTGCAACGCTTCCCCTGCCGGTGCTGGTCACAAATCGACCAATCTGGGAAGGCGGACAGTTTGACGGCAATGAACAGGATCGGATTGATTCACTATGCCAGGCAATGCAAGCCGGTGCCCAATATGTGGACATTGAATTGCGGACCAAGGCTGATCTCGTGGCGCAGGTGCTCGAAGAAGCACGGAAGCTTGACGCCCAAGTGATTATTTCCAGCCATGATTTTCAGGGAACCCCGCCCCGTCAGCAACTCCAGGAGACGCTCCGCCTGATGATTGCCAGCGGCGCCGATATTGGCAAGATTGTGACCACCGCCGCCACCCCGGAGGACGCTCTTTGTATTCTCTCGCTCCAGCAGGAGGCCATGGCCGGTGGTTTCCCCTTAAGTGCCTTTGCCATGGGAGCTGCAGGAAGAATCAGCCGCCTTGCAACCTTATATCTAGGCGGCTTTATGACCTATGCAGCACTCACCGCCCAACAGGCAACCGCGCCTGGACAACTCTCGGTGGATGACCTGCACACCCTGATTTCTCTGATCGCTCTCTTTGAAGAACGCATATGATCAACGGCAGCACACAACTTTACGGCATCATTGGCAATCCGGTCGAACACTCTCTCAGCCCGGCCATGCACAATGCCGCCTTCGCCGCCCTGGGCTTGAACGGCGTTTATGTCCCCATGCGACCGAATACTCTGGCTGAGGGTTTTCGGGCGTTACGCGCCTTGGGCTTTATCGGTGTTTCTGTCACGGTGCCCTACAAGGTTGAAATCATGGCCTACCTTGACGAGATCGATCCGGTGGCCAGAAAAATTGGCGCGGTCAACACCCTCCATTTTCAGCGCCAAACCAACGACGTTTCCTTCTGCAAGGGCTTCAACACTGACTGGCTGGGTGCAAATCAGGCTCTGGCAGAGGTCATCGATCCTGCTGGCAGCACGGTCCTGATCATCGGTGCCGGTGGAGCGGCCAGGGCGGTGGGATTCGGTCTGCTCGAAGCCGGGGCCACTGTCCTGCTCACCAATCGGACCGAATCCAAAGGGCGGCTACTGGCCGAACAGCTCCACTGCACCTTTGTCCCAACGCTTGACCTGCCCACGGTGCGAGCAGATGCCCTGATCAACACCACCTCGGTCGGCATGAGCCCCCTGGACGATGCCCTACCGATTCGCCCTGAACTTCTGGGTGGTTTTTCCGTGGTCATGGATATTGTCTATGCTCCGCTTGAGACTTGTTTGTTGCGGGAGGCCACAGCCCGGGGTTGCCGGACCATCGATGGCCTCCGAATGCTCCAGTACCAGGGTGCCGCCCAATTTAAACTGTGGACCGGTGCGGATGCACCCAGCGCTGTTATGCGCGACGCCCTGCTGGCTGAACTCAACACCCGGTAATACTACCCGATGTTCCTTCTTGTGCTCATACCCTAACTCACTGCCATGATAACTATTACACCTCTCCGGACCATCGATGCCACTATCAAGGTCCCGGGTTCCAAAAGCCTGACGCAGCGAGCCCTGATAGCGGCCGCGCTGGCCGAAGGCACCTCGCAACTCATCGGGCCTCTTGCCAGTGAGGATACCCGTTATACCATGGCAGCCTTGCAGGCCATGGGGGTCGTCTGCGACGACAGCAACCCGGACTGCTGGCTGGTGCATGGTACCAGTGGTCAAGTCCGCGCACCCGAGGGTGATATTTTTCTCGGCAACAACGGCACGGCAACCCGCTTTTTGACCTCGGTGGCCGCCCTCGGTCATGGCCGCTTTCATATCACCGGCAGCGAGCGGATGGCCCAGCGACCTATCTTGCCCCTGATTGAGGCGCTGCGCGGCTGGCAGGTCGAGATCGACAGCGATACCCTAAACGGTTGCCCGCCGCTCACTCTAACGGCCAAGGGTCTGACCGGGGGCAGAACCGTTCTCCCAGAAGGCAAATCCAGCCAATATCTCTCCTCCCTGCTCCTGGTCGCCCCTTATGCAGCCACCCCAGCGGAACTCGAGGTTCGGGGAGAAATTCTCTCCCGACCCTATGTGGAGATGACCCTGGCCGTGATGGCGGATTTCGGCGTCCGGGTGGAGGCCTCCCCTTCCCTGAACGCTTTCAGAATTCCGCAAGGACAGTATAAGGCTCGAACCTACGCCATCGAAGGCGATGCCTCGGGCGCCTCCTATTTTTGGGCCGCCGCTGCGGTAACCGGTGGCAGGGTGACAGTGACCAATGTCCCTATTCCTTCTTTACAGGGAGATGCCAATCTGTTGCCCTATCTGGCCCGAATGGGTTGCCGGATCGATCGGACCGGCAAGGGGATTACCGTCACCGGTGCCGATCAGTTGGAAGGGATCGAGGTAGATATGGGTGATATGCCGGATGTGGCCCCTACCCTTGCCGTGGTTGCCGCCTTTGCCGAGGGCACTACCGTGATCAACAATATCGCCCACCTCCGGATCAAGGAGTGCGACCGCCTCTCAGCGGTGGTCAGTGAACTGCGCAAATTGGGAGCGCAGGTTGAAGAAGAACCGTCACGGATGATCATCCACGGAAAAAATGGCGGCAGCAATCTCCACGGTGCGACCATTGCCACCTACGATGATCACCGGATGGCCATGAGTTTTGCGGTGGCCGGTCTGCGCATACCAGGGGTACAGATTACCGGTGAGGACTGTGTCGGCAAATCCTTTCCCGATTTCTGGGAACGCTTCCGGTTGCTGGCCTGATAGCCTCTATTGAGCTCCAGACAAAAAAGAGCTCGGCCCGGCCCTCTCGCATAAAAATCGGTTTTTCGCCTCATTGTGTTCCGCGGATGGCATTCTTTTGGCTTCGATCAAGAGGAGCGCAAGCGGCGGCAGATTCCGCCCTAGCTTTACTGTTGGCGCCTTATCACCCTGGTCGCAGTCTTGACTGACCTTGAGGGGGGAAACAATTTTTCACTCTGCCGCACACCGTTTCCTTCCTAAAACCTCCAAAGCACCGATCCATGCTGTACTCTATTCATAAACCCATGAGAAGGAATTAAGAGATGTTGGAACAGTATAGGAAAGAAGCGGCCATACGTGCAGCACTGAATGTGCCGCCCTTACCGCTGACCGTGGAGCAGACCAAAAAATTGACGCTCTCCCTGACCGAGGGGCACGACGAAAGCACGGTGCTCCTCGATCTGCTTGCGGAGCGAGTGGAACCCGGGGTGAGCAAGGCGGCGGCCATCAAGGCGGAGTGGCTTGAGCAGGTGGCCCTGGGAAAGATTATTGTCGCCTCTTGCTCGCCGGAGACAGCAATCCATATGCTGTCACAGATGGGGGGCGGTTATAATGTCACCGCTCTGATTCGCCTGCTCGGGATTGAATCCTTGGCCTCACCGGCGGCCGAGGCCTTGAAGCCATTAACAAAAATCTACGAGGCCTTTGCTGAGGTAGTTGCCCTGGCAGAGCAAAGTCCCGCAGCGCAGAGCGTGCTTGAATCTTGGGCAGCGGCGGAATGGTTCACCCGAAGTCCTGCGGTGCCGGAACAAGTGACCTTTACGGTGTATAAGGTCGAGGGTGAGATTAATACCGATGACTTCTCCCCCGGCAATCAGGCCCAGTCCCGGGCCGACATCCCCCTGCATGCCACCTTTTTTGGCAAGACCCGTTTCCCCGAAGGTATCCAGGCCATCGCCGAATTGCGGCGACAGCAACAAACCGTAGCCTTTGCCGGGGATGTGGTCGGTACGGGCTCCTCACGAAAATCTGCGATCAATTCGGTGAGTTGGCTCTTAGGAACCGACATTCCCCACACTCCCAACAAGCGCAGGGGTGGCTTAGTGCTCGGGGGGACCCTTGCCCCCATATTTTATGCCACCGCCCGTGATGCCGGGGTGTTAGCAGTGCAATGCGATGTATCCCAGCTGCATACCGGTGACCAATTGGTGCTGAATCTGCAGCAGTGGACCCTGCGCAACGCGGGCGGCGACCTCATTCCCCTGGAGGCCGCACCGCTCACTCTGCTCGATGAGTATCGCGCTGGTGGTCGCCTCAATCTGATTATCGGCAGCAATCTCACCCGATCGGCCTGCAAGGTTCTGGATCGGCCCTTCCCGACCCTCTTCAAGGAAACTGTCAATCTCCCGCCCCCAGCAAACCAGCAGTACACCCTGGCGCAGAAGATGATTGGCCGGGCCTGCGGGCTTGCCGGTGTGCTCCCAGGAATGGTGTGCGAACCGACGATGACCACCGTCGGTAGCCAAGACACCACCGGTCCGATGACCATGCAAGAGATCGCCGAACTGGCCTGTCTCCGCTTTAAGGCGGATCTGTTTCTGCAGTCGTTCTGCCATACCGCCGCCTACCCCAAGGCCTCGGACCTGGGCCGCTGGCAGACCATGACCGAAACCACGCTGGCGTGCGGCGGGGTCGCACTCAAACCAGGCGACGGGGTCATTCATTCCTGGCTCAATAAAACGCTGGTCCCCGACACCGTCGGCACCGGTGGGGATAGCCATACCCGGTTCCCCCTCGGCATTTCTTTTCCAGCCGGATCGGGCCTGGTGGCCTTTGCCGGGGCCTTGGGCTTCATGCCGCTGGAGATGCCTGAATCAGTGCTGGTTCGCTTCCATGGAAAACGCAAAGCGGGCATCACCGTGCGTGACATGGTCAATGCCATCCCCTATGTGGCCATCCAGCAAGGCTTGTTAACCGTGGCCAAAAAAGGGAAAAGAAATGTTTTTGCCGGCACTATCCTGGAGATTGAAGGGGTAGAGGATCTCAGTGTAGAGGAGGCCTTTGAACTCAGCGATGCCTCGGCCGAGCGCAGCGCGGCAGCCTGTACGGTCAAGTTGGCAGTGGGGGCGGTGAAGACCAACGTTGAAAAGAATGTGGTACTGCTCCGCCAGTTGGTAGCCGAAGGCTACGGTGACTGTGGAACGCTGGAGCGGCGTATTGTCGCGCTGCAACAATGGCTGGCCCACCCACAGCTGATGAGCCGTGACGAGCAGGCCGAATACAAGGCGGTAGTCGAGATCGATCTGGCAACGATCACCGAACCCCTACTGGCCTGCCCCAACGATCCCGACGATGTCCGTGGCTTAAGCGAGGTGGCCGGGACACCCATCGACGAGGCCTTTATCGGCAGCTGCATGACCCATCTCAGCCATCTACAGACCGCTGCCCGTCTGTTCCAGGGTGAGCCTTATGCCGCCAGCCGCTTGTGGATTGCGCCGTCAACGCGCATGGACCGGGATGTAATCCAGCAAGAGGGGAGCTTGAGCGTCTTTGCCCAGGTTGGCGGACGGGTGGAGATACCGGGGTGCAGCCTCTGCATGGGCAATCAGGCCCGGGTCAGGCCGGGAGCGACGGTGATGTCCACCTCAACCCGCAATTTCGACAACCGCCTCGGCGATGGAGCCCGAGTCTACCTCGGCTCCACCGAGGTCACGGCACTCAGCGCGCTGAAAGGGGCACTACCCACTGCGGCTGAATATTTCGCCTTTATTCAAAAAAAATGTAATGACAGATAAAGAACCAAACGAAACCACGAGCTGTCAAAAAGCGAGTGGTCTCATGGGGTCATTTGACCGGAGGAAAGTTGACTGGGAGTCAGCGGGTCGGAATTCAGCTGGCCTGCAAAAACCCTGGCGAGATTATTGTCGATGACGTAGATGCAGATCTCTTTCGCACCCTGGCGGCTATAGCCGAATTTTTTGCGGAGATTCGTCATCATAAAGCTGACATCACTGCGGATTTTTTTATCATAGGTCTTAAAGGACTCCTGATCAAAATCCTTCACTGCCCTGCGAAAATTCTCATTCTCCGCAAAAGGTTCCAAGACCTTGTCTTTGAGCGTATGGATATAACGCTCATGGAGGTGGAGATAGAGTGCTGTTTCCGTAATATCCAGGTTATCGCGTAAAATCTCCTGGGTGAGGGTGTTGGTGGTATAGGCCTTCTGCACGCTGTTTCTAAAGGCAACGGCCTCCCCGGCCTTGACCATCAGGCGGGATTCGATCCGCGCGAAGAAGGCCTCGCTAATTTCCAGCTTTTCTTTGGTAAAACGGCAGGTTTCCACGCTCCCCGGTTCAAAATTCACGGCAAACATATAGTTTTGCAGATCTCTGGAAATCTGCTCCTCGTTATACGAATAGAGCGACTCTTTGACCGACTGGAGGACCGCGTAGTTGTACATGCGCAGCAGCGAATCAAGAAACCCCATCGGCAGCATTTCTTTATCTCTTTTGCAATATTTGCGGAAAAATTTGCCGAGCATGGACATGTCGATCAATTTATCTTCCCGCACATAGGTGGAGTAAAATTCATTGAACATGCGGATAGAATCCCGCCCGGAGAGCCCTTTCCACCCATCCTGCTCGGATTCGGCAATGATCTTGAGCCGCCGCTTGGAGGTGAACCGTTCCACATCACCCTCCGCCAGCCAGGCGGGGATGTATCCGGTATAAATTTCCATCTTCAGCAACTGCAGATTCTGATCACAGTAGAGCTCATACTTGCTGGCATCCTGGATCCACTCCAGCATGGCATCGGATTTGGTTCGCAAGCGGGTGGCCACGATAACTCGGGCAAAATTATGCAGAACCCGGGGAAGGAAGCTCTCGTCGATCTGCTTGCCGAAAACCTCCCGATAGATTTCAACTTCTGTTTTTATATCAAGGACATAGGGAATATTGACATATTCGATTCTATCCGAGAAGGCAGCAAGATCGATCAGCACCTTTTTGTCTTCAGGATTCATCAACGCAAAAAATAGGGAATTGACCCGCTCCTCAATCTGCTCGACCTTATGCACCCCGTCGCTGATGATGTTGTGCAAATCCATCAAACGGTCAGTATTGTGCGATTTAACATCCATGAGAGCATAAATGCCGTTGTTGATCTTGGCATAATTGGAATAGATGTAGGGAACCTTGCTGCCCGGTGAAAACATGGCGTTGAGAGAACGCTGCACCCCTTCGTCGCCGATGACATTGCTCTGTGACCGCTTGTCACCCGGATTAAAGACCGAGATTCCGTTTCCCAGCCGGCGATTAAAGACATAGGGCCTGGCAAAAACGCATTCCAGCACCTTGAGGGGATCCGTGTATTGCTTGAGCAGCTCCTGATACAAGGACGTACAGATCGTACACGGCTCATCACGGAAGACCCATTCATATTTCTTTTCCGTAAAAAGGTGCTGTTTGAATGCATCATTTTCAAGGAGATCGTCCAGGAAGCGACGCCGGATCTCCTTGGGGATGAGGAGGATCGGGTGATCATGGCTGGGACAGGGGAGGATGAGTAGACGCCCGTTCTCGCTCGGCTCTTTTTCGCTGTGTTTTTGTATGTTGCTGGTCTCGTTCTGTATCTCCTCGCCCAGCAGCTGAGAGAGTTTCGTGGCCAGAGAAGCGACGCTATGGACACCACCGACCAGAATATTTTCTTTCAGTCGCCAGACCACCTCAAACCGGGTTCCCTCCGGAGTGTTGGCGTACTGTTCAAATTTCCGCAACAAATTATTAAGAAAGGTCGATTTACCACTGCCGTGCGGACCATCAAAAATATAAATCTTGTTCTGCTGGTCACCCACCGACAGCGATTCCACATGCCGGATCAGCCGATTGGCAAAGAGACGATCTGCAAAAAAAGGCCGATCTGAACCTTCGGCCAACAGCCTGCTGCAATCATAGTTGAGATAATTGATGGATTCCGGATCATTGTAATACTCGTCGACCCCTTCGCGGACAAAATATTGCACCATATCCGCATAGACCTGGACAACATTACGGATGTTCCGCTCAGGCCGCTCGACCATCTCCTGGAGAAAATCGATGAACGAAAGTTCGGCTTGCTGATTCCGGTTTCCCTTGTATTGCTTGAGGGTATTCAGGGCCTTGGTTAATTCTGGCATCTGCTCACCTTGAGTATCTCGAGTCCTGCATTGTCAATCGACCAGGGTCCTGGTTAAGGACCGATCTTTCATGGAATAACGGAATCGCTTCCAGCTGATGGTTCTTTTTGGTTTTTCTTCCTTTTGGGGCCCCTCGCCCTCTTGGCTGGCTTTAACCGGGATGGGATCGCTGGTGTAGAGATGCACCTCCCCGCCCCAGAGAAATTCAACCCCCAGCATAACGCCTTGGATAAAATCACGTACCAGGGGTTTGCCCTCAAAGACATGGTTGAGCACCAGTGTATTATTCTCGGCGACGTTGACCTCAAGACGCGGCGGATGATAGAGAGAATCGGCCACCATCCGTTTGTAATCAGCGGCCTTGCGACTGCGGACATAGTATTGCCAGGTCATTTTTTCTTTGTTCATCCGCTTGCCGACCACGAACAAGCGATGCAGATCGATAAAATCCTGATCGAGGAAGCTGTTGATAAACATGGAATCACAGTAATTTTCGCGGATATGACCAATGTAATCCCTGCCCTTCCCCGTTGCCCTGTCAAAGCTACGCCGCTGATGCTGGTCGGTGGTCTGGAAATATTCCAGGCCGGTCCTGCCCTTGTCGGCCTGCTCTTCCAGGTACTGGAAAAGGCGCATGCCCAAGGCGTAGGGATTGAGGCCGACCCGGGGCATGGAGGTCACCTTGGCATTGACAATGGCAAAATCGACCTCGTGGCCCTTGATCCGGTCATCACCGAGAAACAGTTGTTCATGCCAATAGCTGGCCCAGCCTTCATTGAGGATTTTGGTCCGGATCTGCGGTTGAAAATAAAGCGAGGTGGACCGGATCACTTCCATGACCATCAACATCCACTGATTTTCCTCCCGGTTGAGGAACGGAGAGTACTCCATCAAAAAACGTAGCAGATCGCAGCGACCGACCGGCTTTTTCTCCTTTATCTTTTTGGTGTACAGGGCCTCCAGCTCGGCGTGCTTTTCGGTAATGGTTTTGAGGAAGCGGGTTTCTCCATCCTCGGGAGAATCCCGCAACATCCGGTTATACCGTTCGATCTCTTTAGAATAGGTACTCACGGAAGAGCGGGGTCCGCGCTGGAGGAAAGTATCGAAATAATAGTCCAGCATCGACACCTTGCGGTCGCTCTCATCCTGGCCGAGATCAGCCAACAGGTCGAAATAGCCCACCAGATTATCGATAGTGCGTGAGAACTCGATCACATAATCAACCCATCGTCCCTTTTCCGAACGCAGTTTGGCGATGAGTCGTTTATCAGCCAGGGCCCGGCTGTTAAAATCGTAATCCCAGGTATGGCGAAAGAAAAGATTGTTCTGGAAAAAATCGATGTGGCCGATAACGTGATAAAAAATCATCACATTGAGCCAGTCGGGATTATTGTCGTTGTAATAGGAAATAGGCGGGCGGGTATTAATGACGGTTTCGTATGGGTTGTTGGGATAAAGCTCATAACGCCCTGACTCCCTCAGTACCTCCACATCCTGCACCCAGTAGTCGTACAGGGTGGGAATCATGATTTTGGGCGACAACTCGAGGAGATCCCGATTGGTGACGATATATTCTAGGGTTTCGTCCTGAAAGCGTAACCCGGCTTCCCGGGCACGATTCTTACACCCCTCCATGATCCTTTTGGCATGCTGACTGATCAGTTCCATAATCCCCACCGGGAGCAGGTCGAAAATCCTTCCCGACCGCCCCCTCTTTTAAGAAATCAGATGTTTAATGCCTTCAATGATCCGCGCTTCCGTGCTCTCCTTGGACATCACATCCAGACGCAGCAGCTCCTTTTTCTCCTCCAGCAACCCGGATTTGGTGAGATAGCGTTCCACCTCACTTCGGCTGGTTCCGGCAAACCCATTTTCGGCGATGGTGATGCCGACCCGGTTGGCATAAACCAGCATCTTCTCCAACTCGGGCAGGGACTCCTCGCCATAGGTGTCCCAGTCGTCGCCATCGGTGCCGTGGAAGACATAGATGTTGGAGTCGCGGGCCAGCTCTTCCTCGGCAACAATCTGGTTCACCAGCCGATAGGCCGAGGAAACCTGGGTGCCGCCTGCAACCTGCATGGAATAATAGGCCTGAAAATTATCGACCTCACGGGCCTCGGTGTCGTGGAGGATGAACCGGGTCGTCACCTGATTTTGGTACTGATAGGTCAGCCAGGCATAGATCAACACATGTTGGTTGACCACCAGCTCGGTCGGCTTACCGCCCATGGAACCCGAGTAATCGCGGACAAAAAAGACCACAGCCTGGGATTCATAGTCCTTTTCCTTGGAGAGGATGCGATAGACTCGGTCGCGGGGTGAGATGATGAGCTTGTCGGTATCAATCTTCGCCAGGTTGTCCAACCGCTGCAGGCCGATATTAGTGAGAAGAACTCTCTTGAGCGTGGCTTTTTTATCAAGGATCTGGCCGAAACCACGATTTATATCAGTGAGATCGTAGGCATAACGGGTCAGAGACCGTTTTTTCCCTTTATCCTTGAGATTGGGCAAGGCAAACTGTTCGGTGAGAATGCGGCCCAGATCGTAGACGGTGGATTCCAGTTCATGGGTGCCCCCCTGCCCCTGACCGGCACCGCCCTCGCCGCTCTGTTCCTCGCGAACCGGCTGCTCACCGATCACCTCGCCCTCTTCCCCTTCACCGGTACCACCTTCGCCGGGCTCTTCCCCTTCTCCCTCGCCTTCGCTCTCCTCCCGAACCTGATCGTGGAAGAATTTTTCCTCCACGGTGGTCGGGATCACCACCACCTTGTCATCCCCGTCACGTCCGGGCTTGACCAGTTTGCCCACCCGGATTTTGCGGGGAAAGCCATCTTTTTCCCGCTGCAGATCCCGCTGAAGGAGATGATCCAGGGTCTGGTAGGCAAGCATGGCCGAAAGCGGCGAAGGGGCCATCTGTTGCAGGATCTCGTGATCGTTATACTCGTACAACGACCGTGCCCGGGGCGGCGGCCCACTCAGATGCTCCTGCTCCGCCGGCAGCAGTTCCCGCTCGATGACCTGCCGCTGCTCGGTCGACAGCCCCCTGGCTTCTAATCTGCGATAGAGTTCCTGCAGTTTGTTCATTGCCGTTTCCGCCATCTGGTCTGCCTTAGAGTTTCTGCAGTACTTTAGTTTTCGTCAACCTGGGTGCAAAAATACTCGATGGTTTTCTGGGCACAGGTGATGCAGTAGCCAAGTTTGTGCAGCATGGTGTCGATCATCCGGTCGTAGAGTTTCTGATTATCCTCGTTGGTGCGATTAGCCAGAGCCCCTATCAGGCTGCCAGCCCCAGCGATATCGGATTTGAGGCGGACATCGGTGACCGCCTTGACCAGTTCGAGATTATCCATGAAATCATAATCCGGATTGACCGAAATTTTCTGCCCATAGATTTTGCGGATCGAGGTACGGAAAGAGTCTTTCTGTTCCCGGATCTTCAAGCCCAGACCGGCCTCCACCGAATCAATATAGCGCTCGTCGATCTTGAGCGCGGCCAACTCGCCGGTTTGCGGATTTTTGTACTTCCACATCCGGTCCACGCCCAAATTCTCGGCATCGATGCCGATGATCATATTGACATAGTTGAGTACATCCTTGCGGATGGCCAGTGGTTCGTCCATGTAGGCATTGAACATCTCGGTCATGATCCGCTCCCGGTAGAGCCCCTTGGCGATCTTGAGATCGTCGAGGAACTTGGCCCGGTCAGCGGCTTCGGAGACATAGTCAAGAATTACCCGCTCAAGCGCCGTGAACACATCATAGGCAAACATGCAGCGGCCTTCGTTGGTCTCGGAGCTTTCGAGCATCAGCTGCATGGACCGGCCCAGGTTGCGCTGGCCGAGCCCCTTCTGGCCAAATCGTTTAGTGATGTCGTGCTCCTGATTAAGGCTGTCAATCACCTCGGACAGGGTTTTGAGACTCTTTTCCCCCGCCACCTCGCCAGCGGCCAACTTCATGGTTTCGATGGGGGTCAGTTTCTCAGAACGGGGCAGACGGGTCAGGACCACCGCCACCGAGGTGGCATAGTTGAGGTTTGGATCCTGATGCATGGTGTCGCCGGTCAACGTGGTCTTGGACTCATTACCGATGGCATAGGCGGTCAGGTTATGTTGCTGACGGTAGTTGGTGTTGTGGGAAACATAACAGATTCGGCAGCGGTCGATGATCGGGGCCTCCTCTTTTTCGGCGAGGAAACGGTTAAACTCCGAATTGTTACTGGTGGCGATGATCAGGGTGTCGATCGGCCATTTGTAGCCGTCAATCTCGATACTCCGGTTCTGGATGATACCGAGATAGACCTGGACCAGATCCTTCTTATTTTTATAGATCTCATCGCTGAAATGAATGCCGCCACCGGCAACGCGGGCCAAGGCGCCTCGACGGAGATCGAACCGATACGGATTATTGGTGTCACTGATATGCAGGAGCCGCTGGATGGACTCCTCGCCTAACAGATCCACCGCCGAGGAGGTGATTTTATCCTTGGCCGGGTACTTGCCGGTCACTGTTCCCAGGCTCTCGATCAGAGGGACGGGGACGATCTCGATGAATTTCAGCATCTCGTCCAGATCGCCGTCGGTCACCATCTTGATATCGTTCCAAATATAGGCGGAACAGGCCCCCAGGGGCCGATAATTCTCAGCCCACTGGGCCAGCATCTTTTCGCTGACGCGAAATTTTTTGGCAAGGTAGTGCATCGATTCCGTACGACTCTCATACACATTGAGCGCCAGAACCATGGGATCTTCGTAGGTTTGCGATTCAATCGCCTTAATGTTGCCGTAGCTGCCAAGACGATCGATATTGGTGAAACGAAAGGTATATTTCCTATTTTTCGGCAGCGAAAGAAACTCACGATACAGGCTGCACAGATATTCAACCAGGAAGGTCTTGCCGTTGCCCGGTTCGCCGACCAGAACAAAGGCCATCTCCTTGGACGACCCACCCTCCGAGGCATCCTTGACAAACGAGACAAAGGAATTGATCTCGTCATACATGCCGATGATATGTTTTTTGCCTTCGCGAAAGATGGTGAAATCAAAGGTGCTCTTGCCGTTGACCATCACCTTGTTGATGTCCTTTTCAAGGATCATCCGGCTCACACTCTGAAACGCATTTTCAAAGACACGCTCACCTTTCTTAACCGCAGTGATGTGATGATGAAGTGAATTATTCTTTAGTTCGGTCATCATGCCCCTCCTTGACGGGGTAAGGATATGTTTGCCACAGCAGATGTCAAATTATATTATTGCTATAACCCTGTTGAAATTCAAGGAGTTATTTCTCATTCTTCCGTTATTCTGCCCGTTCAGCGCCCTCATCGGCCTTTACGGTGCGAGAGGGTTCTATCGCCATGGCCCTGCGCGAGCCGTGCTTTCGAGAGTCCAGTCTTGCGGATGGGTAGGCGTATCAGAAGCGACGGCAAAGGAAGGGGGGGCTAGATGCCTAAAAAAAAGAGGCCGTGCCTTACCAAAAAAGGACGGCCTCCGAAAACAGACGAGAGGAATCTGCTTATTGGAGCTGCGCCATGGCGATTTTCAGATTTACCACCCAGAGATCGACAATCGGATCAAACTCGGCCAACCCTTTAAGCACGGCAACACTCTCAATGCCCTCCCGGGCGAGAATACTTTTCCAGGAATCCGGTTCCTCTCCGGCCATATCGTTCATGGCATGGTCGCCGGCCACGGTCATCAAGGGAATAAGATAGGCCTTTTTGATACCCTTTTGAATGACCGCCTCTTTGGCTTCATCAAAGGTAGGATGGCCTTCAACCGTGCCGATATATATGTTCGCATCCAACTTTTGCACTTTGTACATCAGGGCGGAATAGATGGCATCGCTGGGATGATGGGTACCATGCCCCATGAGAATTACTGCTTCCTCGGCTTTCCGCTCTTTGGGGATGATGGTGGTAACCAAAGCCTTGAGCATTTTTTCCATGGCCTCGTCACTGCTCAACAATGGGTAAGAGACGACCACCTTGGCAAAGCCCCCGGCCATCTGCTCAAACAGTTTGGCATTGGTATAAATTTCATGAAACTCGGCGCCCGGAATCATGTGCAGCGATTGCACCGCCACCTTGGTGTAGCCGTCATCCATCAATTTGGCCAAGGCGGTTTCCGGCGAATCGATGAGGGTGCCGCTTTTTGCCAGTTTGGAGCGGATGATTTTGGAAGTGTAGGCCCAGCGAATTTCCGCCTCAGGAAAAGCGACTCTGACCCGCTTCTCGATATTGGCAAAAGCCGTCTGAGCGCTGGTTACGCTGGTACCAAAGGTCACCAGCAGGATGGCTGGCCCCTTGCGGTCAGACGCCGGATGCCCCTGAGCGGAAGCACCTGCTTGGCAGACAAAGGGCAGAATGAATAAAAGTGAAAGGGTAAACATCAGGTTTTTGACGGCAGGGTACATCTCTCTTTTCTCCTCGTGGGTCTGACACGGTAAACGCCCAGCCGAGGTGTGTTCCCCGGGGCTCGACATAAAAAGAATGGAGCGGGCGATAGCTAAAACCCGCGCGGCACTGACTCCGCATTGCTCCCTTAGATGGTGCTGAAAGAGTCGCAGCAAAAACGAGTTCCGCAAGTCGGGCCAGGACAAGATGCCAAAATTCCGCAGGACACACGATGAGCACAGGATACTGCCGGCAAACAGTATCACTGCAGGACATACCCGACATGGCAAGGGTCTCTGTCCCATGACCTGAAGAAAGTTCGGTGACCGTGTCGATCAAGCCGTTCTTCCGAAAAAAAGCACACCTCGCTAAGGGAGCGCTGCTGAGTGTGGCACCTCCTGTCATCCGGGATTTTTGTCCTGCAAAAAGACAAAAAAAATCCCCGGATCATATAAAATGATCCGGGGATGCCCTGGTGAATCCTCGTATCGCTGCCGTCTCTCTGATCCACGGAGAAAGGCTGTCCTGTTTCAGGCAGGTATTCTGACTCCCGGTTCATCCTCCCGCTGCGTCTTCCCAACTTTTGGTCAGTGACTGATCTGCAGCGTTTGTCCCCGGTTACAGCGGCGGGCCCGTCTCCGATTTTCACGGAGTTCCCTTTTATTCCTCATCGGAACCTGAAAACTGCCTACACCAGACCTGATCAGTAGGAGAAAGTCAAGTTGAATTTGCAGAGGCAAGCGCAGCTCAGGCAAGGACGATCATGCCGGTATCGTCTCCGAAAAGTAACGAAGAATCCTTGCTGATATCCCGGGCAATCGTTATGGTGCAAAAGGAGATAGCGATCAGCCATACGCAATACCGGAGCGTGGGCAAACGCATCCCCTTCTAGAAATAATCTCTCTGACGAGCCAGCACCCTTGCATGGATAAGCTAAAAAAAAGGAAATTTACGAATGCTATTTCCATCAGGATTGCTCTGCCGGCCCTGCTCACCATCCTGCTGTTTGTCACCGCCACCTTTGTCATCATCCTCCCCTCCCTCAAGGAAAACTTGCTCGCCAAAAAGCGGGAGATGCTCAGGGAACTGACTGAAATCGTGTGGGACACCGTCGCCTCCTATGAAAAAATGGAACAATCCGGTGAGATGAGCCGGGAGGCAGCACAGGAGCAGGTCGTCAGGATCATTAATACCATTCGTTATGGCCCGGAAAAGAAGGACTATTTCTGGATCAATGACATGAACGCCCTTATTGTCGTGCATCCCTATCGGCCCGATCTCCACGGTGAAGCAGTCCCTGATTTTCGCTATCCGAAGGGGAAAAATTTACTGGAGGAGTTTGTCAAGATCGTCAAGGCCCAAGGGGCCGGATATATGGAGTATCTGTGGCAATGGCAGGATGATCCCAAGAAAATTGTCCCCAAGATCTCCTATGTGAAGGGCTTTCAACCGTGGGGCTGGGTCATCGGCACCGGTCTCTATATCGAGGATGTCAATATAGAAATTGGCCTGATTGCCAAACAGCTCAATGCGATCGCCACTGTCATCCTTCTTCTTATTTCTTTCCTGGCCTTCTACATCATCCGCCATACAGTGATGGCCGATCGTGTACGACGCATCATCTGGGAAGAACGGGAACGTTTGTTAAGGGCGCTGGAAGAGAGTAACGAGCGGTTCCGGTCCCTGGTTGAAACCACCAGCGACTGGATCTGGGAGATCAATCCCGAAGGGATTTACACCTATAACAGCCCCAAGGTGCGAGACCTCTTGGGTTTTGAACCCGACGAAATCATCGGTAAAAACCTGATTGACCTGACTTCGCCCAACGAGACAGAACGCTCCAGCCGGATTTTCAAACAACTCATCCTTTCTCGAAGACCGTTCACAGGGTTTGAAAACAACTGCCAGGCCAAGGATGGTCGGATCGTGGTCGTTGAGTACAATGGTGTGCCGGTGTTCAGCGACAATGGGGAATTACTGGGATACAGAGGCATTGCCCGGGATATTTCCGAACGCAAAACAGCCCTGGAGGCACTACAGAAGAGCCGGGACGAACTCCACAACAGCCTGGAAGAAACCGTTAAATCGCTAGCCTCGGCAGCTGAAAAACGCGATCCCTACACGGCCGGTCACCAGATGCGGGTCGACAAACTGGCCTGCGCCATCGCCCGGGAGCTCGGGCTCCCGGAGAAACAGATCGAAGGACTCCACTTTGCCGCCGTCCTCCACGATATCGGCAAAATCTCCCTGCCCTCGGAATATCTGGCCAAACCCTCCCGGCTCTCCGCCCAGGAGCGGGCAATCATCAAGTGCCATACCGAGGTGGGCTATGAAATCCTCAAAAATATCCATTTTCCCTGGCCCGTGGCCGATATTGTCTATCAGCACCACGAACATCTCGACGGTTCCGGGTATCCCCGCGGGCTCACCGACAAGGAGATCCTCCTGGAGGCAAAAATCCTGACCGTGGCCGATGTGGTCGAGGCCATGAGTTCGCATCGCCCCTACCGTCCCTCCCTTGGCCTGGAAACGGCCATGGCCGAAATCAGCTCAGGTCGGGGCACCTTCTATCACGCACCGAGTGTCGATGCCTGCCTGCATCTGATTGCCGAAAAAAAAGTCGACCTGACCGCTATCGCCTGGTGAGGCTGTCAGTCCGCCGTCACCGTTCACCACCTCATTTTCGCTTATCCATCGGCGAATATTCACAGCCCATCAATCCGCAATATTCACCCACATACTGGGCCTGGGGCCGGTACAGCGCCGGTTTTCCCTGGGCATCGGCAAACTGTTCCTCGATGATATGGGCGCACCACCCGGCCACCCGGGAAATCGCGAAGATCGGGGTCATCAGATCCATGGGTATGCCCATCAGGTAATAGACCGGGGCACTGTTGAAATCGACATTGGGCAGAATCGTGGTTTTACCCTGCCGCGCAAAGAGCGCCAGGGCTGTTTCCTCAATTTTTTGCGATATTGCCGCCCACTTGCCCCCCGTCTGCTCGCCCAGTCGCTGCCCCATCTTCTTCAGATACACAGCCCGCGGATCCCCGGTTTTATAGATGGCATGCCCCATACCCATGATGACCTCACCCTGCTGCAACTGCTCGGCGACCCAGGTCTCGATATCCGGCTCGTTTTCGAGCTGCAGCAGCATCTCCATCACCTTGGCATTAGCGCCGCCGTGCAAACTGCCGGAGAGGGCTCCCAATCCGGCGGCGACCCCTGCGTAGAGACTGGCTCGGGTGGAGACGACCTCCCGGGCGGCAAAGGTCGAGGCATTGAAGGTATGGTCGGCGTGCAGAATCAGGCAGACATCAAGATCGTGGGCCGTTGCCGCATCGGGCCGCTTCCCCTGCAGCATCCAGAGGAAATTGGCGGCATGATCCAGGGCAGGGTCCGATTCCAGGACCGGCTCATTATTGCGGATACGATGCCAGCCGGCGACCAGGGTGGGCATCCGGGCGATCAACCCAATGGCCCGATTGAGGCAGGTCGGGCGGTCGAGGGTATCGTTATGCTCCTCCGCCATGGCAAGCAGCGACACGCTTGCCTGGAGGACATCCATGGGCCTGGCATTTTTCGGCCAGTGGCGCATGCTCTCGAAAATATACTCGGGCACCTGTCGGGCCTGTTTGACTTTTTGGGTGAAGTCGGCCAACTGCTCCGTACTGGGCAGGCCACCGAACAGCAGCAGGTGGGCGACTTCCATGAAGGAGGATCGGTTGGCCAGGTCTTCGATGCGATAACCGCGATAAATCAGCACTCCTTTTTCGCCGTCAATAAAACTGATCGCGGAATCTGCCACGGTCACTCCTCGTAACCCGGTGTTTTTCAGACGAATTTCCTCGCTCATTGTATGCCTCCAGGCGCATATTCTCGTTTGTTGTAGCGTGCCGACTTTTAATGAAGATACTAAATAACTTCAACCAATTTCCCCTGGCTCTTCATACCCCTGCACCCTGAGCCGCCGTGAGGTGGAGCTCTCACCGACTCAAGCAAGGGGCGGAGTGCCGCCCTCTTTTTCCTGCTGCGCACCAGCGCCGGAGGCGTGCCCCTTTTCTTCGCATTGCTCGGTGGAAGGGAGGGGCTCCTTGGCCGAGTCCGCCTGCACCCCAAAACTAAAAAGAGGACCGACATCGGGCAGATAGGCCTCAAAGGCCTTACCATAAATTTCCCAGATGGTGATGAAGAGAGCGGCTATGATCGGGCCGAGAATAATCCCCAGAATACCGAACATACTGATGCCGCCCAAGGTACCGAAGAGGACGAACAAATCGTGCATCTCCGTGTCCTTGCCGACCAGACGAGGCCGCAGGATATTATCCAGATTGCCGGCCAATGCACCGCAGAGTACCGCCAGGATACCCACGCCAAGGAAATTCCCCTGCAGGGCCAGGATGCCCAGGGCGGGCACCCAGACAATCGCGGTGCCAAAGGCGGGAATGATCGACAACACCGCCATGACGGTGCCCCAGAACACCGGCCCTTGAATGCCGGCAAAGGCAAAGGCCAGGCCGCAGACAAACCCCTGGACGGCACCGATGATCAGCGTGCCCTTCAAAGTCGCGGCCGTCACCGAGGTGAAACGGCGCAACAACAGCTGCTCATCGCGATCATGCAGGGGTAGGAAATAAAGGATCTTGCGGAGCAGCACCTCACCCATGGTGAGGAAGTAAAACATGACATAGAGCATGACCACACTGCTGAACACCGCCGTAACGGTCAGCTTGGTCACCGAGGAAAGACTGTCGATGAGAAAGGACGTGATGTTGCCGACTACCAATCCGGCCTTTTCAATGATGACCGCCCGATAAGGGAGAATCTCGTGATAATAGGGTATTTTCTCCATGTAGGCCGTGATCGCGGTCGGTTCGTTGATAAAGGCCTGGACCCAGGGGGTCACTGATTGACTGACACTGATGGCCTGACCGACAACCACCCCGATTAAAACTCCCAGCGGAGCTAGGACAAGGAAGATGATGGCGATGATAACCAGAATTGAGGCAATATTTTCCCGTCCGCCGATTTTTACCGTCAACCGCCGATGAATGGGACTGAGCATGGCGGAGAACAGCCCCGCCATGAACATGGGCATGAGAAACTGCTGGATCATGTCAAGAAAAACGGCCGAGATCATCAAAACCAGGGCCAGCAGCACACTTTTATTGATCAGTTCTCGTTTCATCGTATTGCTCGTAAAAGAAGATCCAGGACCTTGGTTCATCTGCCCCGTGGCAATACACCATGGCAGGAGACAAACCTGTTCAGCGGATTTTTTGTCAGTGCACTGTGGCTACGGCCCGGACCAGGGCTGTGGTCAGTCGGGCAAGTTCATCCGGCTCGATAATGAAGGGCGGCATGAGATAGAGCAGACGACCAAAAGGCCGGATCCAGACCCCCTGTTCCACAAAAAACCGCTGGAGTACCGCCATGTCGACCGGATCCTTGGTCTCGACCACCCCAATGGCCCCTAAAACACGGACATCGGCCACGGTCGGCAGGGTCCGGGCGGGTTCCAGTTCGTCGGTCAACTGCCGGCCAATCGCTGCCACCCGCTGTTGCCAGGGAGTGTCCAATAGCAGTTGGATGGAGGCGCAGGCCACATGGCAGGCGAGCGGATTGCCCATGAAGGTCGGGCCGTGCATAAAGACGCCGGGCGGGGCATTGGAAATAACGGTGGCGACCTCGGTGGTGGCCAGAGTCGCCGCCAGGGTCAGGTAGCCGCCGGTAATCGCCTTGCCGACGCACATGATATCCGGTGCCACCCCGGCATGATCGGCGGCAAAGAGCTTGCCGGTGCGTCCAAAGCCGGTGGCGATCTCATCAAAGATGAGCAGCACCCGGTACTGATCGCACAGGCGTCGCAAACCCCGCAGATAATCGGGATGATAGAACCACATGCCGCCCGCACCCTGGACAATCGGCTCAATAATAACGGCGGCCACCTCGTGGTGATGGCTGGCGAGCAACTGTTCTAGATCCTCAAGCTCCTGTTCGTCCCAGGTGCCGTCAAACCGGCAGCGCGGCCGGGGGACAAAAAGCTGTTGCGGCAGGGAGCGCTCAAACAGGCTGTGCATACCGGTGACCGGATCGCAGACCGACATGGCATGAAAGGTATCGCCATGGTAGCCGCCGCGCACCGTCACCACCCGATGCTTTCCGGGCTGCCCCGAGGCCTGCTGGAATTGGAGGGCCATCTTCAGGGCCACTTCCACGCTCACCGATCCGGAATCGCAGAGAAAAACCTTGTTCAACGGCTCCGGGGTAACTTGCACCAGCAGCCGGGCCAGTTCCACCGCCGGGGCATGGGTGAGGCCGCCGAACATGACATGCGCCATCCGCCCGATCTGCTCTTGTACCGCCCTGTCCAACACGGGATGGGCGTACCCGTGGATGGCACACCACCAGGACGACATGCCGTCGATCAGTTCCCGGCCGTCGGCGAGCTTGATGCGTACCCCGGCTGCCGAGGCCACCGGATAGACCGGCAGGGGTTGGGTGGTGGAGGTGTAGGGGTGCCAGAGGTGTTGCCGATCGAAATGGAGCAGATCTTCGCTCGGCATGGGGTTAGGGATGCTCAAAGGTGAAGCCCAGGGCCGAAAGATGGTGGAGATCCGAAGCAATGCCGCCACCAGTGGTGGTCAGGTAGTTGCCGACAATGGCCCCATTGGCACCGGCGGTAAAGCACTGATACTGCGCCTCGCCTAATTGCTGCCGTCCTCCGGCCATGCGAATGACCGCCTCCGGGTTGATTAACCGGAACAGGGCCACCGTGGTCAGGACCTCATTCAGGGTCAGGGGCGGCAACTCGGCCAACGGCGTGCCGGCAATGGGGGTGAGGATGTTGACCGGGATCGATTTCACCTCAAGCTCGCGCAGCTCCAAGGCCAGGTCGATGCGGTCCTCCATGGATTCGCCCATACCGATGATGCCGCCGGAACAAAGCGACATCCCGGTGCGGCGAGCCAGCTGCAGGGTCTCGACCTTTTCCTCCCAGGTGTGGGTGGTGCAGACTTGGGGAAAATATTTTTTATTGGCTTCCAGATTACAGTGATACCGCCTGACTCCGGCTGCATAGAGGCCAGTGGCGATTTCCTCGTCGAGAAGACCGGCGGAAGCGCAGAACAGTAACGAAGTGGATGCGGCCATCTGCTCGTAGAGGTGGCTCAGTTCCGCCACCGTCTCGGCGGAGAGACTGCGGCCGCTGGTCACCAAGGAAAGCCGGTGCACGCCGTGGGTATCGTTATCCCGGGCCTGCGCCAGGGCGTCCTCATCGGCGATGACCTTGTAGGTGTCAATGCCGGTGTGGTGGCGAGCCGACTGCGCACAGAACCGGCAATTTTCGCTACAGTTGCCGCTTTTGGCGTTGATAATGGAACAGAGGTCGAAGTGATCACCCAGAAAATGGCGCCGGAGGGCATCGGCTGCCTGGTACAATTCCTGCTGCGGGCAGGTGAGCAGTTGCAGCGCCGTTTGCCGGTCAATCCGTCCGCCCTCAAGAACCTGTGTTTGTGCCTGTTGTACGATGGTATCCATGATTGTCTGCGAGGTGGGGATTAATCCCGGTTGGTTTTGATATCCTTGGGCGGACCGTTCACGATCATTTCCGCGATGGTCAGCTTGATCTTGGGGAAAAGTCCCCGCCGGTCGCCGAGAAAGCGTGTCTCCAGCTGCGCCATCCGCTGGTAGAGGATGGTTCGATCCATGGCCGGTGCATCGGTTTCCACCGCAAAGGTGGTGTTGACAATCTCCTGGCAGCGGAAACAGCCGGGAAAACGGAGGTGCTGGCCGTCCGGCCGGGTAAGGGTCGCGGGGACGCCATGGGTGCGGCAGATCATCAGCCGATGGGCGTAGAGCCCGCAGAGCCCCTGATCATTGAGCGGACACATGATCTGGGGCCGTTCACCCCGAGCAAGGAGGAGACGACTCTGTTCCACGTATTCCCTGGCGCGTTGCATGATGCTGTCCAGGCGGACATCGTCAAGAGCCCTGATCCCCTCCCAGAGATAGGCCCATTCGCTGTAGGTATAGTGGAGGAAATAGGAATCGCAGCAATTGTCCGGACACCCCTGGCAGGTCAGAGTGATGGCCCCGGCAACTTCGTCATAGACCGAGGCCATGGAATCGTAAATTTCTCCTATTTCGCAGGAGAGTTCGGGGGGCAGAAACAGTTCTTTCATGATCGTATTTCCGCTTTAGCGGGGTTCCTCAAAGGATTGCACCTGGTAGGTAAAAATTTGCAGCGTTCCAGAACGCCAGGCCCCGTCCGCCAGGCCAGCCTTGCGGCAGAGATGGCCAAGAAACTGCTCGGGACTGGGCAGCTGTTGCCATACCTGCGGCAGAAAAGTGGCGCTCGCGCCTCCCGGTCCTTTGAGAATGACGCCATCAATCGCCGGACGCAATCTCCCGATCAGTTCGTCGGCAGACCCGTAGGCCAGCGGCTGCGGATCGGTCAGGATGGAAATCTCCACGTGGAGATCCGGCAACTCCGCAGCAAGCAACGGCTCAAAACGGTAATCGTGAAAGGCCGCATTGAGCGCATTGCTTTTGATACCATCGACGATACTCTCGACGCTCGCAAGACTGCCGATGCAGCCGCGCAGGTCGTGCCGTTTATGCAAGGTGACGAAAACTCCTCGCTTTTCGAGAAAGGCGGGGTCTTTGAGCTCATCGGTCGTCACCGGATTGGTCACCTTGACCGCCAAGTGGTTTTCAATGTGCTGCCGTGCTAGACGAACGAGAGTGTGTCCTTGCTGTTTTGTGAGCATGCTGTCCTCTGCTGGTCTCATAATAGAAGGGTTTTACTCTATTTCACAGGTTGATCCTGTCAATACAATTATGACCGGAGGTTTGGATATCAATCCGAGGCCACCGAAAGGGTCGGTCTTTATGCAAAAATGAAATGTCCTGCGCGGCAGGGTCGGGTCGGAGGGTGGGACCGTTGGCAATGACGGAGCGCACAATATTGCCATGAACAGAGCTGTCTAATGCGCAGAGGCGAGGTTCTTACCGGGCGAGCGCTAACCCCTTGAGAGAAATTTCTCCCGAGGATTTGAAAGGTATTGCTTTCTCAAACCCGTGTACACTCACGCCCACGGTTCCCCGCAGGGTATAGGGGAGCTGTTTTCCTTTGGATGGTTTCCCATCGGCGGTGTGCATCAGATCCACCACCGAGGCCACAATGTCCAGCACCGAGGCATACACGGTAACCGGAATGATTTCAGTGCCATAGGCCGGTACTTTCTGCGTGCTGTCGGCTATACCGCTGGCGAAATGGCGGCCGCCAATCTCCAGATCGCAGTTGATCGCATGCAGATCAAGAGGCACATCGTTGGGATTAAGCACCCGCAACTTAATCAGAAAAATGCCCTCCAGGGCCTGGATATCCTGAATCCGGATATCGGCGATGGAAATTTTGGGCTCTTCCCGCAGGCCATACATGCCCGCGCAACCGCTCAAGAGCAGAAGGGTAGAAAAGAACAACAGGAAACCCAATATGTTAGATTGCAGTGCCCGGATATGCATGGCCGCTCCTTGATGAAAATGAGAGAGGCTATTGTTTAACCACCGGGACTTACAAAGTCAACAACTCGATGGCACTCTTGACGTCCCCGCGAGAACACGGTATCAATACAGCGCCTGCGGAGGAGTGCCGGAGCGGTTGAACGGGACGGTCTCGAAAACCGTTGTGGGGGTAACCTCACCCAGGGTTCGAATCCCTGCTCCTCCGCCATTTATATTGACTATGTAATTTATTTAACACCTATTTTTCAATTCATCAAAAGCACAAGATACACTCCGGCATACACTTCCTTGACGGATGCCCTCGGACTATCTCGGACTCCTGAAAAATTATTTTTCTTCAGTTCATAGTTGCCCTATCTCTATTATAACGCCCAATCTCCCCCCCTCACCCCAACGTTCCCCCAAAGCCTTCCAGAAAAACCTTAGAATGCATTAAATATGAATAGAGTGATTAGTCAGAAATATCACTGATAGTGATCCAGTGGTGTTTTGTGCTGTTTAGGATCAGGTGTGCGACCTACATCAGCCTGCTGTAACAGGTTGCGAGTTAGTCCGTCAGGATGTGGAAATAGCAGAGATGACCGTTTAAATCCTATTGAATGGATTGATCGCAGCGATGACGGACGATACTCTGCACCAAACGGACGAATAAGATTCATATTCGTGCCGCCAGTACTCAAGCAAGACTCTTGCTTCCAGGAGCGCGATAAAGATTTCCAATTCGGCACCAAATCTTGGCACGAAGACAAAATGTTGTCCGTTAAACTGCTTCGAAGCAGTTTGGTTTACGGGTATTTTGTGCCATTTTGTCTGATGCAGTCCAAGGCTGTCCAAGGTAGTCCATTTCCGTCCGTTAAATCCCGTTTTTATCCGTAGACAAATCAAGCCGCCTACCATCGTAGCGAGTGACCAATCTGGCACAAAATGGGTAGCTGTATAGAGTGCCAGGAACGCCTGAAAACCCCTTGGTGGAGACGTTTAACGACGCCTATACCAGGGGTGTATATCGTGTTTTCCAACTCAATCCTTATTGAAATATTTCTCACTCATATTGGATATTTTTGAGCTTCAATTTAATTTCGACTAATTCAGGTGAACGGGCTGGAAATAATAGGCGTATGAATTACTTCCCGGAGTACGTGATAGTTTTTGTAGGTAAAAAAGCTTGAGAAATTCGAAAGTAAAAGATGTGCTGAATGTGGTTTTGTCAATTATTTGAACCCCAGTCCTGGCATTACTATTCTCATTAGATCACCTGACGGTAAAGTATTAATAGGAAAGAGATCAGGAAGTAAACGGTATGGAAATAAATGGTGTTTTCCGGACGGCTTTATTGAATATGAGGAATCATTTATTGAAACTGCGCATCGTGAGGTTTTAGGAGAAACTTGCCTTGCGATACGAATCAAAGGCATAGTTAATATGGTATCAAATCATCTTGATGATCTGCATCACACGATTGTCATAGTTTTAATAGGTGATGCATTAAAATGGTTGCCTGGAACCAGGCGATGACTTGACAGAGCTTGCGTGGATAGATAATCAGCAACATCTTGGAATAAGCTATGCTTTCGAGGCTGACAAAAGAATAATCGATTGCTATTTTGAAGGAAATATGAAAATATTGCCCATTGACAACAGAATCGAAAAGGAATGATTCTACTAACAACCGCTTCAACCGTATTGCCAGGTAAGCGTATGTTATATTAATGGTCAAAGTGTCTCCTGAATTCAAAACAGGAATATATAAAAATTTAGTCAGTGAGTAAACAGATGAGCAAAACACTTGTACAGATGACAGCTGAAATTATCCAATCTCAGATAACCAGCAAGCAGATGACTACCGATGAGATCAAAGCCGCTCTGAACGAAACCTTCCAGGCTCTTAAATCACTTCAAGATGCCGAAGCCGGTGGGACGGTTGAGACTGAAACGGAAGTAGCAACCTCAGTGATTGATCCTAAGAAATCCATCCAAAAAAATAAAGTGGTCTGTATTGAATGTGGCCAGGAGTTCAAGATGCTGTCTCCCAAGCACCTGAAGTCCCATGGCCTCAATTCAAAAGAATATCGCAAGAAACATGGGCTGTCAGCGCGTCAGCCACTTTGTGCCAAAGCGCTTTCAGAGAAGCGATCCCAGTCTGGTAAAGAAAGAGGTTTGCCGGACAACCTCCGCAAGGCTATCGTTGCCCGCACGAAGAAAAAAGTTACCCCGGAATGAAATGATAGTTACTCCCCCTTCTGGATTCATGCTCAGGAGGGGGTGTACTGTTTTGTCTGCATCCCCCGCCAGCCAGTCAAGTCCACCAATTCCACTAAGCCTGGCCCATGGACCGATTTTGAATGGGGTATGCTGAACGGAAAATTATCGGCTCTTCGGTGGATGCTAGGTGACGAATGGGATGCGTTATACACTTGAAAAAATTTTTCCAGTAAGGTTTCGATAACATGTCTATATTCCACTACACCGATGCCAATGCAATTTTTTCCATTTTACAGAACAGGAAGATCTGGCTAACAGACATCAGGTTTATGAATGATTCAAAAGAACTCCGAGACGGCCTAGATATTTTATCAAAAGCTTTAGATACTCCACAATTCGGAACCTTTGGTAATTATGCATATGAACAAAAGTCTAAGGAATTCCTGAAAGCTGCTTTTTCTAATAGTGTTAATTACGGGATAGATGATGAGCCAATATTTGTATTTTCTTTCAGTAAAAGAAAGGATCTCCTGAGTCAATGGCGGGCGTATGGCAGTTATGCAATTGAGTTCGACGAGAAACAACTTGCCGAAGAGGACTTATCTATAAAAACTTGCATTTATGACGGTAATAAAAAAGATAACAAGGCCAATTACGCCGTTTCAACCTCGCTCAGTACAATTAGCCATGACATGGCGAATAATAACGGAGGTCCTGGACCGAAATACATCGATTCGCTGATAGATTTAATTGAATTAGCCGCAACGTTCAAAGACAAAGGCTTTCAAGAAGAAGAAGAGGTTAGAATTATCCTCAAGGCTTCAGAAGATGACGAGATCATCAAGTTTAGACCTATAAACAATAAACTGATTCCATATATAGAAATGGATATCACGTTGGACTGTATTAAGGCTATTCATATCGGCCCAATCAGTGAACAGGAATTAGTTCATACTTCAATGGCATCTTTCGTTAGATCAATTGAGCGGAATTGGCAATTTGAGATGTCAAATATCGAATATGAGCTGAGAGTTGAAACATCCTCAATTCCTTATCGAGGAAACAGCTAAAACGCAGATAATACCTTCTTTCCGCATAACAATTTACATGACTAAACCAACCATGCAAAGTCACAATTTCGAGCGGATAAATTTTTCCGAGTTGAACAATTGGCAGAAAGAAAATTACGCATATCAGAAAGTTTCAGGCATTCTAGCTTTGGCTCTTGCTGCAATGCTGTGAATCTCTCGATCTCAAGACACCAAAAAAGCCGGACTCTTTCGAATCCGTCTCTCTGTTCTTACTTGGATTTTCAGTTAGTGACCGTTCGGACTATATGCTATCTATGCGATGGTCGGTGAAAGCCCATGAATCAGGTATTTTGTCTGTATATCTTGAGCGCGGATGATCGCGTAGCCAATTCTCTTGTAATGCTCCGTGGCCCTGTCCGTTTCTATGTGCCATTAATTGCTGAGCTATCTCTGGAGGTCGTGCGAGGTAGATGCGTGGAGCTTGACCGAATAACACATCTTTAAATTGCACGAAGGCGAAAACTAAATCTTGGCGCTGATGTGCCAGCCATTTATTAATTGCCTCGTGGTAGCCGACACCTTCCTTGACGAAGCGCGAAGCGAGCATCCAGCCACCATCTTGGCTGCCTTTTACCGACACCATCAAAATTCGTTCTTCCTTGACGGCGACTAGATCATAGTGCGGTTGATTCGCGCCGTACTGAACCAGCACGTCGTATCCGGTCTGCGCAAGCAAAGATGTGGTGTATGCTTCAGCGGCGATTTCACATTGTCTTGGTGTCATGATATGAACTCGAATATCTGGCTTCAAACTTCATGGAGTGATCCTTACCGTTTAACTGTTCCTTCCCATGCAAATGGATCTATATTGAAAGCTTTGTAAGCCTCTTTTGCGGTAAAGAAATTGACTTTTGGTTTACTCAGCGCATCCGAAACCATGAGTAAACGCCATTGTGGACTATCCATGTAACGAAATTCATTTCGAGACATATAGAAGTGCATATTCATGCCGCTCGTACCTTTGACCTCCACATGAAGTTCTTTGCCAGACTTGCGATGTCTTGCCAGTAGGTCATAGCCACAGTTGTCCTTCTGGCGATCTGTTATGTGGTATTCTGTTTTTAGAAACTTCTTTGCGGCATTTATTGCTGCTAATTCAACCCGTTTACGTTGCTCTGGATCTGGGAATGATAGTTTTGGAGGTAATTGTTCGATGCCTGAGTGCTTTGAGATCAGAGTTTCTGCAAATCGTGCAAGTTCTTCTCTCCAGGAATCTTCTTTCCCGTTGCCGCGAACGTACAAGATGGGTGTTCTCTTGAAGCGGGCTCCCGACACAATGTCTTTGCGGGTCGCCGTCGGGATAAGATGTGCGGTGTTGGTGCTGATACAGTAGCTGTACTTGTTTCCTTGAACGTCAGTCTCAAAATCTTCTGGAGCGGCGTATTCAGGACGTTCAATATACTCATCATAAAAAGTCGCGTTTTCGTACCAACCGACAACGGTTAAGGGACCAGTACCGTTCCTTGCCGATACAAAAATAAGAAGCCATCCATCTCTGAGTTTTGGTTGAGGAGCGCGCTCCATCTTCCCAATTGGCGGCAGATAACCGTAAAATTGCCCGCTCGTATGTTGAAGAAAATTAAACCTCTCGTGAGCCTCATTGTGGTGTTTCTTCAGATGTCTATACCGGCCTAGGACAGGCCCGCCTTGGTAGGCATCTGACCAGCCGGTTTTCACAAGCGCTATTCGTGGATGCAATAACTTTCTCCAATGTCGTTGGAATTAGGTCGTCCTTCAAACTCTCCGGCGTATGTGGGTCCAATTGACTTAAATTAAGTCAAAACGTCCAGATGAAAGATATGCCCGCGCGTATTGTTTCCTTCAATTGCTCATTTCCCAAGTGTCGATTGGCAGGTTGAAATGTTGAATTGTACTGTTCAATCTGATGAAGTATTTTCGATCTTTTGGTGATTCCAGAATCAGGACGATTCCGGCTTTCTTTCCAGTCTGGAGCGAGTAATACAAGGCTTGTCCAAGAGACTCTGCCCATTTCTTGCCGAAGTCAAATTCGATTGCATGCGTCTCCGTAATACAATCGGCGCGAGTCTTATCGGACAATACGACTTCGGTTTGTCCATGGTGCTCACTGCACCATTTCTCTTGGTAATATTTTTCTTTATGCACATGCGCTGCGAAAACTGAGCTCGCCTGGAGAAGGACGAGAATGCATAGCGCTTTACTGAATATAGGTAAGTGTTTTTCTTTACTGACGGTCATAAAATTATACTTTGTTCGTGAGTGGCAGTTTCAGTTTCATTTTCACGATTTGTTACTACATCAAGATTATTGAGCGTGCTCGAATAAGATATAACTGTGGCAAATTATTTCTTGCTAGCGCTGTTAGCTACGCTCAGAATATCAACCGCGCAGAGCTATCGGTTTTTCGGCATATTTAGTAGTGAGCTCGGAGACAGTGAGTTTGTGTGTTGTCAGGTGTTCGTTGATGCGGTTTAGCGAGAGGTCTTGCAAATCAACGTTGCGGAATTCGTTAAAAAAAGCTTTAACGTTCTTGGTCAGCCGATCGAGACCATGCTTTGTCATGATGAATACCTCGTCAGTGAATGCCGCAGCCGTACCAACCTTCTTAGTCGGGATTATCATAATCCGAGTGACGCTGCTACCGGGGTAGTGTCGCTTGAACCATGCACTTGAGCGATTCATCTGGTCTGACTCGTCCTTGTTGATCTCCGCCCGCAATATTGCGACCTCATTTTTGTCCTCGAAGAGTAAGTACTCATTATCACGAAGACCCCAAAGATTATCGGGACCTTCTTTCCACTCTGTATCAGGCCGATCACTTGCAAAGCCGAGTGCTGTGGCGAGATCCTGCATGGCCGCTTCGAACTTGTCAGATTTGACACCAAACGACAGATCTGTGAAGATATCATCAACCGCAATCGCAATATTCTCAAACACCTCATGAGAAACGAGCCAGTCTTTGATGCGTTCGAGCCTTTTCTCTGGCGTAAGAGTTGGAATCTTAGTGACGATCATCCCTTCTCTCGGACGCAGTAGATTTCGGTTGGTCTTGTGCGCGACACGCTGAAGTTCGTCAGCGTGCGACTTGCTCGAAACGTAGGTATAGCGGGCCATTTCTTGCAAATACCAGCCACGATCAGCATCAACCACCTTCAGCTTTTGTTGGTCGAGTAGTTTCTGGATCTTCTCGACAGCACGATCAGAATTGCCATTTTGGAATTCGAGCTCTGCGGCGACCTCAGCCTGGAACATTTTGAGAAGCTCTGGACGTGCTACACTACCTCGCAATGACATCGTGTTCATACGCTCAGTATAATATTCTTTCCAACCCTCATCTCGCTTCAGGCATTGGTCAACAAGACCTAGAAAAGCTTCCATAGGCGACCTCCCGCCTACAATTTCTTCTCTCGCGAGCTCCGCTATGTTGCGGCCGATTTCGATTTGTGTCCGAGTCTGATCTGAAAAAAAATCTCGCCGGTCTGGGGCTTGCAGCGCGCGCAATAGATCTGAACCTATCAGGATGATGGCACAAAAGTCCTTCTCGCCACGTACAGCTCTACCCATCCCCTGCTCAACGATTCGTGCAATCCGTCCTGCGATGAGTTGGCTTCCGTGCCGTCTATCCTCGATATAACGTTCAAGTATTTCTTCCGCGAACGGCTTCGAGTCGATAATCAAGAGTCGGCAAGCATCATCCGGCAAATCGATTCCGTCATAATAGTTTGCGATGACGAGAGTCCTAGAATAGTCTTTATTGCGCAAATCTCTGACTGCGTAGTCGATGGTTGACTTATCGACTACGTGAGCACCGTATTTTTTCCAGTCAGCGCACTTTTTACTACTCGGAACAAGTACAACAACGCCGAACTTGTATGAGTTCTTTGGTGTGGCAAAGAACTCAACTATCTTCTCCCGCGAAAGCTCATCATTGATGAGTGAAGGCGATACTACCATCTTTTCGCCGGACCAAGTCTCCTTGGGATCGATAAGAGGTTTCTGGACCGTTTCCAATGAGAGCCCAAGACCTTTAACTAGGAATGAGTCGTCGGTGACCGTTGCCGACATGAAAATCCTATGACCAGCATTTGCATAACTGCCGAACATGTGCACCGGCGGAATATGAGGGGCGATCACAATCTGAGTTCCTGATACAAGACAGTGCGTGTATCGCAGGGTGTCTTTAAGGAGCGGCCATGAGAACTGTAAGGCTTTAGTCTTTGTGAATCGCGACAAAATCCTCGCTACGTCTGAACTACGATCCCACCATGCCCAATATGGGAGGGGTAGATACGCGTCGAACTCATGCCTCAAGATGTCCTCGAACGTCCCGTCTCCCTGACTGCGCAGTTCGTTCTCGAAGAGTGAAAGAATGTCACTATATGCTGTCGACTCATTGGCCTTGTCATACTGTATAGTGATGATGCATTGTTCATGGATTTTATCCATGCAGGCGTGTGCATCGTCGAGAAGGATAGTACCTACGGGAATCGATTTTGTACCTAATCCAAACTTCGTCAGACCGTTGAAAAGTTTATGTAACACTGCAACCAGGATTGCGCGGCCTTCAAGAAATTCATCGGGTAGGTACTCGCCATCGGCGGCTACGCAGTGCACACCGAACTGACGAGCCTGCTCAAGCGTCTGATTCACAAGAAAATGGTTTGGGCACAGGTAAAGTGCAGGTCCCTTTTTCTCGTTCAGCTTCGACTGAAGCATCAGTAACCCGAGAAGCGTCTTACCTTGGCCGGTATGTACCTTTACTATTACGTCCCGCTCAGATCGCCGGGCTGTGTGCCATTCTGTGAGGATTACTTTTTGAAGATGCCGGAGATCACCTTTATCACTTGCTCGATCGAGAGACTTATAGATTTCGATCGGATCGAAGGTTTTGGCGGATGGCTTATGTCCGAGGTGTTTCTTGAAGTCTACCATAAATTGCTCCGTACAGACGGCTGAGAATTGAGTTCACTCTTTCGGTAGAATAATTACTTAGACAGTAAATGGATTTGTGAGAACAGCCTCAGTTAATGGTTTTATACCTCGACTATGTCGCGTCTCAGAAGATTTGAATAATCCAGCACAACGATCCTTCGCCGCACAGCTGCTACATTGCTCTAGAAATATGTTTTTGAAATCTGAGATACTTTGCCGAGCGAATGGATGCAATACCGGTTTCAAAACGCAAAGCTGAAGATTGAAGATCGAAACCGCCATCTGACGATAGTGAAGATACCGCACCGCCGTCTCTAGTTCATCTTGATAGTCGAGAGGATCGATCCACAGCAGCTCCCAGTTGTTTTTCACGTATCCCATGTTCTCAAGTCCCATCAATGCCACATGGTTCACGAACGGGAAATTCCGATAAATAAACTCTACCAGTGACAACAGACGTGGGATTGTCTGCTTATGTAGCACTATCCGAATTTCTACTGGTAGTTGATATCGGGCTAGATTGTGTAATCCTTTGACAGTTTCGGCGAAAGCTCCTTCTGCCTGAACGATATAATCGTGTAGCGGCGCAACATCCGCGTAAATGGGAATTGCGCAGAGAAGTTTCAGGTCGGGTATTGCAGCGATTTTTTGTACGTATCTTTTTGCAGCGAATTGCCGACCGTTGGTCAGCATGTAGAGCTCAGTTGAAGGTAAACGGAGCGTGGCTTTCTTTAAAATGTCTATCAGTCCGTCTCCAAGAAGAGTCGGCTCTCCTCCAGTAATGCACAGCCTTTCTAGATCGGCATCAAGAAGGTCGATGAATCTCAGATGGCTCTCGATCCATCCTGAATCTTCAGAATCTGTTGGAGGCTGTGGGCACATGATGCAGTTATTATTACATCTTCCGGTCGCAAACAGCGTATTGTTGTGCGATTCTGGTCTATAAATAACATGCGTGAAACCGTTCTGCTCAACTGAAATAATGTAACCAGGCTTGAGCATTTCCATATTGTCGAAGCCGCCAATCCAAGGCGTAAGGAGCTTCTCTGGCTCTGGAAGTTGTTTTGTTAAAATTCCGGCATAACCGTTACAATCAAGCTCTGCGTCGATATCATCAACGATCAGAAAGTAATCTTCGCGCTTTTCAGAAATGGGTGTGTTCGTGATTTTAGCTACAAGCCGATTACTGACGCCGATGGCTTTTGCTTTGGTATGCAGCTTCACTGGCAGTATCCTGGATCGTCCATTTGGTTGACATCTCGACGTGTAATCCAGGCCCATAAGATCCGATCCAGGTCTGCGTCGTGCCGAGCTGCGGTGATTAACTCAAAAACATACTTGAGTATAAACATGTTTTTCTTACAGAAATCGCTAGTTGGCCTGTGGCCGTAAAAATCTCGCTGTGTTGCATAATGTCGAACTGGGTCTGCGCCGCAATAGATGTGATACGCGCAGTCGGAGCACCCGGCTAAAGCTTCGTTGCAGTTTGCCAATGCGATATTCTGCATCGTCTCGCCAAAGAAGATCTCTTCGTAACTGTTGTCGATGACATTACCAAGCCGAAAAGAAGTGTCTTCCATTTCAGCGAGCATTCTGGATTCGTCCGACGCGTACACGTCCCCGTCATAATTATAGACTATAACACCGAGACCTGCACCGGCCGGTGATTGGAGGTCAACAAATCCGACCGGCCACGGTGTCAAAATTTTTGTAAGTAGAAGTGATGCATATGACTCTGAGAAGGTCTGACCGTCACGATTAACTTTCAAGATATATGAAAGCATCTCTTTGTAGAAAGAGATGAATTCAGCGATTGAATATCCTACCGCTTGCTTTGCTTTTATCGCGAAACCGAACGGATTGAGCTCTCTAACAAATACTGACCGCAATCCGAGAGCGAGGTATTCATCGACTATCTCTTTTGGATATTTGAGGCTTTCTCTTGAGGTTGTCATGAGTGCTGAGACGGCGCTTGTACCTAATGCTTCCTGAGTCCGTCGAATATTCCGTGTAACGATTGCGTAGGCGTCTGCGCTGGCAATTGGCCGGTTCTTATTATGCAGGTGCTCCGGGCCGTCTAATGACGTTGAGATCTGTACGCAGTGCTCTTCGCAAAAGGCCAAGTATTCGTCCGTCAGTAATGTCAGGTTCGTGCAAATCACGTATTCGATTTGCTTTCCGATAGTTTTATTCTGCTCTTTAGAATACAGGACGCCTTCTTTCACGAGATCGAAACGCAACAGTGACTCACCTCCCTGGAACTCCATAGTCACGGCTGGTGCCGGATTATGAAGCATCAGGTCGATTGATTTGTGCAATACTTCCAGACTCATGTCTGAGCCTTCGCCCGCTGTTTCGTTGTGCCGCGAAACCTGGCAATATTGACAAGCTTGATTACACCGAATGGTAGTTACAAAAATATGCAACTTGGTGAAGCCATCCAAGAAAGCTTTCTTTGTTCGGTACTTTGAGGCGAGCAAGTCTTCTGACGTTTCTTTGTCGTATGAATCTAACAGAAACTGCTTAGCTTTGAGATTCCAATACTGGTCGGAATCGGCTGTAAGCTGCTTCTTTGTAAAAGCTTCAAAGGTAGCTTTTTGTAATATCAGATGCTCGCCTGATAGGTTTACGATCAGATACTCGCCGGACTCAAGTCGAGTAAAATCAAATGGTAAGAGCTGATATCCTGGTTTTGGAAGAAACGCGCCTAGAGGCAAGAAATCTGCCATGCTTCATTCCTCCGTCTTGATTTGACAAGCTAAGTCGAGAAGGTAGTTCCAGAATTCGAGGATGATTTGATGGCTGTTTTCTTGGTACTTCGGCTTGACTGTGACCGTCAATTTCGGGAGAAAGCCGCTGGTTGTGTCTATGGCAAAGTCACAATAGCTCCGATATGCCATCCGTGCATCAGCTACAGCTTTTTTGGGATATATTGTGTTGTCGAGGAAACGAGCGTGTGCTTTCAGCATCGCTCATGCCGTGGGGCGTGGATGACCCTCAAAGAACGCTTTCTTTACTAAAGTGTCTCTGAGTACCGAAGTCTCTGTTTGTACAACTTGGCGTACTTCTTGATCGATTAGATGGTTGCCGAACTTCCGACAGGCTATTTCCAACAGCTTGCAGCTGTTCTCAGATGGCTCTTTCAGTCTTAATTCGGCGGAAAGACTTACTGCGGGGTCTTTTTTATCTCGAGATAAGTAAATGTAATACTCGTCCGTTAACCAATAAGCGGTCTTCAGGATTGAAGCTTCGCTGAAGACCCGAGTGTCAACGCAAATTGTTGCGCATTCACCAAGGTCGTCCAGCGAGTATTCAATTCCAGCGGTATCGGACATTAATATCGGCTGGAATAATGCGAGGCGTGTGAAGCGTGCGATGCGTGAGATGCATGTGATTCATGCCATGCTGTTCTTCCCAATTCCCCAGAGGAAGATGTGAGCACTAATGCGCCGATCTGTAAACCTTGTTCTACAGGCGCTCCGTATTGAAGACCGGACATTGCAGCTGCGGAATTTGCTGGCATGGATGCTCCACCGACAATAAGTCCGGCTGTAAGAACCACACTCGCTACTACTTTTTTGATGCTTTTGCCACTAACCAAACCGGTCAATGTCTTTTTGACTTTCGGCAGATTAAACATGTAGCTTCCTCCTGAGTTATGAATGCGGACGAAAAAATGTTATAACAAGATGCCTATTTTAGTCGATCTTAACTACTGAATACTTCCTTTAGATTCTGTTGTCAATGTACCGAAAAATCAATAGCATAGCTCGGGTAGTTAAATAATGACTGCGGTGTTGCTGAGCTCATTGCAATCATTGATATCTGCCGAAATGATCACTACCTCGATGTGGTACTTTTCGTTCTAACAATTAATTTAGTTGATCACTTCACCGCGTTCGGTCACTTCTTCCAAACACGCTTGATGTTTCCTTTTGCATCCTTAAGCTGGTAGCGCCGACCTAGTGAATCCTCGACCCAAAGGTAATCGAAGACTATGCCTTCGTCTTCCTGATGGAACGACACAAGATCTTCTTTCTCCAAAGTCACCACGTGACGCTCATGCTCTCCCAGGCGTAGGCCGGAATTGGGTTCTCCGAGGAATTGGCTTGATCCTTTGCCGTTGCTATCTGATCCGCCTAGAAGGCGTAGGATCATGGGTCGACGGCCGGTGTTTATGAGTGTTACAACTATGCGGACTGGACCGTGCTCTGATGCTGGAAAGAAACGCGTTGTGGCTCGAAGTTTTCCCGATCTCGAAGTCCAAAATACGCCGAGAATGCTGCGCTACATAATGCGATTATGAGAGCTAGGACAGAGATGACTTCAGCGCGTGACATTATGGCTCCAATAATCTTGAGGTTGGTTGAAATAACCCGGTAGCCGAGTCTATTTTTGTAAGCTTTTGTCTGTTCCGTCCGAGTTTCTTGGCATTTCTGCTACTGCCTTGCGGAGTATCTCAAGCACATTGTGTGCTGGAACGACATCAATAGTTTTTCCGACTGATGTATGAACTTGTGCTCGCAATGTTCGTAAATTTTCCTCCGACAAATCTTCGATGAAACCGGTTGCAAAGTCTTTCGGCCAATTCGGCATGGTCGTAAAGGACACCAAGAACGCTGCTTGCTCGCCGTGTGCAAGCACCTTAGGATAGTTTGCGGTGTTCTGTCCACGTACTGGTTGAATACAGTATCGAGCACTCTTGCCTTTTCCGATGCGCCAGCCGATTGAGTTTATCGTGAGAGGCTGCATTCCAAGATTCGTTACAGTAAATCCAAGGTGCTCTTCTGCTGGTGTGCCGTCACCGGCATATGTAACCATAATCCCGACGTTGCAGTTTGCTCGCACCCGCTCAGATCTCCTTGCGAGATATAACGCAACTATCACGGCTGTTAAGGTTCCGAACCCGGCGACCCAGGTTCCGACTGCGTTCCAAGCTTGTATTTGTTGGTCGAGTGTCCACATACTCTTGCTGATTTATTATTTTCGACTCTCGGCTATGCATTTGTTGTACTTATTCATCTGCCGGTGGTATTCAGCGCATCCTTCGTTGAATGAGTCTGAATTTCCGTTACAGCCCCCGCCGTTTTCAGCAGCCCAATTGAAACCTGCGTCATGACCTCCTCCGTTATTGTACGGATTCTGTGGTGACATGCAGTTCTCTACCTTTGTCTTTTTTGAGGTTGAAGCTGGTTTGTTGCTGTCACAACCGGCCGTTATGAAAAGCAACACGATGCTTACGAAAATTACTTTTTTCATTCTGTCTACATCCATCCGTGGAAAAAGTTACATAAACTCCTTGCTGCCGTGTGGCCTTTCTACTGAAAAAAACATGCTGGTTATTCATGGGATTATGGCCGGGCTATTTGGATTCCTTCAAGCTCCGTAATAAGAGTAAAAAGGATCTCATGTCGACGCGCTCGTCTTCCACGATCGGAAGCTGCACGAGTTACCGCGTCGGCGTATTCGGCGTAGAATGCTGGTTTTCCTTCGAGCGCTCCAGTCCGCGCGCAATCAAGAAGATCTGTTATGTCTCTGATGATTTCCGGCAAATTCTGAAAGGAGGTTCTATTCGTTGCCCTCAAATACTCGATACAGGCTCCGAAGACTGAAAAGAAATTACTTTTCGTCTTTATAGTCGTAGTGTTTTGAGAAGTCACAAGAGATCTAATAAGTGCCACTGCGCCGTTGAATTCATACTCGTAACGTGCCTCATCTGGAAATTCCAATTCAAATCTCGCGTAAGCTTCTTCTAAAAGGTCCTTCTTGTTTGTGACTCCCTCTACCAGAAGCAACAATAGCTCACTTGCAAACTCCACATCCAGCATACGCCGAATATCACGTGCTGTGAAAAGACCGATTTCCTGAAACAACGGATTGTCAGCTAAACGCTCTGCAGCTTTTTTGAAATGACCTTTGTATCTTGAATTTCGCAATTCTTGGTCGTTGAGGGAAATGTTGTTCGTATTCAAACGAACAAATAAATCACGGATCTCGGCATCATTGGTTTCACTTAAGCCACGTACAACCAACTTGTAGTTCCAGAAAGCCTGCCTCAGCTCTTCATCTAGATCTCTGAAATACTGACCTTGCCAGTAGTCATTAGTTGGCAGCGGAACTTCGTTATCTATAAACATAAGAATAGATGTAATTCGCTGCTGCCCATCAACCACTATTAACTGCTCTTGTCCTGTTATGGTGTCAAGAACACTCTGTATGTAGACCTCTGGAAATGGAAGTTTTAGAAGAATCGTCGAAATAAGCTCGCTCCTTTCGAGCTCGAGCCAGACCGGTCGTCGTTGAAACTTTGGCGAAATAATTAGGCTGTCATCGGCGCGCCTTCCGCGAAGCCAAGCAACTGTCTGCAAGCTTACGTCATATTTCATTTTGAAATCTCCTTTTTGGCCTGCGTAAAGCCTCGGCGGTAGTAATCGAGCATTTCCACTTCATTCTTGAAATAGTACATCTTCACTTCGCGATATCCTACCTCAGGACCGGACAGCTTGTTTAGAATACTTTTAAATCTGTAGACGAATGGATCTCCAGGCACTGGAAGCCACGTTGGACAAGCAAATCCTGAGTATATATCCTGCCCGCGCCGCCGCAGCCCCTCTCTGGCTTGGTGGTCAATCGAGTACCATTTTCGACGATGAAGCTCGCGCATATATTCCCAAGTTGTATGGTATAGCTCGGTTGATATCACTGCTACGTCGATATCTGATTTCAAATGAAACTCTGTTAACAATTTCCTTGGATTCAAACTGAAACGCCAATTTCCGCTTCCAGCAACCGCGATAAACTCGGCGTCTGGTAAGTAGTGCCGAACCTTTGTGCGAAATTGCTCATAAGCTGTGATGGTTGGAAATGCATGTACGACATCTGAGAGGACATATCTGGAAGCGAGGTCCAATGGTTCGCTCGATGCAATCTGCTCGATAAAGGCTTCACACTCTGGGGTTCGCGGCATCGCGTTTACCTTTTGGCTTTGATTTTGTTTAATAAGTCTTCACGATCGGCAATTCATTCCAATTGGTCGTATATGCCGGTGATCTCCTTGTTTGCTGCATCGACCACGGCTTTTCTTCTTGTGCCGTCATGCCGTACTGAATTGTTCTTCGACCCCATTTGCCGTTGATCTGGTCCAAAGCGGCCATGAGTGGTCTGTCTTCTCTCGTTGGAATGACTGGAGAAAATAAGTCTTGCTGCTTGAATCCGTGCTTCACAATTCCGGCCAACAAAATTCCAGCCTTCCGGTACCGGTATCCAGTCCGATAGATCACCTTGAGTCCTCGTAAGGCGGCGTCGATAAGTTCCGGTGTCGAAGAGGTCGGCTTTGGCAGTACAATCGTCTGCTGATTTGAGTACTGAGCCTGCTTGTCAAAAGGACCAGTGGTGACGAACACACTCAAATTCTCGGCCTCGACGTTCTGTTTCCGGAGTTTCTCAGCGGCAACTGAAACGTAACTTATTACTGCCTCTCGGAGCTCTTCAAGCTCTGTCACCGGGTGTCCGAAAGACCTTGATGTAACAATCGACTTTGGCGACGGCGGCGCTTGCTCTAGCGTGATACATGGTGTCCCGTTGAGCTCCAACAAAGTCCGCGCTCCAACAACGGTCAGTTGCTTCCGAATCAACTTTTCATCAGCTCGCTTGAGATCAAGTGCCGTGTAAATGCCGTACCTGTTCAAATTCTCTGCTGACCTGCGTCCGATACCCCAAATGTCACCGACCTCCATCTTTTGCAAAATCTGGTCGGTTTGACTGTTTCCGACGAGGTCGAAGACTCCGGCTGGATCTTTTTTTGCTACGCGGTTCGCTGCTTTTGCGAGTGTCTTGGTGGCTGCTATACCGATACTCACCGGTATACCGACACACTTGCGTACTCTCTCCCGGAGCTCAGCGACGTACTTCAGCCGGTTCCAGATTTTATTTACTGGCAGCGATAGAAACGCCTCATCAATTGAATACACTTCTACGTGACACTCCATCTGCCGCAGTATGTCCATGACACGATGCGAAAGATCTCCGTACAGTGCGTAATTTGAGCTAAAAACGTGGATGCCGTGCTTCTGAATCAAGTATTTTACCTTGAACAGTGGCGCACCCATGGGGATACCGAGCGCTTTGGCCTCATTCGACCTCGCCACGATACAGCCGTCATTGTTGGAGAGAACGACAATAGGTTTTCCGTTCAGCTCTGGCTGGAAGAGTCGTTCGCAACTGCCATAGAAGTTGTTGCAGTCGACCAGCGCGAAGACTTTTTTGATCTCAAAGCTCATGCGAATTGATGAATGACGCTTGTGACGACACCCCAAACTTCGAAATTACTGTTTTCGGTGATCTCGATTGGCTGGTAGTCGGAGTTTTCAGCTACTAACTGACAAGAAGTTTCTTTTCGGATAAAGCGCTTGACGGTCATCTCACCATTCAAGACGGCAATGATGATTTTACCGTTGGTAGCTTCGAGAGATCGGTCAACGATCAGAATGTCGTTGTTGTTGATGCTAGCATTTACCATCGAATCGCCAGCTACGCGGACAAAGAAAGTCGATGTCGGATGCGGGATGAGAAACTCGTTGAGGTCGAGTTTTTGATCGATATGATCTTCGGCTGGTGAAGGAAAACCGGCCGAAACGCCGCACGTGAATAGTGGACGAACAACCTTGGCCTTTCGATCTACTACGAAAATTTCGGCAATTGAGGAGTCGGTTTTCATGCCGGAAAGAATAGCACATATTCCAGAAAAGAAAATGCGAGATACCGAGTCACCGACGTTAAGAGCCTGATTGGTTTCAGCTACTCTCGAATGGCAACAGGCGCATGGAGGTATTGACCGATGATGGCAGAATTGATAAGTTCTTTTTTCCCCGGCGAAAGGCGACCAGGCTCCTCTCTGGTCACCTCTTCCATCGTGTCACTATGTGACTTTCTGACGTCTCTGCACTCTCTAGTATGCTTTGACGCCTTATTAGCTTGAAATCAAGCGCTCTGCGCTAGGTGAGCCGGGTACAAACGATGGAGGTTTAGTTATGAAGGTTTCTAATCATAATTATCACCACCTAGTCCGAGAGTGGTGCAAAACCATTGTTTCGGTCGTGAAGACTCTTCACGTCGTCGGAAAGGTGGTTGAGTGGATAGTTAAGCTCTCGGACTTGGTTTCATTCTATTCAACTAGGCTTATATTTCAGGAAATGTTTTCATATCCCCGTTGGAGACATAAATATCAGCTCAAACCTGGAGTTTGGATTTTCGAACCGACAGAAGAATCTATCCGTATCGGAAAGGAAATAAAAAATGCGGTACAGGAAAAGTGGACTATTCCGCAAAACTACTATCATCTTCGTCAAGGTGGGCATATTGCCGCATTAAAACTGCATAAATCAGATACATGTTTTGCACACCTAGATATCAGCAAGTTTTTTAATACAATCAACAGAAGCCGATTAACACGAAGTCTGAAATTATTTTTCGATTATTCGACATCAAGAAATTACTCGCTTCTTTCTACCGTAAAACTTCCTGACCAATTACCGATAATGTATATTTTACCTTATGGTTTTGTACAGTCTCCTATTTTGGCATCTCTCTGTCTCAGGCAAAGCGCTTTAGGAAGAAAAATTGAGAATTTGTCAAACTCTGAATTCGTCAGAACCAGTGTTTATATGGATGATATTATTATATCTGGAGCGGACAACGAACGTTTGGAGGCGGTTGTAACTGAAATAAAAACAGCAGCAAATAAATCAGCCTTTACCTTAAATACAAAAAAAGAAGAAGGGCCTGCATCGGCAATAACAGCCTTCAACATAATAGTAACAACAAATAAAACCTCTATAATCCCAAAAAGGTACAACGAGTTGAGAAATAATTACAATTTAACGAAAAACAGACACGTAAAGCATGGGATTGCTACGTATGTATCGACAGTTAACTCCAAACAGCTAGTGAAGCTCGATAGCAGAATTTAAGTTAGGTATCATTTGTTATCGTTCCATCTAAAAGTTTTTTACACAATTCCAATGAAGAATCAGCCATGCCTTCCAAATATTCATAATTTCTTTTTTTCTCTAAAGTTTCAATCAACTGGTATGCGTTATTTCGATGCGCCCTGCATACAAATACCACTGAAGTAGCTGCCGAAGATCTACCTTCAACCAAACGACTTTATGCTTATCATTGTTGAATCGCCAGCCAAGGCCAAAAAAATATTTAAATCGAGTGATCACGAAAAAGGCACAGCACACAATGACAGCTCAGCTGAGATAGGCGCAGGAGGGAAAGCAACCCTCCTACGCCCAAATCGTTACCGTCAATTCTGTTGAACGTTGATTTGTTCTTCATCGTCATTTTTAAATTTCTGCAACCAAGTAAACAGACCATACGTTGCAAAACCATAGACAACCACCGCACCAATAAACCTGAACATCTCACACCTCCCTTCAATATCCGCACAAAGCGCAGATCACCCTGAAATCCTTGCCATTCCTCAGCGTAAGATCATTGCCGAGCATCTCCCCAAAGGTGATGTGATGCCCGCAGTGCAAGACAAACTTTTTCCCGTGGAGTTCCCGATGGAGGATCTCCTTCAGCACCTCTGGTCCCTGGTACCGCTGTTTCTGTTCTCTGTTCATTGCGTACCTCTATGAAAAAGAAACGCCCGCCAAGGATTACCCGGCGGGCTGATTTGATGCTCTTGATGGCCATGTTTAGTGCTGCAACAGCAGGTGTCTCCGCTCGTAAAAATCTGACAGCGAAGATGGGGGCTCAATCGACCTGGTGTCTATGTAGGTGTTTAACACCCCATTGAGCATCCTGTTTTTCTTTGGCAGAGTCAGCAGGTTGCTGTCACGTAGCACATCGGTGACGGTCTCATGAAATCCCCAGAGGCTTGGTTTGTATACTCCCCCGAAATACAACTCATTGAACCGGGCAAACTTGCTTGGCGGAATGATGCAGTCTGTCATGATCTCCACCAGCAGGATCTTGGCGTCCCACTCAGTCAAGGAGAAGCTCTTCAATCCCTCATGCCAGGCCTGAAATTTGGTCAGGTTCGCTACCATCTTTTTCATGGCCCGATAGGCCATAAATTCCAGCTCATCGTAGACCAACCCCTTGGTGTGCTTTCTGAACTCGACAAAATCCCCACTGAAGGCGAGATTGTCGCAGACAAAGACTCGGGTACCAGCGGTAATCCCCAAGGCCATGGATTTATCCATCGAATTGCGAATGCCGATGGACCAACATAATTCATCACTGCCACCGCTTAAATCCCAGATGCCAAACATCCGATTGCCATTATTGGCCAACACGTATTCGGTCTTGATGATCTCCAATCCTGTGGCAACGACACCGGATCGAATTGCGTCAAGGACCTGCCGGTGATGCACGGGATGGAAGGACTTGGTGAAAGGAACTGCCGGGACCTGAATGACTTCTGCCTCGGTTACTCTATTGTTGCCGATCAAAATTGATGATTCGGACATGGTGGCGCCTCCTGAATATTGTGTTTATGAAATAGAAAAGCCTCTCCGACCACGACGGCAGGAAAGGCTCTGGGAAATCCTGATGATGCTATTATGGGGTTCAACGGCCTGCTCTATACTGACCGGTCCTGTTGTCTGGAATGGAAAGGCAACCTCTTCCCGATCAGAATGATATCTTTCATGGCTCTTGGAATCCAAAACGGATCCTGCAGCACTTCAAGCCATCCTTCGAATTTAACCTCCAGCAATTCACTTAAAGAGAAGTAGCCAAACTCAGCGTCTTGGGCACATCCGTTCAACATGACGTAGCCGAAGAAGGTGTCGCTTCCATTCCACTCGATCGCGCACCAGTGACTTTGATTCAAGATGAAGTGGAGCTGAACGATTTTATCTCCTGGACAGATATGTTCTGTTTCGTACAAGCGGGGCAGTTTGTTGAGCTGCTCCATTGTCGGTGCATTGATCATGACGATTTCCTATTTGAGATAGGTGAAAAAAGAAAACCGCCATACCTCTGTAAAAGAGGCATGGCGGCATAAGATGGAATAACGTTCAATAGGAACCTGTGTAGGCGGGCTTGAGTTGGACAGTCAGTGCCATTTTCAATGGGGGACTGAGTAAGTACTCGGGCCTACCTGAAAAACTCTTTTAGTACCTCATGGCACCAACAGGGCCAGTGCAATAATCGAAAAGGTTCAAGCCGCTTTCTTGATCTCCAGAAAGGAGTACGAGCTGCTCTTCTGGAAATCAGCCAGCGATTGACCATAGCCTTGGAGAAACTGACCCAGCTTATCCGCATCCAGAACCTTCCTGGACCGAACCGCCTTACGCAGCAGTTGACCATGAGCCTTGAACGGACCACGTTGGTCCACGATAGCTAACAGGTCGCTCTTGCGCATGCTGATCTCTGTTTCCATATCACGTTGCTGTTTCTGCAGCTCGGTGAGGATTTCGACACTCTCAGTGAGTTCCAGGACATCTTCTGCTTCGAACTTGGGACAGTCCATAAGAAAAGGGCAGTAACCGCATAGAGGGCCAGCTTCCATGGTCGGTGTAGCCAAGTCTCCCCCGCCGTATTTCTGGTACTGGTTCCAGATGGTGGCGGCTCGGTCGATCAGGCCCTCATAGATCATGGTCTGGGGTGAGTAGTCGTTGAACAGCTGCATCCCCTGTTTACCGAAGTTGACTGCCAGAATAGCCCCTTTCTCCACGGTGTAGTCCGGGTAGCTGTCGGCCAGAAGTCCCATTTGTAAATAGAGTTGGGATTCCCAGGATCCATAGGGATGCTCCGGGATGTTCTCCGGTGATTTGACCTCCAAAACCGCCATGGTTTTTCGGGCTTCGGAGATGAAGACAAAATCGAGATGAGCGGTGACCGGGACAACGCCTGCATGACGAACTTCAACTTGCCGCTGGAAGTTGGTGAACCCGGCGGCAGTGAAGGCAGCGGCTACTATCTCTTCGGCCATGTGACCTCGACGAAACCGTAGCAGAGTGACCAAGTCAGCTTGTGGCGGGTTAAGTTTGGTGAGGATGGTTTTGCGTGGACAGGCACCGACATCAGACGCTCCAAGATAGGTGGACCGGTCGCCGAGCGTTTCCACAGTTTGCTGGGTGGCAAGCTGCTGCAGAGCGGCTTGCAATGTAGTCATTAACTGGTCTGACATAATAGTATCCTCCTGAAAATAGGAAGGGAGCATGGACAAATTCCGCTGAGGGAATGTTGGTACCACTCCCGCTGGGGTTTGATCGAGATTGGGTCAGGCTGCTTTCTTCATCCAAGATTTTCCAGTTTTATCCCACTGAAAGCCCACAGCTTTGAGCAGTTCCTTTTTGTCGAACAGATGGTCACCGATGGCAACGATCACCCCTTGACGATTCTCAAAGGTGACACCGGCAATCTTGGGTAGAGTTGACGCGGGATCACCTTGGCCTGAGTGTGGATCAACGGGCTGGCGGCTTCTGTTCGGAATTTGCGACATGGGAGTTTTGGCGCCCTGATTGTAGACGTTTTTCAGCAATCCTTTGTAGGCATCGCTACCGATTGACAAGAGCGACATGCATTTCTGGATAGCATCAGTGATCGCACCTTTCTGGGCATCGCCGACATTGGCTTTGACGATCTGCATTTGTCCTTTGTGTGAGCCTTTACAGAGCCACGCATCATCGATTTTGAGAAACAGGGTAATCTCAGCGACGGCCTGGTTTTCGTAAATCTGCTCCTTGGTCAGTTCATACCGCCAGTTCTCTGGACCCAGTATCTCGTTAACGCTATCAAAGACGTATTGTGGCCGATAGCCGTACTTGATTTGGCCGATCTGTTTGCCTTCCCGGTCGGTCATCTTGATTTCCTGGATGGACTCGATACCGAATGACCGCAAACGCTCGTTGATTGAACAGATCTGTTCCTGTAATGTTGCCATGGGGTGTCTCCTGTAGGTGTTTGGGAACACAACAGCATAGCCCCGTTGGGAGCCATGCTGTTGTTTCGCTTGGATGGATAGGTTGCTGGGTGAAATGAGACGGAGGGAACAGGATGCTCAACTATTTTGCAGAAGAGCCTTGGGCTAACTGTCAATACGCCAATGAAAGAATCACAACTCACCAGTTATCCGCATAATGCTGGCTCGCGATATGCCGTAGGTCCGGGATAGTGCGCTTACCGATACGCCGTTCTCCCGCATATTTTTGATCTCAGCGCGTTGCTTGTCGGTTGTCTTGGTCGGTCGGCCAAGAATCTTACCTTCGCTTTTTGCTCTGGCAAGTCCTGACTGGGTACGCTCAATCAGCAGGTCTCGCTCCATTTCAGCAACGGCAGCCAACATGTTCAGCATCAGTTTTCCTGCCGATGAAGTGAGGTCCAGTTTGCCAAGCTGCAAAACAATGACTTCGATCTTGCGTTTTGCGAGCGCTTTAATGGTCGCCCCCACATCTTGGGCATCACGACCTAACCGATCGAGTTTTGTTACCACGAGTGTTTCACCATTACGGACCTGGCTGAGCATCGCTTTAAACTGAGGGCGTTGTGATGCCTGGGTCTTTCCGCTAACCCCCTCGTCGGCGAACCAGTAATCAACTTTTATCCCGGCCTTTTCGATGTCCAGGCGTTGGTTTTCGCTGGTTTGATCCTTTGTGCTAACTCTGCCATAAGCAAAGGTTGCCATATTATTCCTCGTTAAGTTTTAGACGTAGATAATCCTTTCCATGTTCAATAACGTCACGGAAAGTTATGAACATGTTCAATAGGTTGCAGGCTAATTTGTGAACAGATTTTCGGATTGGTTTTCGAGGTGTTCGGAAACGGTCGTTTTTGAACAGGGGGATTGGGAGGGATTAGATATTTAAAGCGGGTTGTGTGTCGATATCGTCATTTGCAAAATATGCGTTTGCGGCCCAGCCGATTGCTTCAGTCATTGCCATTGCGGTGCTGGCATTGATTGCGTTCCCATAACCGGGAATCCAGCCTATCAAATATTGTGCTAGTGCTCGGCCACCATAACCAGCAGGTAATGTAAGCAGTATGGCTTTGGCATTCGCTTTTGTGATTGTGCAATCATACTCAGTCCCAATCGCGATAATTAGGGCTGTTTGTAATGCAACGAGGATTGGCATATCAGAACCTGGGATTTGAGCGAGGCCTGATCCAACACCTCCAGCGGTCATTGCTGTTATATGAATGATTGCGTGAATCTTTCGTTTTTTTTAGCATCCATGATGCCTCCGTAAAATTGTAGGATTGGAAGTGCCGAAAAGCTGATCCGCATCGAGCGGATGCTCTCAACACTAAAAAATTTAGTAGCCATTAATCAGGGGAAGCTTTGCTAAATGGTCATTTGCCAAGTCATTGGTTATTTCATAAGTATTCTCCATAGGTGTGGAAGCTGACGGCATACGAATTGGTAACATTTCAATATTGTGATATATATTTGAGATAAGTCTAGAATGCATCAAGAGGAAAACACGATATACAACACCGCTTTAGGCGCATCTGAGCGTCCATAGCGGTGTGTTTTAAGGCCTGTCTGGTACTCAATACGGACTCGACCGTTCCTTCTCCCAATCATTGACCAGAGTTAATTCAGCATTAGTTTAAAATCATAGAAAAATTTCCCTCTTGTTCCATATCTTCAGGAGAACAAATAAAATGAAAATTTCAGACTGGCTGGACGAAAAAGAAGCAGGCCATGTGGATGTATCACAAATCGTGCTGCCTACGAATATGGCATTCGATGAAGATCCAGATGAAACGATTTATTTCAAAGAAATCCATCCTTGTGGGTTTTTCTGTACAGAAAACCATCCATTTTCCACGGTAGAGCGCTTTGGACATTGGTATTATTGTAGAGGCCAAGACAAGAAAGCAGGGATCCATTCATCAGAGATGACGTGGCGATATTTTACAAAGGATAAAGAAAAAGCTCTTCAAACGGCTAAAGCACATATTGAGTAATGAGACCTTATCTTATTTTGTACTGATTTAAGCTTGTGTCGATCGGATATTTTTTACCCACATGTATCCTTACCTCTGGATAGGAAATGAACAGGTGGCTAGGTTTTTCTGTTTTAGAAAATTGGAAACATTGCACAACAATCAATCATTATTAACATTTCCGTGCAGTTATTTATATTATTTTCAATCTGGCACGGTTATGGCTTTTAAAGAATAACAACAGAAATTAAACTAAACTCTCTCGGGTGCTACTTTAAGGAGTATGACAACATGGAACGCACAATCAGTAAGAAAAAAATTATATTGGCGGCTATTTTATCCAGTGGCTTGGCATTAGCTATCAGCCAATCTGCCCTAGCAGAACCTGCGGCCCAGCCAGATACGCAAACGAAACAAGTCGCTACCCAACAAATGCATCGAATGGATCCGGACATACAAAAAGCCCGAGAGAAATTCCTGGGTGACACCGTAGCCATCAGAAAGCAACTTGTCGAAAAGGCCGCGACGATGGAAGCCTTGTCGAAGGCCCAGACTCCAGATGCAATAAAAATTTCGCAATTAGCAGGCGAAGTCTTCGATTTGCGCGAGCAACTCCGTGTTAAGGCCAAGGAAGCTGGCCTGCCCATGGGTATGGGTATGGGTATGGGAGATGTCGATTCGATGCCGTGTCAGGGCATGGGCGGCATGGGCGGCAAGCACCATACGATGTAACCCTCTGTACTCCAGAACGAAAAAAGCTTCATAAGTCCTCCTCGCGCCCCGGCAGTTTCTCCTCCCTCCTTTCTGTCGGGGCGTGCTTTTTACCACTCCCCCAGATTATTCTTCCGTTACATACGAGCGAATCATTCATTTATATTCGAAAGTTCTTATTGCCTGATATCCTCCTTTCAAGGGCTTACTGGCTATCCCTATGCAAAAATTGCCGCGAAACAATAATCCTCTCGCTACACCGTGACGACGACTGAAGCCTCTTGGTTGAAGGGGTTACTTACTGGAATGGGCGAACGTCTAAAGGACAGCTTTTTTCAAATCCTCGAGGCCGATGCGGTCGACAAAGGCGCCGGTACGTTCACGGGGTTTGGCATTGGCGACATAATACTCGATGCATTTTCTGGCCAAGGCGATGGTTTGCTTTTCGTCCATGTCCTCGGCCAAAACGTCAGCCTGACGCACCCTACGCCCGGAGTTGCCGCCGAAAACCAGGGTCCAGCCGCTCTTCTTGCCGATCAGCCCAAGATCCCGTACCAGGCTTTCCGCGCAGAGAAATGGACAGCCGGAAACTCCGACCTTGAATTTTGCCGGCATTTCAATGCTGGAAAATATTTCTTCGAGTCGGATGCCGAAGCCGAGCGAGTCCTGGACGCCGAACTTGCAGACCTCGGTTCCAGGGCAGGCCTGGACGTAATGAAGACAGAGTTCAACTGCCTTGCCTTCGCTCATGCCAAGATCTTCGTAGATCGGCAGGATCTGCTCTTCTGTCATGCCGACCAAGGCGATCCGATGGCCGGAAGTGATCTTGACGATGGGAATATCATATTTCTCCACTACCTCAGCGAGTGCCTTCAGGTGATCGCGGCTGATCACGCCCGCAGGGATCCGTGGCACGATGGCATAGGTTTTCTTGTCGCGTTGGAGTATGGCTCCCTTGGGTCCGTCTGCTTTTGTCATGACTTTTTTCCTTGATACTAATTCGATGTATTTAACTGCAGATATGGTTGAGGATCAAACTCCTTTCAAAAAGAGTGGCGGAGTAAATTTACCAGAAGACAATAAAAGGGGTGAGTCTAACTTGGCAATTTCAAGGAGAAAGATTGGATAGAAATACATGTCCTGCCATGCGGGGAATCAGTGGTCAAATTCCGCTGTTAAATTTAGACCAGTTCGCATCCGACTTTTTGATGTTACCAGGAATATCTTTGCTCCATTTTCCATACGCTGCCATGCTGCAATTAAGGTAAAGCTTCCCGTCAACAATCTTCCACACTTCCGGATCGGTTACGGCCTTCCGCTCCTCCGTCAAGGCCCATGCACAATAACCGTCATATTGAGGGGCGTATTTTTCCGGATTTGTCGCAAATAGATCCCTGTTCTCTCTGGTCAGGAAAAACCAGGTCATGTTATGCCACTGGAAGGCGAACGACTCGTTACCCTTTACAGCCTTACCGGCCTGGAAATATGAGACGGAATCATATCCCTTTATAGCTAAAGCTAAATTACCCGATGGTGACTCTGCAGCGGCTATGCCACCAAAACCACTCAGTATTAATAATGCAAACAATAAAATGAGGAAAATTCTATCGGTTGAGTTTGGTGAATTCATATCCCACTACCTCCCGGTATCAATAATTCCAACAAGGTTTTAACCAGTTTATGACTGCCACTTTTTAACAAAGGAAATGCAGAAAGATATTCATCTTTGAATCGATGATCAGTACCCTTCGATTGTCAACATACTTCAGAGTTATATGGACCTGGGTTACTTGAAAATCAACGAAAAATGCTCTGGAGTTTTGAAATACTTCACACAAAACCGCCGTTCACTCGAACTACTTGACCATTGACCCAACCACCATCTGACCCGACAAGGAAGGAGACCGCTGCTGCAATATCTTCTGGCTCACC
>JBBRBT010000002.1:0-137762 GCA_038205495.1 Desulfobulbales bacterium
GGGGTGGCAGAGGCCGTCACCACCCGCATCTGGGAGATGATGATGAGCTTTGACGGTTACTCCTTCTGCAAACCGCATTCGGCCAGCTATGCCCGGGTTTCCTTCCAGGCCGCCTATCTCAAAACCCATTTCCCGGCGGAATTCATGGCCGCAGTCATCGCCAACCAGGGGGGCTTCTACTCAACCTTTGCCTATGTTTCCGAGGCGCGACGGCTGGGGCTGACCGTCCTGGCACCGGATGCCAATGCAAGCGAAATCGCGTGGCAGGGGCAAGGCGGGCAGCTACGGGTCGGGCTGATGGCCATTGCCCGGCTGGGCAGCAGCACGGCCGCGCGGATTGTTGAACAGCGGCGGCAACGGCCTTTCCGCTCGATGCATGATTTTCTCCAGCGAGTCCAGCCCGGGGAAGACGAGGCATGTGCCCTCATTCACGCCGGAGCCCTGGATGCCCTGCAACCGGGGGCAGGATCGAACCGAAGTGTGCTCGCCTGGCTGCTCGCCGGTTGGCAGAAAACACGCAAGACCGCCATTGCCTCGCTCTTTCCCCTCGACCCAGCGCCCCCGCCCCTGCCACCCGAGGAACCCCGGCAGCGGCTCCGCAACGAGTACAAGGTTCTGGGATTTCTGTGCGGCATTCACCCCATCACCCTCTTTGCCGAGCAGCGCCGCCGGGCCGGGGCCCAAGCAGCCGGGGAACTGGCCTGCTTTCCCTGCAGTGACACCGAGCCCCGGCAACGGGTTCGCTTTCTCGGCTGGCTGATCACCGGTAAAATTGTCGGCACCAAGACGGGTGAATCCATGGAATTCCTCACCTTTGAGGATGAAACCGGTCTGGTGGAGTGCACTTTTTTCCCCAAGGTCTACGCGCGCTACTGCCACCTCTTGTACCGCCGGGGGCCGCTGTTGCTGGAAGGTTTCATGGAGGAAGAGTTCGGAGCGCGGACCCTCACGGTTGAGCGTGCCGCCGGGGCGCAGAGCAATGGTTCCGGATCTTTCATCTTTCATTAAGTTTGGGATTCAACTCAACACGCTTGTATGAAAAGCGCCCTCAAGGAAACCGGAAGCATGAGGTGACCCTCCAACTCCAGGTGAACCGAAGGGCCATACAGGCGATTATTCCGCGATGCAAACGGGCCGTAATGTCATCTTGCAATTTGCTCCAGATGAGCAGAGCAGCTTTATCGACCGTGCACCGGGCTTTATGATCCCTGGAAGGTGCCTTCCAGAGCTTTTCGCACCGCAACGGCAAGCGCATGGGGCGTCACCGGCTTATGGAGAAAGTTGATATTGTTTTCCAGAACCCCGTGGTGAACAATCGCGTTTTCGGTGTATCCGGACATGAACAGCACTTTCAGTGCAGGGTATTGCCATTGCAGTTCTTTGGCGATTTCAGGTCCATTCATTTCCGGCATTACCACATCGGTGAGCAGCAGGTCTATCGCGCCATGATAGCGGCTCGCCACCTGCAAGGCATCCCTGCCATTGGTTGCTTCGAGGACGGTATATCCCAACTGGGTGAGAATCGTGACGCACATCTCCCGGACGATCTGTTCATCTTCCACCAGCAGGATGATTTCCTTACCCTTTTGCAAGGCGTCAAAACCCCCATCCTGTATCGGCTGGGCAAGGCTCTTGTCCTGAATGCTACTCTTGGGGAAATAAAGTTTAAAGGTCGACCCCTGCCCTTCCTCGCTGTACACGGAGATGTAGCCCTTATTCTGTTTGATGATGCCATACACCATGGCCAGCCCGAGTCCGGTGCCTTTATTCGGCGCTTTGGTGGTATAAAAGGGTTCGAATACCCGCTCCTGTGTTTCTTTTGACATGCCGCAGCCCGTATCGGACACCGCCAACAGCACATACTCCCCGGGAACAACCTCATAGCGTTCCTTAACAAACGATTCCCGCAATGATACATTGGTCGCTTCAAAAATGAGTTTTCCGCCACCGGGCATGGCATCCCGGGCATTGACCGCCAGATTGACGATTACCTGTTCCAACTGGGATTGATCGATTTTGATCATCCACAAATCAGCGTCCTGGTGAATGGTCACGGAGACATCTTCACCGAGGAGGCGAATGAGCATTTTATTGATTTCATTGAGCTCTCTGCCGAGATGCACCAGCCGGGGGCTGATAATCTGTTTGCGGCTAAAGGTGACCAATTGCTGCGTCAGACGCGCAGCCCGCTGCCCTGCCCCATGAATGATTTCAATCTTTTTCTTCAAGGGATTATCCTGCTCCAAACTGAGGAGCATCAATTCGGCATACCCATTGATGACACTGAGGATGTTGTTGAAATCATGGGCGACACCGCCGGCAAGACGGCCCACGGCCTCCAATTTTTGGGCGTGACGCAGTTGTTTTTCCAGCTTTTCCCGTTTTTTCTCTTCAACAGCGAGCTCTTCGATATATCGCTGCTGCTCGACGTTTTGAAAGGCGATTTTTGATAATTGATTCGCTATCAGGAACAGGGCCTTGCCAACCTCCTGAAATTGTTCCTTGGACATATAGGTTACTTCTGCCAGGGCGGATCGAAACTCCGCTTCATCGGCACCGATCACCCGGGCATACCTGACCAGTGCCTCTTCATCGAGATCTTCATTGCGAACCTGGCCGATAAGCCAGTTGGCAATATGCTTTTTCCCAATACTGATGCTCGCGCCCCCATCCCACAGGCCACCACTGTGACAGGGCTTGATGATCGGGCCTTCAGGATGGTAGCGGCCGAGAAAGGCATCGGACTGCAGGCAGTTTTTCAGCCCGATTTCTGTTTTACGGATGATCTCGGAGCAGAGACGGCAAAAATTGCTGGGTTTGGTGATCGGCGTTCCGTCGGGACGGGTGATAATGGAGGCAATGCCCGTTGCTTTTGCAAAGGAATCCTGAATTTTTTGAATTTCTTTGATATCGAAAAGATCCTCAAAGCCATATTCCCGATCCTGAGATTGCGGCAAGGGATTGAGCCCCTTATTAGACCCGGAAGAAATTCCAGCTTTCAGATGGGTGTTTTCTCTCGTCAATTCGCTGATCTTCTCTTCTAACTCTTCATACGACAGACCGTTTTCCATCTGATCACCCGTCAGGTAGAAGTTGCGCATCAGGTTACAGGTCTTGTGATGGGAAAAATTAAATGTATCTTCCTGTAATCACTGCTATCTCATAAATCTTCATATGAAATCCAAGAAATATAAACAGGGGCAAAATAATTAACTATCAATAGTATTCATCGATAATCAAGGAATTACAAGAAAAACCAAGCGTTGTCGCCCCCCGGCACCCTCTGCAAGCAAAGATGATCACGGCGTGAACCACACTGCTCTTCAAAGAGTCCTGCCCACAATCAGCACCCACATTCATCAAACAGTTACAAGCAGCTTGCGATAACTCACAATTGCAAAAAATCGCCCTCTGCTGCCTGAATTTTTCTCCCCTTCGAACAGGCAGAATACCGAATAAACCAAACTGAGGATTGACTCACATTCTGATAACGCCTATTATTTAAAACTAGTTATCAAACAATCTTTTAGGAACGTCTATGCAAACTGCGAGCATTTCCAATTCTTCCTCTTTCAGCACTGTTTCTGTCTTAAAAGAGGCCAACAAACAACCACAGCTTGCGGGTGAACTCATCAGCAAAACCGTTGAGAGCCTCATGCAGACCACGTCCGCACAGGCTGCTGCGCAACCGGTACATATTTCAGCAATGAGTGAATCGGGAACTCTGATTAACATTAGAGCATGACCGCATTGCAGAAAAAAACTAAAGAAACTGATACGTTCTGACCAACAACAGGGAGGTTATCATGAGTATAAATGGAATTACTGGAACGACGACGGGCAGCCAGCTGTATCAGCTTCCTGCACAAAAGAGTGGTGGGCAAGTTGTTCAGCAGCCCAAACCAGCTCCTGCACAAGGGGCCGCCGAGGAAAGCAAGGAAAGTGCTTCTGTAAAAAGCAAAGAAGCCAGCCAGAACACGGAAAGCATGGAGTCTAAATCTATCAACCTCTATGCATAATCGTCTTGAAAGTTTTGTTGCAAAAACACTCTACGGTTTAAAAAGAGCACGCATCATCAGTGACAAGCAGCAACCCCAATACTCTTCAGAGACCAGGTCTTGGGGCTGAACACATTGTGACCGCTTAAAACAAGGGATGCCTGCCCGGGTATCCTTTGTCCCTCCATTCTCGCCGTCTTATTCCAGACTTTCTCTTCCTTTGCAAAACCGAACACCTCTATTCCGGTCTCCTCTTTAGCCCGATCAAGGGCCATCCATACCTGTTCAGAATCTCCGAATAGAGCAGTATCACCCCGAAAAGAGCCTATTTTTCCATTGATTGGGTGCAGGACGGCTGCCGTTCTGTTACTTCCGGCCTCGCCTTTTCCTATCCACTCAAGTCTTGCATGCCTGATTCCATTGCCTTTTTCTCAGAATATCAGTATGTCGAAAAGCCAAAGATTTTTACGAGAGCACCTGTTCTTGTCATGAACAGATCTGCTTTCCTGCTCACTCAAGAGGAACACTGCCAAAAAAAATATACGAGTACCCCCATCTACTGCAACCAGACACAGGAGATTTTTACAGTGCCTTACCTATTAAAAATGCCCCTAAACGTGGCATTTGCCGCATTCTATCTGGCCCCCCTTTTCTTTCCGGGATATTCCCATGCCATCGACACCAAAGAGAAAAATCCGCTCCGCTTCTACCAAGGCGATTCTGATAGCTACCTGCAGGCAACCCTCCAAGCCGACCTGGCGGTGTTTAATCAAGGGAACTCCTGGTTCGGGAACAGCAAAGAATTCCTTGGCGAAAAATCGGGTTTTTGGTGGGAGTCCCTGATTCGCCCGGGAATTGAGGGAAAATTCACCGTCAGCAACTACCAAAAAGTATACGGACGGGTGGACACCGTCCAAGCCAACACAGGTGCTGAAATCGATGGCGGCGGGACCAATATCGGCCTCGGTGCGGTCAGCAACTTCCGCATCGACAATGCCTACGCCGGGTGGCGGTCAGGGAACCTGTTCAGTTCGCTGGGGGAAGACTTTCTGGATATCTCTTTCGGTCGACAATCATATTCTGCCGGCACCGGATTTCTTTTTTCCACCCAGGGAGGTGGCGGATACCAGAGAGCCGCCTATTACCTCGGTGGGCGGAGGAGTGCTGATTATGCGGGGATTGTCCGGATGAAATCCGGAGGATGGTCCGGCGATCTTTTGTACCTCGAAGCCGACAACATGGTCGACTCCAACACCCGGGCAGGCGGAGCCACCATGGAGTATGCTTTTGAGAAATGGGGCAATGTCGGAGGCGGTCTTTATGCCGTCGAATCGGACAGGCCGGTAAGGGATTCCATGAATATCTACGACATCCGTGGCGGTATTAAACCGTTTGTGATGAGTGAGAGCCTGCCTGCTTTACAGCCGTTAAAGTTCGAGGCTGAGTATGTTCATGAAGATAAAGCCGATGGTTTTGGCGAAGGGAATGGTTGGTATATTGCCACCAGTTACCAATTCGACCAAATTCCCTGGAAGCCAGTCCTCACCTATCGGTACGCAAGTTTTGATGCGCAGTACGATACGCTGTTTTATGGTGCCAGCGACTGGGGTTCGTGGTTTCAGGGTGAAATTGTGGGTGAATACGTCCTCTGGAATAACAACATGGATTCAGACATGATTAAACTGAAAATCCAACCCGTCGAGCCCGTCGCTGTGAATTTCATCTACTACCATTTCACCCTGCAGGATACTGCAGCCTTTACCAAAAACAATAATCCGGTCTTCCCTGTGACCAGCGATGATTATGCCGACGAGTTTGATCTCATAATTGATTGGGCTGTAAACGCGCATCTCACCGTCTCCCTCGTCGGCGCATACGCTCTCCCCGGCGATGGTGCGAGTCAACATACGGGCGGTGATGAGAACTGGTCGTACATGATGCTGTACGGTTGTGTCAAATTTTGACCGGTGTTGGTCCTGTCCTTATTTCGTCCAACAAACTTCATTATTTTTTCAGGATTATTAAAGCCGGTGTGGTGTTCCCCCACCGGCATTTTTTGCTCCCCCGTGTTTTCGCGATCCGCACCACCTCAGGCCGCATCTGATTCGGCAGGGCTCCCGATGCTCCGCGAGGTCGGTGCCGGTTGCCTCTCTAGCAATACACGTGACACCTTTCGCTCACCCCTCACTTTTGCCGTGCAACAACATTGCAAAAGCACGGCATCCTGCGCTGAACACTGCATGAAGCCAGGCTAAGGGCTTGTTCACAAATAACTTGGACAAAATTGCGCTCAGACTTGGGTCAGATTTGGCTGTGGCGACCAGCGCCAAACCGCAAGCATAGCAGTGCTACGTCGAGGATTTTGCGCTTGAGCCGCAGCCAAAAATGGCCCGAAGATGAGATGCAAGATGTCCTGGTTATTTGCGAACAGGCCCTAAACAGAGAGTATCTGGCAAACAAACGATCCGGCAAGGAGGCGATGAACACGGAAAAGAAAGATCCGTATCTCTTGGGCCAAGCCCACACTTGACTTTTCGCCATAATCTGCTATTTTTTATATCATGAGTATGTGAATATATGTTCATATAAAGGAGCATTGTGACACCACCGCTTTTTAGCAACAGCAATCATGAGCAATGCGGCATCCGGTGCATTCATAAAAACCGGATCAGGATAGCACAGGAGGCTGCATTGCCTGCTGCGGAAAACGATGCTATGGCGGCCTTGTTCAAGGCCATGTGCGACCCGAATCGTTTAAAAATCCTGTGGGCGCTGGGCGACGGAGAAATGTGCGTCTGCGACCTGGCGGCCCTGCTTGAGAGTTCGGAGTCCGCGGTCAGCCATCAATTGCGGTTACTTCGTCAGATGTGCCTGGTCAGCAACCGACGACAGGGGCCGGTACTTTATTACCGGCTCAACGACGACCATATCTACGCCTTGATCCATATCGTCCTGGAACATATCAGGGAATAACCTTTACATGTGATTCCACCATGACCTTTGTGTATGAAATAGCCCTTGCCTTCTGGAACCTGCTGGAACAGTCCTCTCTCTATATTCTCCTGGGATTGCTGGTCGGCGGACTGCTCAAGATCTTTCTCTCGCCGGACTATGTTGCCGCACACCTGGGCAAGGGGAAATACCTCTCCGTTTTCAAGGCAGCCCTCCTGGGGGTCCCGATACCGCTTTGTTCCTGCAGTGTCCTGCCCGCAGCGGCCCAGTTGAAAAAACAGGGGGCCAACAACGGTGCAACCACTGCTTTTCTCATCTCCACACCGGAATCGGGCGTGGACTCCATTGCCCTGTCCTGGGCCCTGCTCGATCCGCTGATGACCGTTGCCCGTCCGGTGGCGGCCTTTCTTTCGGCCTTTATCGCCGGCATCCTCGAAAATCTGTTGTCGTATCGCGAGGGGGAGAAGGCTCCACTCCAACCCTTAAAGATGGCGTCATCTTCTGTCCCTGCATGTCAGGGAGATTGCTGTTGTCCGGAGCAGAAAAGAGGCAGCGGGCCATGGTTTACCCTTAAAGAAGGCGTGCGGTATGCCGTCACCAACATCTGGGGCGATCTTGCCGGCTGGTTTTTCGTCGGCATCGGCATCGCCGCCTGCATTACGGTTCTCGTGCCCAACGACCTGATTGTCCGGCACCTGGGCGGCGGCATCGGCTCAATGCTCTTGATGCTGCTCGTCGGCATTCCCATGTATATCTGCGCCACGGCCTCCACTCCGATCGCCGCGGCCCTGATACTCAAAGGAGTCAGCCCGGGCACGGCCCTGGTGTTTCTCCTGGCCGGACCCGCCACCAACATAGCCGCCTTGGCGGTGATCATCAGGATATTGGGAAAAAAGGGCGCCCTGCTCTACCTGGTTTCGATCTCGGTGATCAGTGTGCTCTGCGGGCTGCTGCTCGATGGGCTCTATTATACCCTGGGAATTTCGGCTCTGGCCACGATCGGGACGGTCACCGAGGTGCTGCCGCACTGGCTAATGCTGGCGGCGACCGGCTTGCTGCTCCTGTTCTCGCTCCCACCCTTGCTCCGCTGGCTGTCTCGGACGGGTTTTGCGAACAGCCCCTCGTAACATCCTTTTTTCTCCCAAAGCCTGTTTAACTGAACTCTCTCGTCTTTCTTCATTACCCTTATGACCGATCTCAACAACGCAAACGACAGTTCCACAAAGCAAGGCCCCTTTTCTCTTCATCCCAAACAAACGATATATTTTGGAATCAGGGAAAAATTAATCGCAATTTTTATTGTTATCAAGGTGTTGCCGTTGGTTGCACTGGCCTTTTTTGCGGCCCGGCAAATTACCCTTCTGGGCAATACCTTCAAAGAAAAATCGGAAGAGATGGTGGAAAACACCAGAAATCTGGTCAGCGAAACAGGGGCACTGGCCACCGAGAGTTCCATCAAGGCCTTGGATTTGAAATCCCGAGAGAACATAGAAAAACTCACCACTGATATCGCCGCGGCGGTTGCCGAATTCCTCTACGGCAGGGACAAGGATATTCTCCAGGCAGCTGAACTTCCCCTCACTGAAAATGCCTACCGGAAATTCCTCTCCATTCGCCAGAAAGAGGTGGTGTATCACCAGGACTGGGTCCTGGGCGAAGAGGGATCACGCTGGGTACCAACAGCGTCAGGGAGCAAGCAAATTCCCAGTGTTCAGCCCGGGTCTCCGGACAACAACAAGGACTTTCATTACAACCATCCGTACCAGCCCCTCAAAACCAAGCTGCAACCCCTCTATCATGAAATAACCTTTATCGATCTCGACGGACAGGAGCAATTGAAGATATCCACGACCGATCTGCTCAAGCCCGGTTTGCGGAACATTGCCAAAAAAGAGAATACCTGGTGCAAGGCGGAAACGTACTTTGAGGAGCTGGCCACATTGGCCCCTGGTGACATCTATGTTTCCCGGGTCATTGGTCCGTATATTCCCTCGCAGATCATCGGCACTTATACCCCTGCCAAGGCACAAAAAGCGGGAATCCCCTTTGCTCCGGAGAAGGCGGGCTATGCGGGGAAGGAAAATCCGGTGGGCCAGAGATTCCAGGGAATCATCCGCTGGGCCACGCCGGTCTTCAAGGGAGAAAAAAAGATCGGCTATGTCACCTTGGCGCTCGATCATACCCATATCATGGAATTCAGCGATCATGTCGTTCCGACCGCTGAGCGATATTCTGATATTTCCGATGCCGGATCAGGTAATTATGCGTTTATATGGGATTCAGAAAGCCGGAATATCTCCCATCCCAGAGACTATTTCATCGTTGGCTTTGATCCTGAAACCGGTGAGCAGGCCGTTCCCTGGCTCAGTGCCGAATTGTATGACCTCTGGCAGTCCAAGAGTGGTTCTTTTACCGAATTCGAGCAAATCGCACCCCTTTTCCAGGAGCAAACCCTGCAAAAGAAGCCGGCGGATTCGTTAACCCAAAAAGGCCTGGTCGGACTGGACTGCCGTTATCTCAATTTCGCGCCACAATGCAGCGGATGGCATAATCTCACCCAGTACGGTGGTTCAGGTTCCTTTCTTATCTCCTGGAGCAATTTATGGAAGCTGACAACCGCAGCTGCGATCCCCTACTATACGGGAATCTACAAAAACTCTCCCCGGGGATTCGGATTTGTCACCATCGGTGCCAATGTCGATGAATTCCACAGCTCAGCCAGCGAGACCGCTGCCCAAATCGACACCATTACGCATAAATATGAAACCAACCTTGAAGTAAAACGGCAGGATACGCTGGCGCTCATAACCCAGCGCCTGGAGGCTACCATTCGCAATCTCACTATCTCAACCGGGATAATGATTTTTTTGGTTATTTTCATTGCCATCTGGATGGCCGCCACCCTGACCGGCAAGATAACCACCATGATACGAGGCATTAAACAGTTTCAATCGGGCCAGTTTTCATCACGCCTCAAGGTCGAAAGCCGAGATGAGTTGGGACAACTCGCCGTGACCTTTAACGCCATGTCCGATCAACTCCAAAAATCAATTTCTGAGATTGAGACCGCCAGGGAACGTGCAGAAAAATCCGATAAAGCCAAGAGCCTTTTTCTGGCAAACATGTCCCATGAAATACGAACGCCGATGAACGCCATTATCGGCATGACCCATCTGGCAATGAGCCTGCCCTGTGGTGATAAATTGCAGCGTTTCATGCAAGTTATCAAACATTCCGCTGATAATTTGCTCAGTCTGCTGGATGACATTCTTGATTTTTCCAAGATGGAAGCAGGCCAACTGCAATTGAACAACGCTCCTTTTGATCTGTTCGAATTGCGCGAAGGAGTTGTGTCCACCCTCAATATGTCGGCTCTTGAGAAAGGGTTAAAACTGCAATGCATCGTGGCCGAAGGCCTGCCCTCGAGCTTCATTGGCGACAAACTGCGCTTGCGGCAGATTCTTCTTAATCTTGTCGGCAATGCCATCAAGTTCACTCATTCCGGATCCGTCACCATCAAGACCATCTTGGAGAATGCGGATGATAAAAAAACCACTCTGCATTTCATTGTTGCCGATACCGGTATTGGTATCCCGGAAGATAAGCTTTCTCTGATCTTCAATAGTTTCGAGCAGGCCGATATCTCGCATACCAGACAGTATGGCGGCACAGGGCTGGGGCTCTCCATCAGCAAACAACTGGTTGCCTTGATGGGAGGGGAAATCCGGGTGGAATCTCAGGTGGATGTCGGCAGTTCGTTCCATTTTACCGTCAGCTTGGAACCTTATGTGGCGCCACCGCCGACAGAGGCCCCAGGGGAACAACGGCATTCTGATCAGGCGCTCAACAGATTACGCATTTTAATCGTCGACGATAACGAATTAAACCGTGACGTTGCTAGCATGATGCTTGAACGGGAGCACCTGGTCACCACTGCCAACAATGGCTTGGCGGCACTCGCCGCATTGGCGGCCCATGATGCTGACGTCATCCTCATGGATGTGCAGATGCCGGAAATGGATGGCCTGGAGGCAACCGCCATCATCCGTGCCCTGGAAGAGGGAAAACCGGTGCCCGGAGGACTCACAGAGGCACAAGGCAAGGGGCTTGCAGAAAAAATCAAAGGCCGGCATGTGCCGATTATTGCCATGACCGCCCATGCAATGAGCCAGGATAGAGAGAGGTGTTTCACCGCAGGCATGGATGAGTATATCAGCAAGCCTTTTCAGTATGACCGGCTGGTTTCCATCCTCCGGTCACTGATTCCGGTGCCGTTGCAGCGAGACAACCCACCTGTCAGTGTCTCTCCAGAAATCGCTGCCTCGGATACCATGCCGGAGAGGGTTGTCCGCTATTTAAAAACCACAACCAACTTGAGCGACGAAAAGATCGCCAACCTGCTGTCTGCGGCCCGCAGAAATCTTGTCGACCTCCTTGATCATGCGGACAAGGCCCTGGAGGAGAAAGATTACAAAAAACTCGAAATTACCGCCCACACCCTGAAGGGGACCTTGTTGCAATGCGGGCTTGGCGATTGGGCTGTAAAAGCCCAGGAGATGCATACGCAGGCGCAATGTGCTCAGGAATTCCCCTTTGCAGAGTTTTTGCAATCTCTGCGCGAGGGCCTCAATGAATTATTGAAAGATGAGCAAACAGGAGGAGAGGCAGGCTGAACAGCAGATCGCACCGGTCATGCATGGTGTAGGGGGGAACGGGCGGCAAGGTCTTACGGGACAAATTCCACCTTAAGGGTGCGACTGGCGTTGCGACCGAGATTATCGACCACGGTCAGTTCATACTGCCCTGAGCTCTCTGGACGCCAAGGCAGCGCACCGTCGCCTCGGTTGCGCCCCAGATAGCGGCTGCCGGCAAACCAATACAGCACATCAGCATCGGCACCGACCGTGGCCTGCAGATCGATGGTTTCCTCGGGCCGCGACAGGCGCAGGGTGTAGCTCACATTGGCCAGCGGCGAGGTCAACCGGGGCGGATCGCCCGCAATCAACGCATCGCCAGCAGGGCCACAATCGGCAGAGGGTTCGGGCGGCAATCGTCGCGGCAAACCGGCCTCCCGAAACAATCGCTGCATATCAGACTGCCAGAACTCAAAAACTTCCTGTTGGGTGCTCGCCGGATCATAGGGCGCGCAGGCGGCCTTGCCGGTACTGCGGTCCACCATCACCGGACGGTGCAGGGTGGAAACGCGGATCGGCGACTTTCCGGGGATAAACCAGGTCGTTGCGGTCTGTGGGCACCAGCGGTTAGGCAGATCGCCGGAGGCCGCACAGACCTCGACCTGGCTCAGGCCCGGCGGTACCTGTTCCGGTGACGGCGGCTCACCCGCCAGGGTCAGTTCCAAGGCATCGCTGATGCGGAAAAACAGGGGGGCGGCGGCTTTCAGGCCGACAAAGGCCGGGTTGGGACGGCCATCAAAATTACCGATCCACACAGCCAGCACATAATCACCCACCAGCCCGACGCTCCAGGCATCGCGGAAACCCCAGGAGGTGCCGGTCTTCCAGGCGGTACGCCAGTGGGGGTTGCGCAGGCCTGCAGACATCCTGTCCGGTCTCGGGTTGGCACTGAGCATATCCCGCACCAGAAAGGCCGACTGCGGCGACAGCAGCCGGATGCCGGTGGCGCCCGGATCACTGCGCTGGTATCGCAGGGGTTTGAGCAGGCCGTCGTTGGCCAGCATGGCATACAATCCGGCCAGCTCCTCCATGCTCAGTTCGCCGCCGCCGAGTACCAGGGACAGACCATAATGGGACTCGGGGCGCAGACCGGCAATGCCGGCACTGCGGAGGAAATCGTAGAGGGTCGGCCGTTGCAGCCGGGCGGCAAGTTTGACCGCCGGCACATTACGGCTGCGGATCAGGGCGTCGCGGGCCGGAACCGGGCCGATGAAACGGCCATCGAAATTTTCCGGCTGGAAGGGGCCAAAGGCAGCAGGGCCATCCTCCAGGATCGACAGGGGATGGATCAGTCCCTGGTCAATGGCCAGGCCGTAGAGAAAGGGCTTGAGGGTCGAGCCTGGCGAGCGTTTGGCCAGAACCCCATTGACCTGTCCCAGGATGGCGGTGTCAAAATAGTCCGCCGAGCCGACCAGGGCCTTGACGGCCAGGTCACGGCGATCCACCAGGAGGGCGGCGCCGTTGACGACCCCCTGGCTGCGGTGTTCGGTGATGTAGTTTTGGAGGAGCCGCTCGATCAGATGTTGGAGCTGCGGCTCAACGGTGGTCTCAATAACGCCGTCCTGAACATTGGTCTGCAGCAGTTGATCGGTCAGGTGCGGTGCGCCAAAAGGGAGTTGGCTGCGGGTGCGGCCTGAGAGAGAGGTGTCACTTAAGGTAGTTACCGAGGTTTCGCGCGGATAGTGCTGTTGCCAGGCGATTGCCAGCGCACGCCTTGCCTGTTGCTGGTCGGCACCGAAATCCGCACGTTGGGCTGGATTTTGCGGCAGAACCGCCAGTGCCAGGCTCTCGGCCACGGTCAAATGGTCTGCTTCCTTGCCAAAATAAATCCGGGCCGCCGCTGCCACGCCTTCGATATTACCGCCCATGGGGGCGAGATTAAGGTAGGCTTCAAGGAGCGCAGGCTTGGAATAACGGGCCTCCAGCCACAGGGCCAGGACGATCTGGCGGAGCTTGCCCGGAATCCGGCGGGTGTTGAGGTGATAGAGACGCCGGGCCAGCTGCATGCTCAGGGTGGAGCCGCCCTGGCGATCACCCTGGCCGTAGGTTCGCCAGATCGCCCGTAGCAAGGCGAGAGGATTGACGCCCGGATGCCAACGAAAGTAACGGTCCTCCTTAAGCAGGAGGGCCTGGCGGGTACTGACGGCAATGCGATCGATTGGGGTCCACAGCCGATACTGGCCGTCGCGGGCCAGGGTCAGGCGCAGCAGTGAGCCATCGGCCGCCAGTATCCGTTGGGAATGCGGTACTGAATCGGCAAGCGAAGGGGTGGGCAACAGCCTGAGCACCCCCACGGCCAGACCCAGGCAGAGCGTTGCGGCCAGCACCCTGCGGCCTGATTGCCACCGGCGAGGAACGGCTGAGTCAACCCACGCATCGGCAGACTGTTGGTTCACGGTTTGACGATGGTCAGGGTGCCGCCGCTGCCGCGGCCCTGCAGGGTCCGGTTATACATACCTTCCGCATAGGGCGGCGGCGTCTGGAAAATGCCCGCATTGGTGGCCCGCACCCGGTATTCATAGGTGCCAACCTCACGCCAGAGCGGCGCATAGAGCACCACCCGGTCGTCACGGGTATCAACAAAGGTCGGCTCCCAGAGGGTCGGGCCGACCGCGGTCTCCGTCTCGCTCCCCTCCCCTGCATCGTTTTCTGCAGAGGCCTCCATCCTTTCCTCCAAAGGTTCCGCTGGTATCTCGATCACTGGTTCGACACCGCCGGGCAGCAGATCGACAATGGCAATCTCATCCACCCGGTCCCGGTCAGTGGCCCGCAAACGCAGCCGGACCTTGAACTCCTCACCCACCTTGACCTGGGTCAAGGGTTTGCCGTCTGTTGCCAGATACTCACGCACAATCTCAAGGCCTTGCTGCAAGGGCCCGGCCGGCGGCTGGCGATCAAACCCGGCCTCGGTGAGCAGATAAAAGGCGGGCAAAGTGGCGCTCTCCTTGCTGACCATAACCTTGTTGGTTCCGATTGGCAGGGGAACCAGCGGTGATCTTCCCTGGAGGGCAAGGGGCTGGCGCGCGGTCTCGTTGAGTTCGACCTCGGCGGTAAACGAGCCGCTCGCCGGGGCAATGCCGCGACTATAAAGATCAAAGGCCCGGACCAACAGGGCAGCGGAGAGGGAATGATAGCGATCCTGGGACAACCGTTCCCCCAGCGCCGTCAACAGGGACTCCGGGATCTGGGCAAGACGTTGGGGAAAATGGCGTGCCGTCAAGGTCATCAGCTCGGCATCATGGGCCAGCGCATCGTAATACAATCCAGAAAACGAATCGTTCTGCTCTTTTGCGGTGCTGCGCCAGGGGACCTGGGCAATCAGCAGTTCAGCCTCCTTGTTCTTTTTCAGCAGGGCCTGACTGGCCGCCAGATACGCGGCAGCGAGATCGGTACGCCAGGTTTTGCGGTGATACTGCTCCAGCTGTTCCACTGTGGCTGCAAGGGCACCGGTGGTCACCTTCCCATGTCGAGTCAGCAGATACACGGCCCGGGCTCGGGTACGCAGTTCAATTAAACCTTCGGCCGCCTCACCTGCGATCCGCTCCAGATAGGCTCGACTCTGCCGCTCAAGATCAACGGGCACGGCGATCCCGCGCTCTTTTGCTTCAGTGAGAAAATCTGCGGCATAGACCGAAATCTCAGGCTGGACGACGAGATTGCTGGCCCATTGACTAAAACCACCGTTCTCGTTCTGGCGCTGGCGCAGGAGGGTAAAGGCCGTGGTCACGGGTTTCAGGTTGCCCTGTGTCGGATTTTCCGCAGTTGCCCGGACCAGGGCTGGCATGGCCTTGGACAGCAGCTGTTCGGTGCAGCCGTAGGGATATTCTTCCAGATAAGTGGTAAGGCCTTGGGCCCAGACCAGCGGCGAATGATCGAGCCCCAGTTCGACCTTCCGGTATTCGTCGTGGAGACTGCGCTGCACCGGCAGACTCAAGGCCTTTTCCTTGAACAGCCCGGAGTGCAGGGCCACCCGGTAGGGGGTGAGCGGACGCACCGAGGTGGTCTCGCGGATGCGGGCCGCTCCTCCGCTGCTCTCCGCAGCAAAGGTGAGGTCCATCGAACCCAGGACTCCGGTGGCTTTCAGGCGGAATTCGGCAATCCCTTCACGCTGCGGTTCCACCATCATCTGCTGCCGAATGTCCCCCACCACACTGAGGCCGGGGCCGGTTGCCAGGGTCAAGGCGACTTCCTTTTTTTCCTGGAGATTGTTAAAAACACCAGTGCTGACCGTGAATTCATCGCCCGGCGCCACAAAGGCCGGCACATTGGGGGTCAGCACCCAGGGGCCGCGCACCTCGCTGGTCCCTTCAAACACGCCGATTCGCCCCGCGGTCACGGCCACCGTCATAATCCGCAGCCTGCCATTGAAACTGTCCGGCACGGTATAGCTGAAGGTTCGACCCGCAGCCGGGATATCCACCACCCCGGACCAATAGGCCACCGGTCCCTGCCGTTTGCGCTTAAAGGGATTGAGGTGGGCGCCGAGGGCCTCTTCGCCGTCGCCTCCGGGGGCGGCTGCATGGAGCAGACGGCTGAACTCCGGCAGAATCAGACTGAGGATCTGCGAGGTATCAACATCCAGGGACCGTTTCTCAAAGAAATGGGCAAGAGGGTCAGGGGTCTTGTAACGGGCCACCTGGAGAATGCCTTCGTCAATGGCAAAGACCACGGCCCGGGCTGCTTCGCCGGGGCGGACCTCCATAGTCAGGGTCTGACCCGGTTCAAGGCGTGCCGGTGCCTTGAGGGTCAGCGGCAACCGGCGGGCATCAAGAGCGACACTAAAAGGCGCCACCCCCGAGGAGAGCGGACTCATAAAGACCTCGGGTGAACCGGGATCGCGAACGAACTGGACATTGATATACCCGTTGCCTTCCAGGTCCTTGGGCACGGTGATGGTCTGGACGCTGCTGGTGGTATCGGCCTTGAACCAGGTGTGGCTATAGACCCGGTCGCGTTCGATGGTGATCAATCCAGCACCGGTGTAGGGGGCGCGGAGGCTGACCTGGATGGTTTCGCCCGGCGCATAACTAGATTTATCGAGCCGGACCTGGAGCTCGGCATTGCGTTCCAGCGAGCGGCTCAGGTTGGCCGCACCGGCAACGGTCCAGCTCACCTTATTCAACACCGCCCCTTGGCCGTCGCGCAGTTCAAAGGCGAAATCACCGGGCTCACCCGTGGGGAGAACGATCTCGCTTCCTTCCTTGGGCACGGTCGTGGGGGTCGTGGCGCGCAGCACCTCCTTGCGCCGGGATTCATATTTATAGGTGCCGTTGGCCTGCTTGACCAGCACCGAAACGTAACGGTATTCGATCAGGGCCAGGCTCAATCCCTCGGCAACCATTGGTTGCAGATCCGGGCCAACCGCAAGCCAGCGGCTCTTGCGGACCGCGCCCTTGCTCACATACTCAAGTGCGTCCTGGACCTTGACCCCCACCAGATAAGCTGCGCCGGAAACTAAGGTCTCCTGCTCTGCCGCCACATTGCGGCCTCCTTCAGCCTCGTAGACCCGGGCAGTCAGGCGGAGCCGATAGGTGCCGCTCCCGAATCGCTGCAGATTAAGCTGCAATTCAGCCTCACCCTGATCGGAGGTTTTTGCTTCAGCGAGATCTTCCTCAACGCTCTCTTTGAGCACTTCGCTCACATGGAAACGATAGTCGGGGTATTGCTTGAAAACAGGCAGAGCGGGGAAAAGCTGCATGCGGGCGGTGATCCTGCGGTTGGAAGCATCAGCGCCGAAAAGATGTCGGGCCTTGACCCGAGCCTTGACCCGGTCCGGCTGCACCCAGCCAGCAACGGTTGAATCCGCCAGATTGAGCTCCACTTTGATCCGGTCCGGCTCAAAATCCTGTACCTTGAAGGTGGTGCTGCCCAAGAAGGTGTTGCGGCGATTGTTTTTAACCAGATAGATCGAGGCCGCATATTCGCCGGTCGGAGCGGCCTCGCTGCTGGTAAAATCCACGGCATCCAGACCGTTTCGACCCAGAGTTTGCCGCTGGTTCCAGGCAACGGTGCCGCGCGGATCAATGATTTCGATCTCGATCGGCATCCCCTCGATGCGGGCATTCCAGTCAGCGGTACGCAGGATAGAGCCGATATGCGCGGTTTCTCCCGGACGATAGAGACCGCGATCGGTAAACAGAAAGGCCGAGACCTGGTCCGGGGTCCCCTGATTGGCAGCCCCGCCGATATCGAACCGGGAAAAATCCAGCCGATGCTCATTGCGGCCTAGGGGGAGAAAAGAAAGGTCATTGTCCAGACTGGCAACCAGCATGATCGGTGCTTTTTCGCGGCGCAACTCGTTCATCTGCGGAAAGCGGGCATGACCTTGGCTATCGGTGAGCGCTTCCGCCACAGCCAAACCATTGCGTCCCAGGATTTCCACCTTCACACCCGCCACCGGAGTGCCCCCGGCAACTGACTGGACAAAAACCTCCTGACCGCCATCCAAGGTACGTTTGCTGATCAGCCCCAGATCGGTCACCAGAATAAAACGACGGTCGCCGCTCTCCGAGCCTTGGACAACATCGCTGTATTCGCGCTTCGGCTGACTGGGGTCAAAGGGAGTGAGCCGCACCACAAACACGCCGCGCCGACCGCCTTGGGCGCTGAGATAGGCGGTCAGGTCTACGGAGTCATAGCGGGGTTTGGCCGGATCAATGGCGCCGAATTCGCGGATAAATTCCATCCGCTCAACCAGCCGGTCGAAATTTTCGCCATAGACCGAAGGTTGGGCGAATCCATTGTAATTCTGATCGATCAGTTGGTGCAGTTGGTTGGGAAGCAGACGGGCGATTTCGACCTTAACCCCGGGGATACCCTGGGCCATGAAACCGATCTGCCGTTCGCCGCTGAGACTGAGCAAGGCCCCCTCCCCCATGAGTTTCAGGACCTTGGGATACTCGCCGGTGGTGAGCAGGGCGGTTTCCGGATTCTTGGAGAGATAGCCGCCGACAGCCTCAATCTTTTCATCGATTTTCACATAGATCTGCCGTTTGACCGGGGCATGGAATTTGAAACTGTGATGGCTGTTCAAAGGCTCGGCGCTGGCAATCTGAGCCAGGGGCAGCGGTTGCGCCCGTTTCAGATCCGCCTCGGTGAGCGTGTGCTGCGCCCATCCTTCGTCGTTTTCCGGCAACAGCCAGGCCCGGACATGCTTATTGATCACCTCGTCAACCACCGGAAAGGCACTGTCGAACATCAGTACCTGCTCGGGTTCGCCCTGTTGATTGGTGACGTAGCTGGTTGCAAGATTGCTGAAGGTCAGGCGGTAGCGGCCGGGGACGGTCACCGCCTGTTCGATCGGCAGCAGGGTGCTGTTGCCCCCCTGGGCAGCGGTGATGCCTGGGGCAAGCGTCAGGCTAACGGCCACGGATTCCAAGGGCACGGCCAGGGGGGCGGAATGGATATGGGCGTGCAGACCGTTTTTATCGACCGCCAGGGTCCAGTGCTCCTTGATGCTGTCCCGGAATTTGAGAGCTTCCCCGAGTTTCAGGCTGATCGAGCGCTTCAGGGTGGCCTCATCCACCGGGTGGGAGAAATCAACGGTGGCCACCAGCTTTTTCAGGGTGCTGTCCACCGGATCCTGGTAGAGCTCAGCTCCGCTGATCCTGGCGGTGAAAGGAACGGTTTGAAATGTTGATCGGTAGTCCCTGAGCAGGACGCCCTTGGCAAAAAAATCTTTCTTGGCAAAATTCAGGGTAAAGGCGCCGGCCACCGGCCAGTCCCCCTCGGGTTTGAACTCCAGGCTGCGGTCGTCGATCCAGCGCCAGGTACCTGCTTGGGCGGGTTCCATCAACAGGCCGCTCACCACCGGTTTGCCCACCAGAGCCAGCGGTGCGACCGATTCGGCAAAACGGATGCGCAAGGGCGCAATCACCACCGGGGGTTTTTCATAGTCGGTCAAGGCCGGGGCCTCAACCTGATAGGCTACGGTATGGGGAACCGGCTGGTGCAGGTACCATTGCCAGCCGTACCAGCCGCCAGCTGCCAGGGTGAGCAAGACCAGCAGCAGGGCCGTGGCCGCTCTCCGCTTCCTGTTGACCCAGCCCATCCAACCAGGCGGTTGCCAGCCAATATGGCCGAACACAGCGATGAGCAGGGCGTGCAGCCCACGAAACAATATCTGCAATGGAATCAGGAGAGAGGAAATCTTCATGCGTGCTCGCAGAGAGTCAATCGGGTTAGCGCCAGACAACCGATTGACCGGGTCAAAAGGGATCTATGGAAGCAGAAGGACGATGCGGTGCAGCGTATCGTCAACCATGGACACGATCATATATAGAAACAACAGATGAACCGGCTGTCAAATGGTTTGCTTGAGCGGCAATAAATGCTGGAAAATAAAAAGGTTGCTTGCCTTACTGCGCCGGTTTTTGCAGGGGCGAATCGAAACTGCAGAACCTCTACGAAGCCTTAGGTCTGTCGGTCTCGCCCGTGGGTACCAGAGAATGAGTGAGCTGATGGTAGAATACACGGATGCGGTGCCATTGTGAAATTTTCAAACAAGTAATAGCCTGATACAACAATGAATATTTCAGACAACGTTAAACTGGGGTTAACCCTTTGGTAATTTGACGATAGTCAACCAGAAGTCTTCAATCGAATGGACCACCTTGGTGAACTGGGCAAAATCGAGCGGTTTGGTGACATAGCAGTTGGCATGGAGATTGTAACTTTTCAGTATATCCTCCTCGGCACTGGAACTGGTGAGAATCACCACCGGAATCCGTTTTAGATCTTCATCCTGTTTAATTTCGGCCAAGACCTCACGTCCGTCCTTTCTGGGTAAATTGAGATCAAGCAGAATAATATCCGGTCGCGGCGCAGAGGCGTAGGGCCCCTGTTTCCGGAGGAACTCCATAGCCTTCTCGCCATCGCTGACGACATGGAGGTTGTTTTTCATTTTGCTGGTTGTCAAGGTTTCCCTGGCCAGATCAGCATCGCCGGGATTGTCTTCAACTAGTAAGATTTCAACCATATGCACCCCATTATTCATTATCGCTCTCTCCTGTTTTTGCAGAATAGCCTTGCTTGATGTTCACATCTCCCTCTTCTTTTTTCGGGAAGGTACAATAAAAAGTGGAGCCTTGACCCGCTTCCGACTCAAACCAGATTTCGCCCCCGTGCCGCTCGATGATCCGTTTACAGACCGCCAGACCGATGCCGGTCCCTTGATACTCCTCGCGGGTATGAAGTCGCTGGAAGATGATAAAAATTTTCTCGGCATACTTCTTCTCAATACCTATTCCATTGTCCTGTATGGAAATCAGCCAATGCGAATCCGTTGCCCCGGTGCCGACATGAATGATTGGCGGTCTGTTGGTGCAGAACTTGATGGAGTTTGCTATCAGGTTCTGAAACACCTGGACAATCTGCACGCCGTCACCCCTGACCACAGGCAACTGGTCGGAGGTGATAATGGCCCCGGTAGCCCGGATGGAGGTTTGCAGGTTGTCGAGGGCTTCGGTGAGCAGGGCATTGCAATCGACAGCTTCAAAAGGCAGTCCCCTGGTGCTCACCCTCGAAAACTCCAAAAGATCCTGAATCAACCTCTGCATCCGCACCGCGCCGTCAACGGCGTAACGAATGAACTTCTGCGCTTTTTCATCAAGTTGCCCCTGGTACCGTTCGGCCAGGAGTTGGACATAACTGGAGACCATACGCAACGGCTCCTGGAGATCATGGGAAGCTACATAGGCGAATTGCTCCAACTCCTTATTCGAACGATTGAGCTGAACCAGGGCATATTTGAGTCGTTTCTCGGCACGCTTTCCTGCCTCGATTTCTTTCTGCAGGGTATCCCGGGAAACCAATGTTTGCTGCAATCGCTGGGTCATGGACGCAAAAGCCTTGGCCAACTGGGCCATTTCACTCTTCCCCGAAATCACTTCAGTGAAGACGAGATTTTCCGCGCTCATTCTTTTGACCGCCTCGACTAACCGCTGCAGGGGTTTCAACAGCGCATCCGCACTTTTCCAACCAATCAACAGCGAGAATATCGCCACCAGGCCGCCGATTGCAACAACCATCTTCCGCAGATGTTTGATTGGCGCCAGATATTCATCCTCATCGAGTTCGGTAATAATCGCGATATTCCTTGCCGCTATATATTGATACGCACCGATCACCGGTATGCCTCTGTAATCCAGATACGCGGCTGTGCCGACCTGTCCCTGCAGAGCCATCTGCACCCCCTTGGTATGAGCGGTTTTTCGTAAGGCATACTCTTGGCCAAACCGCGGTTCCGTGATGAAATAATTTTGCGCATTAACGAGATAGGTATCCTCGGTGGCCCTGAGACCACTGCGTTCTTCCATGATGGTGGACAGTTCTTTCAGGTTAAGCCGCCCTGCAAGCACGGCAACAAGGTGTCCTCGTTCATCCTTGATGGGGGTACTGATCAATAGAGTTGGTTGTTGAATGGTCATAGAGTATTGGATATTCCCCACAAAGGTTTCTCCGCGCCCGTGCAGAAAATAAGGAGAATCCCCCTTAATCTTGCCTTCCTGACGGGTGTCGGTCGAAAACAGGATGAGCCCATCCGAGGGGCGGAGGAGAGAGAGTTCAATAAATCGCCCCTTGGTCACCAGGGGTTGGAGATAGTGGGTCTGCAGATCTGCAAGGTGCTGGTGCTGCATCATCCCGGCGGCGGTATCGTGCCCTTCGACTTCCTCTGCGGATTGTTCTATTAAAAAAGGAAGGTTACTCACATATTCGAGATCCTGCGATGCATCCTTTATCCAGTGGTTGACTTGGGTGCTTTTGAGGAGATTGGTCGCCACCAGAAAAGAGATGGTTTCCTTCTCAAGGGACTCTTTGCTGCTGTGATATGAGAGAAAACCGGTCAAGAGCACCGGCAGCTGGGCAACACAGAGGAAAAGGAGGAGAATTTTATTTTTCAGCTTCATTTTTTCTCTGGGCATAGAGCGCATTGAGCAAATCAAGCGAGTACAAGGCATCAATATCCGGTCCCGATTTTTCGATAATCCCCTGTTCCACAAGAGTACGGTGCATCGATTGCCAGATCCGCGGCTCCATCCAGCCGATCGGATGTTCACCGGTATGCACCAAAGGCATCTGGGCATCGACCATTTGCCTTTGGAAACGAGAATCGCTCCCTGGCGCATATTTCATGGTGGCTGCGACCGCGGCATCCGCATCCTCGACGACCTCCTTCCATCCTTTCATGGAGGCCCGAAAAAAACGCAGGGCAATATCCGGGTGTTCTTGTAAATACTGCGTTGTTGTCACCAGTGTGTCCGAATAAAAAGGGATCCCGTAATCACCCGGCCAAATAATGTTGAGGGCAAGGCCCATGTCACGTAGGCTCGCTGCGCCATTAAAAATGTACGTGGGGGTAATGTCCGCCTTGCCGGAAAGAAAATCTTGAAAGAGTGGATCATACGGAACTATCCAATACGCATTTGATTTCAAGCCCATCTTATTCATCAGGGTATTGAATTGAATCAGGGCTTCACTCAATCCGCCGTCTTCCACCCCACCCACTGCAATGGTTTTGCCCGCAAAATCCTGTGGCCGGGTGATACTTGAAGCCGTTTGAGCAACAAAAACAATGGGGCTCCGCTGGTAGATAACAGCGACAGCCTTGGTGGCAGGGTTCTCTGCTTGCCGGGAAATCAGCGATTCTCCTGAAACAATGGCAAAATTGGCCTTGCCCGTATGCAAGCGCTCAAACATGTCCACATCCTTTCCCCCTTCGAGAAAGGTTACCTCCATATTTTCCGCCGCATAATAGCCTTTTTCCTTGGCCAGATAGAATCCGGCAAACTGGCCCTGATGCATCCATTTGAGCTGTAGGGTAACCGCATCCTTCGGCTTCTCGGGTTGCGGCGGAGAGCAGGCAGGAAGTACAAAGAAGAGGGAGAGAAACAAGAATACGGCGATCCGGTTTTTCATGTCAACTCCTGGTGGCTGGTTCTCTAAACCCACACGATTGAGACGATGAACAGCAGAGTGCAGTGTTTCCCTGATGAGCCTCTGGCACAAGTCATCAAGCACCCTCCGACAAGTTCCAGCGGAATAGACGGAGTGCGGGTTTGAGGTGATCGTTCCGTCGGTGGTGCGCGGTGAGCCTGCCGAACAGGCGGGACTCACAATCACCGTCTTGCAAAAGATTTCATGGGGACAAAATGACTTTAAGGAGGCAGCCTGAGCAAGAGTTTCACTTGTCTCAGTCCCTTACCGCCTCCTTGTAAAGTATGCCTGATCCCAATGTTTTAGGTCAAACCTGATTTTGCCGACTCAAATTGAAGCGTTCTTTACAGTGCGGTGGCAAACTACAAGGATGTCACATAACTGGCTGGGATAATCTTGTTATCCGCCGGAAGTCGTTTTGTTTTGACTCAAGCAGCTGGTGTGTAATAATACATGGTGTATATAACGGGTGGAAGTATCCGGCAACTCGTATTTTCCGACTCTTCGTCTAGTTCAGCCACGGCTCATCGGCCACGACTCAGCCTGATGTCCCGCACCGAAAATGGTAAAAGGCGTCTCCTTTTGCCATGACAGGAGCATATTGATGCACCCAAACCTGCACATTCTTTTGGTTGAGGATAATCCCGGGGATGCCGATCTGATCCAGGAGATTCTCACCGATTCCGTGTCGATGAAATTTGTGTTCACCCAGGCCGACCGGTTGGAAGAAGCCTTCCAGGTCCTGGAAAACACGCAGGTGGACCTTATCCTGCTCGATCTTGGCCTTCCCGAATCCACCGGTTTGGAAACGGTCAAGAAAATGTATGCGATGGCGGAAAGCGTTCCGATCGTCATCTTGACCGGCCATGATGACCGCCAGTTGGCAATTGAAGCCGTCAAGGCGGGTGCCCAGGACTATCTGGTCAAGGGTAAGATTGCATTGGACGTTTTTGAACGGGTTATCCGCTATTCACTGGAACGGCACCGCTATCGCCAACGGGTGAAAGAGTCTGAGCAATTTCTACGAACGACTCTCGACGCCCTCTCCGCTCATATCGCTATTCTTGACCATACCGGCCGGATTCTGAACGTGAACAAGGCTTGGATCGATTTCGCCAGGGAAAACGATACCCACTTTGAAACCATCCGTGAAGGCGCCAATTATTTTGAAATCTGCGAAGCAGTCACAGGAGAAGATGTCGAAACTGCTGCCACCGCGGTTGCCGGTATCCGCGCGGTGATCAACGGAGAACGGGATGCATTTCAAATCGAATACCCCTGCCATAGCCCGACAGAACAGCGCTGGTTTCACCTCCGTGCCACACCTTTTCCGGGAACTTCAAAACGCCAGGTCGTGGTTGCCCATGAAAATATCACGGCTCGTAAACAGGCGGAAGAAGCGCGCCATAAAAGTGAAGGCATCTTTGAAAAAATCTTTGAGATGGTGCCGCTCGGATTATGGCTGATTGATGGCAAGGGTAATATTGTCAGGGGAAACCCTGAGGGTATCCGCATCTGGGGCTCTAATGCCCTGATTCCAGCAGAGGACTATGGCCGTTTCAAGGTTAGGCGGCTTCCCTCCGGTGAGAAAATAGCCCCCGACGATTTATCGATGGTCCAGACCATCAAAAAAGGCGTGACCATTACAGATGAATTGCTGGAAATGGAGGCTTTTGATGGCGTCACCCGTACTATTCTCAGTTGTTCTGCACCGTTATGGGATGAGCAGGGCAAGGTGGAAGGCGCTGTCGTCGCCAATCTTGACCTTTCTAAGCGACGAAAAACCGAAGAAGCTCTCATGGCCAGCGAAAACCGTATTCGACTGGTTTTTGACACCTCACCCAATTGTCTCTTCATCAAAGACCGGCTCGGCCGCTACATGATGGTGAATGAGTCCACCGCCCGGTTATTCAATACCACCTGCGCGGCGATGATCGGAAAATCCGACAAGGAACTGGCTGTCGGTGGTTGGAGCCAAAGAAACACGGAATCCTGGTCCCCGCTTAACCTTGAAGATCCAGATCACAGCGTCCAGCACACGACGGAAGAATCGTTTATCCGGGTTGATGGAGCAATATGCTGGTTTCGCATGTTCAGGTCACCCATTGCCTTTGCCGATGTTCCTGATTGTGAACTCACCATTGCAGTCGACATCACCCTGCAACGGGAAGCGAGAGAAAAACTGCGGAGTTCTGAGCTGCTGATGCGGACCATTCTCGACACCCTCACCAGCAGGGTGATTCTGATGGATCGGGACCTGCGTGTCATCTGGGTCAATCGAGCCGCCATTGATTTCGCCAAAAAAACATCTAACCAGGTTATCGGATTGCATTGTTATGACACGTTTCATCATCATGACGGAATCTGTCAAAATTGCCCGGCAATAGAGGCCATTAAAGAGGGCCGCTTGAGTAAACAGGTTAAGAAAACCTCGCAGGGGAGAACGTGGGTAACGTATGCCATTCCGATCCGTAATGATCTCGACGACATTGCCAACGTGGTTGAAGTAGCAGATGACATAACAGACAGGCTGTTCTTGGAAGGACAGCTTCGACAGGCACAGAAGATGGAATCCCTTGGCACCCTGGCCGGTGGCATTGCCCACGACTTTAACAATATCCTTTCCGGTATTCTTGGCTATACGGAACTGGCTCAGATGAAAGCAGAGGAGAATCCAACCCTCAAAGGGTACCTCCATGAAGTCTACTCAGCCGGACTGCGGGCAACGGATTTAGTTCGCCAGATTCTCACCTTCAGCCGTCGGAGGAGCGCCGAGTTGCAACCGTTGCAGGTGCCGTTGGTGGTGAAGGAGGCGTTGAAACTGCTCCGGTCCACCCTGCCGACCACGGTAGAGCTGAAAACCTTGATTGCCAGAGAGGTGGATCCCGTCCTGGCCGACCCCACCCAGATCCATCAAATCATCATGAATCTCTGCACCAACGCCAGCCATGCCATGGAACCCGATGGTGGTGTTTTGACCGTTACCATTGAGCAGGTCACACCGGAACCGCTGTTTTTCGAACAACATCCCGATCTCATCGTGGGGAGCTATCTCCGTCTTCAGGTCAGCGATACCGGTTGTGGCATGCCCCCGGCCATCCTGTCATCTATCTTTGATCCGTATTTTACCACCAAAGACCTCGGAGAAGGGACCGGACTTGGTCTTTCCGTAGTCCACGGCATCGTTAAGGAATACGGGGGCGAGATTTTAGTCGATTCCGCACCTGAACAGGGTTCGACCTTTACCATCCTGCTCCCCGTGACGAGCAAAGCCGTTTTTGACCTGAAAGCGGAAAATCAAAGCCAGATCTTGGCAGGATCGGAACATATACTGCTTGTGGATGATGAACCGATTTTGTGCGAAGTCTACAAACGATTTCTGGAACATTATGGATACCGGGTCACGACCTTCAATGACCCCCTCAAAGCACTCGATAGCTTCAAGGCGGATCCCATGGCGGTTGACCTGGTACTGAGTGATGTGGCCATGCCCCGGATGAGTGGGGAAAAAATGGGACAGCACATGCACACGCTCCGGCCGGAACTTCCGATCATACTGATGACAGGGTTCAGTCAACATCTGACCGAAGAGTTGGCAAAAGACCAAGGATTCGAGGAGCTCTTGATTAAACCACTTGCCAAGAATTCGCTGCTTATCAAATTACGGGAAATATTTACCAATTCCCAAAAACATTGACCCTTACCGCAAGCCCTTGGACGCAACTATGAATTCCATACTCATCGTCGATGATGAACCGCAAATTCGAGGTCTCCTCAATGCAATTCTCGCAGAAGCCGGTTATCTCTGCCGAACTGCAGCGAACGTAGAATCGGCAAAAAAAAATTTAGCGGAAGTACCTTTTGAGCTGCTCCTCACCGATATGGACATGCCAGGGGCGTCGGGTATAGATTTGATTCGATTCACCAAGGAGCGCTATCCGCAGACCGCTGCGGTGATGGTGACCATTATCGACGACCCGGAACAGGCGAAAGAGGTGTTGGATCTCGGGATCTACGGATATATCATCAAGCCTTTTACCAAGAATTTAGTCCTCATTACCGTGGCAAATGCCCTGCGGCATCATCGACTCGAGCTTAAGGATCAATTGCACACCAAAATGTTGGAAAGAGAGGTAATGGCTCGAACGAGATTGCTGGACGAACAGCTCACTTTTCTCCAGACCCTGATCGATGCTATCCCTGTTCCCATTTATTATAAAGACACCCATCGTGTCTATTTAGGTTGTAATCGTGCCTTTGAGGAGAGTTTTAATCGTAGCCGGGATTTGATTATCGGTAAAACTGCCGAGGATATCTATGCCCCCAGTCTCGCCGAGGCGATTAAGAAAAAAGATCAGGGACTCCTCCGGCAGGGTGGCAAGCAAATCTTCGAGAAGGATATCCATTTTCCTGATGGCTCATTGCATACCGAGATCACCCATAAAGCCTCGTTTGCCGATAGTAAAGGAGGTATTGCTGGCCTGGTTGGGGTGCGACTCGACATTACAACGCTAAAGAGGACGGAGCAGTCACTGCGGGTCTCTGAAGAAAAACTGCGTTCCATCATGGATAATCTCCACATCGGCGTGGCCTTGATCAGTCCGCAAATGGAATTATTGCAGGTCAACCGGCAGATGGAGCTCTGGTTCCCCAAGGTTGCATCAGAAATAGGGACCTACTGCTATCAGGTCTTCGGTGGGCAACACAGACAAGCACCCTGCGAGGACTGCCCTGCGCAAGTGATTTTCGGCCTTGGGGAATCGCAAGAATCGATTATTAAGTTGCAGTCCGTGGACGGTGAACGAATTCTACGCGTTTCTGCCTCACCCATCCATGACGGGACCGGCAACATCACCGCGACCATCGAGCTCTTTGAAGATGTGACCGATAAACTGGCGGCAGAACGGGAACTTCGCCAGGCGCAGAAATTGGAATCCATTGGTCAACTTGCCGCCGGCATTGCCCATGAGATCAACACGCCGGTGCAGTATGTCGGAGACAATATTCGTTTTCTTGGTGATGCGTTCCGTGATCTGCTTGAGATCAATGAAAAACATACCGCTCTGCTCCAGGCAGTGATGGATGGCGCGCCCGTTGCCGCTTGTATTCAGGAGGTGGAGGAGGCAATCGATCAGGCCGATATCTCTTTCCTGCGTGGTGAAATTCCCAAAACTATTGAACAAAGTATGGACGGAATCAATCGGGTCGGCGCGATTGTCCGTGCCATGCGGGCATTCTCCCATCCCGGCACGGACGAAAAAATCCTCACTGATATCAATCAATCACTCGAAAGCACAGTGACGGTGAGCCGCAATGAATGGAAATATGTGGCTGACCTCCAGACTGATCTGGCTCCGGATCTGCCATTCCTTTCCTGCCTACCCGGGGAGATCAACCAGGTGTTTCTCAATATCATTGTCAATGCCGCCCATGCTATCGGTGATCGCACCGAGGGCGGTAGCAAGGGCAAAGGCCTCATCAGATTATCAACCCGTCTCCAGGATTCCTGGATGGAGATTCGTATCGCGGATACCGGCGGCGGAATTCCTGAAACAGTGCAGCATCGGATCTTTGACCCCTTCTTCACCACCAAGAAAATCGGCAAGGGGACGGGGCAAGGGTTGGCTATTGCGCGGAGTGTGGTGGTCGATAAACATCAAGGAACACTCCGTTTTGAAACCGAGCTGGGCAAAGGGACGACCTTCATCATTCAATTGCCGCTGCATTGATCCCTTTTGCCGTTACCGGGGACACCTCAAAACGCTTCTTTCCACAACCACCGACTCATCATGTCAATGTCCTTGTTTCCGATATGCGGATGACAGCATGGACGGGCAACGCTTTTCACCAAGGTTCAGGAACAATTTTCCCACGCCGACCGCGTTATGCTGACCGGGCAGGTCGATGAAAAGTCCATCCTGCGGACCATAGGGGGTGTCCATCAGTTTCTGGCAAAGCCTTCTTCTCCGGAAACACTCAAAGAAGTTTTTGGGGCGGGCCTGTGCCCTCCAGGATCTGTTTCAGAGCGACTCGTGGAAGTCGTTGCTTGCACGTTTGGAAAAACTGCCGACCATGTCATCTATCTATTTGAAATTGAATAAAAAATTACAAGTTCTTGAATAGGCGTCCAAAGACCTCGCCGTCATCATTGAACAGGACCAGGTTGTGAGCATCAGGGTCGTACAGTCGGTGCATTCTGCTTTTTTCGGATTCTTCAAAAACGTTGACAGAGTCGCCCTGGCGGTTAACCTGTTGGTACTGGACACCGTCAAGGAGCTGGGCCCTGGGGATAGGCATTTCCAACGAACTCAAACCAGCTGCCGATACCTCGTTTTCCATCCGGCTCCTTAGGATCACAGCATGGAGGGCCGCTTTTTCGAAAACGATTGTCCAGGCGGAACCGATGCAAAGAAATGCATTGATAATGCCTTTATCGCAGGCTTTGACCAGGATATTGGCAAATGATCACTCTTTTCCAGTCTTCGACATCCGTATATTGAAGTGATTACACTGAGACGGGAACACAAAGTGGGCGGAGCGCCAGATTCTCAAGGCAGACCATGCGGATGCCTGCGGCTATTTAATCAGAATTTCAAGAACGTCCGCAGGGCACTCGAGGATTGGTGTAATTAAGTATTTCACTTTAAAGAGGTGCGAAATGACAAACAGAGTTTTTCGTTATTTAACTTGCCTGCCTATTTTGGCTCTTATGGCTGTGAATGGTTGCACTCGAACTCCATTGAGGGCAATGAAGGATGGGAAAGTACCTCAGCAGGAATCTTTCCTTGTTAACGGTCAGGATATCAACGCACAAAACCCCGATGGAGATACCCCTCTTATTTTAGCACTGGATGCAGGCAACAGCGAAATCGCCCGAAAGCTCATCGATAAAGGTGCCAATGTGGATTTTCAGAATAAGAGTGGTGCTACAGCATTGATATTTGCGGCAAGCCGAAGCAACATCGAAATCGCCCGTAAGCTAATCGGCAAAGGTGCCAAGTTGGATGTTAAGGATAAGAATGGCTATACTGCATTGATATTTGCGGCAGCCATCAAGAGTAGCGCCAAAATCGCCAAAAAGCTCATCGACAAGGGCGCCGGGCTTGATATCCAAACCTCAACAGGCGACACCGCACTGATAGCAGCAGTTGCCAATAATAACTCTGATACAGCTCGAATGTTGATAAAAAAGGGTGCAAAACTGGATATTCAGACCAAGGACGGAAACACTGCGCTTATGTTGGCGGCGGTCAATGGCAACAAGGATATCGTTCGATTATTAATTGACAAGGGAGCTGGGTTGGAAATTCCGAATAAGGATGATGTGACGGCTTCCGACTTGGCGGTTAAAACAAACAACCTTGATATCGCAGAAATGCTCGGGGTCGCGATTGCTAAAAGCCGCCCCACCGTAAAAGGTAAAAGGTAACTGCTATGGGAGATATATTTGCTGAAGCAGCCTTTACCATCAGCAAGTTCATGAAGTTACAGCTACCTAACATGTCCTCCTGGGAAACAGCAACAGGCCGATCCGCAAAGAATGGAACGGCCTGCTGCCTAGAACGAAGAAGTTTTCTTTTTCCGCTCAGTTCACTCCATGCTGCTTGAGGAACGGCACATACTTTTTATCGGTGCCCTTGATATGAGTGGCCAGCCAATCCTTAAGAAAATCCATCAATTCCATGGAAAGGGTCGCATCTCCGTGTTCGACCTTTTCCTTGAATTCCTTGACTTTTCCCACCAGATTTTCATGCACCTTTTTATGCTGATTCAATTCAGGGTAGCCGTGTTTCTGAAACAATTTTTCCTCAACACCAAAATGAAAGACCGTATAGGACACCAGACGTTCGAGGATGCCGCTGGTCACAGCCATGGCCTGCCGCTGTTTCATGGCCCGATGTAAATCGTTGATCATCCCGACCAACTGTTTGTGCTGCTCATCAATTTGGATGATCCCCAGTTGCAGGCTGCTGTCCCAGCGCATCAGGTCGGCAACTTTGGCCGAGGAACCCTCCTTTTCGGGAGCGATGACCAGGTGGGCTTTGTCGATTTTGAATTGGGTTGAAAGTTCCTTCAAATAACCGGCGATCTTCTCTATATCCAGGGCGCTTTTTTCCACTTCGTTGCCATTTTCTGCAAGTTCGGCTGCCGTCTGACTGACCTTGGCAATATCCTGCGCGACTTCAGCGGCAACCATTGAACTCTGGGCCACATTGCCGTTGACCTCACCGATTCCCTGCGCCGCCTGTTGGACATTCTCCGAAATCTCACCCGTGGTGGAGCTCTGTTCCTGCACCGAGAGGGCAATGTCGGCCACGATGGTGTCAACCTTGTGGATGACCTCGGTGATCTGGCGGATTTCGTTAACCGTCTCATTGGTCGAGCTCTGGATAGATTCGATACGAGCCCTGATCTCGCCGGTCGCGGCAGCGGTCTGCTTGGCCAGTTCCTTGATTTCATTGGCCACAACCGCAAACCCCTTGCCAGCTTCACCGGCTCTGGCGGCTTCGATGGTGGCATTAAGGGCAAGAAGGTTCGTTTGATCGGAGATCTCGGTGATCGCCTGGGTGACCTTGTTGATTTCCGTGGCAGCCTGGCCGAGCGCATCAACCTTCTCGGAGGAACTCTGGGCAAGTTCAACCGCTTTGCCAGTGACAGCCCTGGCTTCTCTGGTTTTTTCGGCAACAGTGGCGATTGAGGATGAAACCTCCTCGGTGGCGGTCGCCACGATGTTAACATTGGTCGAGGCCTGCTCGCTGGCTGCGGCCACGGAATGCATGTTCGAGCTCATCTCTTCCGTGGCCGTCGCAACGCTGGTGGCCATCTCGGCCACCGAAGTCGCCCCTATCGACATCCGATGAGACAGATTGGTCAATTCATTGGAGGCCGAGGACAGACCCACCACCTCGCCGCTCATTTTGCCAATCATCAGACTGAGGCCTTGCGAGATGGTAGACAGCGCTGTCGCAAGACTTCCCAATTCGTCCTTACGGTCATTTTCGATTTTTCCGGTGAGATCCCCTCGCGCGATATCTCCGGCAAACAACACCGCTTTCTTCAAAACGCCGGTGATCCCCCGGCCAATACTCAAACTCAACAGAATGCCTATGCATATGGCACCAAGGGTAAGAAAGAGAATAATCTGCTTCTGCACCCGCATCGTTTTCTGCAAATCTTCCTTGCTCGCACCCACCTTCTTGTCGATCTCCGCCGTAACACCATGGAAACCATCGAGCACCAAGCCGAAAGCGGGTACGGTCTTCTCTTGGAAAATTTTTATGACCTCGGGGAGAAATGCGGCCCTTTTGCCCCCATTCCGGGCTATAGCAGCCTGTATAGCTGACACCGAATCATGCAAATCACGGTGAGGCCCCTCCAGTTTCTTCAGGAGCGCGTTGATCTCCGGTACCTTGGCCTCGGCCTGTTTACGCTCTTCACCATAGAGCCAAATCCCGAACATACATTTATGGTCATCGGCCTGGACATCAAGGGAAGTTTTCTGCTCATCGGTAAAGAGTGCCATCACAGCGTCCCGCCATTGTAAATGGTCGATTTCTTTCTGCAGGACGAGCTCTTTTACACCTGACAAATACATACTGTTTTCAGTTTCGGTGTTGACGAACTTGAAGCCGAACCAACTAAAACTACTGATTACCGCCAGCAGCACCAGGACAGCACCAAATCCTGTCGCCAGTTTCCCGCCAATTGAAAAATTCTTCCAATGCATACGTTCCCTCTTTGAATATGAAAAACAGGTGCCTGAGGTACAGGCTTGCAACTGAACAGTAAGCTATCACGTCTGCTCCTCAATCGGAGGTAGGCAAGACAGTCTCACCCTCTGTTTATAGCATTCCTCTTTACTTTGTCGGCGGGCCAAATTGCGGGCGGTCAATCCAGTAGGGGTCAGCCACGCCAGCTTTGTAGGCCTCAAGGGCCTCGGGAGAAGAGTTGACGCGAAGATTACTGTAGCTCCCGTCCTTGTTCTCCCAGCGTTCATGCCAATAGACCGCGACCCGAACCCGCGGGTATTTCGCCTGTAAATCAGTAAAGGCATTGGCGATAAAGTCAGCCTTGTTATCCGGTGGAAATTCCCCGACCCCCCATTCCGCCAGAAAAACAGGCTTCTGGGGGTCCAACCGGCAAATTTCCGCATAGGGCTCATCCATCATGACATTGAAATCGGCCCAGCCCTCGCCCCGTTTCATTTTGCCATACACGCTCAGCCCAAACCAATCGACGTAGTTGGCACCTGGGTAGTAACTGGCCATGCTGTTCCAGGGCTCCTGGGGCATGCCGAAATTATTGGTATGAAATCCCCAAAGGATATTATCCGCCTTTCTGGCCCGGACCCGATCAACCACATACCGGTAGGTTTGCTTCACCAGTTCAGGGCCTGCATAGAGGGGTTGCCCGTCTTTTTGCCCTATAACTTTGTCGGCACCATAATAATAACCTGACCAGGGAAACCAGCTCCCATTCATCTCCAGACCCCAGGTGACAAGCAGAGGTTTGCCATGGAGCCGTGCCGCATCCGCCCACTGGTCAATGTAGGTATCCCATTTACCGGCGAGGATGTCCGGCAGGTTGAAACGATCCGGTCCCTGCTCTTCCACGTAGGGTTTGTCCCAAGGCGACCAGAAAATAAGCGGGATCGCCCCGTAGCCCGCGATGATATCTATCGCTTTTGTGGGAAAAGTCTGTTCACCCCAGAAATTCCCGAAAGCAACCACCGCAAGATGCTTACCGGTCATCTGCTCAAAATTGGTGAGTGCATCGTAGGTGACCTCGTCTTCTCCCTCGCCAAAATCGACATAGGCCCCAGTATAGGCACCTTTACTCGGTATATTGAAGGCCTGGGATCCGTCTTTGTGGGCAGTTTTCGCGCCTTCTGTTGTATCGAGTTCCTCTTTTTTCTGGCAGCCGGAGCAGAGGGGTACCAAAAACAGACAAACAGTGACAAGCACTAATAAAAAACGGATTCTCTTTACGGGACAGACAGCAATCATGTGGTTCATAGTTCCTGCATTTTCTTTCAAGGTCGATAGGTGACAGAGGCGGTACGGTCAAGTTTTCCCCATCCGACCCAAACACCTTTTAATGCTTTGAAGATGGCCTTTAATACCACAAAATTCAGCACAGGCCGGTAGATAAAACGCATGGGCAGAATCAGCCAGATCTGGCCCAAAGGCTCCCTTTCAATGCGACAGGCAACCGCTGCCAGCAGCAGATCTGCGGCGAGAAAAACAAAAAAGTAAAAATAGAGGATACCGTTGGCAGGGCTCATTATCAAAGAAATGAGTAACAGCCCGTCAATGATCGATCCGGTCGCCACCAGCAGGATATTGAAAAACCAGGCACTGGGCAGGCTGAACCAACCCAGCGCTTTATATTTGAGATTAAATAGCAGCTCCCGGTGTTTCCACAGACACTGCAAGGTGCCAAACGCCCAGCGAAAGCGCTGCTTGGCAAAGGCCCGCATGGTCTCTGGTGCCTCGGTCCAGGCGATAGCCCTGGAGGCGTAACAGATTTTGAAGCCACACTTATGCAGACTTAAGGTGAGATCAGTGTCTTCAGCCAGGGTATCCATGCTGATGCCCCCGGCAGCCTTGATGGCACTCACCTTAAAGGCGCTGACCGCCCCCGGCACGACCGTGATACAGTTCAACTGATGATAGGCCCGGCGATCAAGATTGAACCCGCAGGTATATTCCAGCGATTGAAACTGGGCAAACAGCGTCTTGGGATTACCCACCCTCGCCCGTCCTGAAACCGCACCAACCGTGGGATCAGCAAAGGGCCGAACCAGTTCTCCAATAGTAGCCGGGGTGAATTGAGTGTCGGCATCTAGACTGACGAGTATTTCATGGCTGAGCACCTTGATCCCGTTGCGTAACGCCACGGCCTTGCCGAAATTGACTTGCCGGAGGAGACGAATGCGTGGATCGTCCTGGGCCATTGCAGCGACGATCTCTGCGGTGGCATCTTTTGAGCCGTCGTCGACCACAATCACCTCGATCGGACCGGGATAGTCGCTTTTCAACACCGACAGCAGCGTTTCCCGGATGACCTTCTCTTCATTATAAGCGGCGATCAGCACACTGACCGGCGGAGACGGATCAGCGGTGGAAAGCCACGGTACGAGCTCGGCATCGCCGACCCGGCGGCTTCGAATCGCCAGCCAGGAGACAATGAAGGTCTTCAAGATCGTCAATCCGGTCGCCACGATCATAAAGGCCCAGAAAAAATTGGTCACCTGGTGGATGGTTTTAAACCCGCCACCGCTGATCATCCTGGTCACATGCTGCTGATTCTGCGGCACAATCGGCATCAACTGCTCGGAGGGAATACCCAACAGCTCAGGAAGCGGCAGGATCGAATCACCCCTGTTTTTCAAATACGCGATGATTTGGGGCAGGGCCTCAACCGTCTGACGGCGGTCACCGCCTGCGTCGTGGAGCAGGACGACATTGCCCCCATTGAGTCGACCCTTCTTGATCCGCTCAAGCATGGTCGCAACCCCTGGCTTTTCCCAATCCTCCGGGTCTATATCCTCGGTGACCGTAATGTAGCCCATTTTCTGGGCCAGTTTTATGGGAACCAATTCTTCGGCATCATGGGGGTTGGTATCGGCATTATAGGGCGGTCGAAACAGAATGGTGGAATGACCGGTTATCATCTCCATCAGCCGCTGGGTTGCGTTGAATTCCAGATGAGCCCGGTCCTCAGACACCAGCGCGATATTTGGATGGCTATAGGTATGGACGCCGATCATGTGCCCTTCACTGACGATCCGTTCAACAAGATCGGGGTGTTTCTCCATATTAGCGCCGATCAGAAAAAAGGTGGCGCGCACCCCTTGGGCCTTGAGGATATCGAGAAGCTGTGGGGTCCATTCGGAATCCGGTCCGTCATCAAAGGTAATGGAGACCGCATCCGCAGGTCCCCTGCCCTGGTGGACAACGGTCAGGTAATTGGGAAATTTTTCATAACGCTCATGCAGCAAAGCCCCGGGTTCGGCTTTTTCATCGATGCTGATGCGGCGGAGACCGTCGGTCCGTTCATCTGCTATGGTGATCAGATTGCCCTCGCCCACACGGGCTACGGCATCGCCGGGTGTGATCGTCTCGAGTTTTGCGAGGTCTTTTTGGCCCAGCGGCTTGGTCGTGTCAATGTCCAACACATTCCAGATATCAGGATCTTCGGTGCCGAGCCGCGAGATGGCCACACCTCCGACATGGTGTGCCCTGCCCACTTGCAGCTGATTGAGGAAGGTGATTGCATCCAAAAACCAGACCGTATGGACGGCGGCAGAATCTTCATAAACAAAATGGGGATTGTAGGAGGGGGCATCAAAATCACAGGAAGTAAGCGAGGAGCTGCCTGCTCGGCTCATCGCATCTTGAAAACTGATGTGCTCGGCCCCTTTTACGCCATCGGTCCAATCATAGCCATACGAGCCCAGGGAGATTACCCATTGTGACGGCTCGCCGTATCCCTCAACCAGGGTGGCAAGCCAGCCGTTGAAATATTCCCGTGAGGCAATCGGCCCCGGGTCATCATCCTCGGCATTCTCATCATGGAGCATGGCGACAAAATGATCAAGATGCTCGGCGAGAACATCCAAATCATAGATCTCAAGGTCACGGCCCAAGGGTACGCAGAGCCATAATTCCATGGCATCATCATGCAGCACAGCTGCAAGCTTTTGCAAAAATGCGGTCATGGCGTCTCGATACGAAGGGTCTATCTGCTGCCAATCAATAATGACCCCGCCTGCATCCATTTCCTTCAGTTCATCCTTAAGCTTTGCGATAAACTGGTCTTGCCTGGAGGTTGGCCCATTGATCAGTCCCTCCACCGCCTCGGGCAGCCATGTATCTTGATCGCCCAGATTGCGGAGGAGAGGTAAGAGGATGAGCTCCTGATCCTTGACCAGATCAAGGACCTGCTGCTCTTTGGCAATGTGCAGTTTGCCCAGACCATCCTCCACGGTAAACCAGTCCGGGCAGAGATGGGTCAGGTTCTCGGCATTGGCCTTGAGGGAATCAAAGCTATCGGGGTCCCAGGTTTCATAAAAGCCAAGACGGATCTCCTTGACAAAAGCGTCTCCGCCCCCCTGTTCCTTCCGATGGGGGGGGGGCACAAGGGGTTTCTGTACCGGGGAGCTGGGCAAAACTCCATCAGTACCTTTCGATCCCTTGACAAAATCGAGCCAGAGCGGCCGGGTCACCATCTGCCTGGGATGAAAATCTTTTGCTTGGCGAGCTTTCAAGCGCGACTTTAGCTGCTCGACCGCTGGGGGGAGGGTAAGTTGCGAAGGGAGCACAAGCGTTTGCACAAACAGGATCGCCCCTATAAAAAAAAGGCTGCCCACCACAAACATATAGAGCCGCAGCCTGGGCCAACGTTTACCGCGCGCATCTAAAAAGATGAACGATTCGATATTGTTGTCGTCTTGAGGAGACGGAGTTTCCTGCTGATTGTTCTGTATCGGCATGTTGTTCATCACAGCTCTTCTATACCTGAATCTCTCACTACAGCGCACCTATGGACATGACTACACCACAATGTGCCTCTTGTTATGCACCAGAAATGCCCTTTGCCAAAGCAAGGAGCAAATTAACTATCATACATTGGCCCTTGTATTTTTTCAATGTTACCCCTTAAGCAATAAATAGTTTTCATCCGCGGAAAAGAGGAGGTCAGACAGTCGCAAAAAGGTAACTCGCCTGTTGGGCTGGCAGAAAAAAAAACCTCGGCAGTGGTGATTGCGAGGAAACATCTTAGTGTGTGACTATGAGTATGATTCTCAACAAGTCCATCATCACGAGAGGAGAAAATGCAATGTTCCCGTTACGAAGTCTTTCACGGATATTGTTTGTGTTGGCAGCAGGTATGATCTTTGCCGCGGACATGGAGGGCGGCGGTGCTGCCCAGGCGTTACCCAACGACAGGGAACCGATGGCGGCGGGAGAGCAGCGCGCCCTGTTTGCCGGCGGATGTTTCTGGTGTATGGAATCGCCTTTCGAGAAACTCGATGGCGTGATTTCGGTCCGGTCAGGATATGCCGGCGGTACCAGCGAAAATCCCACCTATGAAAATTATATGGCCGGAGGCCATATTGAAGTGGTGGAAGTGGTCTTTGACCCCAAGCGGGTTTCGTATCAACAGCTGCTCGATACCTTCTGGCGGCAGATCGATCCCACCGATAACAACGGCCAGTTTGTTGACCGTGGTCATGCCTATACCAGCGCTGTCTACTATTATAATAAAGAACAGCAGCAGCAGGCAGAGCAGTCGAAACAGGCCTTGGCAGCCGCCGGTATCTTCCAGAAACCGCTGGTCACCCCCATCGTCCCCGCGCCCCGCTTTTTCCCGGCCGAGGAATATCATCAGGATTATTACAAAAAAAATCCGATCCGCTATAAATACTACCGTTCCAGATCAGGTCGGGACGAATTTCTCCAACAGACCTGGCCAGCCCCCAATGCAGCGAAAACAGGTGCTCCCAACGATCTCAAACAGCGCCTGACTGCCCTGCAGTACGAGGTCACCCAAAAAAACGGGACCGAACCGCCCTTTAACAACACCTATTGGGACAATAAACGAGAAGGAATCTATGTTGATATTGTCTCCGGTGAGCCCTTGTTCAGCTCCACGGATAAATACGATTCCGGAACCGGCTGGCCCAGTTTTACCAAACCACTGGTAGCTGCCAATATTGTGGAGAAAAAGGATAGTGGATTTTTTACAGTTCGTACCGAGGTGCGCAGCGCAAAGGGCAATTCCCATCTGGGCCATGTTTTTGATGATGGCCCGGCGCCGACAGGCTTGCGTTACTGCCTCAACTCGGCAGCCCTTAGGTTTGTGCCCAAGGAAAAACTGGAGGAGGAGGGATTAGGCCAGTATCGCGGCTTGTTTGAGAAGAAGTAAGCAATGGAACCGGTGAGTACACATAGAGCGTAATCACCGGTTTTTCAGTGAGATTGTGCGTATTGTTCTGTTACTTTCCTTCGAGTATCTTCCTGCTGCGTTTGACTGCGCAGAGGTCACCGCACATGGTGCAGACATCCTGATCAAGGGGTTGGGAAGAGGCCCGGTAGGCCCTGGCTTTTTCCGGGTCTATGGCCAGCTCGAACATCCGGTTCCAGTCCAGCTCCTTGCGCGCCAGGCTCATGGCATTGTCCCAGTCAATGGCCTTGGGGATGCCTTTGGCCACGTCGGCGGCATGGGCGGCGATGCGGGAGGCGATGATGCCTTCCTTCATGTCCTGCTCATCCGGTAAGCGCAGATGCTCCGCCGGGGTGACATAGCAGAGAAAATCAGCGCCGTAGGTGGCAGCCAGGGCTCCACCGATGGCCGAGGTGATATGGTCGTAGCCGGGCGCGACATCGGTGACCAGGGGGCCCAGCACATAAAAGGGGGCACCGTGACAGAGCTTCTTTTCCAGCTGCATGTTGGCCACGATCTCGTTAAGCGGCACATGACCCGGTCCTTCGATCATTACCTGGACTTCCGCCTGCCAGCAGCGTTTGGTCAACTCACCCAGAATGATCAATTCCTGGATCTGGGCCGCATCGGTGGCATCACGCAGGCAACCGGGACGGAGGCCATCCCCCAGACTCAGGGTGACGTCGTATTGGCGGCAGAGCTCGAGCAGTCGGTCAAAATGTTCAAAAAAAGGATTTTCCCGGTTGTTGGTCTCCATCCATTCCAACAGCAGCGAGCCGCCTCGGCTGACCACATTGGTGAGACGGGGCGTGTTGCGCAACCGTTGCACCGCCGTCTGGGTCAGACCGGCGTGGATGGTGACGAAGTCGACTCCATCCTCGGCGTGAATCCGTACCACATCGAAAAAATCATCCACCGAAATACTGGCTACATCCTTGCCGTAACGGGCAACCGCGTCATAGATAGGGACCGTACCGATCATCACCGGGCTGATTTCAACAGTCCGGCGACGGAAGGCGCGGGTATCGCCAAAGGTGCTAAGGTCCATGATGGCATCGGCCTTGAGCTCAATCGAGCGCCGCACCTTGTCCAATTCTTTCTCAACATTGCAGCAGTCCTCGGAAACCCCGAGATTAACATTGATTTTGGTGGTCAGGCCGGCACCGATGCCCTTGGCGATCAGATTGGGATGGTTACGGTTGGCCGGGATGACGATCCGGCCGGTGGCGACCCGCTCGATAAGGTCGTCCTCATGGATGGTTTCGTCGGCAAGTACCTGTTGCATCTGGGGGGTAAGGACGCCCTGGCGGGCGGCCGCCATCTGGGTTGCATGGGCCATGATAGGTTTCTCCTTGAAAGGATGTGAAGGGTTTATACAGTCAGGTCAAACACAAGCCGCTTGCAGCCTGCGCGCGGTGGCCGCAATGTCCGGAGCACCGACGATTTCAGTAACCAGACACACGGTCTTGGCACCGTGCGTCAAAACTTCTCCAAGAGTATGCTCCTTGATGCCGCCGATGGCGACAAAGGGCAAAGGGCAGGTCCGGACCACATGATCGAGATAGCCCAACCCCACCGGGGCGCAGACATCGTCCTTGGTCTGGGTGGTGAAGATCGGGCCCACTCCGATATAATCCGCCCCGGCGACAACAGCGGCAGCGGCCTGAGCAGGATTATGGGTGGAGAGGCCAATCAGTTTGTCCGGGCCGATCAGGCGACGGACCTCGGCCACCGGAAAATCATCCTGACCGACATGAACGCCGTCGGCATCGACCAACTGGGCGATATCAACGTAATCGTTGACGATAAACAGCACACCCGCCTCACGGGTGAGCCGTCGAAGGGTCCGGCACTCCTCCAGCATCTCGGCAAAACTCTTGTGCGGCCGTTTTTCCCGGTACTGAATGATGCCGATGCCGCCTGCAATCATCTGCTGCACTACTTCAATGTTGCTGCGACCGACGGAAAATTTTTCGGCGGTGATGCCGTAGACGCCGACGGGAAAATGAGGTTTACCCTGTGGTTGTATTTGCATGCTGTGCACCTTGTTGGAGAATAAGTTCGGTCATGTGGTTGGCGACGGTAACCACCTTGTGGGCAAAAAGCGGGACGGCGGCGCAGTCGGTGGTAAAATCGCCGACAATGAAACAGTTGCCCAGCCGTCGCACCCGGATGGACGTAAGGTCGCTGCCGGCGATACCGCAGGCGGCGACGATGGTCTGGCCACTGCCCAGGATTTCCAACAGCATTTTTTTATCCGTCTGCTGGTCGAAACCCTCGACGATCAGGTCGCAATCGGCAAAAAGCGTGTGGCAATTGCCGGCATCAATACGCGCGGCCACGGCCTCGATGTCGAGGTCTGGCCGGATACGCCGCAGGTTTTCGCTCAGGGCCTCTACTTTGAGCTGGCCGATCTGGTCGTGAAAATAAAACTGGCGATTGAGGTTGGACGATTCCACCCGGTCAAAATCAACAATCCTCAGTGCGCCAATGCCGCTGCGCACCAGGTTGACCGCGACGTTGGAACCGATCCCCCCTACTCCGGCAATCCCTATGTTCAGACCACCTTTCATACGATCATATCCCAATCCTTGTAGACCGGTTGGTAGCCGCGGGCGACGATGGCCGCCGCCACCTCATCGACGCTGCGGTCATCGGTGATCTCGAACTGGGGCGTCTGCTCCACCTTGGTCTCCGTATAACCGCCGACCCCGGTGCTCGAACCCGCCGAATAGCGGGTGGCGCCCAGGGGCAGGATACGATCGCGAAACTCGGCGTTTTCCCGGGTAGAGATGGTTATGCCCGCCCGGGGCAGAAAGATGCGCAGGGCGGTCATGAACTGGACAAAGGTTTTATCGTTGACCAGATAGTCCGGCTGAAAATCGCCCTCCGCCTCGTTGAAACGCGGCAGGCTGACCGCGACTTCGGTCTCCAGATACTTGTCATCCAGATAGCGCGCATGCAGGCCGGTGAAAAATACCTCGCTGCGCGGTTCGGCCAGGCCTAACAACGGCCCGAGATTGACCACCCGCATCCCGCCCTGGGCTGCACGCTCCGGGGCATTAAGCCGCCAATGGTAGTCCCTCTTTTTACCGGCAAGATGCACTCGTTTATAGACCTCCTGGTTATAGGTCTCCTGAAAAAGCGTCATGCCATCAACCCCGGCCTGCTGCAAGCGGCGATATTCAGCAACCTCCAGAGGGTAGACCTCAATGGAAACCGAGGCAAAGTGGCGTTTCAGACATTCAGCGGCCTCCACCATGTAGTCCATGGGGGTCAGATGCTGGGCCTCGCCGGTGAGGAAGAGCACATGCTGCATACCGGTGCCGGCTATGGCCCGGGCTTCCTGTTCGATTTCCGCCAGGGTCAGCTTGTTGCGAAAAATTTCGTTGTTGTGGTTGAAGCCACAGTAGGCGCACTGGTTGGAACAGTGATTGGAGATATAGAGGGGAATGAACAACTGAATGGTCCGGCCGAAATACTGCACCGTCAGCTGATGGGCCTTGTGCGCCATGGGTTCGAGATAGGCGGCGGCCCTGGGACTCAACAGGGTGAGAAAATCGATGGCCCCTGGTTTTTCCCGGGCCAGGCTGCGCTCGATGGCCGCATCGGTCACCTGATCAAAAAAATGCTCGAAGTCAAAGTCCTGGTACTGTTCGACGATCTGATAGAACGACATGATGCAATCCTTTGTGCTCTGCGAGGACGATTTTATTAATCGAGAAATCCGGTGAGTGGCGACGAGGCCCGGGCAAGGCCCGACTCTTCAGCCAGCTCGGCCAGATAAGCGGTCCGCCCTGCCCTGACCGCCATGGCAAAAGCCCTGCCCATGGCTTCCGGATCCTTGGCCGTGGCAATGGCGGTGTTCACCAGCACGGCATCGGCGCCCATCTCCATGGCCGCTGCAGCCTGGGAAGGACGGCCGATACCGGCATCGACCACCACCGGAATGGTGCAGTTCTCGATCAACAATTCGAGCAGCGGTCGGGTTTCCAAGCCACGATTGGTGCCAATCGGTGCGCCCAAGGGCATCACCGCCGCCGCACCCGCAGATTCGAGCCGTTTGGCCAGAGGCAGATCGGGCAGCACATAAGGCAGAACGATAAAGCCCTCCTTGGCCAGAATCTCGGTGGCTTTCAGGGTCTCCCAGTTATCCGGCATCAGGTACTTCATGTCGGTGATCACCTCGATCTTGATAAAGTCGCCGCATCCGGCCTCGCGGGCGATGCGGGCAATGCGCACCGCCTGCTCCGCAGTGCGGGCACCCGAGGTATTGGGCAGCAGGGTCACGTTTTTAGGGATAAAATCAAGAATATTTTCCGACTGGGCAGTGGTATCGATCCGCCGCAGGGCCACGGTGATCATCTGCGAGCCACTGGCCGCCAGCATCTTTGGAATCAGGGTATTGGCTGCAAATTTACCGGTACCGGTGAACAACCGATTGGTAAAGCTCACTCCGCCCAGTTTGAGTACATCGTTTTCCATGGTTCAACCTCCGCCTACAAAACTGAGCAGCTCAAGTCGGTCATTCTCTTTGAGCTGGATGGTCGGCCACTGCTCCTGTTTAATAATCTGCTGGTTGAGCTCCACAACCAGTGCCCCCGCCGCCAGCCCTTTACGCGCCACCAGTTCGGCGATGGTGCAGGATGGGCCGCATTCCTTGTCTCCGTTAACGACAATCTCCATACCGGTACCCCCAAATAAAAAAAGCCGCTTGTCCTTCAAAGAGAAGGGCAAGCGGCTTAAATAGCCGGAAAACTGGAGGGAAATCCAGGGTTCTTTCTTCTTGTCCGCTTCCCTTCGCCGGTATTACCCGGATCAGGTTCATAGGGTTGGATGTGATCCTCTCAGCGAGATAGCACCCCTAGCGATGGTCTTTCTATAAAAGAGACGGAACTGTTTGTCAACTCCGGGATGGGATAATGAGGAAAAACATGAGGAGCGTACTACAAGGACGAAGAACTAAAAGGCAGTCGCCGAAACAGGCGGGTCGTTGTGACGGTAGAATTTATGGGAACCGTACTGGGCGATGAACGATTTATGGCTCGCCCATTTTGGATCGACACTGTCACGATGATAGTACGTCGAGCCTTTGGTGAAATCGGGGGTACTCATGGCCTTGAGGGCGATACGTAAACTCTCCTGCAAAGGATTTAATTCCAGAGGTACATACGAACGCTTCTGGAAGGTCCAACTGAACTGATTGGGTGCCCTCACCACATCGGCAATGCTTTTGCGTTCTTCAATGGCCCGGTTGAGGGTGACATGGGCCACGGCCAACTGCCCTATTTCCGGTTCGCCACGCGATTCATGATACACATTGAGGGTCAGCCAAAGTAAACTTTCAAGAAATCCCATAAATATAATCTCCTATTCGACCGCCTCGACGGTCCGGATGGCCGGAATCTCATTTTTGACAAATTATTTGATTCCTTCATTGAGGGTTCGTGACATCGGGAAGCCCTAACAGGCCCCGATTATTCGGACTTGAACCACCTGATCCTGGCCGATCCCGGCGAATGCAACATCGCCACCATCCCGCTGTGAGATGGCCCGGATCTGCGCCAGCACTTTTGTAAACTTTTCCTGTAATTGTTACAGGAATGACTCCTTTACCACACTGCAGTTTCGTAGTAAGAATACAGCAAACATAGCATCATTGAATCGATCAGACAAGAAAACAATTTCAACTCAGAGTCATCAATGGCGGAACAGTCTGAAATTCAAGAAAAAATACGTGGTGTTGTCGAACGGGTCACTTATCATAATGAGAGCAGTGGCTGGTCGGTTCTCAAGGTCACTCCGTTTCGCGGTTATGGCGAGCTGGTGACGGTCACGGTCCATCAAACCAGGGTCTTTGCCGGCTCCACCATGGAGTTTGCCGGCAGCTGGGGACAACACCCCCGTTTCGGCCGACAGTTCAAGGCCCTGCAGGCCACGGAACTGCAACCGGCGACCGCAGGCGCCCTGGAAAAATACCTCGGTTCAGGCCTGATCAAAGGGGTGGGACCCAAGACCGCGGGGCGCATCGTCAAACATTTCGGCGACCGTACCCTGGCCGTTTTCGAGGAAGACATGGGCCAGCTGACCGCTGTTCCCGGCATTGCCGAAAAAAAGCTCGCCATGATTCAAGAAGCCTGGCTCGAGCACCGCGCCATCCGCGATGTCATGATCTTTCTCCAGACCCACGGCATCTCCACTCTGTTCGCGGTGCGCATCTATAAACAGTACGGCGACAGTTCGATAGCCCAGGTCCGAGAAAATCCGTATCGGCTGGCAATTGATTTTTACGGCATCGGCTTTTTCACAGCCGATCGGGTGGCCCTGTCACTGGGTTTTGCTCCAGACTCAGACCTGCGCATCCGGGCGGCCATCCGCCATGTTCTTTCCGCCTCGCGGGAAATGGGCCACTGCTACCTGAGCCGCCATCAGATCAGCGCCCAGGTGGAGGAACTACTCAATCTGCACCTGGCCGAGACCATCCCGGCGCACCTGGAGACCATGCAGCAGGAAGGACAGTTGCGGGTGCGGGTGCTGCCTGACATGAAAACCGCCGAGCCCGTGCCCTGCTATTACGCCAAATCCCTCTATTACGAGGAGGAATATGTGGCACGGCGCCTGGCCGCAACGGTTGGCAGGCGCGGCATTGATGCCAGCCGAGTATCGGCCTGGATGCACCAGTACACCGAGCGCCAGAGCATGGCCCTCAGTGTTGAGCAGGCGCTCGCGGTCTGCTCGGTGGTCGATCAACACTGTTCTATCCTCACCGGCGGCCCGGGCTGCGGCAAGACCACCACCACCAAGGTGATTGTCGCCCTCCTCCAGGCCATGCATCTTTCCGTCCTCCTGACCGCACCCACCGGCCGGGCAGCCCAACGCATGGGTGAGGTAATCGGCATTGCGGCCAAAACCATCCACCGGCTGCTCGAATTCCAAGGCACCGGCTTCAAACGCTGCGAAGAAAACCCGTTGCAGGCCGATTTCCTCATCATCGATGAGACCTCGATGCTCGATATCTCGCTGACCGCAGCCCTGCTCAAGGCAGTGGCCCCGGAAACCGCCCTTCTCTTTATCGGTGATGCCGACCAGCTGCCCTCGGTGGGGGCGGGCAATGTCCTGCGCGACCTGATCGACTGCGGCTGCCTGCCCTGCTACCGTTTGACCACCATCTTCCGCCAGGCACAGCAGTCAGCCATTATCAGCACAGCCCATCAGATCAATCGCGGTGAGGTGCCGGCCCTGGATTCGCCATTCAAATCGCCCGAACTATGGAAGCAATCCGACTGTTTTTTCATTGATACCGCCGAGGCCACCCAGCAGCAGCTGCAGTTCGTCAACCGGGTCAAACTGCATTACGCCGGAATCGAGGCCCGCGAGGAAATGTTCGCGCAGACGCCCTACTATCCGGAAATACCCGAAGAGGAACCGGGGTCTTCGTATGCATTCACCATTCCCGAGCCGTTCAGCCACGTCTCCCTGGGCACCCTGGCCACCGCCGATAGCGCCGCCGGCCAACTGTTGGCCCTGGCCAAAAAGACCCACCCCTGGTCCTCGCTCTACTACGGTCTCACCGCTGTCGATGTGGTGCGCAAGCTCTATCAGGAATGGGTACCCAAATACCAGGGCGCGGGCGCTGAAATCCAAGTGCTGACCCCGATGATCCGCGGCTCCCTGGGGGCGGCCAACCTCAACAAGGTGCTGCAGCAGAGCGTCAATCCGCAGGCAGACCACAAGGCCGAACTCAGTGTCGGCGAACGCCTGTTCCGCACTGGCGACCGGGTCATCCACCGCCGCAACAACTATGAACTCAATGTCTTCAACGGTGATATCGGCGTGATTAGCGCCATCGACAACAGCAACCTCACCTGCGAGGTCACCTTTTTCCCCGATCAGCGCCGGGTTGAGTACAACCGCGACCAGATCACCGAACTTGACCTGGCCTACGCGATCACCATCCATAAATCGCAGGGCTCGGAGTTCGATGTGGTCATTATCCCGGTGCTGAGCCAGCATTTCCGCATGCTGTTCCGCAACCTTATCTACACCGGGCTGACCCGGGGCAAAAAATTAGTGGTCCTGGTTGGGTCGCGTCAGGCCCTGGCCATGGCGGTGCGCAACCAGGATACCTCCAAGCGGCAGACCGCCCTGGCCCTGCTCATCCGGGAATTCCGCATCCCGCTGGAAAAAGCAACCGGCAGGTCCTGAATCGCATCGCCCACAGAGACCCGGGCCAGTCTCTGCTTGAAAAAAGCTGAGGCTGTGATAGCTTGCAGTTTCAAAAAAATAACCCGATCAAATTCTGGTCCCCGACTTTCACTTTATTGAGCACGAATCAGCCCATGCCAGCAAAAATTATCAGCGGTATCGAAACCGCCAAGGCCATCCGCGCAGAGATCGCCGTTGAGGTTGCCCGCCTCAAACAACAACACAACCTGACCCCTGGCCTGGTGACCATCCTGGTGGGCCAGGACCCGGCCTCGGAATCCTATGTAGCGGCCAAGAACAAAACCGCCCATGCCCTGGGCATCCATTCCGAGCAGGTCACCCTGGCTGCGGACACCACCGAGACTGAGCTGCTGCGGATCGTCGGCGAATACAACTGCAATCCTGCCATCCACGGTATCCTGGTGCAACTGCCCCTGCCCCGCCACATCAACGAAGCCAAGGTGCTGTTTACCATCGATCCGGACAAGGATGTCGACGGCTTCCACCCGGTCAATGTCGGCAAGATGATGCTCGGCGAACAATGTTTTCTACCCTGCACTCCCCATGGCATCCTCGAACTGCTGCAGCGCTCCGGCGTTGAGACCTCCGGGGCCGAGGTGGTGGTGGTCGGACGCTCCAACATTGTCGGCAAGCCCATTGCCAACCTGATGCTGCAGAAACGTCCGGGCGGCAACGCCACGGTCACCATCTGCCATACCCGCACCAAAGACATGGCCTTTCACACCCGCAGGGCCGATATCCTTATTGTCGCCGCCGGGGTGGCCAAGATGATCAAGGCCGATCAGATCAAGGAAGGAGTGGTGATTATTGATGTCGGGGTCAACCGCATCGGTCAGGCAGCCAGCGGCAAGGCCATTCTGGCCGGTGATGTCGATTTCGACGATGTGGTCGCCAAGGCAGGTGCCATCACCCCGGTTCCTGGCGGGGTCGGACCCATGACCATCACCATGTTGATGAAAAACACCCTCCAGGCCGCGAAGCAGGCGGCGGGTATCGATTGAAAAGATTGAAGGGGGCAGGTACACCATGAACGCAACAAAAAAAACCTGTGACACCTGCGGCGGCAGCGGCGAAATCGGCTTTTTTCAAGGAGAGAGTCGATTTTTCATCACCAGGGACGAATGCCCGGCCTGTTGCGGCTTTGGCTACGTGCTGGACGATGCAGACCCAGGAGCCGATAGGCCAGCCGCTGAGACTGCGAACGAAGCAGACGAGGAAACCCCATGAATACCACCGATCTCTGGGAGTCTTTAGGCTCCCTCGACGACCACCAGGCCTATCAGATCCTGATGCAATTGTTCACCCGTTACGAGCAGCGACGGGAACAAAACCCCACTGACCCGGAGGCCCAATCTTTTTTCCAGGCCTTGTCTGTGAGTATTGCCCAGGTCCAATCGTGTAACGTGAGCCGACGCTAACCGCTGCCCCCACTCCGTTCCACATACCAAGAGACCCCTTCCCAATGCGTTCCATTTATTACGTTTTTACAGTAAGTTTATTCACCTTACTCATGTGCCTTGTCAATGTCAGCATCCCGCGCGCCAACGAGTTGGAGCAATGTCTGCAAAAAAAATTGGCCATAGCCGATGACTCGGCCACGGTGGGTGATCTGCGCCGCCAATGCCTGCAGAGCGCAGTAGGGCTTGAACGGAGCCTCCCCCAACGCCAGGGAGCGGTGGAAAAGAGATTGGAGCAGGAAAAAGAAAACGTGCTCAAACCCTTCAGCGTCATGACCCACAGGCCCAACTATATTCTTCCCGCAGCCTACAACAGCAGTGGCTACAATTCGGAGCACTATCGCAGCGCCAATGGTGGCGACGCCTACGATTTCGACGCGGTCGAAGCCCAGTTCCAGATCAGCATCAAGTCGCCGTTGGTGGCGGGACTCTTCAACGACACCATGGATATTTACGCCGCCTACACCAACCACAGTTTCTGGCAGGTCTACAACAACGATATCTCCGCCCCCTTCCGCGAAACCAACCACGAGCCCGAGATGTGGGTCCAGTTCAACACCAACTGGGAACTCTTCGGCGTCAAAAACACCTTGAATTCCTTTGGGGTCAACCACCAGTCCAACGGCCAGAGCGGTGAACTCTCCCGGAGCTGGAACCGTCTTTTCGGCACCTTTGTCTTTGAATACGGCGATCTCGGCCTCACGGTCACCCCCTGGTATCGCCTGCCGGAAAGTGCTTCCGACGATGACAATCCTGATATCACCCATTATCTCGGCCATTACGAGATCGGAGCAGTCTACAAATGGGAGAAGAACACCTTCAGCCTGATGACGCGCAACACCTTCGAGTCCGACTATCACCGGGGCACGGTCCAGGCCAGCTGGAGTTTCCCGCTCTGGGGCTGGCCCTATCTGCGCGGGTATGTCCAGTATTTCAACGGCTACGGTGAAAGCCTGATCGACTATGACCAGCACGTCAACCGCCTGGGGGTGGGATTATCGCTGTCGGATTGGCTGTAGGCCCAGTTGCGACTCCGTCCTGGAATGTTCACTCTGGAGCCGGAGTCCAAGTCCAGCTCCCTTACTTATTCATGAACATCCTGTGGCCGTTTCTTTCCCTCAAGCTTTTCCAACCCGGCAAGGCACTGCGTTGCGCGATAAAACCACACCATGCGCTGGTTTTGGAATGGTGGCGGAGAAATGCTGGACTCAGGGCCTGTTCACAAATCCTAGTTATTTGCGAACAGGCCCTGAGCCGCTTTACTGCTGATTGTGCACATACTGACTGCAGAGCGCTCCCGGACGGCTTTTAGACTCAACAACCCAACCAAAGCACTCCCGAAGCACGCCTTTATTTGCAATTCTCACCAACCCAAGGAGGAAGCCCTTGAATTCGTTAACCCTGATTTTCACCACAGCGTGCGTATTCGCCATTGCTTACCGTTTCTACGGTCTGTTTCTGGCCAACAAGGTTATGAACCTGCGCGAAGAACGTGAGACACCGGCCGTCACCCGGGCAGACGGGCATGACTACGTGAAGACCGACAAGTATATCCTGTTCGGACATCATTTTGCGGCTATTGCAGCCGCAGGTCCCTTGCTCGGACCGGTGCTGGCGGCCCAGTTCGGCTTTATGCCGGGTGCGCTCTGGATTCTGATCGGCTGCGTGGTGGCGGGCGGAGTCCACGATATGGTCGTCCTGTTTGCCTCGATTCGTCACCAGGGCAAAAGCCTCTCGGTGATCGCCGAATCGGAAATCGGCAACGTTGCCGGTAAAGTGGCGTCCATCTCGGTCCTCTTCATCCTGATCCTGACCCTGGCGGGACTCTCCATCGCCGTTGTCAACGCCATGTTCAACAGTCCCTGGGGGACCTTCACGGTTTTTGCCACCATACCCATCGCCATGGTTATGGGCATCTACATGCAGAAGATCCGCCCCGGCGACATCAGAGGCGGCAGCAGTATCGGCGTCGTCCTGCTGGTGGTGGCCATAGTTGTCGGGCCACATGTTGCTGCTGACCCGGTCCTGGCACAAGTATTTACCTTTTCCAAAAAACAACTGGCCCTGATCATTCCTGCCTACGGTTTTGCTGCATCGGCACTGCCTGTCTGGTTTCTGCTGGTGCCGCGTGACTACCTATCCACCTATCTTAAAATCGGCACCATCGCAGCCCTGGCGCTAGGTATTGTCTTTGTCCACCCCACCCTGCATATGCCGGCCATTACCCCGTACTTTTTCGGAGGTGGTCCGATCATTCCCGGCGCAGCCTTCCCGTTCCTGTTTATTACCATTGCCTGCGGCGCACTCTCCGGCTTCCATGCCATCATCGGTACCGGCACTACTCCCAAGATGATCGCCAACGAACGAGATGTGCTCTTTGTCGGCTATGGCGCTATGCTGGTCGAAGGTTTTGTCGCCATGATGGCTCTGATTGCAGCCTGCGTTCTGGTCCCGGCCGATTACTTTGCCATCAACGCCGCACCGGCAGCCTTTGCAACGCTTGGCCTGACCACGGTCAACCTGTCAGAGCTGGCAGCCCAGGTCGGCGAGCAGGTCCAGGGACGTCCCGGCGGCGCGGTATCGCTGGCCGTGGGCATGGCCTATATTTTTTCAGCAGTGCCGTTTATGAAGGGGATGATGGCGTACTGGTATCACTTTGCCATCATGTTTGAGGCGGTGTTCATCCTGACCGCCGTTGATGCCGGAACCCGCGTTGGCCGCTATCTGCTCCAGGAAATGCTCGGCAAGGTGTACCGACCGTTTGCCGACAATTCCTGGACGCCCGGCATTATCCTGACCAGCGCCCTGTTCACCTCTGCCTGGGGGTATCTGGTTTATACCGGCGACATCTCCACCATCTGGCCGCTTTTTGGCATGAGCAATCAACTGCTGGCCTCCTGTGCGCTGATTGTCGGCACCACCATGCTGATCAGGCTTGGCAAGGCCAAGTACGCCTGGGTGACCGCCGGACCGGGGCTCCTGGTGTATCCTCTTGTTTTGTGGGCCGGATATCTGAATATAACCAGGAACTTCCTTCCCAAAAAACTGTACCTGTTGGCAAGCATGTCCGCCATCTTGATGGTGCTGATAACCATCATCTTTATCGAGGCATTCCGTCGCTGGCATGCCTTGTTGCAAATCGAGAGTCCGGTTACTGACAGATATGGTGATGCGGTGCTTGCTGAAGTGTCTGAGCGTGACGAAGTGCCGGCAAGAGTGCCGTTACAGGAATGATTTCGGAGAATGAGGCCACTGAAACAGTGGATTCCCAAGGGTTCAAGGCAATCAGCTCTCGTTATTAACGCTACGCTTCCCTGGGAAAGGCCTGGAAGACGATCCGCAACTGCCTTACATAAACGACCGACCCCGGAGGGGCCGGTTGTTTTTATTTAAACCGTGGCCGAATGTATTGCGCCCGGCGGATTCAGCCCGTAGTCGGAGTCGAGAGAGCTCTCCCTGAACCTTGACGACCTGTTACTGGTTACTTGTAGGAAAGCCTTGCCCCGCCTCCTCAATTCATTTGACATGACGATTCATCAATTCAGCCCAGCTTGGCGATTTCATGATCTCTTGCAACGCTATGTTTATCGGTTTACGAAACTGACTATTTAACGGCACGGCAATACTGACAAAATATTCATCGAAGGTGCCACCCACGACCTGTATTCGGCCCGGAAACTCATGTTTAACAAGATGTTTCAGCATGATCTCATCCTGGACAAAGGCATCGATCTTTTTGTTATCAACGGCCAATAATCCTTCCTGCACACTGCTCACTGCAATGAAAGCTACACCTTTTTGGGTTAGAAAATCGGACGCTTCGGATCCCAATACGCTGCCCACCCTCACGTTGTAAAGATCATTAAAATTTTGGACCTTGCTTTTTAATCTACTAATAGTTTGCTGCGACGTGATGCTCGCCGTGAAACAAGAAATAAAAATAATTGAAAAAACCATCCAAATGAGTGCAAAGGCTCTCCCGCCTATTGTTTTAGGGGCTTTGTCACCGTAACCAACCGTGGTCATGGTCACAATTGCCCACCAGATACCGTTACAAACACCACCAAAATGACTATGACCAAACATTTCGCTATTGTGTCTTCTCTCAAAGGACCAGATTATTATTCCTGCTATGAGAGAAACTAAAATCAACGATGCTAGCGAGTTCAGATTATCTCCTGAAAAAACGCTCACGAAAACTTTCATCAAGTCGTATTTTGAACCTTCTGCGGCTACTGCGACAGAAAGGCCGGATTTCAAATAGGAGTTACTGAAATCTAGTACAGATTCAAAATGATCCCTCACTTGCAAGGTGGGAATAACATCTATTTCATTTTTTTTCAGTGCAGTGAGCATGGACTCAAGACTGTCAAATTCCCTGAATTCGAATTGAACATCCATCTGTTGAGCGACAGCTTGCCATAGTTCAGGACCGAATCCCGTCCATTGACTGTTAACCGTTTTTTGGCATAACGGCGGAGCGATCATCGCCCCCACAAGTAAAGTTCGTGCCGGGGTACTCCTTTCTTGAGGGAATACACTCGCAGGCAAAAACAGAAAACAACAGATCCATACCAGGCTGCAGCTTATCCTGACCATTACTTTATCATTTAGTAGCATACTGTTAAATTAACGTTGTTTTTAATCTTTTATGCCGTTTCCAATGGAGCAACAACAAAGATCTGAAGGAGGAAAGCGCCTGGGATCGGGGCAAAGAATGGTGTAAAGCGGAGCTGACCGCCGAGGAGTGTGGCGTCCCTAAGTCATTGGTCGTCAGTGGCACCAACCGACATGAAAGCGAACGCTCGATCCATCCTTGCAAGAACGGGTTTTTGGGCTGCAAAACAACAAGAATACACTCCAGAACCTTTGTCTCGATGCAGGGTCTTTCCCCTGGGCCGGGGAGGAAGAGAATTTTTCACAAAACACCGCACCCGATCAGGGATCAGATGCGGTGTTTTGCTTTGACAACGAGAGCCTTTCAGCGCAACGACTTCTCAACGATCTCCTTAACATCATCAGAAAGCAACGGCGTGCCGCCGATGCGCTCCAGTTGCTGCCGGATCAGCCCCTGCCGGGCCGGATCGTAGCGTCGCCACTGGGTGAGCGGGGTGAGCATTCGCGAGGCGATCTGCGGATTTAGGGTATCAAGCAGCAAGACCTGGTCGCCCAAGAAGGCGTAGCCAGAACCGTCGGCGGCATGGAATTGGCTATGGTTGGTGGAGCAGAAGGTGGCGATCAGGGAGCGCACCTTGTTGGGATTTTTGATGGAAAAGGCCGGGTGCCGGGTAAGAGCCTTGACCCGATCCAGGGTGCCCGGCAGGGTACAACCGGCCTGGAGGATCAGCCATTTGTCCACTACCAGAGGATCGTGCTGCCACTGGGCATGAAAATCAGCCAGGAGCGCGGTTCCGGCCTCCACATCGGCATTGACCACGCCGTTGAGGGCGGCGATGCCATCGGTCATGTTGTCGCTGTCTGCATATTGCAGTTGCCCCATTTGCAGCAGAGCTGGATCAAGGCAGCCGTCCTGATCCGGGGTGAGGAGATAGGCGAGGCAGGTGTTGCGCAGGGTTCGTTTACCGGCATCAACATTGGTGTAGCGGTACGGGCCGGTACCACGTAACTCCTCGTAGCGTTGCAGCAATGCACTACGCAGTGTCCGACCAAGCAGGGCGCGGAACTGCTGGCGGACCGCAAAGACCGCCACCGGATCAATGACCGCCATCTGCTGGCTGATCCAATTTTCCGAAGGCAGGATCAGGGCCATGGCCACAAAGGCCGGATCGCTCCCCTGATCGCCGAGCAGATTCCGCATTCCCTCAACCAATTGATCGTGCACGTTGACCGTCTCGCCCCGCTGGTAGCGCTCGATCTGTTCGAGGATATGCTGCAGGCCCAACCGTTGCCCCGCATCCCAGCGATTGAAGGGATCAGGATCGTGGGCCATCATCCGTCCCAATTCCTCGCTGGACTGCTCGAAACGAACCCGCACCGGCGCAGAAAAATTGCGGAGAAAAGAAACCGTTGGCCGGGTCTTGATCTGGGGGAAAACGAAGTCCTGCTTCTTTTCCGAGAGGATCAGCACCTTGGTGGTCAAGTCAGGTGAACCGTTCAAAGAAATCGTGCCCCCTTGATCATCCAGCAGGCCCACGGCCAGCGGCATAAAAAAGGGCTGTTTTTCCGCTGATTCCCGGGTTATCGGGCAGGACTGCTCAATGCTGAGGGTCAATTGCTGCGCCTCTTGGTCATAATCAGCACCCACTGTCAGTTCCGGGGTCCCGGCCTGACGGTACCAGCATTTAAACTGGCTCAAATCCTTACCCCAGGCGGTCTCCATGGCCGCGACAAAATCGTCGCAGGTCACCGCCTGACCATCGTGGCGCTCGAAATAGAGATCCATGCCCCTGCGGAAGGTCGCAGGTCCCAGCAAGGTATGGAGCATGCGGATGACCTCGGCGCCCTTGTTGTAGACCGTCAGGGTGTAAAAATTGTTAATCTCGACCACGGAGGGGGGCCGCACCGGATGGGCCATGGGACCCGAATCCTCGCGGAACTGGAAGCTGCGGATGATGTTGGCGTCCTGAATCCGCTTCACCGGGCGGGAGGTCATGTCCGCGGTGAATTCCTGATCACGGAACACGGTCAGCCCTTCCTTGAGGCTCAGCTGGAACCAGTCGCGGCAAGTGATGCGGTTGCCGGTCCAGTTGTGGAAATATTCGTGGGCAATGACCCCTTCTATCCCCTCGTAATCGACATCGGTGGCGGTCTCGGGCAGAGCCAAAACGTACTTGGAGTTAAAGACATTGAGCCCTTTGTTCTCCATGGCCCCCATGTTGAAATCATCCACCGCCACAATCATGTAGAGGTCGAGATCGTACTCGCGTCCGAACTGCTCCTCATCCCATTGCATCGCCTTCTGCAGTGAACGGATGGCGTGGTCGCATTTGCTCCGGTTGCGTTCTTCCACATAGAAATGAAGTCCGATCTCCCGTCCGGAACAGGTGGTGAAGGTGTCGCTGATGCGCACCAGCTGACCTGCCACCAAGGCAAAGAGATAGCAGGGTTTAGGAAAGGGATCGTGCCAGGTGGCGTAGTGTTTGCCCTCCGGCAGTTCACCGCTGTCGATGAGGTTACCGTTGGAAAGGAGCACCGGGCAGGCGGCCTTGTCACCGATAACAGTGATGGTGAACACGGTCATCACGTCGGGCCGGTCGGGGAAACAGGTGATGGTGCGAAAGCCCTCCGCCTCGCACTGGGTGCAGTAATTGCCCGAGGAGAGGTACAGTCCCTCCAGGGCGGTATTTCCGGCGGGATTGATGACGGTATCAATCTCCACTTGGAACGGCCCGACCGGTACTTGGGCGATCACCAGCTGGCCGTCGGCGAAGCTGTATTGCGCCGGAGTAAGCACCATGCCGTCGAGCGCCACCCGTACCAGTTGCAGCCGTTTGCCGTTGAGTACCAGCGGTGGGCGATCGCTGGTGTTGGGACGGCATTGCAGTTGGGCATGCACCTGGGTGGCCTGGGGATCGAGCTCAACCCGCAGGGCGATGCTGTCAACCAGATAGGCGGGAGGGGTATAGTCTTTGAGAAATGTTTCTTTTTTTTGTACTGTCACAGGGGTAACCTATCGTTTTAAATATTTTTAATCAAAAAAATCGGGTTCAAAAAAAAGCCACTGCACCTGGGGAAACGCGGTTTTCAAGGCCTGTTCGCAGGTGTTGAGGTTGGCGATCAATTGCTGTTCCGAGCCGGTGGTCGTCATTTTTGCTTTTACCGCCACCATGACATCATCGCCCAACTGCAGGGTGAGCAGATTGAGCACGTTTTCAACTTCGGGCCGCGCTCGCAGCAGAGTCAACATCTGATGTTTGATCTCCGGGTCGACGCCCTGGCCCACCAGCAGCGACTTGGTCTCCATACCAATGAAAAAGGCAACCAGCACCAACAACAGACCGATGACCATCGAGCCCAGGGCATCGTAGACCGGATTGCCGGTGATCATAGTGAGGAGGATGGCCAGGGTGGCAAAGGCCAGTCCGAGCAGGGCTGCGATATCCTCGCCAAAAACCACCAGCAGAGCGGAATTGCGGGTATGCCGAAACCAACGGACAAAGCTGCGGGTGCCGCGCTCTTTGTTGACTTCACGCACACAGCCCCAGAGTGACAGAGACTCAGCCCCCAGAGAAAAAAGCAGGACCGTCAGGGCGATAAAAGGGCTATTCAGGGATTCAGGATCGTGGAGTTTATGAAATCCTTCATAGATCGAAAAAAGGCCGCCCATGCTGAAAAGAATGAGGGCAACAATGAAAGACCAAAAATAGATTTCCTTGCCCTGTCCCAGAGGATAATCCGGCGAAGGCGGACGTTTGGCCCGGCGAATGCCGAGCAGCAGCAACCCTTGATTGCCGGTGTCGGCCAGGGAATGGATGGCCTCGGCCAGCATAGTTCCTGAGCCGGTAAAGATTGCAGCAGCGAGCTTTGCCAAAAAAATGGCAAAATTAGCCGCAAGGGCGTACAGTATGCTCTTCATTGAATCAGCGCCGTGTGCCATGGAATGCTCCGACAGTATATTTTTTATAAGGGAAGGAAAGCAATCGCCGGTCGGACCGGTTGCACCCCTCAAAACTATCGTAAAGACCTGATGAAAGCAAGCACAAGACGTTTTCCTCTAGTTTCCCGGGCAGAAAGGGGTTGCCGGCACCAGGCTGTTGCTCTTTTACGGCCCCTCGGACCCGGAGACTGAAACACCATGGGAGAAAATACGGAAATACTGGTCATTGGCGGCGGTCCCGGCGGTCTGGCCTGCGCCACCCTGCTGGCTCAGAAAGGGGCCAAGGTCGTCCTGGTGGAACGGAAAACGACCATCGGCCCCAAGGTCTGCGCCGGTGGCATCACCTGGGACGGGTTGATCAAACATGTTCCGCCGACCTTGATCGAACGTGAATTTCCCAAACAGCACATTGTCACCTGTTGGCAGCGAATTGCGGTCGTCGAAAAAAATCCGATCATTGCCACAATCAGCCGCGAGCGGCTCGGCCAATGGATGGCGACGCAGGCCGAGGCTGCCGGTGTCACCCTCCTCACCGGGACCCGTGCCCTGTCCCTGGACAAGAATCGGGCACTGCTGGAAAGCCAAGGGGGCCGGCGTATCATTCTCGGCTTTGACCATCTGGTGGGTGCCGATGGCGCCAATTCCCTGGTGCGGCGCCATCTTGGCCTGCCATCCAGCGCCATGGGGATCGGTCTCAATTGCATGCTGCCAGGGCAGCACCCGCGGATGGAATGGCATCTCCACACCGGCCGGTTTGGTTCAGGCTATGGTTGGATCTTTCCGCATAGCGAGATGGTTTCCATCGGGGCCTATAATGATGTCAACAACCTGTCGGCCCCGGTTCTAAAAAAACGACTGCTGGCCTGGGCAGCGCAACAGGGGTTTCGCCTCAATCCCGATACCATCCGCGCCGGTCTGGTCAATTTTGATTATCGCGGCATTCGTTTCGACCGTACCTGGCTGGTCGGCGATGCCGCCGGACTTGCCTCCGGGCTCACCGGCGAGGGCATCTATCCGGCGCTGGTCTCGGGCCAGGTCGTGGCCCGCATGATTCTGGATCCTCAATATGCGGCCGCCGAACTGAAGGGACTGGTGAAAAAACAACGGCAACACCGGCAAATGGTGGCCTTGGCCGGGAAAAACCCGCTCCTCTGCCGCCTGCTGATGGAAACGATGGTCCTGTTTTTACGGCTGAAAATTCTTGATTTTCATACCCTGGAAATGGCAGAGTAGAGGCATCTTTCCTCTTTTCGGTTTGTTTCCTCCTCATCCTCACTAACAGCCATGACCACCAGACAAAAAAACATCCTCTATAACAGTCTTTTCCTGGCAGCCTGCGGTGGCATTCTCCTTTTTCTTCTCTATGCCCCCCCGGAAACCACGCACCCCCTGCCCCATGATCAGAACCATGAACGATTCATGACCATGAAAAAAAAAGAGGCGGAGAAATCCTGCCTGACCTGTCACGGCCCTGGAGCTGAAGCGCCCCTGCCTGATACCCACCCGCCCAAGTATCGCTGTCTCTTCTGCCATAAACGAAAATAACCTGCCGAGCGCCCATGACCAAGACCCAAGACGTCTATTATGTTTCCGGTTCCACCGCCATCCTTGCCGAAGACATGGGCAAGGCCCTGTTGGCCCAGTTCCAGGATATCCGCTTTCGCGAGGAGAAGATTCCCTTCATCCACACCCCCGAGGATGCCCAAAAAGCCTTGGCGCATATCCTGAAGCAATCCGAGGGGACCCCGCCCCTGCTGTTCTGCACCATCATGGACACGGAAACCCGGGACGTTTTCAACTGCCCCCAGGTGAAATTCTTTGATATTTTTCTCAATACCCTTGAATTATTAGAGAAAGCCCTGGACAGCCGGGCTATGCGCGAACCGGGCTATTCTCGGCATTTCACCATCTCCAAGATGGATAAACGGGTGGATGCCATCCATTTTTCCCTGGAGCACGATGACGGCATTCGCACTGCGGAATACGATGAGGCCGAGATCATCCTCATTGGTGTTTCCCGGTCAGGCAAGACCCCGGTCAGCATCTACCTGGCCACCCACATGGAACTCAAATCCGCCAACTTTCCGCTGACCACCGACCATCTCAATCAGTATGAACTGCCCAAGGATATCGTCCGCAATCGCAAACGGGTGGTGGGACTGACCTCTTCGCCCCAATATCTGCACAATATCAGGGAAAAACGATACGCCGGTTCCACCTACGCCAGCATAGCCAACTGCACCCGCGAGCTCCAACAGGCCAACCAGTTGTTCCTGCGGCATAATATCAAGGTGCTCAATGTCGAGGGACGATCAATTGAAGAGATCGCTGTCCAGGCGATCCAGGTCATCGGCCTTGCCAAAAAGCAGCGGCAGAGACCACGGACCCGCGATATATCAGGCCGCTCCTCGTAAGGGCAGTGAGTACCAAGGTGCTCAATAAACGGCCCCAACGCGAGAGTGTTTTTTTAGGAAAGCACGGTTGAGGGCCCCGCTTCGGTCGGCAACGGTCTTGGTCTTGCTGGCCGGGGCACGGTCTGGGAGAAAAAATAAATCCGACCCCTTTTCTATGGGGATACGCTCGGAGGTCGTTGGTTTGGGTAGGTCTGCCCGTGGTTTGTCGCTGCGCGAAAAGATAAACAAAAACGAAAAGATAATCTTCCCGGTAGGGTGGGCACGATAAAGCTGTGCCACCCTACCGGGCTAAAATATTTTTTTACATATTGGACAGCTATCAGTATTGATAAAATCACTAAGCCAACTATTAAAGTCACCATTTTTAATAAAAAACCAAGCTACACTTTTTTTACAATAAGGGCATCTAATTGAAATAATAAAAAGTAACATGCAAAATGCAAAAAACATTGCAGCGTATGACAGATAAAAAGTATCGAATGATTTTATTGTAAATAAAATGCTAAACGCAACACATGACACTGCGGCTATACATAATGCGATAATTACTTTCCATGTCTGCTTTGATTTTTTAATCCAATTATCCATCGCTAACTCACCTGCTATTTCCCACAACCGCCCTGTTGTGTAAATGCTTAAACTGTAGTTTGAAATGTAGCATTGATGAGTGAGCCCACATGAATTCCTGCCTCTAAAGATCCTGCGACTAGTGCTCCATTAACAGCCATAGTGACCCCCGCAGAAGTCAACGCACCTGCTGCGCTTAAAGTCGCAGTTTGCACCCCTCCTGTTTCAGCTATATTTATCAGCAATCGTACCGCAGTTGTAGTTCCTATGGCGTTAGCAACTTGACCAGAAGTGGCGGCTCCAATCACGGTATTTATGTGATTGCCAAAAATGACACTGTTAGTGATATTCACATTATTGTGATAATTTTCCGAGAAACTAGCCAATCCTTGGGGGTCCACAAAATTAATCGGGTTATTTGCCACATACGCCATCAAATTCACATCCCCACCACCAAACCCCGAGGGATCTTCGGAGATAAACCTGCCCACACTCGGATCATAATACCGAGTCCGCATGTAGTAGTTGCCGTTAGGCTCGGCCATAACTCCGAACTTACCCGCATACTTAAACGGCTGAGCCACAGCTTCCACTTGATTGGCGATCTTGCCAAATGGTGTAATCAACCGAAAAAACAACCGGCCTCGTCCTGATCGACCAGGGCAAGAAAATCCTCTATCAGCCGGACCTCCGGGGCGGGTTCGTAGCGGTGCCACTTCAGGTCGCTGCGTTGCCAGAAAACCCGCCAGCACTGCCGCGTCTTGACATAGGTTGCCTTGGCAATAGGAATCTCATGTTTTTCCTTGGGATTATTCCAATGGGGCCTGATCTCGAAGATCTCGACACTCTGCCCTTCCATACGGAAGCTCAAATCGAGGTTCGGACGGATGTGCTTTTCAGGGCGATGTTGCTCGACAAAAGCGGCAACAATCTTGCTCGTTCGTTTCAGTTCAAATTCGCTCAGGCTCATGGCAATCGCAATGGTCAAAGAATGTTTTTTGATGATGATTAATGGAGGAGATGCGGAATAAATACCAGCAGCCCGATCAGCACGGCGGCCAGGGCAGCAGCCAGGACCCCGAAAGCTGCCACGTCTTTTGCCTTGCCGATCCGCAGCCGATGTTCCAGAGAAATTTCATCGGCGAGTAATTCAAGGGCGGTGTTCATGGCCTCCATGGCCCAGACCAGACCCATCGCCAGGATCAGCAGCGCCCATTCCACCGGTGAAACACGTCCGACCAAGGCACCAATCACCACCAGCACCGTGGCCAGCGCATGAATCCATGTATTGTGCTGACTGGCCAACAGCACCCGGCCACCGGCCAGGGCGTATTGCAAACTTTTCAGCCGCATTTGCACGGAGAAGGTAGGCGTCTTGCCCTCCTCACCGGGCCCCGATTCTTTTCCGATTGGTTCCGGCACACTCAACCCTTTTCGAGAAAGGGGTAATCAATGTATCCAGCCGGTCCCGGCGAGTAAAAGGTGTCCGGATGGGCCTGGTTGAGCGGGGCACCGGCCTTGATCCGCGCCGGCAGATCGGGGTTGGCGAGAAAGGCGGTACCAAAGGCCACGGCATCGACTTTTCCCGCCGCAATAGCTGCCTCCGCCTCTTCGGCGGTGTAGCCCATATTGGCAACGAGTACCCCCTGGTAGCGCTCGCGCACCGGCGTTACCACATCGCCCTGCTGCTGGCCGAAGAAATCGCCGCGCATCAGATGGAGATAGGCCAGTTTAAAATCGTTGAGCCGGGTTGCCAGCCACGAGGCAAGGCCGATAGGATCACTATCCTTCATAGTATTGAAACTGTTGAGCGGCGAGAGGCGCAGACCGACCCGATCGCTGCCCCAGACGGCGCACACCTCTGCCAGCACCTCGAGGAGCAGGCGAGCCCGGTTTTCGACCGTACCGCCATAGGGTCCGGTCCGTTTATTGGAGCCATCGCGAAGAAACTGATCCAGCAGATAGCCGTTGGCCCCATGGACCTCGACCCCATCAAAGCCCGCAGCCCTGGCATTCTCGGCTGCTTGGCGGAATCCGGCAACCAGGGCGGGCAATTCTTCGTCGCGCAGTTCACGGGGCACGACATAGGGCTTCTTCCCTTCCGGGGTCCGGACCTCATCACCCACGATGGCGAGCGGACTGGGAGCCACGGGCTGAACACCTTCATTGAGCAAGGGATGGCAGGCCCGCCCGCCGTGCCAGATCTGGAGAAAAATCCTCCCCCCTGCTGCGTGCACGGCCTCGGTGGTTAAACGCCACCCTTGAATCTGCGCCTCGGAATAAATACCCGGTTCCATCCAGAAAGCCGAATTGCCCGCCATGGCCATGGTGGCCTCAGCAATGATCAAGCCCGCACTGGCCCGCTGGGCATAATACGTGGCCATCAGCGGCGTCGGGATATGCTCTGTTTCCGTGCGGCAGCGGGTGAGCGGCGCCATGAGGATACGGTTGGGCAAGGTCAGTGCCCCGGTTTGGAGGGGTTGGAAGAGGTGGTGCATGGTGAACGCCTCACTATTTAAAGGATCAGGGATTAATTATTTCCAAATTTTGAGATTTTTCAAATGGGACAAGCTGCTGATATCGCTCACCGGAGTGTTTCTTAGGTATAGCTCTCGAAGATTGGTCAACCTCGAAAGGCTACTCACATCATTCACTTGCGTGTAAGACAGAGAAAGTTCCTGAAGGTTAGTCAGGTGCGCCAAGCTACTGACATCGCTAACCGCCGTGCTGTCCAGGTCAAGCTTCTTTATATTGGTCAAGCTCGAAAGGCTACTCACATCGTTAACTTGCGTATTAAATAGAGAAAGTTCCTGAAGGTTAGTCAGGTACGCCAAACTACTGATATCGCTCACCGCCGTGCTGCTCAAGTAAAGTCTCTCTAGGTTGATCAAACTCGAAAGGCTACTCGCATCACCAACAGAGGTCTTGGACAGATAAAGATCCGTGAGATTGACCAGATGCGAAAGACTGCTCACATCACTTACTAGCGTCTCATACAGAAAAAGCGATTGAAGATTTGTTAAGTTTGAAAGGCTACTCACATCATTCAGAGGAGTTGTAGCCAGGCAAAGTCCAATAAGGTTGGTAAGGTTCGCTAGACTGCTGACATTGCTCACCTGCGTGCTGCTCAGGTCAAGCCACCGAAGCTTGGTAAGGTTAGCCAACCTACTGACATCATTCACCTGTGTGTCGCTTAAATTAAGCGACGTAAGGTTGGTCACGTCTGCCAGGCTGCTTACATCGCTCACCGCCGTATTGCTTAAGTCAAGCGACGTAAGGTTGGGCAGGTCTGCCAGACTGCTTACATCGCTCACCGCCGTATAGCTTAAGTCAAGCCTACCAAGATTTTTCAGATTGACCAACCTGTTGATATCACTCACCTGTGTGTTGCTTAACATAAGTGAAGTTAGGTTGGTCAGGTTCGACAAACCGCTGATATCGCTCACCGCCGTACTATTCAACTCTAGCCATTGAAGGTTGGTTAAACTCGAAAGACTGCTCGTATCTCGAATCAGTGAACTGACCAATGATAATATTTTCTGATCAGCAAATACTTTCTTAAATGTTTTGAGACTATCAAATTGGTCCTGGAAAAGAATTGCTGCCATTTGATTGCTGCAGGCTTGTCGCCTTTGAACCATCAAACCGCCTTGTTTAACATTTTCATTAGCAATAAAAGGCAGCACCGCTTGCCACCCCTCATCAATCAAGCGATCCCGCATTTCGCGACCAAGACGGACGGCCGTATCCATCGCGATATGGGCATCTAGCAACCAACAGAGAGGGATATCTGCCTGGCTAGAATCTTTTTTCTTAACTTTTTTCTTTAAATGCTGAAGATCCTTGCCAAAGAGCAATGTCACCAAGTGGTCGGTTCTTTTAACAGAAGGCTGAATTTCAAAGAAAAGAATAAATGTTTCTAGCCAATGGGATTCGTGCAGATGCTTTCTAATTGCATTCCATTCACTTGCCTTGGTGATGAAAGAAATTTTCTCATCAAGCGCCCTGGCAGCGAAATATTCCTGAAAAGAAAGATGGTTAAAGGCGTAGACATCCTCCTCATCCTTTCTGCCCACCGGCACCAAAAAGCCGCTGCGTTTGACGATATAGTCCAGGATAAATCGGCACTGCTCGTCACATTTCGAATGAAAGGTCCCTTTTTCCTCTAACCCTTGTAAGAGAATTGCTTCAACCTCACTCCTCGACGCGTACACCGTGCCCTCCTTGCTACCTCGACGCTCTTGCATGCTAAGGGCGAGGGTGGCCAGCCAATTGCTCAGATCCTGGTAATCGACACTGATATCCTCTCTCTGAAAACCGAGCCCACGCGCCCGGTCCAGGGAAACCAGATAAGTTTGGGCGATCCGTTCATACAGTTCCGCCCGGCCATCGGGGAGGCGAGCCCGCCGGGCATGGATAAAACAGATCATATTGAGGAGCACCGGAATCCGGCTCAATTGGCCCAAACCGTCATTCTTTTCGACTCGGGTTACGAGGTCATCGACCCTTTGTGCATGAATAGCGGTATTGGGTTCGTACTGCCCGTACCAGTTAACAACAAAACGCTTTACCTGGCTAGTCTTGAAGGGCGCGAGGTAAGTTAACGCCAAGCTATCGTGCAGCTTCGATTCGGTGACGATGAAGTATTTATCTGAAATCTCCTTATGCTCTTCAAGTACTGTCAACCTGTCATCAGGTAACGGTTCAGTAAGTCTTAAATTGAAAAATTCCGCGGGTGAAAAACCGACGATGCGGGAAGTAATCACAAAACGGCAACGATTATGACGGTTCATGCCATCGAGAAGGGCTTTGCCAAGCCCCGCACGCAAGGATGAATCGGAGATTTCGTCAAGCCCGTCAATGAGAAATAATGCCTGCCCGGTTTTCACCAGACTGTCGATGAGTTGCTGGTCTATTACGGTACCGGACCGCTCGAGATAGACCCGCCAAAGTTCAGCCCAGGTGTTAATGCCTTGGACGCAAAGGTCACGTAAGATAAGGGCAAAGGGAACCACGTTACCTAAGGCGCCTTTGACATGATTGTCGCCACTGTAGGTCAACGCCAGCATAAGCCAGTGTATAAGGGTGGTCTTCCCTGTCCCCGGAGTCCCCAGGATGAAGAGCCTGGGTTTTTCCCGCAGCGCCTGATACACCTCTTGCAACGACAGTTTGTTCGTTTCTTGCTCTGTCCTGATTATTTCATCAGGTGACAACTGCTTGCTGCTTAACAGAGGGGGGACAAAGAGGTTGTTAAGCAGGACAGGCTTGCCGGTTGCGTCGAAATCGTTATCATCGAGGGCGAGTCCGAGATTGGTGGAGTAAAGAAACTTTTTTCGAACCTCCTGAAAATATTGCAGCAGTTGGTGGTTATTGGCTGGTTCTAGAAAATTTTCCCGCAAAGGTTCCTGCGTTGCACTAAAGGCATCTAATAATATTTCACGCTTTGCTGAGGTCCGTTTCATAAATTGATAAAAGGTTGGATTTCAATGGCGGTGATAGACTTCAAGTCCTGCAATAATCCGTGCAGACGAAAAACATTGCTGTCACTGGGATTGACGGGCAAATCCCCAGAGGCATCTCTGGAAGCGAGCATGCCAGACATGGGCGAGTATCTATCATTTGCTATATCTGAATTTTCAGCATAACCAATCACATCTTGAATATAAGCTGGATTTTTCTGGATTTGCTCATATACGCGCCGGTGAAAACAATAAATGATCGCAACAACCAGACAGATTGCAGCATCCCTTTTGATGTACTGAAAAGTATCCGAGACAAATGTTTCGTCCCAGCTGAATTGCTGAAGTTGCCTCAACATGCTGGAGATACGGTTTGCCAACGCCTTTATTTTCCGGGGATTGCTGGGAAGGCAGTCGTATTCGTCCGTAACTTGCTTGATTTCGGCTAAGTATGATCTTTGCGGGCCATCCGGAACTATTTTTTCCAACAACGTACTTAAATATTTTGATTTCTTGCTTTTGTCTGCCAATGGCAAATGAATAATATCCTGGCAGATCTTTTCCAGGTACTCGCGGGCGTAATGATCCACATTTCCGCCATTTGTATCCTGAGATTTCAAATCCAAGGCTTTGATGAGAGCACGTTCAACCTGCCGTTGATCCATCCCAAAGATCACCACGCAATTATTGAGGTTCAGATAGACTTTGATCCCCTCCATAAGGCGGAGTGCGGCAACAGGTTCACAACGGTCAAGATCGTCAATGAAGATAGCTAATTTTGAGGCTTCTTTTGGAAGGGCTTGCTTGATGGCTTCTTGCAATAAATTACGGATCGTCTGCCCTTGCAACGGCTGTTGCTGCCGTTCCATTTCCCAGGCATTACCAATGGATTGCAGCTTCCCCAGTTCAGGTTTGATGGCACCGCCACTGGCAACTTTGATCACCTCATCGAAAGCGGAGAGCATGCCCAAGAAAGTAACTCCCGTTAATTTTGCTGCCTCAGTCTGAAACTTAACCCATAACCCCATTTGCAGACGAATTTCATTGAGTAATGCGACGATGGGTTGCATCTCATGCTGATAGCGCCAAGCCTCAAACCAGATGGGCATGATCGTTTTATCCACTTTTTTCGGCAGTACAAGTCCTTTCGGTTTATCCCCACAGGGATATTTTCCCGAAAGCTGATAATACACTTGCAGCAAAGCGCTGGTCTTCCCCGTTCCCCAATAGCCATTGAGGCCAATCCCTTTGGGCGGCGTGCAGTTGGTGATCAGCGAACAAATCTCCCTGATAAAGCCGTGATTATCAAACCCATCGTCCAAGGTGGGATCATCGTTATGGGACAAAGACACGGGCTATCGCCTCCTTCTCGGTTGGTAATGGCTTGGGGAAAAGCAGTCCAAAGTTTTATAGCCTCAGGGTCACAGGCAGTACGCGAACCACAAACATGGCAGGTTGTGTAATGTAAAATTTCTTCTTAAATCAAAGCTTTAAGAACTTACCAGCAAAGAATTCGACAATTCTCAGCGCAAACAGTCGCTTCGATAGTTTATCAGGTGTACAACTTGCCCGGTGCCTGGCTCGCCAGTTCCACCAGGCTGGGGTTGTTGAGTAAAAACATCCTCAATTTCTCCAGATCAGGTTCTGCTAGATTGAGCAAAACAGCCTCTTCGGTTGCCAAGACGTCAAGAGCAGGATTGTGCACGAACCCGATCCCCATTTGATGGCAGATCGTATTGGCCAGTTTGACCAGCATGAGCAGGGCGTTGTTGCGATCATTTCTTTTCAGATGATGGTCTCGGGCGACAATAGCATATATTTTCGGCAGTTTGATTCGATTCATAAGCAGATAGCCATGCTTTGCATGCAGTGACTCTATCGCTTCAAGAAGTAATTCGTTGGAGATCTCAAACACCTTATATTTTTTCTTTTTCTCATCAACGACCTTAAGAATGAGCAATTTTCCCAGATCATGGAAAAGCCCGGCGGAAAAAGCCTCCTCCCGCTTCACGCCGCAACCAATGGTACTTGCCAGAATACCTGCGGTGAAGGCGCATCCCACCGAATGCTGCCATAATTTTTTCATAATGGCGTCAATCTCGCGATCTTGAGAACTAAACAAGGCGTTGTTGATATCAGCGCAGACAATTTGCATGATCTCAGCCATACCAATCCTGATGATTGCAGACCGTACCGTGGTGGTTTCAACTACCCCGAAATAGGTAACAGAATTAGCGATCTTCAAAACAGTACTGGAAAGGGACGGATCTTCGACAATGAGTTTTTCAATAATCTTGAGATCGGGCGATTCTTTGATCAATTCAAGCTGTATTTGAAGGGATACCGCACTGAAAATTGGCAAGGTGCCCTGCTCGGATTCGAGAAATTTTTTGAGTTGGGTGAAAAATTTTTCTTTGTCTTTCATTGGTACTCAGCAATGCCGGTTACGGACATCCATCTAGGTTTTTGGTAGTGCACAGAGCCGATGCCTGTCGGGTGCGGGGGAAGTCACGATCCTGATTTTGTTGCGGCTTGGATTCGCAGCGGGTGGCCGCTTCTCACCCAAAAACAGCAGTGTAACAGATTAAGACCTGGATCTCATCCCTTTCGAGCGGTGAGAAGAAATACGGGATATCGTCGCAGGGTACCGTTATGTGCCGGTTTTTCTATTTCTGTGGCGGTCACTGCTGTCACCGCCACAAATCCCGCATCGATACAAAGCGCCTGCAGTGCCTCCCGCTCAAATCCAAAGTGAAAGACCCCGGTGTTGTCTTCATGAAATTGGCCGTGCTCCGCGTCCAGATCGGCCAGGCACAGGGTTCCTCCCGGAGCCAGGACCGCGTGCAACTGCCGCAGGAGCGGTGCTATCTCTTTGACATGATGCAGGGTCATATTGCTGACCACAAGATCATAGCTGCCTGACAGCGTATCGCCCGTATCCAGATCGCATAACAGCGATTTGACATTACCAAGTTGCAACCCGTCGATCTTGGCCTTAAAAATATCGAGCATGCCCCGAGAACTGTCCACACCGGTGATGGTGCCGACCAGCGGCTGCAACTGGAGCGTTAACAGGCCTGTGCCGCAGCCGAAATCGAGCGCATCCATCTCAGGGGTCATAGTCACCTGTTGGACCATGACACCGGCAACCTCCTTGGCCAACCTGACCCTGGTCGGATGTTCATCCCAAGAGGCCGCTTCTTGATCAAAATCTCGTTTTTCCATGTTCATGGTCTGCCGCTCTCCTGTTACCTGTGTACACCGTACCACCCACTGCGGCGGACGGTTGTATCGACGCTATGATTGTGAGAAAAAAAACGGGCCGGAGGCCCTTACCGGATCAGTTGCACTATTTCTTCATTGGTCGGGATATCGGCCATCGAATGGCCATAATGCACATACCGAAGCATACCCGCGGTATTGATCAGCATCTGCGCCGGCAGGCGGCCCAGCTTAAAGAGCTTGACCTCTTGTCCGTACAAGTGGAGGACCGTCTGGTCCGGGTCAGGCAAGCCGATAAACGGCAATGCTTTCTGCAACCAGTATTGCTGGAAAGATTCGGCCGAGTCCGGTCCGACCACCAGTATTTCCGTCTGCACGTCGACGAACTGTTGATACCCCTGACGCAACTGCGCCATATGCTTGCGGCAGAACGGTCAGAAAAACCCCCGATTGAAAACCACCAGCACATTTTTCCGACCGAGGAAATCTGCAAGCGCAACCTGCTTGCCGTGCAAATCGGGCAGGCTGAAATCGGGTGCAGGCGCGTTGAGCTCGACTCTTGCCATAACCGTTCCCTCGCTTTTTGATGTTTTCGATAACCCCTCAGCCCATGGAAAAAGGGGAAGGGGCAATGAGGATGGCCGAAGACAGTCGGACGAAAAACACTCCGCTCCAACCGATAGCCTGCGCTCTCCCCTGAAGACAGGGGCGCCACAACGCTGCCAACCGCTCTCCCTCAAAAAAACATACAACTATCTATCCGTTTTCACAATTGATATACCAACGGTATCTCGCTCTCGACCTGGCCTGCATCAGGTTGCAGCATATCTTCTCTTGCAACAAGATGCCCCACCGGATAATCAAAGTCCATGGCGCATCCTCTTTTTTTATTTCCCCTGAGTCCTTCATGAAAAATTCATCTAATGCTGCTACAGTGGGACCCAAAATGACCGTGCGACTCTCTCCCGTTTCCGAACAACACCACCACTTTGCAGGGGAAATTGACAATGACCATACCTTCTATCCCGACACGCGGGCGAACCTTGGATTATGCGGCCTCGGTCTACGATCTCCTTGAACCGCTCTGCCTGCTGGCTAAACAAGCGGAGTATGACCTGACCCTCATCGAGGCCCTGGATCCCCAACCCGCTGACATTGTCCTTGATCTCGGCTGCGGCACCGGGGTACTTTGCCAGATGATCGGCGAACGCCTGCAGCCCGAGCTCGGCGGCAGTGTGACCGGGATTGACGCCGCCGGTAAAATGATTGAACTGGCCAGAAAAAAACGAGGTGCAGCCCATTGCCGCTTTGAAGCCATGGCCGCCGAACAGCTCGATTTTGCCGACGAGACTTTCACGGCCGTTGTTTCCAGCCTCTTTTATCACCATGTGCCCCTGGATCTGAAAAAGCGCAGCCTGGAGGAAGCCTTTCGCGTTCTCAAACCCGGCGGACGACTGATTATCGCCGATATGCACAAGCCGACCACCTTCATGGGGGCGCTGGTCTCCCACGTTTCCCGCTGGTTTTTCATGCAGCCGCAGATTGGCGAGAACATCCGAGGCGTTCTGCCGGAGCTGATGGTTGCCGCCGGATTCCCGCCGCCGCAAACCGTTGCCCAGTATTTTGGCTACATCACCGTCTTTTCCACCGCAAAGCCGTTATGACCGACCTTTTTTCTCCCAGCAGTGCGGATATTGAGGTGATAACGACCTTGGAAGCAGAACTCCGCGCCGGTCTGGAACAGTTCTGGCAGACAGCCGCCACTATTCTCCATGGCAGCACCATTCATCTCGTGCCGCCGAACTCCGCGACCTTCTCGCTGCCGCGCAATTTTTTCTCAACCCTTTTTCTCTATTCCTACTATCGCACCGGTATCCCGGCCGATCGTCGTATCCTCTATGCCGCGGTCAACCAATGCCTGCGGGGGATGGTCACCGGCTGTGACAATATCCTCGACGATGAATATAAAACCACCCTGGAAACCGACCTGCCCGCACAGGCCCATCGCTTTCGCTCCGTGCTTGATATCATGGTTGCCGATCGGGTCCTGTTTGCCCTCCTGGTCCAATACTGCCAGGAGCAGAACCTGCCCATGGACAAGGCGATGCAGGCAAGCACCAGCTCTCTTCAAGCCCTGATCCAGAGCGGGGTCCAGGAGGCCTCCGAAGAAGGAGGGATTGGCGAGCGCCTTGCTCCCGAAATAATTCTCACCAACATTCACCACTATAAAACCGGGGTCCTCTTTCAATCCACCTGGGTGATACCGGCCCTGTTTGACGAGACCCTCACCCCCGCAGCCCTCGAGGTGCAGCAGGCCCTCTATGATATCGGCATCGGCTGTCAGATCCTCGATGATATGGTCGACCTCTTTGTCGACCTGCGCGAACAGCGGCATAACTACGTGGCCTCGGTTATTGCCCACCAGGAACCGGCCGAGGTCTGGCAGCGCTTGCAATCCCTGTTGGCAAACGCGGTCACCCCGGAGCTCTTTTATGGTGAATTTCCGGAGATCTCCAGCCGGATGACCGCCCAGGCCTTGTCCTCTCTCGAAGGTGGCCTGCGCGCTCTGTTTCTGGAGCAGCACCAGAGTTTTGTCCAACCAGCGGCCGCTTTCATTGCCAATCGCATCGGCGTACAGCTTAAACCGGCTTGAACAAACAACGATGCGACTGGGCTTCCTCCTCAAGCTTTCCATTTTGATCCTGCTGCGCTCCTGGCGAGCCACGGCAGTGCTCTCGTTCATGGTCATTTCAGCCGTGACGGCCCTGGTGTTTCTCTCGTCGCTGGCCGTGGGCACCAACGATGCCATGATCCGCAATTCCACCGGGCTCTTTTCCGGCCAGATCACCGGCAGCGTTGATCGTGCCAGCGAGACCCTCCGGTTGGCGATACCGGGAGTCGAACGGGTTCTGGTCCGTCGGCACCAGCAGATGCTGGTTTGGCAGGATGAAGCGGTGGAGCCGATCCTCCTGATGGGGGTCGACCCGGTAGCGGAAAAAGAGAACACCGCGCTCTGGAAAAAAACTGTCTCAGGCCGTTATCTGCTGCCCGGCGAAGAGGCGATCTATCTCAGCGAGGCAACCGCCCAACGGCTCAACCTGAGCGTTGGCGGCAAGGTGCAGCTCGGTGCCCGACCCGGAACAGCCTTGAAGACCCTGACAGTAGTCGGCATCTACAAGACCGGCATCACCCAACTGGACCAAGGGATGGCTTTCTGCCCGAGGGAGGCCTTTCCCCTTGCAGACGGCAGTATTGCCGTGGCGGTGTTTGTACAGGCCGGGACATCACCCGACGACATCGTTGCCCAATACCGTCACCTGGTCTCCGCAGGCACCTTCACGGCCTGGACGGAATTCATGCCCGATCTGCAGCAGTTGATCGATCTTGACTCGATCTGCATGGCCATTGTCATGGTCCTGGTTTTTGCCATTGTCAGCGTCGGGATATCCTGCGCTTTTCTCATTTTCACCCTCAAAAATCTCCGCGAACACGGCATCATGAAGGCCATGGGCCTCATGTCCGGGGATACGGCCCTGCTCCTGGTCCTCCAAATCGGCCTGCTGACGCTTTGCGCGGCACTCCTGGGCACCGTGACCGGTGTTGCGGCGGTCACCCTCTGCGCCCATATCGGCATTGACATCAGTGCTTTCACCTCCCATAACCAGTATTTTGCCGTGTCCGGTGTTCTCTATCCACGGCTGACCGCCACCGCACTGTTCACCCCTCCCTTGCTGGCCCTGGTTTTCGGTCTGGCCGCCGCTGTCTGGCCAACCCTGTACATCATCCGCAAAAACCCGGCGGATATTCTCCGCAGTGTGTAAGCCATGATCGAGATCCAAAACGTCTCCAAACAATACACCTCCGGGCGCGGCCATATCGCGGCCTTGACGGAGATCTCTTTTACCGTGGAGGCGGGAGAGGGGGTTATTCTGGCGGGAAAGTCGGGATCAGGAAAAACAACGCTGCTCAACTGCATCGGTACCCTGGAAAGCCCGGACAGCGGCATAATCCTCTGCAATGGCCGGGATATTTGTGCACTCAGCCCGAGACAGCGCGCCCTGTTTCGGCGTAAGGAAGTGGGTTTTGTTTTTCAGGCCAGCAACCTGCTCCCCTGGCTGACGGTTGCCGAGAATCTGCAGTTCCCGCTGGAACTCAATGGTATTTATGGTACAGCCCAGCGGCAGCGGATCGAAGAACTCCTGGCGACCTTTGGTCTCTCCGGCTTTGAAAAGGCATTACCGGGCGAATTGTCCGGGGGTGAATCGCAAAGGATCGCCTTTGCCCGCGCCATCGCGCATGCCCCCGCCCTCCTCCTGGCCGATGAACCGACCGCCAGCCTCGATTCCACCACCGGCAGACAACTCATCGAGCTGATGTTTTCCCTCTGTCGTTCCCGGCAGACCACTTTGTTTATTGCCACACACGATCAGGAACTGTTAGAGATGACGGAGAAAATCCTCTACCTAAAAGATGGACGAATGGAGAACCGACGATGCCCCTGAAAAAAACCCTGACCCTGACTTTGCTGGCTGCCCTGACCTTATCGACCGGATGTGCCGTCCGCCATTACTTGGGCCTGCACGGCCCAACCATCAAAAACTATCCGGAGATCCACATCGATTCGATCCGGGAAGATGTACAGTGCCTGGAGTGTCATAATCCGGACAACCCGGGCGATGCGCCGCGCACCAGCCACCCCTCCTTTAAAGGATGCCTCAAGTGCCATAACGATCCGCAAAAATAACAGAATACCCAACACCTGCGCCAGAATGTCCAGGGGAGGTTAGAGATATCGACCTCCATGGCAACAGAATGCCCCTTGAGCAGAGACCTTTCTCTGCTTTCATTTCGGCCCGGGGAGACATCTCTGCGTGGGGAAAACGGTTGGTCTTGCTTGGTGTCATTTTCACAAGTCGATGTCACCCAATGTCAGAAGTCGAGTACCCTGACCAGCCATTTGGAAATTAGTTGGCTACTATAGAGAGCTGGGGACCAATTTCTGACTTCTACTCTACAGAGAATCCGTGTTTTGAGTACTTCGTGAACGATCTGACGTATCGGAATTATTGGCGTTCTTGGCAAGACGAATAATTCCCACATCTCCAGAACAAAATAGGGATGGTATGGCGAGGATTTTTTTTGGTTCGTTTTTGATGGAGATACACCCCGCCCATGTTCGTTCTAGGTCGTCAACAACGTCGAGGCTCAGAGTCAGAAAACGTGGTGTATCCCTTATTATTATTGTTGTCCCCCGGACTCTGGTTGAAGAAGTGAAGAATAATCTGGAAATGTGAAGAATGTAGACCTGACTCCATCTGTTTTTACTTCACCGTTGGGTATCGATTCACGAGTCTCCCTCGTCAGCACCACGGAGTGGATTTACTAGTGCATTTCACTTGACACTAGTGAAAAATGGTGATTCACTAGTGCCATCTACTCACATTGACACAGGAGACTGAAATGCCGAAATTCACTGTTGATGAAGACCTCGCCGCGTTGGTTGAACGACTTGCGAAACCGAAACCGTTTGAGAATCTTTCCTTTAATGAGGCACTGAGGCGCGTTCTTCAGCAGCATATTAAGCCGAAGAAATTTGACGAGGAGCTAGAGCAGTTGTTAGCTGAATCTATGGCTTTGACAAAGAAAGAGCCAAAGAAGGCTCCCTCTCCGAGCCCTCAACAATGGGCGGCAAGCGTTCCCGATCTAAAAGGCAACGAGAGGTTGAACACGTGGAAGGAGATTTGCAATCTGCTCAAAATCGAAACTGGGGGTGACTCAGCTAGAAGAAAGTTAAAAAATTGGGTCAAGGCAAATCGTCCAGCTTGGCCGACAGTTCCCGAACTCAACGAAGACTGACGATGCCCAACCTCTCAGTTAACTTGAGCCAGCTCAGGTCACAAAGGGTCACAGGTCTACATATTCCATAAAATAAAATCTTTTGTGAAAAAGGTAGACTTGCCCCCACCTGCCCTGTCAAAAACAGCGTTGACCACGAGTACGAAATAGCGTACGTTTAATAACGGAGGTAGTGACATGACTACATTAAACGCTACGGAAGCACGTGCCAAACTTTACAACCTGATTGACCAAACAGCGGAAACCCATCATCCTATTTTTATTACTGGAAAAAGACACAATGCGATACTTCTGTCTGAAGAAGATTGGAACTCTATTAATGAAACCCTCTATCTTTTATCTGTGCCTGGAATGAGAGAATCCATAAAAGAAGGGCTTGCCCAAAGCCTTGATGAGTGTTCCCGGGAACTTGATTGGTAATGTGGATACTGTATTTCACGAAACAGGCCGAGAAAGACGGGGGAAAATTAAAAGCGGCTGGGCTCAAGGGAAAAGCGGAAAACTTGCTTGAAATATTAAAAGCTGATCCATTTCAAACACCTCCACCCTACGAAAAATTGGTAGGTGATTTGGCAGGTGCATACTCTCGTCGCATCAATATCCAACATCGGCTCGTCTATCAAGTCCTTGAAGAGGAGCCTGCCGTTAAAGTGTTAAGGCTTTGGACCCACTACGAATAACGACTTAATCTGACAAGAGTGGGTTTCTCTCCCGCCCTCCCCACACCACCTGACATACGCCCGCACCAGGCGGTTCCCAGAGATTATTGAGCCGTAGCCGGATAATCGAAGTGCCAGGCGGGACCTTGCTCGTTATTCTCCACAGAAACGAATTACCGAATCCAGAGGTTCTGCAGGTGTATCACTCAACCCGTCGGCAGACATCCTCAATCTCCTGCCACTTCTGCAACAGCCGTTGCTCTGAAACCGGCTGCGCTGTTCCCAGCTCCGGGGCAAAGATCGAGACCCGGAATTCCTCCAGCAGTTCGCGGTATTCCTGCTGACAGGCCCGGCAGACGGGGGAGGGATTGTTGAAATGGGCCAGCTGTTGCAGCCGGTTGACCGGGGTCTGCAGACGTTCAGCTTTTTTACTATCCTTGAGCGGCGAATGATCGGCCCGTTCGATGCGCAGGGCCAGGGCCTGGAGATAGCGAGGTTTGTGGAGCAACTGTTCCGCCCGCAGTGATTGGAGAAAGGTTTCCGGCACAATCTGTTCCAAGGTGTCCAGATACTCGCGGTGCCGGGCTTCCTGGTAATTTTTGTTGGTTCTCGCCCTGGCCGCCCAGTCGGCTATCTTATTTTTCACCACCCGCCGCTGCTGCAGGGTGTCGATAACTTTTTCCAAAATGGCGGACGCGGTCCGCAGCACCCCCTGTTGACCAGCGCGGACCAGATTCTCTTGAAACCGGGCACAGGTGGGCAGTTCCCCCTCTACAGTTGCAAAGACCGTATCAAGGAGAAAGGCCTGGAGGCTGGTGCGCAGTTCGGTTGCCGACACTTTGGCACCTAGGGTCAGCCAGGAGGCGGAGTGGCTGGTGAGCGCCGCCTTGCACAGTTTGCGGATGGCGGCTATCTCCTTGGCAAAGGCCTGGCCGTACAACCATTGCAGGCCGATCCGGTTGAGCCGTCGACTCTGGGCTTCGTTGTCGACATAGTGCAACTGCACCGTGTTGTGCAGCTCATCGACCTTCAAGGCCGGAAAGAAGAGACCAATCACCCGGCCGTTCTGGTCGCTCAGGGGCAGCTTTCTCTCGATGCCGTCCAAATCGTCGGCACCTATTTCCCGCACCGCCGGCAGCGAGAGCTGACGGCTTAAGACGCCTCGACTGCCGAGGGTTTCCTCACGCTGCAGCAGGTCGCCAAAGGAGCGGCTGCTCGACACCGTGGCTCCGTGTTCGTCGACCAGGAGAAAACGCATGCGCAGATGGGGCGGCAGGGTGTCGGCCTGCCAATCGCTGCGTTGGACCACCACCTGGTAGGCACGGAGGATGGCCCGTTCCATCTCCTGGTAGAGTGAGCCCTTGTACAGCGATAGACCATCCATAATCCGGTCGACCGCATCGGGCAGGGGCACCAGGCGGCGGCGCAGGGGTTTGGACAGCCGCTTGCAGAGCAGCAGCAGCTTGTCCGGCAGCAGGCCGGGGACCAGCCACTCAAAGACCTGCGGATTGATATGCTGCAGCAGGTGGCGGGGAATGCAGGCGGTGACGCCATCAGCCTCATCGCCGGGGGTGAAGAGATAACTGAGCTCAATGTCGATTTCGCCGCTGCGGATGACAGCCGGAAAGCGGTACAATTCCTCGCTGTCCGGCACGGCCAGGCAGATATCCTCCTCACTCATGCGAAGAAAGGTGTCCTTCTTCTTGCTCCGCAGCAACCGATTCAGAGTAAATCGGTCGTAGACCCGGCCCAGGCGGGCATCGTAAAATTTATACAGAACCTCCTCATCGACCACGATATCGCGACGGCGGAATCGTTCTTCCATCTCCTGAAATTTAGCCACCAGGGCAACATTGTGGTCAAGAAAGGGATACTGACCGCCCAACTGCTGCTCGATGAGCGCGACGCGGATAAAGATATCCCGAGCCTCTGTCTGGGTTTTTTCGTTGATCCGGCCGTAGTCGACCTTGCGGCCATCAACGATCTGCAAACCAAAGAGGCTGACCCGCTCCAGGGCCAGAACCCGGCCGCTCTTTTTCTCCCAATGCGGATCCGACCAGGAACGTTTACAGAGATCACCGCCCAACCGCTCCAGCCAGTCGACCTCAATGGCGGCCACGGTGCGGGCAAACATCTGGGTGGTCTCGACGAATTCGCTCGCCACCGCCCACTGCGGCCCCTTGTTGTAGAGGCCGGAACCGGGAAAGAGGACCACCTCCTTGTTGCCGGCGGAGAAATAGCTGTTCTTTTCCTTTTTCTGGCAGATATTGCGCAGAAAACCGCTGGTCAGGGCGATATGGATGGCATCAAAGCCCGCCGGTTCGGTGTTGAGGGAAAATCCCTTGCTCTCCCTGAGCAGGCGGCTGATCTGCTCGTGGACATCCATCCATTCCCGCATCCGTTGCCAGGAGAGGAAGTGGGCCTTGCAGAATCGCGACAACCGTGATTTGGAGGGAGCCTCCTCGCCGGGTACAAAAAAGGTGTGCCAGATGTTGAGCAGGGTCTGGAAATCGGATTTTTTATCCACGAACTGGCGGTGGACCTCGTCGGCCTTAAATTCCTTGCCCGGCGGCCGGACCCGTGGATCCTGGATGGAGAGGGCCGCGGCGAGAATAGTGATCTCCTTCACCGCTCCCAGGGAACCGCTCTCGATGATGATGCGCGAAATGCGGGGATCAAGCGGCAACCGGGCCATCAAGCGGCCATTAGCGGTCAACTGGCGATCGCCGACCAGGGCCCCCAACTCCTTAAGAATGCGATAGCCCTCGCGGATAGCAGTGGCTGGCGGCGCATCGATGAAAGGGAACTCGGCGGGATCGCCCAGGCGGAGATTGATCATCTGGAGGATGACCTCGGCCAGGTTGGAGCGCTGGATCTCCGGCAGGGTGAAGGCCTCGCGGTTGTGGAAATCATCCTCACTGTAGAGGCGGATGCAGGTGCCGGGACCGGTACGGCCGCAACGACCGCGCCGCTGCTGGCAACTGGCCTGGGAGACGCGGCTCACCTTGAGGCTGGTGGTGCCGGTGCGCGGGTTATAGCGGGCAATGCGGGCCAGTCCGGTGTCAACCACGTAGCGGATACCGGGCACGGTCACCGAGGTCTCGGCCACATTGGTGGCGACAATGATTTTACGTTTATGCGAGGGCCGAAAGATCTTGCGTTGGTCGGCGGCGGGCAGACGGCCGAACAACGGCAGCAGCAGGTGACTATCGGCAAAGCGCTGCAGGCCATCGAGGGTATCGGTGATGTCGCGTTCGCTGGGCATGAACACGAGAATGTCGCCGCCCTGCGGCAGGGTCGCCAGTTCCTCGATGGCGGCAATGGCTCGGTCGACATACGAGGTTTCCTCCTCTTCCTCGCCCTCTGCCTCGCGGTAGAGGGTGGTAATCGGATAGGTGCGGCCGGAGACCGAGATCACCGGGGCTTGATTGAAATGGCGGCTGAACTTTTCGGCATCAATGGTGGCCGAGGAAATAATCAGTTTCAGATCCGGCCGGGCGGGGAGAAGATTTTTGAGGAAACCGAGGAGAAAATCAATATTAAGGCTGCGTTCATGGGCCTCATCGACAATCAGGGTGTCGTAGCGGCGCAGTTGCTGATCCTGCCGGGTTTCGGCGAGGAGCACACCATCAGTCATGAATTTGATCAGGGTGTCTTTCGAGGTCTGGTCATGAAAACGGATCTTGTAGCCTACCTTGGCCGGTGCCTTGGTTTCCTCGGCAACCCGTTCGGCCACCGACAGGGCGGCAATCCGCCGGGGCTGGGTGCAGCCGATGATGCCGCTGACCCCACGTCCCGCCTCCAGGCACATCTTGGGCAGTTGGGTGGTCTTGCCGCTGCCGGTATCACCGATGATGATCAAAACCTGGTGCGCACGGATGGCGGCGACAATGCTATCCCGCTGCTCGCTGACCGGCAGTTCGGGAGGATAAGAAAGATGCATGAAATTATGGGATTTTTCTTGAGGAGGCACGGGGATTCGGAGTACAATCAAATTTCGTATCGCTTTTACAGGCTTGTATACTTGAAATTTTTGCCCATCACATCTGAAATATAGCCGCACAACGAGGACTCTCCATGAAAGCAATCAGAAAGGCCGTCATCCCGGTGGCGGGATTGGGAACGCGATTTTTACCGGCAACCAAGGCAATTCCCAAGGAAATGCTCACCATTGTCGACCGTCCCACCATCCAATATATCGTTGAGGAGGCTGTGGCCTCGGGCATCGAGGAGATTATCTTCATCACCAGCGCCGGAAAATCAGCCATCGAAAACCATTTCGATTATGACTACCAGTTGGAAACGGTGCTCAAGGACAGAAAAAAAGATCAGATGCTGGAGGAACTGGTCAACATCTCCAACCTGATCGATATTATCTCGGTGCGGCAGAAAGAACCCCTCGGCCTCGGGCATGCCATCTGGATGGCCCGCAATGTTATCGGCGACGAGCCTTTTATGGTCCTGCTCGGCGATGACCTGGTGATGAGTAAGGTGGCCTGCTGTAAACAGATGATCCAGCTCTACGAACAGGTGGGGGAATCGATTGTCGCTATTCAGCAGGTCCCCATGGACCAGACCCACCAGTACGGCATTGTCGAAGGTATGGCAACCGAATTTGAACGGACCTTCAAGGTGGACCGCATGGTGGAGAAACCGGCCCCCGGCACCTGCAACTCCAATCTGGCCATCATTGGCCGTTACCTGCTGATGCCGGAAATCTTCGATTTCCTCGAAAAGACGACCCCCGGTCATGGCGGTGAAATTCAGCTCACCGATGCCCTCCTGGCCCTGTCCAACAAACGGGGCATGTATGCCTACGAGTTTAACGGCAAACGCTACGATGCCGGCGATAAACTCGGCTATTTGAAGGCTATTGTCGATTTCGCCCTCAGCCATAACTCTCTGGGCAAACCTTTCCGCGAATATTTGCTGTCTGTCATCAACGACGCCGCAAAAATCTGATCGCTCAGGATAGAGAGCTGGTGGAGGAACGCTACGAAGTCGCGGTGGACGCACCGCTTGCCACCACTCTGACCTACCAACAGCCCACGGGGAGAGCTTCGGCCATCCCCGCGGGCTGCTGTGTGCTGGTGCCGCTCGGTAACCGCCAGGTCACCGGCTATGTCCTGGGCACGGCGAGCGCACCCGAGGCTGGCCAGCCCGCCTTTGCCCTTAAACCCATTGCCGCGGTGCTCACCGCAACGCCGGTCTTTCCCGCCGCGCTTATCCCCTTTTTCCAGTGGATTGCCCGTTATTACCACTATCCCATCGGCGAGGTGATCAGGACCGCCTTGCCCCTGGCCCCGGGCTCCCGCAGCGGACGTCTGGTCGTCCTGACCGAGGCGGGTAAAAACACCCTAACCCCCGAATTTATTGCCGGGGAGGGGCTCCGGTTTGCGAACTGGCTGGAATCGCTGCTCAAAAACGGCAGGCTTGAGCCGGGAACGGTCAGGCGGCTGTGGCGCGAGACTGCGGATCGAAATTTTCTGCACAAACTCGAACAACAGCAGCTGGTGACCATCCAATCCATGCTCCTGACCACGGAAATTAAGCCGAAGACTCAGGCAGTGCTATATCCCGGCCCGCTCTTGTTGCCGCTTGTCGGGTTACAAGAGCATGCAACGCTGGCTGAAATCCTCGCAGTCCTGGAGCAGGAAGATGCATGCTCTTTGAAGAAGGCAGAGACCAAGGCGCTGACCCTTTTTCTCGAGCTCTATTTCGCTGCCAACCGGCAACCAGTGGCTCGCATGACCCTCAACCAGCACTACCCTGGTATCGGGCCCCGGCTGAACCGATTGCTGGAGCTCGGAATTTTGCGGCTTGCGACCGAACGTCTCTACCGTGATCCGTTTGGCGAAACTCCCCCCTTCCATCCCGCCCCGGAACATCTCACCGGTGAGCAGCAACAGGTTCTGGCTGCAATCCTGCCGGCGATTACCGACGCATCGTTTGCGCCCTTTCTCCTCTTCGGCGTAACCGGCTGCGGCAAGACCGAGGTCTATCTGCAGGCGGTGCAGCATGCCCTGGCCCAGGGACGAACCGCGCTGGTGCTGGTACCGGAAATTGCGCTGGCTTCACAGCTTGAAGCCCATTTTTTCAGCCGGTTCGGGTCTAAATTGGCGGTGCTGCACAGCGGTTTGAGCGATGGCGAGCGGCTTGATCAGTGGCAGACCGTACTCCAATCCACGGCCACGGTGGTGCTGGGGGCACGTTCGGCAGTGTTTGCACCGCTGGAAAATCTTGGGATTATCATTGTTGATGAGGAGCATGAACCCGCCTATAAGCAGGAAGATGGCCTACGCTACAACGGCCGGGATCTGGCGGTGCTGCGGGCGCAGCTGACCGGGTGCCCGGTCCTGCTCGGCTCGGCCACCCCTTCGGCGGTCAGTTATTACCACTGTATGCAGGGTAAATACACCCTGCTGACTATCCGGAAAAGAGTGGCGGAACAGCCGCTTCCCGTGGTTGAAATTGTTGATCTGGCCTCGGTGAAAAAATCCCGGCCCGACCTGGCCTTCTCCGACCGCTTGATCTTCGCCCTCGGGGAAACGCTGGCTCAACGACAGCAGAGCCTCCTGTTTGTCAATCGTCGCGGCTTTTCTTCTTCTATGCTCTGCCGCGATTGCGGCCATATTCTCCAATGCAAACATTGTCAGGTTTCCCTGACCCTCCATCGCAGCAAAAAAAAGCTCTTGTGCCACTACTGTGGCTACACTCAGCATCCGAATGCCCTCTGCCCGGCCTGTGGTTCGCCGCGGATAGCAGGGCTTGGCATTGGTTCCGAACGCATTGAGGAAGAGGTGCAGCAGCTGTTTCCCGAGGCCAGGATCGCCCGTCTGGACAGCGACACCACCTCCAACCGCAAACACTATCTGGCCACGCTCAAGGCGGTCAGGTCCCGGCAGATTGATATCCTCATCGGCACCCAGATGATCGCCAAGGGCCTCCATTTTCCCCATATCACCCTGGTGGGAGTGGTCTGGGCCGATTCCGGGCTGGGCATGCCCGATTACAAAGCAGCGGAGCGCACCTTTTCGCTGCTCTCCCAGGTAACGGGCAGGGCGGGAAGAGGCGAGGATCTCGGCCGGGTGATTATTCAGACCTATCAGCCCCATCACTACGCCATCGACCTGGCCCGGCATCATGACTATAGCGCTTTCTACGAACGGGAGATTGCCACACGCAGCCCATTAAGCTACCCGCCCTTTTCCCGGCTGGTCAATATCCGGTTCAGCGGTGTCAAAGAGCAGCAGGTACAGACCGTCGCCGAAACGATCGCCGCCTTTCTTCGCAATCACCAATGGGGCCCGCAGGTTGATATCCTCGGCCCCTCACCGGCGCCATTGGTCAAGCTGAAGGATCGCACCCGCTGGCAGCTCCTGCTGAAAAGCCGCTCTCCGGCTGCGTTGCATGGACTCTGCGATGCCGTGCAGGCCGAAAAAAGCAGGCTCTGTCCTCAGGCCGTAACCATGAGTTTTGATATCGATCCTGAGAATATGATGTAATGCTGGGGGGAGAAAGCGGTTCGAGACGGTGACTGGAGGAAAAAAACGCCCCGACAGAAAGGAGGGAGGAGGAACTGCCGGGGCGCCAGGAGGGTCTATCAATCTATTAGAGCAGACAAACAGGGAGGGTGAAGCTGTGTTTAGTTCTTTCTATGATGACGGTTTTCCATACCGTCTCCCATGCCCTGACAAGGCATGTTGCTCATATCACCCAGGCCCATCATCATCATGGGCATGCCAGCTTCCTGCGCTTTGACGCGAAGTTTCTCCCGCAGGTCGAAAAGTTCTCCGGCCAGTAGCGAGGCCTTGTCCGTATCCGGGGTGCCGGCGTTCAGCAGGGCTCGCATCGCCGCATTTTTCTCCGCCAATTTCTTCCTGATGTCTACGGTTTCGGTCAGAAATTTTTCATGGGCCTTCAGCGCGGCAGGATCCATCTGCGACTGGCAGGGTGGCAGTCCTTTCTTCACTTGAACTCCAGGTTGTGCGGGCTCGGCAAGGGCCGCCTGACTGATAGCCAAAGCAATGCCACTGGTTAAAATAGTTGCCAACATAATTTTTTTCGAGCTGATCGCCAGTTCCATGAGGTGTTCTCCTTGGTGTGTATATGAGAAAGTATGTGTATTCCGGTTGTTAGGTGTGTGCCGGTTGTTGCCTTGACTATTGCGACAACCGTGCCAGAATAAACAATTTAATTAACTAGCTGAAAAACGGATACAAATTGAGCAATCGAAAAAAAAACGCTCTTTTCCATCAGGATAAGAGACCGCCAACTGTTCCCTTCCTACCCAGATGCGCCCTCGCGGCTGGGTAATAAGTATCCAGTTACTCTTCGCACGGTTGACCTGCACCCGTTCGAAAGCATCAACGACACTCAATGGCAGCGGTCAGGTCCCTTGGATTGATCTTTGCAAGAAGATAGCCTATGAAAACAAGACTGCAGAATTTCACCCGCCCCGCATACCTCTATTCCTCCCCCTGGCTGCTGGCTGCGGCCGCTGGTTTGCTGATCATGATCGTGGTCACCTTCGCCTTCCATAATTTCAGGTTGGAACAGCGCTTGATGACCAACGCCATGCTGCAGAAGGCCGCGACCCTGATGCGGGTATTGCATTCCGGCTCCCGTGCGTCCTATCTCAACGATCTCCGCAGGGATTACTGGAATAACGATCCCTGGAATATCCATGTGCAGCGGATCATCGATCATCTTGCCGAAGATCCGGAACTGCAATTCCTCACCTTGGTCGATGCCAAGGGCAAGGTCATTGCTCACAGTGACCATGCCCGCATTGGCGGCGTTCAACCTGTGCCCACGATCAAAGGTGAGGAAGGCAACCCTGAAGACCATCCGCAGATGGTTTATACCATTCATACCACCGAGGCTTTCGGTCGTGTGTTTGAAACGTTCCGCCAGTTTTCCCCCGCTTTTCCCGCCATAGCACCGGTTCCCATGCCTCCCCCTCCTGGGGAGCGACCAAACGGATTTTTCATGCATGAACGTGAGGGAAGACATCCGATGATGCGCTTTTTTCCCGAAGGCAGCCCTACAGGTGAGCAATACTTCGTGCTTGTCGGGCTTGATATGAAAGAATTCGATCATACCTTGGGCCGATTGCGGATGCAGATTGTTATGCTGTCCCTGGCCATGCTTCTGGTTGGCTTGGGGGGATGGTTTTCTCTGTCCCTGGTCCAGGGTTTCCGTATCTCCCAGAAAACATTGGAAGATGTGCAAGCCTACACCTCGCTGCTGATTGCCAAACTACCGGTCGGTGTCATTGCCACCGATACGACCGGCAAGATTACAACCTGGAATCAGGCGATCGTCGAACTCACCGGTATTGCTAAAAACACGGTCACCGGCAAAAAGCCGCACGAGGTCCTGCCCGAATCCCTGGCCGTCTTCTTCCAGGAAACTGCAGCAACGGAAGGCGAGGAAGCACAACGCCAACAAGACAGCAGCATCCGCATCGTGTTCGGATCCCGGCGCTGCGAACTGCTCTGCCACCCCTTATTGATCACAGACAGCCAGCAGCAGTATATGGGTCAGGTGTTATTGATCTCGGATGTGACTGCCATCAAATCGTTGGAGCAGCGGATGCGGGAGAATGAACGACTGGCGGCGGTGGGCCGGATGGCTGGCGGTGTTGCCCATGAGGTGCGCAATCCCTTAAGTTCGATCAAGGGATTGGCACTGCTCCTGAAAAATAAATTTGCGGCGGGCAGCAAGGAACAGGATACGGCGGATCTGCTCATCCAGGAAACCGAACGGATGAACCGGACTATCACCGAAATGTTGAGCTTTACCAGGCCCACGGCTCTGCACCTCCGTCCGGTTGATCTCTCTGCCTTGTTACAACGGAGCCTGCAGTTGATCAAGGCCGAGGCCGCCGACAACAAGATTGAAACAGCGCTGGTGGTTGGGCAGCAACTGGTGCCCATTCTCGGCGATGACGACCGGCTGCAGCAGGTGATGATGAATGTCCTGCTCAATGCCATGCAGGCGATGGAGCATGGCGGCCAACTGACTGTCACCCTTAGCAACAAGGAAAAGAATCAGGCGGTTGAACTGCGGATCAGCGATACCGGCGAAGGCATCGCCCCCGAACTCCTTCCCCAGGTTTTTTATCCTTATTTCACTACCAAACAGAGCGGAACCGGCATCGGGCTGGCTATATCGCAGAAGATCATTGCTGATCACGGCGGCTCCATTGAACTGGAAAGCGAACCCGGCAAAGGGACAACAGTGATCATCGTTCTCCCGGCGTACAGCTCTGCTCCAACCTGAAAAGGCCGCGAATTGCGCTGCAATTACAAATTACATCCGCAGAAGTGTGCTGTCGTTCTGGGCAGGCAAAGAGAACGGCAACCCGTATCAGTTCCTCAAGGATTGCTGAAATGTTTATCGAGAAAATCACATTCCAGCGGGGTGAGATCAAAACGCAATTCCGCTTCCTGGAGCACGGTTTGCCGTTTCTTTTCCGGACAACTTTGCAGAATTTCAGCCATCCAGATCAGGGCTTTTTTGAGATTAGCCGATTTACAATGCAGTGGTGATGGGTCGCTCATACCGGTCCTTGTTTTATTTTATAGCGGTTGATTGTTGTGGGGGATGAGATTAAAGTTGTACCCTACAGGCATCAAGGCGGCAACCCCGATCAAAGCGAGCAGTGCGCTTTGCCCAGGGGAAAACGATCTTGACCGGTGTTGTTTCCAAGTGATAGCATAGAAACCAAGGAGTACACCAACAGGGAAAACTATGGATAGCCTGGCAGGACATTTTCTCATTTCTACACCGCAGATGCCTGATCCGAGATTTCAGGAACAGGTGATCTATCTCTGTGTGCACAATGAAGAAGGGGCCATGGGTCTGGTGATCAACAATCCCAATCCCGAGATCACCCTCTTAGACGTCCTTCACGGTTCCAATCTCGCTATTCCGGAAGGCTCCTTGCCCCCGGTATACATGGGTGGTCCTGTGGAAGTCGATGCCGGTTTTATTCTCTATTCCACCGAGTCCTCAGGCCGTTATTCGGTGGAAGTGAAGCCTGGTGTCTTTCTGAGCCGCGACTCCAGACTGCTGGAGGATATCTCGCACGGGCAGGGACCGCAGCATTTCCTGTTCATGCTGGGATATGCCGGTTGGGGAGCAGGTCAGTTGGAAGGTGAACTGGTCGACAACAGCTGGCTGACAGTGCCGGCGGACCTTGAGGTCCTCTTCCACACCCCGGATGCCCTGAAGTGGAAAAAAGCGGCCCAAAAATTTGGTATCGATATTTCGATTTTCGGCGACATCATCGGCTACGCGTGATTGCTGTCTGCCCTCCCCTTATTCTCCATCCTAACGTCGGTTCCCCTGCGAACCGGCGTTTTTTATTGCCATGAACGATAACACCATACCCCCCTACCAAGTTGCCGATATTTTTGCCTGCGCCTGCTGCGGTTTCTGCTGCCACGGAGAAACCACGGTGTCTCTGGATGAAAAAGATCAGGAACGGATGATCAAAGCGCTGGGCCTCACCCGTGATGAGGTCCAGGAACAATACTGGCGCATCACCGGCTCGGTGGTCCAGATGCAGACCCGGGACGGACACTGCATTTTTTTTGATCAAAGAATCGGGTGCACGGTCCACGAGGGCCGCCCTTGGCGATGCCGGCAATGGCCGCTCCATCCGAGCATGCTGGCGGACGAAAACAATTACCAAACCATCACCGAGTCCTGCCCGGGTTTCAAACAGGGAGTCAGTTACCAGCAGTTCTGCCATATCCTCGGCTCGCTGCTGAAGCAGGGCAACAGCGATAAAACCGGCGGATGAAATTCCTGATCCCCTTGCTCGGTAAGACCAAAGAAGCTTATATAGAGGCCGGAATCCGTGATTATGCCGGCCGGCTCGGCCGCTTTGCCACGGTTGCCATGCCGGTGCTCAAGGAACGGCACAGCCATAAAGATGCCGATGAGGTAGTAAAAGGACACGATGCTGAACTGCTGCTGGAGCAAGCGGCCACTGCCGGGCTGCGTATCGCCCTGGATCCCTCGGGAAAGTCTCCGGACTCCGAAGAGCTCGCCGCGCTGTTGACTGGCTGGGAAGACCGGGGTATCGGCACGGTCTGCTTCTTCATCGGCGGCCATCTCGGTTTACATCGCTCGGTGTTGGAACAAGTCGACCTGATCCTCTCCCTGTCCCGTCTGACCTTCACCCATGAAATGACCCGGTTGATCCTCCTTGAGCAGTTGTACCGGGCCTGCACCATTAAAGCGGGTCACAAATACCACAAATAATCCCCTTTTCCCCTCCCCTGCCCTTGCCGGGCTGACCGGCGGAACAGCTGCAGGGCCTCTCGTTTTTCCTCCCTCTTGCACTCTCTGATGATTGCCGCTTGCCTGGTGGGCGATTCCACCGTACAATGTGCCTTTTTCAAGCGGGTCATCAAGGGTCCCCCTGCTGCTGCAAGGCAGCCCGTTTGCCGCTGGCCGACCCTATACCCCTACAATCAAAGCTGCGAAAACCCTTGCACCTCCACTGCGCATGAATAGGAACCCCTTGTCAAAACCCGAGAAAGACGGAAAAATCGTGATTCCCTGCCCGGTTCCCGAAGCATTGGCGGGCCTTGCCCTTGCCCTTACTCCCATTCTGGCACCCGGCGATATCATTTTTCTGCAGGGTGAGTTAGGGGCAGGCAAAACCACTCTAACCCAGCACCTTGCCCGGGCCCTTGGGGTTGGCGAGGATCAGTATGTCTCCAGCCCGTCTTTTGCCCTTTTGCATGAATACAGCGGCCGTCTGCCGGTGTATCATATGGATTTGTATCGGCTCACTGATACCGAGGATGTCGAGGCGGCCGGGTTGCTGGAATACCTGGAACAGCAAGGGGTGACCCTCATCGAATGGCCGGACCGGCTGGGTACTCTGGTCCCGGCGGACCGGCTGGAAATCCATATCGAGATCCTCCCGGACGGGGGACGGCAGCTCATCCTCGAGCCCTGGGGCGATTCCTGGCAGCAAAAGATAGGCCGCATCGCCGCAAAAAACCGGACTCCATCAAAGGACTGAACAACACACTCTAACGGGGTCGAAGCGTTTCCCTGCTGAAATCAGCCCGGGAACGACTCCGGCCCTCTCTCTCAACATTTGCCGACACCTTGTTTCATGATAAAAAAGATCATCACCCTGCAGCCCTGCCGTAAACACTACACCTATGACCAGGACAAAGCCTGTACGCCTGAAGAAACCGTGGCCCGTTTTCAGGAACGTCTGCGGACCACCAACCTCGATGTGTTGAAAGAAATTCGCCGCATTGATAACGGCCGCCTCGACATTCCGGTCTATTTCAGCGTTTGCGGCGTGGATGCCCAACGGATCATCGGCAACAAAAAGCAGATGGGCAAGGGCTCGACCCCGGAGCAATCCCGGGCCAGCGCCTGCATGGAGCTGGGCGAACGCTTCAGTTTCTTCAGCTTTCTTCGCGACGAAGACAATTTCCTCACCGGCGATTATGCCGCCATGGAGGAGCAGGGCTATCCGGTGCTGCCGATTGCGACCCTGCTGCATTCGGTCCATGATATCGATCTCTCCGCACAACTGCTCCGGCAGCTGCTGGCGGATCTGCCGCTGCAGTGGACCTGGGCCCTGCGGCTCTCCGACAGCACCCCGCTGCTGGTGCCGTTTTCCTGGTTCTACGCGATCAACGAGTTCAACGGCCCCTCTGCGGGGAATACCTATGAAGAAGCGGTGATCCAAGGGATCAGCGAGGTGGCCGAGCGCCATGTCTGCGCCCTGATCACCCGTGACCGTCTCGTCACCCCGGCAATCGATCAGGATTCGATCATTGATCCGGTCGCCCTGGAGCTGCTGGCCAAGTTCCGCAAGAACGGCATCCAGGTGCATCTCAATGACTTTTCCCTGGACACCGGCATCCCCACTATTGGTGCCCTTGCCTGGGACCCTGCCACCTTTCCCGAGCAAAGTGAGATCGTCTACACCGCCGGCACCACCCCGGATGCCAACAAGGCCCTGATCCGGGCACTGACCGAGGTAGCTCAACTGGCGGGGGATTTCAACAGCGGTTCCAACTATGTGGCCAGCGGCCTGCCCAAACCCCTGAGTCTTGAGGAGGTAGCCCATGTCATCGACGGCGGGGCCACGATCACCCTGGCCGAGGTGGCTGATCTCCAGGACGCAGATATCTACCAGGAGGTCAAAAACTGTGTGGCCGCCCTGAAGGGCAACAACATGGAAGTGCTGGTGGTGGACACCACCCATCCGCAGCTGCAGATCCCCGCGATCTACACCATCATCCCCGGGGCCCATTTCCGGGAACGTGCCATGGGCGGCAACGGGGCCTTGTTTGCCGCCAAATTGGCTGCCAGCCTCCTTACAGGTGAAGCGCTCGGCACCAAGCTGGAGGCCATGCAGCACCTTGTCCCGGAGGCGTATTATCTCCATTTCTACCGCGGCCGGAATTTTTATGATCTGGGCGACCCTATCGCTGCCTTGACCTGTTTGGACGATGCCCTTAGCCTCAATCCCCATCAGGAAGATGTACCGTATATATATTCCTACAAGGGCTGCTGCCTCCGCGATCTGGGGCACTACCCGGAGGCTATCACCGCCCTGCAGCAGGGACTGGCCTGTGATGAAGAGCGGCCGGACATCTACAACACCCTGGGGGTCTGCTGTTACAAGACCGGTCGTTATGCCGAGGCGGTCTCGCATTTCCGCCGCGCCGTTGAATTGAATCCGGCCTCGGCCATCGACTATGCCAATCTGGCGCTCAATCTTGAACAACTGGGCGACCGCGACCAGGCCATCGCCAACTATGAAATCGCGCTGTCCCAGGACGCCTCCATCGCCTTTGCCGCCCAGCGTCTGGCCGGGTTGCTGGCTGCTGCCGACACCGGAAGCACCGCCCCATGAAACCGTTTCCGCCCAATCCGCAAAAAATCCTGGTGAGCGCCACCACCGGGATCGGCGAGACGGTGATGACCACCCCGGCGGTGCGCACCATCCGCGAAAATTTTCCGGAGGCTGAGATCACCCTGCTGGTGCACCCCGGGGTCAGCGATATCTTTCGCTACAGTCCCAGGGTCGACGGGCTGTTCCTCTACGAAAAAAATGGCGTCCACCGTGGATTGCGGGGGCTGCTGCGCCTGGCCGGTGAGCTGCGGCTGCACAACTACGACTGCACGCTCCTCCTCCAGAATGCCTTCGAGGCAGCGCTGATCACTAAAATGGCCGGCATTCCGGTGCGTGGCGGCTACATCACTAATGCCCGCGGCCTGCTGCTCACCCACGGGGTGCACAAGGCACCGGAGCTGATCAGCAAACATCAGGTGCACTACTACCAGCGGCTGCTCCGCTGCCTGGGACTGCACACCGCTGCCACCGAACTGGAGCTGTTCATCCCCGGTGAGCAGATCGATGCCGCTAAAAGACAAATTAAAGAACTCCTCGGCGTCCAGGCCGGTACGGGGCCGCTGATCGGTTTCAATCTGGGTGCCGACCTGGGTCCGGCCAAACGCTGGCCCATGGAGAAATTTGCCGACCTAGCCAACATACTCTGCCGCCGAACCGATGCCCGTATTCTTCTCTTGGGCAGCGCAACCGACCGGCAGGCAGCGACTGCGCTCATCGCCCGTGCCGACAGGTGCGGCGATCGCATCATCAATCTCACCGGCACCACCCGTTTGATCGAGGCCATGGCCCTGATCGGCGAGTGTGATGTCTTTGTCACCAATGATTCCGGCCTGATGCATGTGGCCGCTGCCCTGCACACGCCCCTGGTGGCCATTTTCGGTTCCACCGATCACATCGCCACCGGCCCTTTTGCCGACAATGCCACGGTCATCCGCAAGCCGCTGCCCTGCAGTCCCTGCAAAAGGAACCGCTGTCCGGAGAAGCACCTTCGTTGCCTGAAATTGATCGAGAGCGACAAGGTCCTGGCAGCGGTGCTCACCATTCTCGAGGAAGCCTGAGGGTTGCACCGCAACCTTTGTTTGATTCTAACAAAATATCCATTTCTGGAGGTATACCATGAGAAGATTTTTTCCCCCTGTGCTGGCTGCGTTAATGACCCTGTTCCTGGTTTCCGGCTGTGGCTATAACGCGCTGCAAACCAAGGAAGAAGGCGTATTCAAGGCCTGGGCTGATATTGAATCGAGTCTGCAGCGTCGGGCCGATCTTATCCCCAACCTGGTCGAGACCGTCAAAGGCTATGCCACCCATGAAAAGGACACCCTGACCGCAGTCATCACAGCCCGCTCCAAGGCCACCTCGGTCCAGATCACGCCCAAGGATCTCAGTAATCCGGCGGCCATGCAGCAACTCCAGGAGGCGCAGGGCAACCTGACCTCGGCCCTGTCCAAACTGATGGTGGTGGTGGAACGCTATCCGGATTTGAAGGCCAACCAGAACTTCCTCGATCTCCAAAACCAGTTGGAAGGCACGGAGAACCGCATTAATGTCGCCCGCCAGCGGTACAATCAGGCGGTCGAGGTCTTTAACGCATCGATCCGCAAATTTCCGGAAAGCCTGACCAACTCCTTCCTCCTCCACCTGGAACGCAAGGAATACTTCAAGGCAGCGCCCCAGGCTCAAGAAGCACCCAAAGTCAAATTCTAACCCCCTGGAGCTGCCATGAAAGCGCTGCGCAACGTGCCGTTTCGCCTTCTGCTCGTCCTCCTGTGCCTCCATGCCGGGGCCTGGATAGTGCCGGTCTATGCGCTCGACGTTCCGCCGTTGACCGGCAGGGTCAACGATACCGCCCATATCCTGTCTCCCGCTTCGGCGCGGATGCTTGAGCAGACCCTGCAGGCCCTGGAACAGAAGGATTCCACCCAGATCGTGGTCCTGACCATCGCCAGCCTGGAGGGCGAGAGCCTGGAAGAGTATTCGCTCAAGGTGGCGGAGACCTGGAAGATAGGACAGGAGGGAACCGATAATGGCGCGGTGCTGCTCGTTGCGGCCAAGGACCGCAAAATCCGCATCGAAACAGGCTATGGCCTGGAGGGGAGGTTGACCGATCTGGTCGCCGGGCGGATTATCAGGGAGGTGATGGTCCCCGCTTTCCGCAAGGGCGATTATGATCAAGGCGTGATCGACGGGGTTGGCGCCATGATTGCCGCGGTCAAAGGGGAATATACGGCAAAGGCTGGGACGAAAAAGCAGGCCCGCCAGGACTCCGGGGGATTCCTCGTTTTTGTCTTGATGGGTCTTGTGGTTATTGGCAACATATTCCGGCGGCAGAAGCCTCTAGCAGCGATTGTCGGCGGTATTTTCGCACCGCTGATCGCCTTGATGCTGGGTGGTTCCAGCTGGCTGCTCTTGGTGCTGTTGATCCCCGGGGGCATCCTCGGGGCGCTGATCGCCAGCGTCCTGGCCGGAACCGGCGGAAACCGCTTCGGACCGGGCGGATTTATTTCAGGGGGCGGCGGTGGTTTCAGTGGAGGCGGATTTGGTGGCGGGGGCGGCAGTTTTGGCGGCGGAGGATCTTCCGGAGGATGGTAACCATGCAAACTTTAGCTGAAAAATTTTTCACCACCCAAGAACAACAGGAAATTAACCGGACGGTGCAGCGGGTTGAGCAGCAGACCTCCGGTGAAATCGTGCCGATGGTGGTGTCGGCAAGCCACGCCTACCCGGAGGCGGAACTCACGGCAGCAGCGGTGCTGGCCGGGCCCGTAGCCCTGGCGGCCGCTTTTATTATCAGTTCCATTTTTTGGTGGCAGGGAGAGATTCTCTGGCTTTTCCTCGGCGGTCTCCCGCTCTTCTTTTTCCCTGCCCGCCTGTTGGTACGGCACAGCCCCTGGCTGCTGCGGCAATTTATCCGCAGGGAGCGGGCCGAAGCCGAGGTGGAACGAGCCGCCTTCACCCATTTCTATGCCGCCGGGCTCCAGGCCACCCAAGATGCCACCGGTGTTCTCATCTATATCTCCGTGCTTGAGCGCCGGGTCTGGATTCTCGGTGATCGCGGCATCAACGAGCAACTGCCGCCCCAGACCTGGAAGGAATCCGTCAGTCGGTTGACTGCGGGCATCAGGGAAAAACAGCAAGCAGCCGCACTCTGCGCCACCATTGAAGAGATCGGCTCCCTTCTGCGTACCCATTTCCCGCTGCAGCAGGACGATCGCAACGAATTGAGCGATCTGATCATCGAAAAGAATGGGACCCAAGCCCGCCCCGGGCTCATTGTCAAATAAGCTTTGATGGCGGGGATGGCAGCAACAGGTTCGACAACCGACGGCACGGCCCCGATCAACCGGTTCTTCGATCGGTTCGCCCCGGACCCGCTGATCATTGCCCATCGCGGCTACCGGGCCTGTTATCCGGAGAACACCCTCTGCGCCTTTGAACAGAGCCTCGGGCGCAGCCGGATGATCGAGCTGGATGTGCAGCTGAGCCGCGATGGGGTGGCCGTGGTCTTCCACGACGCCCATCTGCTGCGGACCAGCAACGCTGTCGCCGTGGCCGATGCGCTTGGCCTTGCCAGCTTTGCGCTCTGCGACTGGCGGCTTGAACATCTGCGGCAACTTGATCTCGGTTCCTGGTTTCTCGCTGCCGATCCCTTTGCCACCCTCCGGCACGGCGCTGTCGAACGCAGGCAGTTGGCCGCCCTCATGCCGCAGCGAATCCTGACTCTGCGGGAGCTGCTCGCCTGGGCCAAGGCAAACAGCATGCCGCTCAACATCGAAATCAAGGATATGCAGCGCACCCCGCTGGAGAGCCTGATTGTGCCCGAGGTGGTGCGCGAGATCCGAGAGGCCGGAGTCTGCGACCAAGTGGTCATCTCGTCCTTTAACCACCACTACCTGCGTAGCTGCCGCCAAAGGGCCCCGGAGATCGCCACTGCCGCCCTCCAGGAAGAGGCTCATCCTCCCGATCTCGTCGCGTATCTCCAGGCACTGGGCGTCTGCGCCTATCACCCGCACGACCCCCTGGTGGACGAGGCCCTGGTGGCAGGCCTGCGCGCTGCAGATCTCCACGTCAACGTCTTCACCGTCAACAACCCGGCCCGTCAGCAGCAACTGTTCCGCTGGGGAGTGACCGGTATCTTTACCGATTTCCTCACCCCCGCTTCCCCCTACCTTGGCTCCACCGACCTGATAGGCTGAACACCCCTATCAAAGAGAGATGAACTCGCAAAAAGGGGAAAACATCCGTTTGGTCATTTCGAGCAGAGCGAGAAATCTCTAAAATCATTGAGAGATTTCTCGTCGCCTTGCTCCTCGAAATGAAATCGACTTTTGCGAAATCATCAAAGAATGCGCAGTAAAAAAAAGGGAATATCGAGGTCGTCGATATTCCCTGGTTGCCTGCGGGTCGGATCTAATCGAATCCGGAGCGGAGTTTTTAGGACCGGGCACCGAGGTTGACATACGGCGTCAGCGAGCGGCCGGTATAGCGGGCGGTGGGGCGAATCAACCGGTTGTGCTTCCATTGCTCAAGGATATGGGCGGTCCAGCCCACGGTCCTGCTGATGGCAAAAATCGGGGTAAACAGTTCCACCGGTATGCCCATGGCATGATAGAGCGGTGCGGAATAGAAGTCGACGTTGGGGAACACCTTGGAATTGCTCAACATGACTTTTTCCACGGCCTGGGCTATCTCGTAGTAGCGGGTTTCACCGGTGAGCGCGGTGATTTCCTCCACCTTGGTGCGCAGGACGGTGGCTCGTGGGTCCTCGCAGCGGTAGACCCGATGGCCGAAGCCCGGAATCTTCTTTTTTTCAGCAAGGCGGGGCAGCACCCAGTCCGCCGCCTTTTCCGGTGAACCGATCTCCTCGAGCATTTTCATAACCTCGGCATTGGCACCACCGTGCAGCGGTCCTTTGAGGGCCGCGATGGCGCTGGTCACGGCCGAATAAATATCGGTCATGGTGGCGGCGGTCACCCGGGCGGCAAAGGTCGAGGCGTTCAGTTCGTGGTCGGCATGGAGAATAAGGGCGGTGTCCATGGCCTTGACTATGATCGGATCCGGTTCCTTGCCCTGGAGGGTGTAGAGAAAATTGAAGGCAATGCCGTTGTTGGATCGCGGCTCGAGGGGCTCCTTGTTGTCACGCAGCCGCTGATGGGAGGAGATGATCATGGGGATGCGCTCGGTGAGCCGCTGCGCCTTGCGCAGGCTGGCATCAAGCCGGGTGTTGCCGCTGTCCGGATCCCAGTGGCCCATGGACGAAACCGCGGTTCGCAGCACCTCCATCGGGGTGGCGGCATGGGGAAACATGCGCAGAATCATAACGGTTTCCACCGGTAATTTCATGCATCCGGTGAAGCCGTCGAGAAAGGCCTGAAATTCAACAAAGCCGGGCAGGCGTCCGTACCAGAGGAGGTAGGCGACCTCTTCAAAGGTGGAATGTTCGGCGAGATCGACAATATCATAGCCCCGATACAACAGGCGGCAGGCAGCGCCGTCGACCAGGCAGATGGAGGAGTCGCAGGCAACGACATCCGCCATCCCCGCGTCGGTATGATTTACTATGTTTACAGAGTGCGGTGTCATCAATTCTCCTTGAACGCCTCCTTGGGGATTGGCGCATATTTTTTTTGATCGGGATAGACAAGACAACTGCAACAATAGGTTTGATGGACCGGGAAAGCAAGCATAGAGCGCAGCGGGAACCCCCACCGAGGCCAGGAGCCGGACTCAGACCACGGGGGTGCGAGTGCCCGTGGTCTGAGTCCTTAGGCTCGACCAGGTGGCGCCAATACCGCTGCCAACAATCAGCAGACAGCCGCCCAGCTGCAGAGGTGACAGCAGTTCATCAAACAAGACCCAGCCAAAGACGATCACGGCAATGGGTTCAAAATAGGCCAGCGTACCGAAGGTGGCGGCCGGAAGGCGGCTCAGGGCAATCACCGCACAGAGGGTGGCGAGAAAACCGGGAACCAGCCCAATTGCGGCCAGCCAGGGCCAGGTCTGCATCGGCAGGTCGGGCCGCCGCAGCACAAAGAGGGGCAGCATCACCAGGGCACCGGTGAGCAGCTGGTACAGGGTGCGGGTATACACATGGATCCGCTCGTCGATCACCCGGTTGATCAGGATGAACGCGGCATAACAAAGCATTGACAGGATGCCGAATCCGAGGCCCAAAAGATGGCGACCACCACCGGCAAGGTCGAGCTTGCATTCCAGCATCATCGCAAAGCCAAACAGGGCCAGGCCGATGAGGGCCACACTCAACCGGGTCAGCCGCTCGCCGAGTACAAAATGGGCATACACCGAAGCAATCGGCGGTGCGAGGTAGACCAGCATGATGGCGTTGGCCAGGGTGGTGTAGGCCAGGGACTGCACATAAAAGATGATGAAACCCGCCAACATGACGCCATTGATCAGGACCGGCCAGGTAGGCCAGCAGGCCAACCTGCGCAGCTGGCCGGTGGCGAGGAGCAAGAGCAGCATGAAACCGGCGCCGAGCAGCAGCCGAGAAAAAGTGATCACCTCGGCCCCCAGTCCTGTCATCCTGGCAAAAACTCCCACGGTCCCCATGAACAGGGCAGAAAGAAGGGCGGTGAGGATGCCGGTCAGGTCCATACTCTCGTTTCCTGATGTGAAAAAATACCTTACAGGCATGGTGCGGCGAGCACCGACTATAGCCCATTTCGCCGGGATTGAAAATATTCAAGTATTCGAGGTATCAACGGAATCCTGTCGGGGAAATAGCTGTTGCCATCCCGGCAAAACAGCCATACACTGCACAGGAACTATCGAGGTCAATTCATAAATCTTCAAGCAAGGAGACTGTCATGGGAACCAGAGGAAGAGAAATCGTCGGCGTCAATACCGAAAAAGTGCTGGCACTGCTCAACAAGGCCTTTGCCGATGAGTGGCTGGCCTATTATCAATATTGGCTTGGGGCCAAAGTCGCCAAGGGGCCGATGAAAGAGGCGGTGATTGCCGAACTGCTGCAGCATGCCACCGATGAATTGCGCCATGCCGACCTGGTGACCACCCGAATTATCCAGCTGGGCGGCACCCCGCCTACCAGCCCCAAGCTGTGGTACGATTTTTCCAACTGTGGTTATGATGCCCCGGATGATCCCTATGTGCTGCAGTTGCTGGAGCAGAACATCAAGGGTGAGCAATGCGCCATCAGCGTCTATAACTCCATGCTGGCCGAAACCCGCGAGATGGACCCGGTCACTTACAACATGGCCCTGCAGATTCTCCAGGATGAGGTTGAGCATGAGGAAGACCTCCAGGCCCTGCAGGAAGACATTGAACTGATGCTCGCTCGCCGCGCCTGAACGAGCACCAAGGGTGACGGCATTGCCAGCACCCTTGCAGTTTCGCATGAGGCATTGAGAGGGGACGGTAGGGGCGGGTTCCAAACCCGCCCTTGCACCCCTTGCGCGGCCACAATCTGCTGTTTTGTCATTCCGAACGAAGGTGAGGAATCGCAAGCTTTCTCCCTTCTCCCCTCACCTTTCCCTGACCGTGCAACTACCGCAACTCCCCATCCACCCAGTCCTACCCGCGCTGCAACAGGCCCTTGCCCGAGGTTCAGCGGTTCTCACTGCGCCGCCCGGTTCAGGCAAGACCACCATTGTCCCGCTGGCTCTGCTTGACCAACCCTGGCTGGCCCATAAAAAAATCCTCATTCTAGAGCCGCGACGGCTCGCAGCCCGGGCAGCTGCGGCCCGCATGGCCTCTTTACTGGGGGAACAGGTGGGCCAGACCGTGGGCTACCAGATTCGTTTTGATCGGCAAATCTCCCCGAATACCCGCATTGAGGTGCTCACCGAAGGCATCCTGACCCGACGCATCCAAAACGATGCGGATTTAAGCGGGGTGGGCTTGATCATTTTTGATGAATTTCATGAACGCTCCCTCCATGCCGATCTGGCCCTGGCCCTCTGCTTAGACCTGTGTCAGCTCAAAGAGGATTTACGCCTGCTGGTCATGTCAGCCACCCTGGAAACAACCGCCCTGGCCGCTTTACTCGGCGATGTGGCCATCATCACCGGCGAGGGGCAAAGCCATGAGGTGCGGATTGAATATCTGGCGCGGGAAGCAACGGGCAGAATCGCTGATGTAACCGCAGCGGGCATCCGCCGGGTCCTCCAGGAACAAACCGGTGATGTTCTGGTTTTCCTCCCTGGCACCGGCGAAATCAGGGAGGTGCAGCGGCAGCTCAGCAGCGAGCCCGCATACCGCGAAGTCCTGATCGCACCGCTGTTCGGCGATCTCTCCCAGGCCGACCAGGACCGCGCCCTGCTCCCGGATGCCGAGGGTCGGCGACGGGTGATCCTTGCCACCTCGATTGCCGAAACCAGTCTCACCATCGAAGGGATCGGCTGCGTGGTTGACAGCGGCTGGTCGCGACGGCCGCGTTTTGAGCCGAGCAACGGCTTGAGCACCTTGACCACTGTGCGTGTTTCCAAGGCAGCGGCCCGCCAACGGGCTGGCCGGGCCGGACGTCTCGGACCGGGCTATTGCCTGCGGCTGTGGACCCGGGGAGAACATTACAGCCTGACACCGTTTCATCCCCCGGAAATCCTGACCGTTGACCTGACCAGTCTTGCCCTGGAGCTGGCCCTGTGGGGTACCCGCGAGCCGCAGGAACTGCGCTGGCTCGACCCGCCCCGCTCCGGCCCGTATCAACAGGCCTGCGACTTGCTCCGCTCTTTGGACGCGATCACCGCCTCCGGAAGGATCACCGCTGTCGGCAGACAGCTTGCCGCCCTGCCCCTCCACCCACGCCTCGGCCACATGCTGCTCAGGGCACAAGCAATGGGGCAAGTCCCGCTGGCCTGCGACCTCGCCGCCCTGCTCTCGGAACGCGATCTGCTCAAACGCGAGGGCCGCAATCCCACCGCTGACCTGGGAACACGTCTCCATCTTCTCGAGTTATGGCGAACAAAGGGAGATGCGGCCCTCAACCGGGAAGGGGGCGACCCGGGCATCTGCCGCCGTATCGACCGTGCCGCTCGGCAGTGGCAACAGCTCATCAGTTGCAAAAAACAACCGCGTAATCTGGAGGCCATCGCTCCCCTCCTGGTCTCTGCTTACCCCGACCGGATCGGCCGCCGCCGCCCCCATGCGCAAGGCCGATACCTCCTGGCCTCGGGTCGCGGGGCCACCCTGCCCCCGGCGGATCCGCTGACGGCCTGTGAGTATCTGGTGGCGCCCCACCTGGATGCGGGCCATACGGAGGGACGGATCTTTCTGGCCGAGGCCTTGGAGCTGGCCGAGCTGCAGCGAGATCATCAGGCGTTGTTTACAGAGAGCAAAGAGGTCTACTGGGATGACGCCGCCGCCAAGGTGGTGGCGATCCGCCGTCTCTGCCTGGGAGCCCTTGTGATTGAAGAAAAGCCGCTGACCAAGGTAAATCCGGAAGAAATCAGCAGCGCCCTGATGAGCGGAATCCGGTGGAGGGGGTTGGAATGTTTGGGTTGGAATCGGGAATCGCGACAATTTCAGGCCCGGGTGGAGTGCCTGCGCGCTTGGCAGCCGGAAAGGGACTGGCCGGATCTGACGGACCGTCAGCTGCTGGCTGATCTCAGTTGGTTGGAGCCGTATCTCAGCGGACTGAGCAAGGCCGAGCAACTCAAACGCATTGACCTGCACGAGGTCTTCAAGGCACGGTTGGGCTGGGACAAGCAACAGCAATTGGCGCAGGAGGCCCCAGCCAGTATCACCGTGCCCAGTGGGTCAAACATCCACATCGAATATCGCCTCGAGGAACCGCCGCTGCTGGCGGTCCGCATTCAGGAAATGTTCGGGCTCAGCGACACGCCCACCATCTGCCGCGGTAAGGTGGTGCTGCTGCTGCACCTGCTTTCCCCGGCGCGGCGTCCCATCCAGATCACCTCCGACCTCGCCGGATTTTGGCAGCGTAGCTATCCGGAAGTAAAAAAGGAACTCAAAGGCCGCTATCCGAAACATTACTGGCCGGATGACCCGTTGCTTGCAGAGGCAACCAGGGGCGTCAAACGAAAACCCAAACTCACCTAAATTCATGCGAAATGTAGCCTTTGGATATTCAACCCGCTGCAACATCAGATGCGGCCATTGCGTCGCAGCCGATGCCGTTCCCGACCCTAAGAAAATGGAGTTGGCCACGGCCAAGGAAATCATCCGGGACCTGGCTGCAGCGGGCGTTACCGGCATCAGTTTCACCGCTGGCGAGCCGTTTCTCTATTTTGACGATCTGCTCGAACTGGTGGATCTCTGTCGGCATCACAACATCTACAGCCGCATCGTCACCAACAGCTTTTGGGCAAAAACTCCGGAAGCGACCCAACAACGGCTCGAACGGCTCAAACAGGGCGGCCTGTGCCAACTGCGCCTGAGCTTTAGCCGGTGGCATCAACAGCATGTCCCCCGCCGCAACATCCTCCATGCGGCGCATGGCTGCACGCAAATTGGGATCGATTATTTCATCTCCTTTGTCACTGATTTTTCAGAGGAAGATGATGAGTACGAACAATTTCTCCGCGACCACGAACTCAAATTTTTTCCGGAACCAGTGATCTATGCCGGGCGGGCCGACGGCTTTGAGCGCAAGGAGCTGTGCACGGATTACCAGGAAAATCGCTGCGCCATGAACCCCTATCTGGCTCCGGATCTCAACCTTTATGCCTGTTGCGATGCGGGCAGCCATTTTACCGCCACCCATTTTTTCCTGCTCGGAAACCTCAAGGACCACTCCGTTGCCCAGCTCCTGAACGCAAGTGATACCCATCCGCTCTACAACTGCATCCGCTCCCTGGGCATCACCCCCATCGCCTCGTTTGCCGGCATCAAGGCACGCGAAATCATCACCTACCGCAAATGCGAGTTGTGCAAAAAGCTGTTCGATACACCGGAAATGCTGCACCTCCTCCAGGAAGCCGCAGCAGGATCCGCGCTGCAGCGGTGGGTCAGGTAAGAAGGACGCGGAATCTTTAACCGACGTCCGCGGAGCTCCGAGGCATCAGGCCTCCGGGTCCGGCGCATTGGCCCGGTATTTTATCTGCAGCCCTTTGAGAAAATTACGCAGGACCTGATCCTTGCACTCACGGTAGTGTTTGTTGTCCGGCTTGCGAAAAAACGCGCTGATTTCATGCTCGCTGATCGCAAATCGGACCAGGCCCATGATCGCCAAGATATCTTCGCCCTTCAGATTTAAGGCAATCTTCATTTTTTTGAGCACAAGATTATTGGTGAGGTGCTGCTCCGGTTCGGGGAGGGGTCCTTCCTGTTTGCCGCGTTTATCAACAATCAAACCATTGAGAAAAATCGCCAGCTGCTTACCGCTACAATCCTGGAAGGCCGGATCGTCCTCTTTTTTCAACCAATCGCTGATCTGTGCCCGCGTTACCTGAAGACCCGCTGCGGCAAAGACAGCAATCATTTTCGAATCATTAAAGTCAAAAGTATAGCGGATACTGCGCAATATATCGTTATTCTTCAAAGTACACCCTGATCTAAATTGTTATTGTGACACGATTAAAAGCCAAAAGCATTGGGGCGCCAACAAACTCCTTGGTTGGAGCGTCCCATTTCAAGGGAGCACGGGAATCTTAACTTGGATAATCCAGGAGCGTCCCGAGTGTGCCCCCTCTTCTGGTCGCACGACCCGAACATACCCTGATTTTCAGTTGGAGAAAATTACTTTTCAAAATCAGGGGTGGCGGCAAGGGATGCGTCCCTCCACGGTTGCCGACATTGACAACCGCATTCCCCGTCCGTACAATTTTGCTAAGAGCTCAGTTTACTGGAGTGTGTGAGCGGGCTGCAGGACGTAGTGACAGCCTCACGCACAAAGGAAGACGCTCTCCGGGGTCTGGGGAGAGACCACGCGGCACTCTCCACAGCAACCATTCCGTTGGCGGTGGTATCGGAGGTTGGGAGGGGTGAAATTATGGCAACGTACACTATACTTTCAGACGGCCATGCTATTGAAATTAAAAAAACAATATTCGGCAGAGACGAGTTGGTAAAGTATGACGGCAAAGGGGAATTCAAAACATTCTCTGATTCCTCCTATGCCGACTATATTTTTGAAAAAGAAGAGAATGGTGAGATGGTCCGCTATAAGGTTTTCATCTCTGACTACATCTGGCCTATCTCTTGGCGGATTAAAGTTCACAAAAACGGCCAACTTATTTACACTAATCGCTGATAATCAGGTCGGGTGGCCGCAGATATAACGGTCACCCGACCTGATCCCCGCAAAATCCCCCTTGAGCCCGTCTTGATAATGGGTTCAATTCATGCCTCTGTTTTGGGGGCGTCCCTGCAGCACCTTGTTCTAACTCCTCAATATTCAGCTTCAATCTATGTCCCTCTCGGGGGGCGACTTATTTTGGCGAAAAGAGCGAAACGTTTTTTTGTCATCTTCGAGCGGTAGCGAGAAATCTCGTCGTTTGAGACACGAGATTTCTCCCGTTGGTCGATGACACAACATGCAGACGTTCATTTTCCAAGAAGCTCTGGTGCCAAAACTGGCATAAACACAAAATTATGGATCTGCGGGAAACAAGGACTGACAGCGTCTGACGCCTTGCGAGTACTCTTTCAAGGCTAATGGCCGGATTTCATAACAGGAACAGCGAAAACTAGTTTTGCTGTGTAATTACATCTATATAGTATATCATTATCAATCATCTGCAATCTCAAGATTAATATTTTCACTCTCCTCTCTCTATCCAATTTCCCTCCATTGTAATGCTCTCTATTTTCCATCATATTTAATCATAAACTTCAACTTAGTAGAGCAGCTTCACAAGAGAACGAGCTGGTGGGGTTGGCGAGTGCCTTGAGCACAGGGATTTTTAAAAAAACGGATTGCAACTCGATGGTCACCAAGAAAAACAATTCTTTTATCTAAGGAGGTTACAATGGATAAGGATACCGAAAAAAAAGAGATTTGTCCGACCTGCATGGGAGAAAAAAATATCAAAGGCAGGTGCGAGACCAGCGGTGAGTGGGAGGGTATAGCAACCGAAGACGGGCAGGTCTGCACCCCGGATACTCCCTGCCCGACTTGCAAGGGAAAAGGGTATGTAGAAGATTAATCACTCTGATTAGGTGGGTCCGGAACAAGCTCCTGCACACTCTAGTGAAAAAAAGGCGGGTTTTCCTCACACCTGTCATAATGGGTGTGGGGAGTTGGCGATGAAGGACGAGGGGGAAATACCAGTGACGGATACGGGTTCTTCTCGACTCCCGATCTGCTTAATGTAGTCGTGTTACATCATTTGGCCGGTGGTTTTCACGATCGTGAGATCGTCGATCGCAAAATTTGACCAAGTCGCAAAAAGTGCTTCCTGAGACCAGCAAGGTAGGAGGCAACATTTTGAATGTACGGGTATTAAGATTTAAAATGTCGATTTTTTTGCGAGCCCATTAAATTGCAACCCAGGAAAAGAGTATCACGCTCGTCCCAAAGCGATTTATCCTTATAACTATTTTGTATGTTTACAGATTTCTTTCTCTCCACAGCTTTTCGTTGCGAGAGGCTGACATTTCCTTTTGGAGGCAATTATGCATTTCCTCCCTATCAAGAAGAATGTGGAATCAATGTCGGTGCGACCGAATTTGTTCGACTACGAGAAGACCTGCACCGATTTTTCCTGGAGCAGTGTACGTCGCGAATTGAATGGCCTCCCGAATGGTAGGGGGCTGAATATTGCCTATGAAGCGGTGGATCGTCATGCCGATGGCCCTCTCAGCGATCGGGTGGCTATCCGTTGCCTCGGCAAGGACGATGGGGGCATTGACCTGACGTATGGACATCTCAAGGAGGGGAGTAACCGCTTTGCGAACCTGCTCGGCCAGTTAGGGATACGCAAGGGAGAACGGGTGTTTTGGCTGGCCGGACGTATCCCGACTCTTTATCCGGTATTTTTCGGCACGTTGAAGCACTGCAGCGTCTTCTGTCCTCTTTTTTCCGCCTTTGGACCGGAACCTATTTTCCAGCGCCTGGAACGGGGCAACGCCAGGGTATTGGTCACCACCCAAAAACAGTACAGCAAAAAGGTAGCCCCTCTGCTTGATAGGCTGCCAGAACTTCGCTGGGTGCTTTTAGTTGACGCGGAACAGGATCTAGATGCGCGTGTTCTCTCCCTGCCGCGGCTTATGGCGGCGGCCTCGGTCGTTTTTACCATCCCGCCCACTGATCCCGAAGACATGGCGGTCCTCCATTTCACCAGCGGCACCACCGGCATGCCCAAAGGGGCAGTGCATGTTCATAATGCGGTGCACACCCACTTCATCACCGGTCGATACGTGCTCGACCTCCATCCCGAGGATATCTTTTGGTGCACTGCCGATCCAGGATGGGTGACCGGTACCTCGTACGGTATTATTACCCCCTTGCTCTTTGGGGTCACCAGTATTGTCGATGAGGCGGACTTCGAGACGGAACGCTGGTTCCGCATCCTCCAGGACCAGCGGGTGAGCGTCTGGTATACGGCCCCGACCGCAATTAGAATGCTGATGCGCACCTCGCTGGAACAACGGCAGAGATATGACCTCTCGGCCTTGCGGCTGGTGCACAGCGTCGGCGAACCGCTCAATCCTGAGGCGATCCTCTGGGGACAGCGCGTCCTCGGGCTGCCGATCCACGACAACTGGTGGCAAACGGAAACCGGCGGCATCATGATCGCCAATTATGCCGCTCTGGAAATTCGTCCCGGTTCCATGGGACTGCCTTTGCCGGGGATTGAAGCCGCCATTGTCACCAGGATCGATGCTGAAACGGTGCAGATCGAAGGACCCGAGGTGGAGGGTGACCTGGCACTGCGCCGCGGCTGGCCCTCCATGTTCCGGGCCTATCTCCATGAAGAAGAACGTTATCGCAAATGTTTTGCCGGTGACTGGTACCTTACCGGTGATCTCGCCAGGCGGGACAAAGACGGTTACTACTGGTTCATCGGCCGAGCCGACGACATCATTAAGACCGCCGGCCACATGGTTGGGCCGTTCGAGGTGGAAAGCACCCTGATGGAACATCGCGCCGTGGCCGAGGCCGGAGTGATCGGCAAACCGGAGCCGACGATCGGCGAGATCGTCAAGGCTTTTGTCGTGCTCAAGCCCGGTTTCAAAGCAAGCGAAGAGCTGCAACTGGAACTGATTGGCTTCGGTCGCACTAGACTTGGCTCGGCCGTGGCCCCTAAGGAACTGGAATTTATTGACAACCTGCCGAAAACCCGGAGCGGTAAAATCATGCGCCGGTTGCTCAAGGCCCGTGAACTGGGGCTTCCCATTGGGGATACCTCCACCTTGGAAGGGAGTGAAACATGATGCAGGCACCTCTTGATAAGCAGCATGCCATTCAGCAACTGCGGCAGATGCTTTTGATCCGCCGTTTCGAGGAAAAATCGGCCGAGCTCTACAGCGCCACCAAGATTCGAGGCTTCCTCCACCTGTATATCGGGGAGGAGGCGGTGGCGGTCGGTGTCATGGCAGCGCTGACCCCTGAAGATGCGGTAGTGGCCACCTACCGTGAACATGGTCAAGCTTTGGCCCGCGGCATGAGTGCCGACAGGATCATGGCCGAGATGTACGGCAAACAGGAAGGCTGCTGTCGGGGCCGGGGTGGTTCGATGCATCTCTTTGACGCGGCCACCCGCTTTTACGGCGGCAACGCCATCGTCGGTGGCGGCCTCCCGCTCGCGGTTGGCCTCGCCCTGGCCGACAAGATGCAGGGACGCAAGCGGGTGACCTGCTGTTTCTTTGGCGACGGCGCTGTGGCCGAGGGTGATTTCCATGAAGCCATGAACCTGGCCTCGCTCTGGAAATTGCCGGTCCTGTTTCTTTGCGAAAACAACCTCTACGCCATGGGCACCGCCCTTTGCTACACCCAGGCCGTTGAAGACCTCTCCTCAAGGGGCGCCTGCTACGGCCTGGCCTCGGCCTTTGTCGACGGCATGGATGTCATGGCCGTGGAGGAAGCGGCCCGCAGAGCCACGGATCATATCCGCCAGGGCAATGGTCCCTATCTGCTCGAATGCCGCACCTACCGGTTCCGTCCCCATTCCATGTTCGACACCGAAATGTATCGCAGCAAGGAAGAGGTGGAAGAGTGGAAGAAGCGCGACCCGATCGATCTGCTGACCAGTCGCCTCCGGGAAAATGGGCTCTGCGACGATCATGAGATGGCGGCCCTGGAGCAGGATGTGGCGACTGAGGTCGAGGCGTCGGTAGTCTTTGCCGAAGCCGGCACCTGGGAGCCGGTTGCAGATCTGGCCCGTTTTGTTTATTCGGAAAGGAGGGGGGCATGAGCGCACAGACGTCAATGCAAACAACCACCTACCGTGAGGCGGTGAAACAGGCGATTCGCGAGGCGCTGATCAAGGACGAACGGGTGTTTCTCATGGGCGAGGATGTCGGCCATTACGGCGGCTGTTATGCAGTCAGCAAAGGATTGCTGGCGGAGTTCGGCCCGGAGAGGATTCGCGATACACCGCTCTCTGAATCGGGATTTGTCGGCGCGGGGATCGGTGCAGCCTTGGGGGGCATGCGCCCCATCGTCGAGGTGATGACGGTCAACTTCAGCCTGCTGGCCCTTGACCAGATTCTCAACAACGCCGCCACCCTGCTCCATATGTCGGGCGGTCAGTTCAACGTGCCGCTGGTCATCCGCATGGCGACCGGCGCCGGCAAACAGCTTGCCGCCCAGCACGCCCATAGCCTGGAGGGCTGGTACGCCCACATCCCCGGCCTTCGCATCCTGTCACCGGCCACCCTGGAAGATGCCCGCGGCATGCTCTGGACTGCGCTTCAGGACCCGGATCCGGTATTGATCTTCGAGAATAACACCCTCTACAACCTGGAGGGGCCACTTGCCGAAAACGCCGGCCCGGTGGATATTGACAAGGCGCGCGTACGAAGGCCAGGGATCGACATCACCCTCATCACCTACAGCGCCAGCCTGTTCAAGTGCCTGGAGGCGGCCGAGGCCTTGGCCCAGGTAGGGATTGAGGCCGAGGTTATTGACCTGCGCAGCTTGAGGCCGCTGGACGACGCCACCTATCTCGCTTCCATCGCCAAAACTCACCGGGCCCTGATTGTGGACGAAGGGTGGCGCAGTGGCAGCCTGAGCGCCGAAATATCGGCGCGGATCATGGAACAGGCCTTCTACGACCTCGATCTCCCCGTCGAACGGATCTGCACCGCTGAGGTTCCCATACCCTATGCCCGGCATATGGAGGAGGCGGCTCTGCCGCGGATCGAGACCATTATCGCCACAGTACAAAGGATGGTGCGCCATGGGTGAATTTCGCATGCCCAGTCTCGGGGCCGATATGGAGACCGGTAAACTGGTGGAATGGCTGGTTATGCCGGGGGAGCGGGTCAAACGCGGTGACATCGTCGCCACGGTGGAGACCCAGAAAGGATTGTTCGAAATCGAGATCTTCGAAGACGGTATCATGGGCGAGCCGTTGGTCCAAGCAGGTCAGCAAGTGCCGGTAGGCGCAGTCCTGGCCATGATCCTGACCGAAGGCGTCGCGGTTGCGGCGGCCACAAGCCCTGAGGCCGCTTCGACGGGACCGGTCAGGACGGAACAGCCACCCCCGGAAAAGCCTGCAGAGGTTGCTGTTTTGAAAGCACCAGCGGCGGGCACGACGGCACGGATCGCCGCTTCACCCTCAGCACGCAGGCTGGCTCTGGAGCTCGGGATTGACCTCGCAACCGTACGCGGCACCGGGCCGCATGACGTCATCCAGCGCAGTGATGTGGAGCAGGCGGCGCAGGCAAGGGAGGAGGCAACGAAGTCGGCTCCGATAAGCGAACAACCAGCCACCGCCGGAACCCTTCAGCCGGGGATGCGGCAGGCCATTGCCGCGGCCATGAGCCGCTCCAATCGGGAGATACCGCACTACTATCTGGAGGCGGAGATCGACATGGACTCTCCCTTACGCTGGTTGGAGGCGGAAAACTTGCAGCGCCCCCTCCGGGATCGCATCCTGCCCGCCGTCCTCCTGCTCAAGGCAGTGGCCAAGGCGCTCCGAGATGTCCCGGAATTGAACGGCTACTGGCTGGAGGATCAGCTCCAGATCAAACCGGAGATCCATATCGGCTTTGCCATGGCGTTGCGCCAGGGCGGGATCCTTACTCCTGCCCTTCATGCTGTTGACAGGCTGAACCTCAGCGAGCTGATGCAGGCCATGGGGGATCTGATCGAACGCACCCGTGCAGGCCGCCTGCGGAGCTCGGAGATGACCGACGCCACAATCACGGTGACCAACCTGGGGGACAGGGGGGTGAGGACCGTTTTCGGGGTCATCTATCCGCCCCAGGTAGCCTTGGTGGGCTTCGGCCGTATCATGGAGCGCCCTTGGGCGGAAAGGGGGATGCTAGGGGTGCGCCGTTGTGTCACGGCAACGCTGGCGGCCGACCATCGTGCCACGGACGGGCATCGCGGCTCCCAATTTCTGGAGGCCCTCAATCATCATCTGCAGCAGCCGGAGGAGTTATGACCGGGAACGAATTGAAAGAAATAGTCTTGTCTGAATTGAAAAAGGTGGCACCGGAGAGTGACCCTGGCGAAGTAGATCCGAACGAGAACATCCGCGAGGCGCTGGATATCGATTCCTTCAGCTTTTTGAAGTTGCTGGTCGGGATCGGCGAACGGACCAGAGTCGAGATCCCTGAGGTGGATTATGGCAAGGTGTCGACCCTGGCGGGGATGCTGGAGTATCTTGCAACGCGCCTTCCTTGATAGCTTCCGTTTTAGACCGGTCTTTTTTTTAGGCCAAGAGGGGCAATGAATGCGGATTATCGATTGTGGCCTGATTGCATATGGGCAGGCATTTGCCCTGCAGGAACGGTTGGCTGCCGCCATTGCAGCCGGCACCGAAGAAGAGACGCTACTGTTGCTCGAACATCCCTCGGTCTACACCATCGGCCGGGGCGGTAATCCTGCCAATATCCTTGATTCGATGCTTGCCGTGGAGCGTGTCAATCGTGGCGGTGATATCACCTGGCACGGTCCTGGGCAGGTGGTGGGGTATCCGCTGGTCAATCTGGGGCGGCGCGGGCGGGATCTGCACCGTTGGCTGCGTTTTTTAGAGGAATTGCTGGTGCGCACCCTCGCCGCCTTCGGGATCACCGGGCGATGCCATCACGGCAGCACGGGAGTCTGGGCCGAACGGGGCAAGATCGCCTTTATCGGTGTCGGGGTGCGCCGCTGGATAACCCTGCACGGCTTTGGCCTCAATGTGGCGCCCGATTTAGGCGCCTACGACCCTATCAACCCCTGTGGGCTGCCCGACTGCCCAGTGACCTCGATGGCGCAGGAGGGGGCAGCGGCCCTGTCGGTCTCGGCTGTCAAAAAACAGGTGAAAAAAGATTTCGCGCGCATTTTGCAGGAACGGCTGCCGCTCCTGGTCGATTGTTAACCCAAGTTTGACGTAATCGCAAAAAAATGCTTTCCATGCCTCTCTACGCACGACCGCCAAGGGGTCATGGAGGTCTTGAATAGAGAAAGTTGCAAGCTCGGCACCCAGGAGGCCATGAACAAGGAGAGTCGTCTAGTTCTGCAGTGGAGATAAATGGTGCAAAACAATTCGCGATTCATCACCGCCCAAAGACTCATGGTGGAATTTGCCAAACAAACGGGGTTGACGCCGGATGGCGGCAGCGGACAACGCCGGTATCTTTGGACCGATGCCTTTGCCGTCTCTGATTTTTTGGAACTGTATCGACAGTCAGGTGATGACCACTTCAAGTTCCTGGCGCTCTTGCTTGTGGACCAAGTTCATACCATCCTTGGTCGTCACCGGGCAGACGATGACCGATCGGGATGGATCAGCGGCCTCAATGAGGCTGAGGGCAGGCTACACCCGACGATAGGCGGGTTGCGGATCGGCAAAAAGGTACATGAACGTAGCCTAACGGAGCCCTTTGATGAGAAGCTCGAATGGGATCGGGACGGCCAGTACTACCATTATCTGACGAAATGGATGCATGCTCTCAATTGTGTGAGCGTGGTCACCTCCGACCCGAAATATAACAACTGGGCCAGAGAACTCGCCAAGTCGGTCCATCCCAGATTTACCTTTACCCACCCCGCTGATGGCCGGAACTATCTTTATTGGAAAATGAGCATAGACCTCTCCCGCCCTCTCATCCCGGCCATGGGCCAGCATGACCCCCTTGACGGGCTTATTACCTACAGTCAGTTGCAAGGTTACGCCAAGGTGGAACCGATGGCTTCCCCGCAACCGGCCCTGGATCAAGAGATTGAGGAGTTGGCGACTATCTGTAAAGGGAAAACCTGGGCTACCGATGACCCTCTCGGCATTGGCGGTCTGTTATGTGGCGCCTATCTGATGGCGCAAATGATTGACCGAGGCACTTTTAATCAGAGTGAGCTGCTGGAGAGCGTGCTGCTTGCAAGCGCCGAAGGTTTGGATCGATATGCCAGGGGAAACAATTTGATGCTGCCTGCGGCATATCGTCTGGCGTTTAGAGAACTGGGGCTCTCCCTCGGCATTCACGCAACGGCAAGGCTCAAGTCACTTCTTCTCGAGAGAGGTTCGTCCCTGTTTACCAATTCCATGGCATTGATGCCGCATATCGAGAGCATCATGAGACATCAAGCGCTTGCTGAAACCATTGAGAGTTTTTGGCTTGAATTCTCCAACAGAACAACGCCTGGCTGGTCAGATCATCGCGACATTAATATGGTCATGCTGGCAACAAGCCTGGCCCCTGATGGGTTTCTATCTTTAGGACCATCGAAACCATTTTGAAAAAGATGTTCATCCCTGCCTACCAACGCCTTTCAATCCAGGATCTGGAAGAGCGGGTCGTGAAGGCCGAGGCTATGCTGCGCTCCTGTATGCTCTGTCCCCGGGCGTGTGGTGTCGACCGTACCGCAGGGCAGCAGGGTTTCTGCCGGACCGGGGACCAGCCCTTTGTGTCAAGCTGGGGACCGCATTTCGGCGAAGAACGTCCGCTGGTGGGGCGGCACGGTTCGGGTACGATATTTTTTGGGAACTGCAATCTCGATTGCCTCTTCTGTCAGAACTACACCGTCAGCCACCTGGGCGAGGGAGAGGAAATCAGCGTCGAGACCCTGGCCGAGGTGATGATCGAGTTGCAATCATCAGGCTGTCCTAACATAAATCTGGTGACACCCACCCACCAGATGCCCATGATCCTGCGTAGCCTCCTGATCGCTGCCCCGGCGGGACTGATGTTGCCCGTGGTTTATAACTGCGGGGGCTATGAATCCATCGAGGCCTTGCAACTTCTGGACGGTATCGTCGATATCTATATGCCCGACCTCAAATACGCCGATCAGAAGACGGCCCTGCAGTATTCGAAAGCCTCTAAGTATCCGGACCTCAGCCAAAGAGCTGTCAAAGAGATGCACCGTCAGGTGGGTGACCTGGTGCTGGATGACGAGGGCGTGGCCCGCCGGGGGCTCTTGGTGCGCCATTTGGTTTTGCCGGAGGAAAGGGCCGGGACTGCAGAGATCGTCCGTTTCATCTCCAGGGAGATTTCGAAAAACACCTACCTCAATATCATGGACCAATACCGCCCCTGTTACCTGGCCCGAGAGCATCCGCCCCTCGACCGGCGAATCACAGCCAAGGAGTTCCGCGAGGCGATTCAGTGCGCACTCGATGCCGGACTCACGCGGTTGGAGGGGATCTCCTCGGTCTGAGGGATGACATCTTCGTCCTCATCGCTCTCCACAACAATTTGAAATTTAATCGATAATGTATTGTCGTGCTCGACATCAGTCGCATCACTATCACTTTCTGCCGACAGGGATAAAGGGGCTTCATGTTGCTGCTGGATTTCTGTACATGCTTGTAAATGCTGATCCATAGCCAATCGTTATGGGTTTATCTAGCCATTATATACCCGAATTTACTTCGTTGATCTGCCCTGTGGTTGTGCCATTGTAAACAAGGAAGCAGACCCATCGGGTTGATCGACTTTGACCAGGAGAAGGACACAATCCAGGACGATCAAAAGGGACGCATGGAAACCAAGGCTCAGTACCTCAAAGCCGCCCCTGCTGCCGTTGTAACCCTTGAAGGAAATGGTGATAGGCGGGGCACCCATGCGTACAAGGTGGCCCTTGGCCACAGAAAAAACAACAGCGCCGAAAAATATCTGGTGAAGAGAGGAGTCAATGTCAACACCATCAGCTCTGACGAGAGAAAACCACTCAACATCGGCCATGACGAGTTGGCTTGGCCCTCGAACCGTTGCGATCACCTTGCGCAGAGATAACGGCCGGAAAACACCTTCCTGACCGGAGAGGGTCATGCTCTTTTTGCGGCATTCATACTTGGCTCTCCTCCTCGCGCTTAGTTTCAGCCTGACTGTGCAAACCTGGGCCAATGGCGAAGAACCATACATCGCCGCAAGAAAAGAGCTGTTCAGGCAGATTGAAAAAAATGTCAGGGAGACAAGTTATTACCTCAACAAATCCGAACTTGATCCTCAGGTGCTCGCAGCCTTACAAAAAGTCCCCCGCCATGAGTTCGTGGACAATGCGCTCAAGAATTTGGCCTATGAAAATCGGCCGCTGCCTATAGGTCACGGTCAGACCATCTCCCAACCTTTCATTGTGGCAATCATGACCGATCTGTTATCCGTTGGCAAAGGGGATCGGGTCCTGGAGATAGGAACGGGCTCCGGGTACCAGGCTGCCATCCTGGCAGAAATTGTCGGGGAAGTTTATTCCATCGAGATAATTGAAGAACTGGGAAAAAGTGCTCAGGAGAGGCTGCAAAGATTGGGGTATACAAATATCCATCTCCGCCTCGGCGACGGCTATTACGGTTGGCAGGAGAGGGGGCCGTTTGATGCAATTATTGTCACAGCTGCCGCCAGCCATATTCCGGCACCCCTCATTTCCCAACTGAAGCCTGGCGGCAAAATAATAATTCCGGTGGGAGGCCCTTTTATGGCGCAGCAGCTTGTCGTGGTTGATAAGGACGTTAACGGTTCCCTCACCACCCGTCAGCTTCTCCCCGTCATGTTTGTCCCTTTGACCGGCAAACACTGATGACGCCGCACACACAATCGGCACCTTGCCTGTCCGCCCTTTTGCCTGGTCGTCCCGCGACGTTTGGCGCGACGGTCAACAGCGTAGGGGGAGACAACAATGGGGGGCTGCTCGAGAGCTGCGAATCGCCGCAAGATCAAGCCCAACAGCGCCCTCCCCTGATTGCCATTGCCTTGGTTTCCGCCACCGCCCTGGCCTATGAAATACTGTTGATGCGCTTGTTTTCCATCATCCAATGGCATCACTTCGCCTACATGATCATCAGTCTGGCTCTGCTTGGTTACGGCATCAGCGGCACCTTTGTGGCAATCTTTCATGAAAAACTGCTCGCCAGTTTTCAGAGGAAGTACCTCAGTTGTATCCTGCTGTTCGCTGTTTCCACCTCAACCTGTTATCTGCTTGCCCAACGAATTCAATTCAATGCCCTGGAGATTCTTTGGGACATCGGGCAATTGGGCAGGCTCTTGCTCATTTACCCACTGCTTGTCCTGCCGTTCTTTTTTGCGGCCAGCAGCATGGCGATGGCGCTCTTGCGTTTCCGAGGGCAAAGCGCCGGGATCTATGGCGCCGATCTGATCGGGGCCGGCTGTGGGAGCATCGGCGTGATTGCCTTGCTCTATCTGATGCTCCCCAGCAGCGCACTGCTGGTGATCGTCGCCATGGGAGCAACTGCCGCAGCCGTTGCCCTCATCGAACTCAAGATGAAGTCCGTTGTTCTTCCGCTCTTCATCCTCCTGATTTTGCTTGTTTTAATCTTGCAGGCAAACCAACAGCTGCTGCCAAACATTTCGCCCTATAAAGGTTTGGCGCAAGCATTACGTATTCAAGGAACTCGCATTGCTGAGCAGAAATCCAGCCCGCTTGGGCTTATCTCTGTAGTTGAAAGCCCGGTTATCCCATGGCGATACGCGCCAGGGGTAAGTCTTAACTCTACCGTTGAGCCCCCTGAGCAGTTGGCCCTTTTTACCGATGCCGACAGTATGACTGCCATTACCCGGTTTGATGGGGATTACAGCAAGGTGGCCTATCTTGATCAACAGACCTCTGCACTTGCCTATCACCTGAGGCAGATTGACAAAGCGCTTATCGTCGGCGTTGGCGGCGGTTCCGGCATCTTGCAAGCCGGCCTGCACCACGTCGGGCAAATCGAGGGGCTTGAACTCAATCCGCAGGTGGTTGCCATCGGTAAAAGCCATGGCGAATTTTCCGGCAATATTTTTGAGAGACCAGGCACGACTATTCACACCACCGAGGCCCGCGGTTTTATCAGCCAGTCCAAAGAGAGCTTCGACCTTATCCAGATTGAACTGCTGGACTCCTTTAACGCCTCATCGGCGGGGCTTTACGCTTTACATGAAAGTTACCTCTATACCGTCGAGGCCTTGCAGGCGTATTTGAAACACCTGAGCGTTGGCGGTTATCTGTCGATCAGCCGCTGGGTCAAAGTGCCGCCGCGTGACTCGTTGAAGCTTTTTGCCACAGCACTCGACTCCTTGAAAAGGCTTGGGGTTGAATCTCCGGAGAAACGACTTCTTCTCATTCGGGGATGGCAGACCAGCACTCTGCTCATTAAAAATGGCCTCATTGCGGCAGGTGAAATCGAAATCCTCAAAACATTTTGCAGGCAGCGTTCCTTTGACCTTGCCTATTACCCCGGCATCAAAGCAGAAGAGGCCAATCGTTACAACCTGCTCAGAGAGCCCTACTTCTATCAAGGCACTCAAGCCTTACTCAGCGAGCACGCTGACTTCGTTCGCCGCTACAAGTTCAACATTGCCCCGGCCACTGATGATCGGCCTTACTTCTTCCATTTTTTGAAACCCGCCACCATCCCGGAACTCATCGACTTACGGGACAAAGGAGGACTTCCGCTTTTGGAACAGAGTTACCTGATCTTGGTCGCGACTCTTTTTCAGGCCAGCGTTGCCAGTGTCTTCCTGATCCTTCTGCCGCTGAAATTTGCCAAGCACCTACCTGGGCGGCAACGAGCCCTGTATCGCAAGATTTTTCTCTATTTTTTCTTGATAGGGCTTGGTTTCATGTTCCTGGAGATTTCCTTCATGCAAAAGTTTCTCCTCTTCCTGCACCATCCCCTGTTTGCCGCTTCGCTTGTGCTGACCGCCTTTCTTGTTTTTGCCGGGCTTGGCAGTGCCTGCACCAAAAATCTTAGCCGGAATTGGTTGCCGGAAAAGGTACTGGGTTGGGCTCTTTGCCTGCTGATCACCATGAGCGCAGGCTACATACCTCTGCTGGACCGGATCTTTGCACTCTTCCTTGGCCAAACTATCCTGGTGAAAATGCTGATCTCCATCGTAATGATCGCCCCCCTTGCTTTTTGCATGGGAATGCCTTTTCCGCTCGCTCTCGACCGGCTTGGCAAGGCAGCGCCGGAACTTATTCCCTGGGCCTGGGGGGTAAACGGTTGTGCCTCGGTGATCAGTGCCGTGCTGGCAATGCTGTTCGCCATCAATTTCGGGTTTACCATGGTCATCTTGATGGCGATGCTCTTTTACGGGGTTGCCTTTTTCTCTTTTCCCAACTGCGCCGACTCCGGTTGCTGAGGCTGAGGGTTGTTGTCTTCAGAGGTCGCGAGGTGCCGGTGAAAATATGGGCATCCCTACGCTCTTTCAAGATAACTATTTGTAAATATTTATCTTCTACGCACCTTGCAGCGGAAACCGAATACGGCAGAGTTCTTTTCAGAGGAAAAAGAACGATTGAACCACAGGTTGTGTCTGCCGCCATTCGGGACACAATGAGATTTTTGGTCCCGGGAGCAAAGGGGCCCCATGATGAAATTATAGATTGAGGCGGGTGAGCGGCCGGTCTGTTCGACCGGAGACAAGCAACCCCTTCATAATCAATCACCGTTGTTGGGGTAACCCCAACATTCATACCAAAAGTGCAAGCTCCCCTTTGGGGGTTGGCCGATAAAAACCATTAATCAAATGGTTATACGACTTGCCTACCACTTTTTCCTGCTGATCCGGCCTTGGTCTCGTTGAGGCAAAATGAAATTCATCAATCAAGCGCCCAGTGGTAGACGAGTCCCCATATCCAGCTCAAATCGTCCATAGAGATTGATATGCTGGGTGATAAGCGGACTCAAGGCCGCCAGATCCCTAAGCGTCATACGTTCCGTCCAGCCCGGCTCCGCCAGCACCTCTTGAATCATCAAGGTATTATGATGTAGACTAGGCTCGCCTGTAACAGGTGCAGACAAAGGAGGCCCATCTCCTGGTTGTCCTTGCGATTCGTTGATATTTCCTCGAGCCTCGACATAGCGACGATCTGATCGATATTGGCTTTCTTGGACACGATGATCTGACGATCGATCTGCCCGACTGCGTCTTCGATGGCCGGATCATTGGCGTGCCCGATGTCTTCGATGCCCTGTCCAACAGGCGCGTTTACCACGAGGCCTGGACCTGGGAGGCGGTGTTTGCCCTTTTCCGGGAACAGCGGGGACGCCATTTCGATTCTAAACTGGTGGATATCCTCTTGAAAAATCAGGAAAAATTCAAGACGATCTGAGCGCGTTACAATGCGGTCGGTTTGCAGTTTACCTGAATCGGGAGTCAGCAAATATCCAGGATTAACTTTGCTCCAGTTGCAGTAACTCGTTGTTCTTGGAGGCCAATTCGGCTTGTTTGGCCTCAAGTTGCGGATTCGCCGCTTTATCGCTTGCCACCTGGGTGGGCAGGGCGGCAATCTCCTGCTGCAGGGCACTGATTTCTTTCTTCAAGTCATCAATGGTCTCCTCGGTGGTGCTGTCGGAAGAGGAGGCGCCAGACGAGCCTCCGGCGCCACTCGATTTTTCCGTGGCTTCGGTTTCACTCGTGTCGTTGCCATCGGTTGCCGTTGCCGAAGAGTCCGTATCAGCAGCGCTTTGGATCGAAAGGGTGTGGGCTTCGTCGGAAATTTCCACCGTATCGCCGAAGGAAAGTTGAGTCGTGGTGCTGTCGGTTTCCTCGGTTGTTTTTTTGGCGCTGTTGACATGCATGACGGTCTGATCTGAAGGAGTGGAACTACTGGGCGAGATATTCATTGTGGTCCTCCGGTATAAGCGATCTGTTTGAGTGGATCTTTCAATTATCGTAATGTTCGTCGGCAGTCGATACAAGCAGCCTTACACCATCTGAGCAGAGCTTTACCTTTCTTAACCTGGCATGCGGTCGTTTTCTGTTGCTGCTCGGCTCAAGAATATGCCCCAACCTCTTGTTTTTAGGCTGGAGACATCCCGAGTTGTTTTCGTTTGCCGGTTGGCATCGGCAAACACCTTCCAGCCGCCGCCGAGCGCTTTGTTGAGACTGACAAACGAAGTCAATACCTCGGCGTTGGTTACACTCAAGCTGTTTTGCGCAATGTACAGGGAGCGCTGCGCGTCTAGGACATTGAGGAAACTGATTAGCCCCTTGCGGTACTGTTCTTCGGCAAGCATCAGGGTTTCCTTGTAGGCCTTAACGGATTTGGTGAGAGTCTGCCGCTTCGTCTGCGCGGAGGCATAGCTGACCAACGCGTTTTCAACGTCCTCCAGCGCTTTGAGAAAGGTTGAATGGTACGCCGCTAGAGCTTCCTCGTAAACAGCTACATTTTTTTCTACCCCCGCCTTGGTTTTGCCGCCGTCAAAAAGGAGCGCCGAAACCTGGGGAACCAGGGACCAGTAGCCGCTGGAGAGCGAGCTCAATCGAGAAATGGTGTCACTGTTGAGTCCCAAACCCAGCGTCAGGTCGAATTTAGGGTACAATTCCGCTGTGGCCACGCCGATATCGGCCGAGGCCGCCGCCAGCGTTCGTTCCGCCTCGCGCAAATCAGGCCTGCGGACCAACAGTTCCGAAGGCAACCCGGTGGCGGCGACCCCGCCGCAATCAGGCAGCGAACGCGTGACGCCGAGTTGTTGCTTCAAAAAATCCGGCGGCTGACCAATGAGAATGCTCAGGCGGTGGATGGATTGTTTGATGGTCGTTTCATATGCAGGAATGTCTGCAGCGGTGGTGGTCGTCTCTGCTTCGGCCTGGCTCACGTCGAGATAGCTTGTCAGGCCGTGTTGATAACGCACCCGGGTGACCTCGGCGGTTTCGGATTGAGATTTCAAGGTGCGTTCGGTAAGAGCCAGTTGCTCCTGCGCGGCGCGGAGTTGCACATAGGCGTTGGCCACGTCGCCCAGCAAGGTCAACTGGGTGGCGTGCAGGTCCTCGATTTGGGCCCCGACGCGGGCCTCGGCGGCCTCAACGCTTCGGCGGACTGAACCGAACACATCCACCTCCCAGGCGGCGTCGAAGCCGGGAGTGTACAAGGTGGTTGTCTCGCCACTGGCGTCACTGACATTTTTGCTGTCCTTGCTTCGGGTGACGGAACCCGTGCCGTTGACGTTGGGTTTGCTGCCCGCTGCAGCGGCTTTGAATTCGGCCCGCGCCTGTCGTATCCTGGCCCGCGCCTGATCGACGTCGAGATTGCCTTCCATGGCGGCATGCATGAGTTGGTCGAGCTCAGGATCATTCAATGCCTGCCACCAGGCGACCTCCTCAAGTCCAGGGGCCGGCTTGGCCTCTTTGGCCTCTTTGGCGTCTTCGCTCCATTGGGGAGGCGCGTTCAAATGAGGCTTGGTGTAATTCGGACCAACCGGGGCGCAGCCGCAGAGAAACAGGGCGAGACCAACGGTCGTCAACGCTCCGATTTTCATGGTTTTTCTCCGTTGACCGCAGCCAACGCCTCGACTTTCCCCGTTCCATGGCTGATGCCCTCTTCCGGCGTTTCAATGAACACATCCATCTGCTGCCCGACATAGGCAGGGAGAGCGTTGCGGTCAAATCCGTAAATCACCTGGAGCACCCGGGTGTCGATTCGTTCGGTGCTGTCTCCGGTCAATGACTCTTTGGGGGTGATATAGGGTTCGGTGCGAACAAACTTGATCGCGCAATTCAGTTTGCTGTTGCCGCGCATGAACGCCATAGCCTGTGAACCTGGCTTGAACCGCCATGCGTCGTTTTCGTCGATGTCTACCCGTACATGCAGCAGGTTGTTGTCGCCCAGCAGCATCAACGGGTCGTTGAGAACGCCGGTTTGGGCGTATTCACCCGGCCGTATATTCACTTGCAGCACCATGCAATCGACAGGCGCCCGCACCAGAAGGCGATCCAGATCAGTTCGCGCCGCTTGCAGCGCGGCCTGAGCAGCAAGTACTTCCGCCTTGGCGCTCACCAATTTAGCCTTGTACAGAAGGACAGCGTTTTTCCGCTGTTCAAAGTCGTCCACGCTTATGGCCCTGCGGTCGGTGACGTTTTGCACCAGCTTGAACCGGGTCTCGTAATCTTGCAGAGAGGCTTTTGCCTCTTCAAGCGCCCCCTCGGCCTGGACCAGACTCGCCTCCTTGACCTGGAGATTGGCCTTGAGCTCGCGGTCGTCGATCAAAAACAACGTGTCCCCCTGCCCCACAGTGTCGCCGACCTTGACGAACACGGTTTTGACGATGCCCGCAATCGATGTGCCGAGTTGAATGTTTTCCGTGCTCGCCTCAACAATGCCTGCTCCGCCGATGTACGATGCATACGGCGCTTGAGCGGGTTGAGCCACTGGTTCGGCGGGAGGATTTTTTTTCTGTGATCGCACGGCAACCCCGATAGCGACGATCAGCCCGATGACGGCCAAGACGGGGAGTATTTTGTTTTTCAGGGTCATGGCAGCTTTCCTTGCAATTTCAGCGTTTGTTTTCGATGCGTTCAATGGCGCCGTCGTTCATGTGGGCGATACGGTCGGCGAACGAGAAAATCCGGGCGTCGTGGGTGACGATCACCAGGGCCCGATCATTGTTGACGGCAAGTTTTTTCAACCCTTCCATCACCCGGATACCGGTGACCTGATCAAGCGCGCTGGTCGGTTCGTCGCAGACCACCAGTCGAGGCGAATGCACCAGTGCCCGGGCCACAGCCACCCGCTGCTGTTGGCCGCCGGAGAGCTGTGAAGGCAGCGCATGTTCCCGCCCTTCCAAGCCGACGCTGGCCAGCAGGAGCGCGGCTTTTTGTACTGCCTCGTCCATGGGTATGCCGTTGATCAGGAGCGGGATGGCCGCGTTTTCCGCAGCCGTGAGCGAGGGAATCAGGTTGAAGGCCTGGAAGACGAAACCGATGTGCTCACCCCGGTAGCGGACCCGTTCATGCTTGGGCAAGAGGGACAGGTTCTGGCCAAAGAGCAGGCATTCACCGTCGTCCTGATCAAGGATGCCGGCAACCACGGAAATAAGCGTGGTCTTGCCGCAACCCGAAGGACCAACCAGCATGAGGAGTTCACCTGGACGCACTTCCAGATCGACCCCACGCAACGCTTTCACCTGGGTTTCGCCGCTGCCGTAGGACTTGGTGATGCCGCGACAGAGCACCGCCGCATCTTTGGGGCCGCCGGTCGTCATGATAGGGCGCGTCGCGACCTCTTGTTGCTGTTCCATCTGTTTTTCCGCCTTTTCCGCTTATCCTTTAAAAACCACGGCTGCTTCCAGCTTCAGCACTTTGCGGATGCAGACCAGAGCCGACATCAACACGATCAGGAGAATGGCGCAACCGCTTGTCAACAGGAGTTGCCAACTGAGGTTGACCGAAGGACCGTTGCTGTTGCCCATTATCATTGCGAATGACGCTATGGCGCCGGCGCCAATGCCATAGCCGACAAATCCGACTAACAATGCTTGGAGCAAGATCATCCTTCGTAGGGTTTGGTCTGTTGTTCCCATGGCCTTGAACACCGCAAAGTAGCGGAGATTATCGAGAGTGAAGTTGTAGAACATCTGCCCGGTCACCGCAGCGCCAATAACAAAACCGACCAAGACAACAAAACCGAAGTTGATGATGATGCTGGTGTTATAAATCATATAATTAAGCGATTTCTTTTTAAATTCTTCCGCGGTCAAGGCAGCGAGCCTGGTGTTTTGGGTGATGCGCCGCGCGATGGTTTCCCGTGGTTCGTTGTCCTTGGCCTTAACCAGGATGTAGGTGAGCATTTTTCGTTCGCTGTTGGCGTAGACCTTGGCGCGGGTGTAGGTGGTGTAAATGATGGGTTGTGACTGGAACGTCTTCTGTGCCCGGGCGATGCCCACCACCAGCGCCCGTTTTTCATTGAGTTCGAGCACGTCACCAACCTTGAGCGGCGTGGCGCGCTCGCCCGGAGCGGCGGCCGGTTTGGCCAACCTTCCGTTGGCCCCGGCCTCGTCGACAATGACTGAATCGGGAATGCGCAGGTCGGAAAGTTTGCCCTCGATCATCACAGCCGGCCCGCCGATCAAGGTGGCGTCATCCAGGCCGAGCAGGTTGCTCATGACGGTTTCACCGTTGGAAAGTCGCACTTTCTGACTGCCTTTATAGAGGGGAACCGCCCATTCCACGCCACGAACACCGCGCACCCGATACAGTTGGGTGTCGAGCAGCGGTTTGGAGTCGTCGATCTGCTGGACCTTGGCATCCATGACCCAAATGTTCGGCAACGAGACATCGGTGATGAAGCTGTAGGTCATTGTAAAAATCGAAACCAACATGCCCGGCTGCTGGATCATCAGAATTGAGGCCAGGGTGATGCCGGTGATGATGCCGAGGTATTTGCCTCGGTCACCGAAGAGCATTTTTAAGGCGATGCGATTCATGACGGAAACGGTTCTACCGATTGGTTGCAGGATTGCGGGGTGGAAATTGTTCCGCCGCAAAGCCCATTGACGGAAATGCTGTTACCGTGCTGGGCTTTCATACCGGTCGCAGTATATGCAATGAAGCGTTCCACGACAGCCTGGGCATCAGCTGATTCTGCGGGGCAGAAAGGTAGGTGGTCCAAATGGCTGAGCACATGAAGAGTATGGTGCATGATGCCAATGGTAAAGTGAACCCCCCAGAAGATCTCACTGGGGGAATGGTTCGGCAAAGCGCAGGAGAAGGCAGCGTGGAATCGGTGCATAAGTGCATCGAAATGATGTTTGAATAGTTCAAGATGCGTGGGCGGCTCGTTCAGGCAGCGACTCATCAGGCGCATGAATGCGTCATTGGCGCCGTGCTCCGCTAAGTGATGCATGACAACCGGCCGGATAAAGGCGTCCAGCACTGATTCAATAGGAGGGGGGCTTTCACCGGCCTGCTCTTCGACCTGATCGAGCAGCGCGAGTCTTGCCGTATTCATTGGGCCGAGGTGGCGAGAAAAAACCGCCTCGATCAACCCTGTTTTGGACCCAAAATGATAGCTCACTGCCGCCAGATTGACCCCGGCGGCAGTAGTGATGTCCCGCACGGATGAACCATCCAACCCTTTGTCGGCGAACACATGTTCCGCAGCATCCAGGATACGGTCTCTCGTTGTCTGTTTATGCTTTGCGCTGCTGGTTTCGGTCATCATTTAGCTGATCCGATAAGAAGTTAACGGTGAACAAAAATGTTGCATTTAAATTAAACGTTCGTTTTAATTTTGTCAATAGCTATCCCGCCTGGCCACTTTTTGCTCGCATGTCAATCCAACACAACAAGCCAGTGCGCTCGACTTCTGAAAATTACAGGAGGCGACACTTTGGTTGTCTGGAAATTGGATCGGCTTGGACGGGATCTCCGGCCACCGGGCATCAATTGACACAACGACACCAGCCGGCAAACTGGTATTCGGAATATTTGCTGCACTTGCAGAGTTTGAATGGGAACTTATATCTGAACGCACAAAAGCAGGGCTAGCATCAGCTCGTGCCCGTGGAAGGTCCGGTGAGCACTTATAAAATGACGGCGGCCAAGCTACGGCGGCTTGCCATGGCTGCAATGGGACAACAAGAGACTAAGGTCGGAGTATTATGTAACGAACTGGGGATAACTCGGCAAACTCTTTACCGACACGTTGACCCTGTGGGAAACCTGCGCGACGACGGAAAGAGACTATTGGCAAACAGGGCTAACTTAACTCGCAATACTAACTAATTATAATTGGTTAGCAGCGCAACTTTACACTTTTGGTACGAATGTTGGGGGTTCCCCCTTGTAGGTTAAAAAACAAGGCACGTCCCCTGGTTATTGCATTTTAAGTAGTTCCATTTTCCACGGTTATTTTCCTTCTAGGAACCAATAGAAAATCGTTCCTACGCCCCCCCCCCCCCTTGACAACGTTACATCTGTAACATATATTCCGTTCACTATGAAAGATAAATGGATTCTCTTCTCGTATTCTGTCCCCGCCACTAATGCCAAGGCACGTATGCGCATCTGGCGGAGGATTTCGGCCTGTGGCGCAGTCCAGTTGAAGACCGGCCTGCAGATTCTGCCTAATCGTGATGACCTCCTGGAGAACATCACCTGGTTGATTGGTGAAGTGAACGCCCTGGGAGGTGAGGCGCTCGCCATCCAGTGCGCCCGGATCGAGGGGATGGCAGACGACCAGATCGAAAAATTGTTTCAGAATCAGATTGATCGAGATTTTCTGCAGATCCAGACCGAGGCGAGAGAGTTATTGGCAGAGACGGCTCGCCCTGACGGTGATGAAAAAAGCAAAGAATTTTCTCTGACCCTGCGAAAGCTGCGCAAAAGATGTGAAGCGCTCCAAAGTCTGGATTTTTTCCCCTCAGGAACTGCAGCCAAGACCCTTACGGTCATAGATACCGTTTCGGAAAAGCTGCGCAGTAAAGGCAAGGCAACTGTCCTGGAAGCGATTCTGGAGCTTTCCGCATATCAAAGCCGCATCTGGGCAACCCGTGCCCGACCCTATATCGACCGACTCAGCAGCGCCTGGCTCATCAGCCGGTTTGTCGATTCCAAGGCACAGTTTCGTTTTCTTCAGCCGGGGGAACACGCTGAGGCTAAAAAAGGAGAGATCCTTTTTGATGTCAAAGGAGGCGAGTTCACGCACCAAGGCGAGCTGATCACCTTTGAAGTCATAGCCCGTGGCTTTGGCTTGCTTGATCCAGCCGTGGTGAAACTCAGCGAACTCATCAAGTGTATCGATATCCAGGAAGGGGCAACACTTCCTGACGATGCCGGTTTGCTGAAAAATTTGCTTGATGGCCTGATAGCGATCTCAACCAACGATCATGAGGTACTAGAACGCGCCTTACTGATCTTTGATGCGCTCTACGCAGGGTATTCCCTCAAGAAATAAGCGGTGAGAAATTATGAATGCGGCCACCCTGACAACTGAAAAAGCCCAGACCAAGGCGGGCTTGTTCCGCACGCTTTGCTCCATCGGCTTTTTGGCCCGTTTTTCCTATGCCCTGGCGCGCAATCCGGTCCTCCCCCTTTTTGCCGCTTCCCTGGGAGCCGGGCCGGAAGGAATCGGCTTGGCGGTGGGTATCTCAACCGTCACCGGTATTTTTTTCAAGATGCCCTCCGGAGCCATCTCCGACATCATCGGTCGCCGTCGTACCATGCTGGCGGGACTCGTCATCTTCGGCTTGATGCCCTTTGCCTACCTGTTTATCAGCCAGTATGCAGCCCTGGTCGTCGTTCGATTTTTCCATGGCCTGGCCACCGCCATCTACGGCCCGGTCGCTATGGCCGTTGTCGCCGATGTCGCAGGCAACCGCAAAGGCGAGTTGCTCAGCTGGTTTTCGTCGGTCTGTATCGCCGGGACCCTGCTGGGTGCGCCCATCGGGGGTTCGCTCCTTTTTCTGCTTGGCGGTAAAGGCACGACCACTCTTTGGGACTATCGCATGGTCTTCCTGCTGAGTGCGGTCACCGGAGTTGCGGCCCTTGTCCTTGGTCTCTTCACGCTGCGCAACGGCGACAAACCGGTTGCAGGCAAAGGGCTGGCGGAGCGATTTCACCTCTTTGCCCGTGGCATCCACGAAGTGGTCGCCGACAAACGAGTGCTGATGACATCGGCAATGGAGGGCATTCAAAACATCAGTATGGGCGCGCTCGAAGCTTTTCTTCCGGTCTATGCAGTCACCGTGGCCGGACTCAATGTCTTTGAGGCCGGGTTGCTCTGGGCGGTGCAGATCGTCGTCACCTTTATTGCCAAACCGCTGATGGGAAAGGTTTCCGACCGCTGGGGAAGGCGGCCCCTGATCGTGGCCGGAATGTTCCTTTGCGCAGTGCCCATGGCCATGATTCCCCACTTAACCGGATTTGTGCCCCTGATGATTGTCGGGATGTTCTTTGGTCTGGGTGAAGCATTCGTTACCTCGTCATCCGCCGCCTTGGTCGCCGATTATTGCCAGGCCCGCCATTACGGCGCTGCCATGGGCACCTTCGGCACCATTTTTGATGTGGGCCATGCGAGCGGTCCCATCGTCACCGGTCTTTTGGTGGCGTCTCTGGGGTATAGCTGGGCCTTTCTCATCGTTGCCGCCGTGCTGGTGGCCTCGGTCCCGATGTTTCTCTTCACGGTTCGAGAAGAGCCGGAAACGGGAAAGGTGTAACTCAATCATATAACCCCATCAAATACTTAAAAAAGGAGCCTCATCATGCCTGACTTAGCCATTCACATGCAATCAAGTGTCAATCGTACCGGCAAAGAATACCGTGAGGTTCATGAGTGGATCGACAATCCCCCCACCAAATATGAACGGCACGATTTCTCCAAGGTGCTGGAGAACGCCAAGATGTTCACCGAGCAATATGGAGAAGAAGCGGCCCAGGAATATGTCCAGCATCTGGTCGAGGATATGCATTGTCGTTTCAACAAGGTCCTCGGTGAACACCAGAAGCTGCACGCGGATTGTCTCAAGTATTTTGGGGCATAAAGTCCGATGTACGACACCTGCTCAGCAGTTTTTATAGGGGACGTACATGGGTGTTCTCGTTTGCCTGCGGATTTCATGACTCCACGTTGCCACCCCCATTTGAGCCTGTGGACCAAGGCGGACGCTGTCATTCTCTTCAAAGAAAGAGCCATGAAGGCGGGAAACGGCCTGACTCGTCGTATACACTAAAGAGGAATGCAAATGCCACTCACAGAAAACAGCAACCCACCGGAAACCGTATCCTTCAAAGAAGCTTTTGCTGTGTGGATGAAGATCGGATTCTTGAGCTTTGGCGGGCCGGCCGGTCAAATCGGCCTGATGCACAAGATGCTGGTTGATGACCAAAAATGGATCAGCAATGACCGTTTTCTCCATGCCTTGAATTACTGCAATCTTCTTCCCGGACCCGAGGCGCAGCAGTTAGCCATTTATATCGGCTGGCTGCTCCACGGAACCAAAGGAGGTCTGGCTGCCGGGCTCCTGTTTGTCATCCCCGGCATGTTCACCATCCTGGCCTTGACCCTTCTCTATGCAGGATTCCATCAAGTTGCTTCGGTGCAGGCCTTTTTTTATGGGCTGAAACCGGCGGTGCTGGCCATCGTGGTCATGGCGGTCTTCCGCATTGCGAGCAAGTCCCTGAAAACCCCGTATCTTGTCGCTGTTGCCGGGGTTTCCTTCATCGCCATGTTTCTCTACCAGATTCCTTTTCCGTTGGTCATTTTCGGTTCCGGTATCCTTGGCTATCTGGGCCTGAGCGTTTGCCCCCATTACCTGGGCGAGGCCTGCCCTCGCTGGATGCATGGCGGCAAGACACTGGAGAGTTCCTCAGGCGACAAGGATGGAATTATTGACATCCTCTTAGCCTCGGATACAGACGGAAAATTTGCACCGACCTTAATGAGAAGTTTGCAGGTGCTGCTGGTCTGGGGCGGAATCTGGCTGGTGCCGGTCCTGGTATTGCTTCTGATGCTTGGCCCGGATCATGTGTATTCGAAAATCGCGCTTTATTTCAGCAAACTGGCCACCGTCACCTTTGGCGGCGCCTATGCAGTTCTGGCCTATATGGCGCAGGAGGCGGTTGCCAACTATGGCTGGCTCAAGCCGGGGGAGATGCTTGATGGCTTGGCGCTTGCTGAAACAACCCCAGGACCCTTGATTCAAGTGGTGCAGTTTGTCGGTTTTCTCGGCGCCTTCCGCTCTCCCGGAATCCTCAATCCGTATGTTGCCGGTATCTTCGGGGCATTCCTGACCGTCTGGGTGACTTTTGCGCCCTGTTTTCTCTGGATCTTTCTTGGCGCGCCCTATGTCGAGAAACTCCGAAATAATAAAGTGATGAACGGTGCACTCTCAGGGATTACCGCAGCTGTGGTCGGCGTCGTGCTCAACCTCTCCATCTGGTTTGGCATCAATGCCCTCTTTGGTCGTACCAGTGAGGTGCATCTGTTTGGAGCAACTATTCCTGCTCCTGATCTGGCGACCGCCGACTGGTTTGCCTTAGCATTGGCGGCACTCTCGTATCTCGCTATGAAATATCTGAAACTGGATATGATTCCCGCACTTATCGGTTGTGCCGGAATAGGATTTCTTTGGAAAACATTCATGTAGGAGGAACACCATGGAAAAGACGATGACACCAACAGAACTCGCGGAGTTGCTGCAGGCAGGAAGCAAGATAACGCTGCTCGATGTCAGAAGAAGGGAGGATTACGAAAAATCTCCGGATGGGATTGGGGAGGCGCAATGGAAAGATCCGGCTGCAGTGGAGCAATGGATTCACACCGTACCAAAGCAACAAGAGGTGGTAGTCTATTGCGTCCGAGGAGGATCGGTCAGTCAATCGGTACAGAAACAGTTGATCGAGTCTGGCATCAAAGCAACCTATCTGGAAGGCGGGATCGAGGCGTATAATAAAAAACCCTAATGAGATCCCCATACAATCTCTTGAGAGCAAAACTTACATGGGTATGAACTGGAAAGAAAGTATGCGCCAACCTGGAGTGCGCGCCGCGCTGATCGCGGCCATGTTGTTTGGCGCGGGAACACCCATCGCGAAACTGCTGTTAAACAGTGTCAGCCCCTGGATGCTTGCTGGCCTGCTTTATTTGGGTTCCGGGGTCGGTCTCGCCCTGTATCGTATGCTGACTCACGCCCCAGCCGGCAGGCTATCACGTGCTGACCTGCCGTGGTTTGCTGGCGCTATCTTGGCAGGAGGCATCGTTGCGCCGGTCTTGCTGATGTTGGGATTAACCAGGATGCCCGCTTCAGGTGCATCGTTGCTGCTGAATGCCGAAGGCGTCTTTACCGCCTTGTTGGCTTGGTTTCTGTTTAAAGAAAATTTCAGTTACCGAATAATATTGGGCATGTCGGCAATCGTTGCCGGCGCCGTCATTTTAAGTTGGCCCGGCGAAATCTATTTCGAAGGAATATGGCCTGCAGTGTCTGTGCTGGGAGCCTGTCTCGCCTGGGGTGTGGATAACAATCTCACCCGGCAGGTATCTTTGTCTGATGCTACTTGGATCGCCTCCACGAAAGGGTTGGTCGCCGGTGCAGTCAATCTCACCTTGGCTCTTGCTTTGGGGGCGGCAACATGGCCCCCACTCATAAAAGTCGCGATTACAATGGCAGTCGGTTTCCTCGCCTACGGCATCAGCCTCACCCTCTTTGTGGTGAGCCTGCGTCATCTCGGCACAGCGAGAACAGGGGCTTACTTTTCAGTAGCCCCTTTTTTTGGTTCGCTACTGGCTCTATTGATGGGTGAGCCGATGACTGTTCCTCTCCTAGTTGCTGGAGTTTTAATGCTAGGGGGAATAGGGCTGCATCTTACTGAAAGGCACGAGCACGAACATACGCATGCGATGTTTGAACATGAACACGAGCCTCTCCACGATGAACATCATCAACATCTCTCCCCAGATGCCCCCCCTGCTCACTGGCATCAGCACAAGGAACTCAAACATACCCACCCTCACTTTCCAGATGCCCATCATCGACACGACCACTCAAAGCCTGGCTCATAAACGAGGGCCAGGTCTGCGGCGAGCATAATGATCTTTGATTCCAGGTTGTTCCTGTTAAAGGACTTGATTCGGATCGTAAACCACTCGTCATAGGCATCATCGTCAACAGGGACGAGTATGCGTTCACTCCAGCGGAACCTGGACCGCCTGGACACAGGTCCATATACCACGGAGAGAGCTTACGAAAAGGTTTAAGAACTCCTGGAAATAGTGTAGAAAAATCGGGCAGTATTGTGCCGATATCAAGGCATAGAGGCATCAACGGTACGAACCCGGGAGTATGTATCCCATGTACAGAGACCATGAAACACTCAACAGGAGGAAACCTATGAATTTCATTAAGAATGTATCAATCATCGTTGCAGCTATCGCTCTATCTGCTGGGGTGGCGGCCGCATCGGCAGGGGCACCCTCGATCACCTATCAGGAGGCACTGGCGCAACTGAAAGACGGCAACGTCCGCTTCGTCTCTGGCGCGCACCGTCATACAGGTGACAGTATGGAGGTCGTTAAGATGCTTGCCGCCGGCCAGAAGCCTTACGCGATCATCTTGACCTGTTCTGATTCAAGGGTTCCGCCGGAATTGTTGTTCGATGCCGGTATAGGCGAACTGTTCGTGATCCGAGTTGCGGGCAACATTACTGATCCGATCATTCTGGGCAGTATTGAATATGCCGCTGAACATCTGGGCACGCCTCTGGTTATGGTGCTTGGTCATGAAAAATGCGGGGCGGTTAAGGCGACGGTGGAATTGAAAGGAAAAGGAGAAGGCAACATCGGCTCCATAGTCCACGCCATCCAACCGGCACTGAAAAAAACCCAAAAGGCAGGGGAAGTATCAGAAAAGGACGAGGCTCAATTCGTAGAAGCTGTGGCCGATGCGAATATCGCCCTGGTCAAAAATACCCTGACCAGTAAATCGAAGGTGTTGAAGCACCTGGTGGCCACGGACAAGCTGAAGATCGTCGCTGCAAAATACCACATCGATCACGGCGAGGTAGCCATGATGGAGTAGCGGGAGATCGAAAGAGCAAAGCTCAGAAACCTTGGGCTTTGCTCTGCTGGGATCACCTTTCCCAAGCGAAAAGAGTGTGTGCGTACGGGTTGGAGGTCTCCTGATACGCCGAACATCCCTGGCCTGTTTCCACCTTCATTCTGAATTCTCCTGCCAAAAAATCCTGGTGCAAAACGATTGATACCAAGCCGGGGTAAGGCTGCCAGGGGCGGAGCAAGCTACGATTGCCGGACAAAGAAGAATGCCGTTGAAATGGCCACCGCACCGAATTTCTCTGCAACTATCGGCTAAGCACTTGTTTACGGGCTACGAACAGGTAAGCCTTCTATCGTTTGGAGAGGGAGCACTGTGCCATTTTTTGCGAGCGTTGTTCAACAGGATCGACGATTTCAGCATCAATGGTGTCAGTACCGGTTAAAAGTGCACATCTCCTCAGCGTTTTTTCTGATTTTCTTGCGCAACGGGTCATCTTCTTTGGCATAACCAAGGGTGATAACAAGACCAATCCGCTTTTGCTTTGGGATATGGAGCAACTCTTTGATTGCGATTTCGTCAAACCAGCCGAGTATGCAGGTGCCCAGTCCTAATTCCGCAGCCTGCAGGCAGAAATGTTCAGCGGCAATGCCGATATCGAGGAGCGAGAACTCTCTGTCTTTGAGCATGCCGCCTATCTGGGTGATCACCTTTGCTTTTTCAATGACCAACACCGCCAGGACAGGCGCTTGCGATGCAAATTTATTAAACGAGACCAGAGTGCTATAGGTTGCCTTGGCCACCTTGTTCTTGAGATCGTGGTCATTGACAATAATCAATTTCCACGGCTGAGAGTTGCTCGCCGATGGGGCGAGACGTACCGCTTCAATCAATTGCGCAAGTTTTCCCTCCTCAACGGGTTTGCTCGCATAGCTCCTGACGCTTTGCCTGATGGTGATCAATTTTGAAAAATTCATAAATTTTGCTGTCGTCGACGACTTCTTTAGTTTGCTCTCAATAGAGATATAGGGACTTCGGAACCGAAGTGCTCAATAACAAGCTTAAAAATGGTCTAAATATCCAAGTAAGGGATCGGGTGCTGGAAAACGATTATGCAGATCCCCCCCCCAAAAAAAACAGGAAATTTCTGGTGCCCTTCCTTGGAAGACATCACAGGATGGACCCTTCATCGCAAGGGGCGGATGCGCACTTCGATACCCGCCGTATTTTTCAATAGTTCCGTGAGCCTTGCAGGATCAGTCTCATTGAAATGGTAGGGGTAGAGAATTTTTGGTTTGAACGCCTTGGCCGCATCGGTCACCATCTCGGGCGTCATCGTCGAGGGCACGCTCATCGGCAGGAAGGCACAGTCGATTCCTTTCAGGGCCTTCATTGCCGGTATATTTTCTGTGTCGCCCGCCACATATATTCGTTTGTCACCCAAGGTGAGTACATACCCATTGCCGATACCTTTCGGGTGAAAAGCCTCACCGTTATCTCGCATATGCACGAGGTTGAAGGCAGGAACGGCTTGGATCCCAATACCCTGCACCGTCAGGGTCTCGCCATTCTTCATGATCAAACCCTCCGGAACTTTTTCAGAACAGATGGGGGGCAGGATCACGACCGTCTCTTGTTTCTGGATACTCTCCAGAGCTGCCTGGTCGAAATGGTCGTTATGATCGTGGGTAATGAAAATCAGATCAGCCTTGGGCAGTTTGGTGTAATCTGCCATCTTGCCGTAGGGATCAAAGTGAATGATCTTCCCGTGAAAGGTCATCATCAGGGATGAGTGCCCAAGAAAGATAAGTTCCAAGTCACCCGTTGAGGTTTTAATAACATCCCTTTTCACCACCTCTTGAGCGGTTACCGTCAACGCACCGATGGTCAGCATTGCCATGAGTGCTAATGCGATTTTCATATAAAGTAATCCTCCATGGATTGTTCGAAGTTACATTGAGAAAATACAAGGGTGGATATTTTTCTGAGCGACAACACAAGTAACGCTGCTGAAAAAAACCACTTCTGAGGTGGTCGGCAATCGATGCCCACGGTGGTGGTAAGACCAGCGCTTCCCTGTCATTTTAAAAATCGTTGCAAGGCCGCTGAGATATCATTGATCTGCTGGGGGCAGACCGAGTGCTCCATCGGGTAGGTACGGAAGGTTACGGCATAACCGTGTTCTTTGAGAAATTCGGCGGCACGGATGCCGAGCGCCGGGGGCACGACCGGGTCGTAGCTGCCGTGCTGAATCTCGATGGGCAGTTGCCGATTGGCCGGGCTCAGTTCGATGCTCGCGCTGGTGGCAAAATAGGTGGACATGGCGATCAGGCCGCCGAGCGGCTGGGGATGGCTGAGAGTGACCTGATAGGCCACGGCCCCGCCCTGGGAAAAGCCGGCAAGGACAATGCGGCGACTGGCGATGCCGCGTTCGAGTTCGCGATCGATCAACCGGTTGATGGCACTTGCCGAGACCAGCAGCTGGGCGGCATCGACCTTGCGGTCGATGTCCATCTCGAAAATATCGAACCAGGCGGGCATGACATAGCCGTTGTTGACGGTCACCCCGATAGCCGGGGCGTGGGGAAAGATGAAGCGGATGCCGAGGTCTTCAGGCAGCCCCAGTTCCGGCACAATGGGGGCAAAATCATGCCCGTCGGCGCCGAGGCCATGCAGCCAGATGACGCTGGCATCGGGGTTACTCCGTGTTTCCTGTTCGATGGCCGGTAATAAAGACATAGGATCCTCCCTTGTGATTGATGGGTTCAGCATTGGACGTTTTGCTCCGGATGGGCCGCTGGAGTATGATGGTCGATACCAACATACCAGCCCTGTCCCGGCAGCGGCGAAACAGGCTTGGAGAGCCCTGCCCTCACCCCTGATCCGGCTCGAATTTGTAGCCGACTCCGTAGACCGAACGGATGAGGTCGCAACCAGGCTCCACCAACTCCATCTTGCGTCGCAGTTTCTTGACATGGCTGTCGATGGTGCGGTCGTTGACGATGCGCTGGTCCGCATAGATGCGTTCCATCAGCTGGTCACGGCTAAAGATGTGACCGGGACGGGCCAGGAGCAAAGCGAGCAGTTTGAATTCCACGGCGGTCAGATCGAGGTTGTGACCGTCGAGGCAGGCCCGCAGGGTCGATTCTTCAAGGACCAGGCCTGGGATCGGGGCAATCAGAGCCATGGTGCGGCGGAGCACAGCCCTGACCCGGGCGACCACCTCACGCGGGCTGAAGGGTTTGCAGATAAAATCATCTGCGCCCAATTCGAGCCCCAACAGACGATCAATCTCCTCGACGCGGGCCGTGACCATGATAATCGGCACGGTCGAAAAAGTACGTATTTCCTTGCAGATTTCCATACCATCCCGACCGGGCAGCATCAGATCCAACAGGATCAGATCCGACGGTTCCTCCCGCACCCAGGACACCACTCCCCTGCCCTCGCCCAGCCAGTGGGTGACAAAACCGGCGGCGTGGAGATAATCAGCCAGAATTGCTGCCAGGCGTTGTTCGTCTTCAACAATCAGAATGCGCTGCATAGGCTCAACTGTGGTACGCCAGGGTTGCGGTGATTTCCAGACCACCCAGGGGCGACGGTCCGGCGCTGAGGGTTCCCCCGTGCGCCTCGACAATCGATTTGCACAAGGCCAGACCGAGGCCGGCACCGCCGTGTGCGCGGTTGCGCGAATCCTCGACCCGGTACAAGCGCTCAAACAGATGCGCCAAGGATGCCTCCGGCACACCGGGGGCAGAATCGGCAAAACGGAGCAGAAGATGATCCGATTCCTTGGCAACCTCAACACGCAGTCTGCCGCCGGGATCGGTATAGCGCAACGTATTCTGCAGCAGGTTGTTGACCAGTTGGCGCAACCGTTCAGCATCGCCGCACAGAAGCAGAGGCATGGCCGGGGCCTGGTAGTCCAGGGTGAGCCCGTGGCTGCTGAATTTCTCCTGGAAAGACTGCACTGCCTGCCCGACCAGGACCCCGAAATCGAGGTTCTCTTTGCGATAGGTGAGCGCCCCGATATCGGCCAGGGACAGTTCATAGAGATCATCGACCAGACGGCTGAGATGGAGGATCTCGCTGTGGAGGCCATCCATGGTTTGCGGTGTCAGGGGGCGGACCCCATCCTGCACGGCCTCGACCTCACCGCGCAACACGGCCAGCGGGGTCCGCAACTCATGCGAGATATCGGCCACCCAGCGCCGGCGGAGCTGTTCGTTCTCCTCCAGGGTCTGGGCCAGGCGGTTGAAATCACGGGCCAACTGACCGAGTTCATCGCTGGAATCCGCCGCTACCCGGATGGCATACCGACCCGAGGCCAGTTGGGTGGTGGCGGTGGCCAGCATGGTGATGCGCCGCACCAGTCTGCTGGCCAGGGGGATCGACAGCAGGGCCGCCGCGGCAACGATGCTCAGGGCGATGATGATCAAAGACTGGTGCTGCTCGCTGGCAAACTGCTGCATCCGCACATCCACCAGAATACGCGGTGGAATCAGGCCGAGCTGGCCAATGGTCTGGTTATCGATCTTGAGCGGCAGAAAATACGGCGGCTGCGGCCAGGGTTCATCCGGACCGAACAGAAGATGGTGATCAGCATCGAGGAGAAGCACCCGCAATTCAAAGACCTGTTCCCCTTTGGGCAGGTGGGGTCGCGGCGATTCCAGCGACAACGAGGGGCCGTGCCCCTTGCTCAGGCCCCCCAACTGATGACGAGATTCGCGGTGGTGCGGAGGTTCCGGCCGGCTACCCGTCACTAACTCCATCCAGGAAGTAGGCGATTGCTCCAGAAAGTCCCAGTGCTTGGTTTCGCCATACGTCTGCTCCAGTGTCCGGGCCAGGGTTTGCAGCCGTTCTTTCTCAACCAGATTGACATAGCGGAACATCCCCCGCTCAAAGCTCACCCGGGTGACGACAAACATACTGATGACCACGCAGCAGGCAGCGGCCAAGAAGGCCAGAAAAAGACGGTAGCGGATACCAAGGGTCAGGGGTTTCATAGGCCGGTGCTGTTCCCACTGAGTGTTAGCGGCCGGATGCAGGCAACTCGGTGAAAAAACGGGGCGACCAAAGGGCTGCGTTCGTTTCCCAGGCTTCCTGGTGTTCGAATCAAGGGGCGTGTAAGGTCGCTCTTTTTCCCCATCACACCTGCTCCTCCTGCCACATATCCTTGGTAAACCGGACTGAGGTGTTTCGCCCTTCCTCCTTGGCCCGATAGAGGGCCACATCAGCATACTTGATACAGCTCCACAGCGTACTGGTATCAGGAGTAAATTCACTGATTCCCTGCACCTGCACAGCCTCGCCTGCGTCCCCAATCTCCTTGGCGCTGACCGCCTCTGCTGCGATTTTCACTTGGGTCCGGCTGGCAAAGGCAGCGCTCAATTTCAATTCCCCTTCCAATGTGGCTGCAACCTGCAACGCCGTACCTGCGGCGATGAACTGCCCATTGCTTTTGCTCAGTGGGGTGACAGCATGGGCTGTTTTTGTTATGGCCCCATAGCCACTCATGGCCATGGGAATGAGAACGGTCAAGACAGCGCTGGCGATGAGTTTGTAACGAATCGAGGTGAATCGCATGCAGCCCTTCCTTGATTGATGTTCAAGTTTCCTTCGGATTCTTGCTGATAGTGCAAGGGATGACATTCTCTCACAACCGTAATCGCTTTGCTCGCGACCATCCCGGCCAGATCACCTGTGCAGTATAGCAATATGAGTAAGAAATCAACGAGATAAATAATCCCGCTTACCGATTTGCGGCTCGCTTCAAACACAACTCCAGCGCTGCTGCCACTTTCTCTTGCCAAGGTTTTGCATTTCCTTATTTCCTCCACATTTCTTGCAAAATTACTTGGTAAGCTGCAGGCATCACCGAAACGGCAATTTTGCATCCTGCACAGTACAATAAACAATATGTAAGGAGAAATAGGGACTGAAACGGGGGGATGAAAAACACCGCCACCCTCGACATTCCGATTGCTACAGCGGCAGCCGGTCTGCCAATCGACGTTCAATCTATCCCGCCTGAACGGACTCGCCGATTTTGGCGTTACTGGTTTTATTCATACTTAAAAAAAAATTACGGAGCGTACATGAACGATTCAGCAACAATTGACAGGAAACAGGCAACGATAAACAACCGTAATCGTATGCGCGAATGGGCCACACCCTTCACTATAGGCGCTTTCGCCTTGACCGCCATAACCGGGATACTCCTTTTTTTCAAGGTCAACTTCGGCTTGATCAAACCAGCGCATGAGTGGTTGAGCTGGCTGCTGGTTTTTGGCACAGCGTTCCACCTCGTTGTGCATTGGCGCCCTACCCTACAATATTTCACCCGACCTCAGGGCAAAGGGATTCTCTTTGTTTTCTCGCTGCTTATCTGCGCCTCATTCCTTCCTGTAGGCGGCGGGGGGAACCGGAAGCACCCCTCCAATGCGGTAGCAGAAGCCCTTTTGCATGTCCCCTTATCGACCGTGGCCCTGGCGGCAAATCATAGTCTGGATGAAACCAGGGAGATGCTCAAAGCGCAGGGGGGGATCCTGACCGACAGGGTACAAACAGTTCAAGAGGTTGCGGGGGGCGACAACAAACGGGCGATGGAGCTTCTGACCGTACTTTTTTAAGGAAAAGGACGAGATGTATAAAAAATTACAGTAAAGAGGCCTGCTCACGTTGAGGTTATTCCGAGCATTGTGCGAGAGGGTCCGGCATTGAATTTCCCCTTGCTCTCAAGTGGAAAGCGCCCTACCACCTTGAAGAGACAAATGATGTTCTCTTTTTGGGGCAACCGACGGCACCTTTCGCCAGCCCCTGTGCGCTGCCCGGCAGATTGAAGAACTCTACCAGATTCGCTGCCGGGCAGGCGGCAGTCCGCTCAAATCCTGGCTCGACGCCCAGGAAAACACGCGGCCAGCTGATATAGCCCTGGCTGAAAACCGGTTGAACCAACGGCAGAACCACCTCACCCTGTGCAAGGCCCCGGGCGGCGCCTGGAGATTGTGCATCCGACAGAAGCCGGGGGTGCATCCGAAGTTTATGGCCAATAAGCAGCTGCTATCTTAGTGCAAATTCACTTGTTCTTTCATGTATTTAATTGAACTTTTAAGTTAAAATATTTGTCACTTATGGTATAATGTCTTCAACATAGGAGACATGGCCA
>JBBRBT010000003.1:0-133735 GCA_038205495.1 Desulfobulbales bacterium
AGCCCAGGGAATCGGCTATGCCCTCATGGAGGATTTGGTGGTGAAGCGAGGCCAGGTTAAAAACTGCAATTTTGCCGCCTATCTTATCCCCGGCAGCCTGGACACGCCGGATACCGTTTCCCTTATCCACGCCGGCGAACCGGAAGCCACCGGCCCCTTGGGCATGAAAGGGATCGGAGAGGTGGCCATGAACGGACCCCTGCCGGCGATCGCCAACGCCGTGGCCGATGCCTGCGGGGCGCGGATCTGTCATGGACCCATTTCACCGCAACGGGTCTTGTCGGCGGTTGTCCCCACCCCCCACCCCCTTGCCGAAAGAGTTACCTGTACCGATAAGCACTGTGCCGCCTAAAGATTACGAGGTGCGTCGAGCTTTTTTTAATAACAAACCGTCAAAGGATACGCAATGAGCGTGAGGACACTGCCCGCAGTCACAAAGAAGCCCGTACTATTTACCCTCAACGGCAGTACCGTGGAAACAGCCGTCCATGACGACCGGCGGGTTATTGATCTGCTGCGGGAAGACCTGGGGCTGACCGGAAGCAAGGAAGGATGCGGCACCGGTGAATGTGGCGCCTGCACCATTTTGGTGAATGGTCAACCGAAACTGGCCTGTCTGATGCTTGTCGCCCAGTTGGCAGGGCGGGAGGTGGAAACGGTGGAGGTGTTGGAACGAACCCCGGATGGACAACGCCTGTTGACCGCCTTTGCCGAAGAAGGAGCGGTGCAGTGCGGCTACTGCACTCCCGGCATGGAGATGGCATCACTGGCCTTGGTGCGGTGTGGAGAAGCGCTGACACGGGAGCAGATTCGGGAAGGCCTCTCCGGCAACCTCTGCCGCTGCACCGGGTATGTCAAAATCGTGGATGCGGTCGAACGCACCGTGAAGGAATGTGCAGCACCATGAAGCAGATCCTGTTTCCCGCCACCCTCAAGGAACTGTTCGGGCTGATGGCAGACCTGCCGGAAAGCCGCATCATGGCGGGCGGCACCGATCTGCTGGTAGCGCTGCGCACTGCCGACGGTGCTGATCGACCGTTGATTGCCCTGGAACGCCTGGAGGAATTATCCGCCCTTTCCGTACAACCTGACGGCGGCGTCACCATAGGCGCTTGCACCACCTTCAGCCGGATCATGACCCATCCCCTGCTGGTCGGTCGCTACTCGATTTTGACCCAGGCTGCCGGCACCGTCGGCGGACCGGCAGTCAGAAACATGGCCACCATCGGCGGCAATATTGCCACCGCCTCGCCCGCCGGGGATTCCCTGCCGCCACTCTACCTGCTGGCTGCCGCTGTTGAAATCAACGCTGCAGCCGGAACCCGAATGTTGCCGATTGACAGATTCATTCGGGGTCCACGAAAAACGTTGCTGCAACCGGGGGAGATTATCAGCCGCATCATCCTGCCGCCCGCCGAAAAATGGAATCTCCAACGGTTTGAAAAGGTGGGACGCCGCAAATCCCTTGCAATCGCGGTCGTTTCTTTGGCTGCCATGATCCGCCTGGAAGGGAATTGTGTTGTCGAAGCCCGTCTGGCTTGGGGAAGCGTCGGTCCGACCGTACTCCGCTGCCCGGCGGCGGAGCAGGCGCTGGTCGGCCAGCCCTTGTCCCAAGAATCCCTGGCAATGGCTGCCGGCTCTCTTTACGAAACGGTCCAGCCGATTGATGACCTGCGTGCCTCCGCGGCCTATCGGCGCACGGTAGCGGGAAATCTGCTCATGCGACTGAGCGACTGAGGGCACTCACTTTTCTTTGCAACCCTTGATTTGTTATCCATGGAGAACTTGAATGAACATTTCTGAGCAGACAATCACTCTGCAGGCACAGAAGAAGGCTCGCAACATGGCTGGCAACCTGGCGATTCGAGGGCTGGAGGGTTTTCGTGGCTGAACGTTCCGGGTTGTTCTCCCTCGGCTTTTTGGTCATTAATCTCCAGTTTGCCCTGGTCACCGCCATTGCCGCCCTTTTTTTTGCTTTTTCAGGATATCTCCAGCAATTGGGCGTCAGTCCGGCGACCGCTGGTTTCATTCTCAGTGCCGACGCGCTGGCTGCCTTGATTGTCCAACCGCTGATCTCCCCGGTGGTGCATGCCGGGACGGCCCGCGGCTGGCTTGCGGGGGGGTCGCTGCTCCTGTCGGCGGCCTTGTTGATGCTGGGTCACGTCACCTCGGTGCCGCTGCTGGTGACGGCGCGCCTGCTGCAAGGGACCGGGTTCATCTGTGTGCTGGCCTCGTTGATCACGCTGCTCGTCGGCTTCATCCCCCGGGAAATGAGCGGTCGCGCCTTTGGCTGGGTCTCTCTGGTCCGCTTGCTCCCCTATGCGGTCATTCCCTTTCTCTTCGACCTGCTGACAATCGCCCCATCTTCGTTTGGAACGGTACTGAATGTGGCCGCGTTGGTGGCCCTTGTCCCGGTACTGTTGCTGCTTTCCTTTGCTGGGCAAGCGGCGCCCCCCGATGATTCCCGTCCGCCCGGCCTGTCCGGCATGGCCGCCAGCCTGCGCTCCCCTTCGGTCCTGTTGCTGCTGCTTTCATCCTTGCTCTTTTTCTGCGGCTATTCGGCCATCTTCTTTTTCCTCAGGCAGTTTGGTCTCACTCTGGGCATCGCCAACACCAGTCTCTTCTTTACCCTTGCGACCCTGGTGATGATCGTTGTCCGGCTTGGCGGCGGCTGGTTGTTTGACCGATACAATAAAGCGCTGCTCGGCGCGGCCGGATTACTCACGGTCGCGGTATGCTACGGCCTGCTGCCGCTGTGCGTCTCCAGCAGTATGTTCTTTGTCCTGGCCGGAATTTCCGGTCTGGGCTGGGGAATCTCCATGCCGCTCCAAGCCGCTGCCATGTTCGACATTTCCAGCCCTTCTGCACGCGCCATGAACCAGAATCTGCTGATTGTGATGATGCAGGGCGGATTCTTCCTCGGCCCCTTTGTGGGCGGCCCGTTGATCGCCCGCTTCGGCTATTCGACCCTTTTTGCCTGCCTTGCTGTAACAACGCTGGTAGCCGCTTTGATGATGATGGCCGTCAAATCGCCGACAGCCGGGGGAGAGGCGCCATCATGAGCTCTGCCCGATTCTATCAGGGATACTTGACGGGCTCTATCGCCCTGCCTGAGAAGATCGAAGGTGATCAACCTGATGAAAACGATCCCGCCCTTCAGGGAGGCAATAAATGGCCAAGATACAACGAAATTCACTTTGTTTTTTTTCTCTGCATCACCTCCGCTGTCTTTCTTTTCTCAGGAGGGGCAACAGCGGCTGCAAACAACCAAGAGACAGATACCGCCTCTTGGCAAAAATATTCCCAGGGCGAGGTCCATTTCACTTTCAGGTTCCCAAAAGATTGGGAAATTATAGATGATGATTTTTATGTGACTGCGGGCGGGGCTCTTGCAACGCAACGATCCGTCAATGGACAAAGAATCGAGGATGAGAATTCGGATAATTGGATTCGAATCAATCCACGCCAATTCGATGAAAGCGATGGTCAATGCATCAAAGTTGGCAAAGAGAATCTCTGTATCGACAGCAAAGACGCTGGAGTATTAGCGGTCTTTAAAAAAATGGTCGCCAGCTTTCGATAAGCACAAGCACTGGGCCTGTCCGTATTTTTGTGACCGAGACCACCGGGATGATCTCCATGCCGGAGGAACCCAAAGCCTGCACCGAATGATGTGGATCCGGTTGTGCACGCAAAGGAAGGTGGTTGCCGCGTCGGTTTTGTCGGTGGCATTTCAGGCATGAAGAAGGCGCAGACAGCCAACCAGACCGGTGGAGAGGGGACGCTGCTTGTCGATTTCAATGTCAACCGCAGCCCGACCATACGCCTTGGCGTCAGCGAATCGACGACGATCAGTCAGCCGGAGGCGAACAATGCGGCGATCAACACAATGCTGAGCGTACGGTTCTGATCCGTGTCCTCCAGTTTCACGCTCAGTTCGGAAGTGAGAGAGAGGGGGCAGGTAGAAAACCTGCTCGCCCCTCCTTTTGTTCAAGCGTTTTCCTGATCAAGTACCTTTCTCAGCAGGGTGGCGATTTCCTGCATGGCCACCGGCTTCATGGCGAACTCTCTGATCCCGTAGCCCCTGGCCTGTTCCTCGTTGACAAGGGTGCTGTAGCCGGTGCAGAGAATAATCGGAATATCAGGGCGTATCCGCAGCATCTCCCGGGCCAGCTCCGTACCGGTCAGGCCGGGCATGGTCTGGTCGGTGATCACTACATCGAACCGATCCGGCTGGTTTTGAAAGGTGGTCAAGGCGTCCCGGCTGCCTGTCCGGACCGTGACCTCATAGCCGAGACTTTCGAGCACCGAAGTGCCGATCTCAGCCAGGATGTCCTCGTCATCAATCAACAGAATTCGTTCCTTGCCCATCGGTACCGGCTGCGCGGTGCTGGTCTTCGCGGAGACCTCCTCCTCGATGGCGGGGAAAAAAACATGAAAGGCCGTCCCCTCGCCGGGCGCACTCTCAACAGTGATGAATCCGCCATAGCTTTTGACGATGCCATGAACGATAGCCAGCCCCATACCGGTACCCCTGCCTATTTCCTTGGTGGAGAAATAGGGATCAAAAATCCTTTTTCGTATCTCCGCCGAGATACCGCTGCCCGAATCGCGGATGGAGAGCAGGACAAAGGCTCCCGGCTGCACCCCGGTCTGGCTCAGGAGGTCTTCCCCGGAGAGTGTACGCTCTTGCAAGGTGATTTCAAGAGTTCCTCCGGTCTGTTCCATGGCATGAAAGGCATTGGTGCAGATATTCATCAGGATTTGATGCATCTGGGTCGGGTCGGCCAGGATGAATTGGGTGGCAGTAGCGACCTGTTGTTTGATCGTAATGGTGGACGGCAGGGTCGGACGAAGGAGTTTGAGGGCGTCCTTGAGAACACTGCCAAGTTGCAGGGGAATTCGCTCGGTGTCGGCCTGGCGGCTGAAGGCGAGGATCTGCCTGACGAGCTGGGTCGCCCTGTGGATGGCGTTCAGCTCCTTATCCAGATACTTGACGGCGGGCGACCCTGGGGGGCTGGCATTGCGGGCCAATTCGGCATAGCCGAGAATCGCGCCCAGAATATTGTTGAAATCGTGGGCTATGCCGCCCGCCAAGGTGCCGATGGCTTCCATCTTCTGCGCCTGAATAAGCTGGGCCTGCAGCTGCTTCCTCTCCTCCTCGGCTTGCTTGCGATCACTAATGTCTCGAAACTCGGTTACCCGGACAGCTCGCCCCTTATAAGGGATGGTGTTGCCGCGAATGCTGAGGGGAAATCTTGAACCATCTTTGCGAAGTCCTTCGGCTTCATAGGCCTGCTCGAACCTGTGCTGAATATTTTCCCGGACCAATCCACGCCATTCAGGGGCAATGAGTCCAAGCCCGTCCATGCCGATAAGTTCTTGACTCGAATACCCGGTCATCGTCGAGAGAGCCTGGTTACAGTCGGCAATAACCCCCTGATCATGGATAACAATACCACCAGAGGAGGCATCATGAAGCACTCTGAAGCGCTCCTCGCTCTCCCGCAAGGCCTCCTCGGAGCGCTTGCGTTCGGTAACATCGCGGATGACCCCTATGGTATGCCATGACTCCTGAAGGCGAAAAGCTGACAGGGACAGCTCGACTGCGATTTCATGACCGTCTTTATGACAGGCTTTCAGATCAATCGTGGCGTCAATTGCACGCCCTTGCCCGGACCGTTTAAACTCGGCAAAAGCGGAAGCATGCGTTGCATGGTACCGTTGCGGCGCAATGAGCCGATGCAGAACCATGCCCATGGCCTCATCGTGGGGATAGCCAAAAATCCGTTCAGCCGCAGGATTCCAAAACGAAATTCGACCGTTTGCATCCATCATGAGAATAGCATCTTTCGCCGCGTTGGTGATGGCACGTAAGCGGGCCTCGCTCTCCCGCACGGCCACCTCGGCCCGCTTTCGTTCGGTGATATCGCGGCTAATACTCATGATCGCCGGTTGCCCCTCCCATGTGATCCGCCGCGCACTCACCTCCAACGAAATAGGGGTGCCGTCTTTGCAGAGATGCACGGTTTCAAACGTGAGACGCCCTTGCTCCATCAACTGCTCGAGCCGTTCCGGTATGCACTGCGCGTCCTCGGGTGCATCCAACTGGCCGATTGACATGGCGGTCAATTCTGCGTGCGTGTAGCCAAGACGCTCACAGGCCATTGAGTTGACATCGAGTATCCGTCCTTGCAGGTCGTGGATACAGACCGTATCATTGGCACCGTCAAACAGAAGCCGGTACTTTTGCTCGCTCTCCCGCAGAGACACCTCCACCCGTCTGCGTTCGGTGATGTCCCGGGCGATACCGCAACAGAGTTCCTGGCCATCGAACGAGAGATAATGGTCCATGACTTCCACCGGAAGGGGACGCCCCTCTTGGGTGACCAAGACCGCCTCGTACCTCAAGGATCCTCGTTGCCTGAGTTGCTCCCAGTTGCCCTGCCACTTTTCCAAAGACAGGGTGGGGTTGATGTCCGCCACAGTTTTGCCCAACAACTCTTCTCGAGTGTAGCCCAACAGATGGCAGGCGGCATTATTGACATACGCATAGCTTGCATCCGAGCGGACCCAGACAATGGCGTCGCGGCTGTTGTCCATCGAGAACTGCGTCAGGAGCAGCTCATTTTGTATTGTTCTACGCGCCGTGATGTCTTGAACAATACAGTGGGTCTGTGGAAAGCCGCCCTCGGAATCCGTGCCGACCTTGCCGTCAAAGGTGACCAGCAGGGTGGAGCCATCCTTTCTGATCATCTCGAACTCAACACCGAGGATCTTGCCGGTGGCCTTGAGCCGGGAAAAAGAGTCGTGGAAATGCTCTCGCCGGTCCGGACGGAGAAACTCGCTGAAATCTCGACCGACGACCTCTTCCCTGGTATAGCCGAGTGTATCCAGCCAAGCCTGATTGACAATGACCAAGCAACCCTTTTCATCAAGCGACTGGTAGCTGAGCGGTGCATGTTCATAGAGTTGCCTCAGGTGTTCACAGTCTGAGCGTAGTTGCCTTTCCTGTGCTTCTAGTGCAGTCACCCGCCTTTTGAGGAAAGCGAGTTCCGAGAAATCGGCATGTCTTTGATCATCCATAGGCTACTCCCAGCAAATCAGTGTATCCGGCCAACGTATCGATTGCGACATGCCGGTAAGAAACTATAAAATACTTTTGGCTGTAACCAGCAGTGAAATATTGATTTTCACGGAAATAATGGCGGCCACTTCCACATAAAAACGCAGACGGCACACTCCCCTTCTATAGGCTACGCTGGAGCATTGCCTTTTTATGGCATCGAAAAATGCTGTCGGGTACAGTGGTGCCCTAGCCCGCTGAATTTAATGCCCTGTAGAGACGATCCCCACGAAGAGGAAAGGAAGGAAATGGAAGAAACGCTTACAAAACCGCTGCGGCCGTGGCCCATCACCGTCCTTTGCGTGCTGGGTTGCATCGGCGCGGCCTTCAGCATTCCGCAATTCTTTTCGCCGACAGCACAAAAAATAGGGGCCTGGTATCTCCCCTATTTAGGCTTTTCCGTCGCCCTGGGACTGGTATGCATGCTCGGTCTGTGGAAAATGAAAAAATGGGGGGCGTATACGTACGCGGGACTGGTCATCCTCAACCAGATTGTTTTATATATGAGCGGGTTATGGGATGTGCAAGCGCTGGTGCTCCCGGCTGTTGTCGTCTTGCTTACCTTGAAGTATGTGCCGGATATGTCGTAACGGCCTGTCAGCAAATAACTTCAACATCATGCACCTCGCTCTTAGGGGCCATCTTGGGCTATGGCTCAAGCGCAAAATCCTCGACGTTGCCCTGCTGCCCTACAATTTTGCGCTGGTCACCACGGCCTAAATCTAACCCTAATTTGAGCACAATATTGTCCAGGTTCTCTGCGACCAGGCCCCAAGAGCAAAAGCGGCAGAGCCGAGGGGGCGTTTTTTTGTGTCAACCGATCTCCTGGCGGTGCATTCTCTTCAATACAGGGTGTTGAAAGAACCCCTCACTTTTAGGTGCACAGCACATACAAACCACAACTCTTCTTGCATCGGCCCTTGTCTTGTTCCTGGAAAGGTGCGGCACCTGGGTCGCCGCTCTGATCAGTGTCACGGTTAGAGCGACCCAAGGGGAAAGCCGGGCCAAAATTTTTCGCCTGAAAATATCTTGTGAATACCTGATAATCACTGATTTACATTGACAACCCCAGCTGAGAAAGATATTTTAGAGAGTTTTAAAAATTACTCTTATTAATGGCCCAGGCCAACCACCAAAGGAAGTGATGCAATTATGATCGAAGTAGATGTCAGAGGTGACCTTGAATACGCGATCAGGCAGTTGAAGAAAAAACTGCAGATCGACGGTATTAAGCGAGAGCTGAAACGGCGTGAGTATTATGAAAAACCCAGCGTCAAAAAACGCCGCAAAGCTGCTGAGGCCCTGCGTAAACTTCGCAAATTCAACCGGGTGCGAAGCCGGTTCTGAGTTTAACGCCCTAACGGTTCTGCTGTTAGGGCGTTTTTTTTTGCCCTTCTTACCCCCTCTCACGCCACTGAATCTCGCCGACTCCACCGATCACCTGCAGCTTTTCCTTCAGCACCTCACCGTCCAGAAACGGCTGGCAAAAAATACCGTCTCGGCCTACCGCAGCGACCTGGAATCTTTTTTCCGGTTTGTTGCCCACAGCCAGCCACTCCCCCCCGACCGCATAGACAAGGAACAGATCCAGCAGTTTTTCCGTTCCTGTCATCAACGCCAGATCAGCGCGCGTTCGAATGCCCGCAGGCTGGCGGCATTGCGCGCTTTTTTCCTTTTCCTTCATGAGCAGGGGACGCTTGCAGTCAACCCCATCGCCGAAATAGAAGCGCCGAAAATAGGGCGGAGCCTCCCGAAGGTCCTCAGCATCGCCGAGGTCGACACTCTGCTGCACCTCCCGGAAATCACCCCGCCCCTGATGCTCAGAAACTATGCCATGCTCTATCTGCTCTATGCCTCGGGCCTGCGTGTTTCCGAGTTAGTCAGCCTGCCGGTGAACGGCTGCAACCTGACCAGCTGCCATCTCCGTATCCTCGGCAAGGGCAACAAAGAGCGAGTTATTCCCTTTTCCGCTGCTGCCAGGGCCCTCATTAAGGACTATATCGAACGGAGCCGACCGTTGATCCTCAAGCACAACCCCAGTCCGCTGCTTTTTATTTCCAATCGCGGCACGAGCATGACCAGAAACCGTTTCTGGCAGATTATACAGGAAATCGCCTTGGCCGCAGGTATCAGCAAAGGAATCAGTCCGCATATGCTGCGCCACTCTTTTGCCACCCATCTTTTAGCAGGGGGCGCCGATTTACGTTCGGTCCAAATGATGCTGGGCCATACCGATATCTCCACTACCCAGATCTATACCCATGTTGATTTCGCCCGGTTGAAGTCCACCCATCAACGGTTCCACCCGCGAGGTTAGGCCCTCGCCCCCTGTTGCACGGGAGTTTTCGCAACCGGTCCTTTCTCCACGGGCAGTTTGACCAAAAAAACCGTTCTGCCCGGCGCCGACTGCACGTCAATGAGCCCCCCATGGGCCCGGACAATGCCATACGATACCGGCAGACCGAGCCCCGTCCCCTCCACCGCCGACTTGGTGGTAAAAAACGGTTCAAAAATGCGGCTGAGGTTTTCCGGTTTAATCCCCGTGCCATTGTCACTCACCGTAACGCACACCCCTTCATCCTGCAGGGAGGTGGCGATGGTCAGAGCCCCACCTTTTAAGGCCATGGCATCACCGGCATTGATGATCAGGTTAATGAACACCTGACGAATCTGATCTTCCACCGCATACAGCCGGATACTCCTGCTGTCATACTCCTTAAGAAGATGTATTTTTTTCTTTGTCAGAAAATTGTTATGCAACACAAGAATCTCCTCCAGAATCCGATGGAGATCAAATTCTATTTTACGCGCGGTGGAAGGCCGGTTGAACTGCTGCAGATCGCGGATTAGCTTTCGCATGCGATCGCATTCGTTTTCCGCCAGTTGCAGCAGATTTTTATCTTCTGGAGCAATTCCCGGGCGCTGCTGAACATCGCGGAGGGCAAAACGAATACCGAGAAGCGGATTGCCGAATTCATGGGCAATGGAAGCCGCCAATTTACCGATAGCCTCCATTTTTTGGGCATGGTGTAACTGTTCCATCAATTGCAGTTCCCGGGTTATATCGCGCCCCATGGCCACCACATTGGTCAACTGCCCCTGCCTGTTGAGAATAGGGAAAATGGTGGCATCCAGTTTAATCCGCCGGCCCAGAGCATTGGAACTGGTGAAGGCACCAACCCATTTCTCGCCATTCCGTACCCGGTGACTCACCTGCTCGACCAATTCGCCAAAATCCAACTCCTGGAAACAGTCCAATACCTTTTCCCCCAACAAATCTTCGGGACTCAATCCCATGACCTGTTCAAAGACGGCATTGACATACTCTATGGTGCCTTCTGCATCAGTGATGAGGATCAAAGCCGGTGCCTGCCGAATGACTTTTGTGAAGAGTTGTTTCTCCTGTTCGAATTTCTGCTGCTTGCTGATGTCTGCAAAAAAAACAAGAGCCCCCGTGCATGTTTCCTTCTCCATAACCGGATAGGATTGCGACGAAATCAGGACAAACGATCCGTCCGTGCGCAGGAGCGGCATTTCATCGGCGAGGAGGGCTTTCTTTTCACTGATAGTCGCCCTGACCTGATGACTCAGGGCACAGGGCTGTGGCAGCCCCTGGTGGTCATGGGCGAGCATTTCGAGGATATCATGCCCAATGAGTGGTTCCTGATCCGCAATCAGCAGTAGGTCCAATCCCGCCCGGTTGATGAATGTGCACAGTCCCTCCGCGTCAACACCAAAGATGGCCTCCTCGGTGGCATCGAAGAAGAGATGGAGTCGCTGCGCCTGCGCTTGCAATTCGTTGTAGGCACTATATCCACTCTCACAGAGGAGATTGAGCGCAGTCGCTACCTGGTCGAGTTCGTCGGGACGAATGGAACCAGACCGATCAAGCCGCAACGGTTGGGGTTCCTTGTGCTGGATATCGATATCCTGAACGTATTCGGCCAGTCGTGTCAGGTGTTGGGTAATTTTTTTTTGGAAGAGGAGGAGGATGAAGCCGGAAACCAAAAAGGTTTTCACCGCATTACTGGCTAGCAGGATAATAATTCTGTGCAGCAGCCGTTGATAAATCCCGTCCAGGGAGGCCACAACATGGAGTTGACCTATCTGTTCGGAACCACCGCGAACCTGATGAAAGAGGCTGAATATACGTGAAATATTATTATGAGGCGTTGGCGCCCCCTTTTCCCAGGCGGTCCGGCCGGCCATTTCCACTGCGGCATAGACAATATCCTGGCGCTTAATCAAACCTTCAAGCTGCAAATTGACCTGGAGATCATCAAGAATCCACACACTTTCTTCGAGTGGCCTGATACCGGTTTCGACAATGGAGGAGAAAAAGGTGTAGATATCAGCAACGTCGCGCCGATAATCGAAATACAACTGCAGGATGGTTGCCAGCAAGGCCACCACAGTGCTAAACAGGATAACCTGGAAGGTCAACCTGTTAGCGATACTATTTTTTTCCCAGGGCAACAAGGGAAGCAAACTGCCGCCGTTTTTCACGGTATTATCTCCAGCAAGGGACCAGCCTGCCATTGGCAGGCAAGCAGCACCTGCAAAGGGCCCTGCTCTGGAAACCGGCGACGAACCTCCTGCAGCACCAGATCCGGATGGTTATTAATTTCACTGAGATGGGCCAAGACCAGAACTTTCAAGCGATCCTCGGCCAAGCGCGCGGAAAAATCCACCGAATCGTGGTTAGCCAAGTGTCCTCTGTTGGAGAGCACACGCTGTTTGAGCGGTAACGGATAGGGGCCGTCTTTCAACATTTGCACATCATGGTTGGCCTCGAGAACCAGGGCCTGACAGGTTTGCAGGTGATGTTTGATGAGTTGGGTGATTTTACCGGTATCCGTGCAATATCCCAGGCTGCATTCGCCGTTGCTCACGACGAATCCGACCGGGTCTGCCGTATCGTGGGACACCGAAAACGGATGGATCTGCAGGCCGTCGATGACGAATGGTTCGCCGACCCCAAATTCCCGTCGCTGCGGCAGGATGCCGACGCGGTGCTCTGCCGCTCTATGGGTGGCGCCATTGGCGTACACCGGTATCTGCAACCGTCGGGCAAGCACCCCAACCCCTTTGATATGATCATCGTGTTCATGGGTGACCACGATGGCGGTGAGCATTTCCGGGGCCAGGCCTAATCCGGCGAGGCGCGCGACAATCTCCTTGCCGGAAAAACCATTGTCAATGAGCAGCCGGGTCGACCCCGATTCCACCAGCGTACAATTTCCCTTGCTGCCGCTACCGAGAACCGAGAACTTCACAGGCCTTCATTGCCGGGAGGGGGTGGCTCGACCTGTTGCAAACCGGTATGACCAAACCCACCGCTTCCCCGTGCAGTCTGCTCCAACTCGGCCTGGACGACAAAATGAACACGGGCGACCGGGGCCAGAATCAACTGGGCGATGCGGTCGCCGCGCCGGACCGTGAAGGGAACACGGCCGTGATTAATCAGGCCGACTCTGATTTCGCCCCGGTAATCGGCATCGATGGTACCGGGAGCATTAATGACGGTAACACCATGTTTCACGGCCAGTCCAGAGCGCGGACGGACCTGCATCTCAAAGCCCTCGGGGAGAGCCACCGCAAACCCGCAGGGGATGAGGCGGATATCTCCGGGTTCAAGCACCAGAGGTTCATTGAGAGCAGCGCTCACATCCATGCCCGCCGCTTGTGCGGTCGCATACACCGGGAGTGGCAGCCCGGTAGCCTGTTTGGGATCGATCCAGGCAAAGGTAACGTTCACTGTGGACATTGCACCTCCTTCTCCTGCCTCGTTGGCGGATAGCAACAAAACATGCTGAATTTCAACAAAAAAAGCCGGTTACCGCTTCAACGGCAACCGGCTTTTCATTCGGCTTAAGGATTACAAGGGCGGTTTACTCTTCGCCCTCTGCCAGTGCCGCCTTACGGCTCAGACGAATACGGCCACGGCTGTCCACATCGATGACCTTGACCTTGATGATATCGCCTTCCTTGACCACATCGGTGACATTCTTGACTCGCTCATTGGAGAGCTCAGAAATATGCACCATACCGTCAGTACCGGGGAAGATCTGGACAAAGGCCCCGAAATCCTTGATGGTCCGGACTTCGCCCTCATAGATTTTACCGACTTCCGGCACTGCGGTGATCTGCTGGATCCGTTTGATCAAGGCATTGGCCATCTCGCAGCTGTTGCTGAAGATTTTAATGGTCCCGTCATCCTCGACATCGATCTTGGAGTCATATTCCGCAGTCATCTCCCGGATGATCTTGCCGCCAGGTCCGATGATGTCGCGAATTTTATCAGGATGGATTTTGATCGTGACATATTTGGGCGCATGCTCGGAAACAGCGTCCCGTGGAGTGCCAAGGGCCTCTTCCATCTTCTCCAGGATATGAATTCGGCCTTTTTTAGCCTGGGCCAGAGCCCTGGACATGATATCCCGATCAACGCCATCGATTTTGATGTCCATCTGGAGGCCGGTGATCCCCTCGCGAGTACCGACTACCTTGAAGTCCATATCACCGAGGTGATCCTCATCTCCGAGGATATCGGTGAGCACCACCACCTGGTCGCCTTCTTTGATAAGCCCCATGGCAACGCCGGAAACAGGAGCCTTGACCGGCACGCCTGCATCCATGAGCGCCAGGCTGGCGCCGCAGACTGTGGCCATCGAGGAGGAACCATTCGACTCTAAAACCTCGGAAACGACGCGCAGGGTATAGGGAAAGATGTCACCGGCGGGCAATACCGCCTCAATACCGCGGCGGGCCAAGGTGCCGTGGCCGATGTCGCGACGACTCGGACCACTCAGGCGACGGACCTCACCAACACAGAATGGGGGAAAATTATAATGGAGCATGAATCGACGATAAACGTCACCGCCCAGACCTTCGAGATGCTGCTCGTCGCGCTCGCTGCCCAAGGTGCCGATAACCAGCGCCTGGGTCTCGCCACGCGTGAAGAGCGCCGAACCATGAGCGCGTGGCAGAATGCCGACTTCACAACTGATGGGCCGGACCTCGTCAAAGGAACGGCCATCAAGACGCATGCCCTTACTGACGATGCGATCACGCATGACGCGCTTCTTATAAGCGCTCAGCAGTTCGTTTACCTGGCCGGGAACGTCAAACAATGCAGGGTCGATCTGGGCCAGCACCTCTTCTTTGAGGAGGCTGTACCGGTCGGAACGGGCCATCTTTTCGGGGATGGTCACCACTTCATTCATACCAGCGGCAGCAGCAGCCTCAACCTTCTCTTTGAGGACTTCGTTGACCGTGGGTGCGACCACGATCCGCTTGGTTTTCCCTGCTTCCTGCTGCAGGCGCAGCTGCACATCAAGAAGAGGCTGGATGCCGGCATGGGCAAAAAAGATCGCCTCAAGGACCACATCCTCATTCATTTCTCCGGCCCTGCCCTCAACCATGACGACAGCCATACGCGTACCGGCAACCACCAGGCTAAGCTGTGATTTCTCAAGCTGGCTCTTGCTGGGGTTAAGCACATACTGGCCATCCACATAGCCGACCCGGGCCGCAGCTATCGGTCCGGCAAAAGGAATACTGGAAAGCATCAGGGCGGCGGAGGCACCGTTCAACGCCAGAATATCCGGATCGTACTCCTGATCTGCCGAGAAAACCGTGGCGATCAGCTGGGTTTCACTGGAATAACCATCGGCAAACAACGGCCGCAAAGGGCGATCAATCAGGCGACAGGTCAGTACTTCTTTCTCACTGGGGCGGCCGATCTCGCGCCGGAAATAGCTGCCGGGAATTCTCCCCGCCGCATACATCTTTTCTTGATACTCAATGGTCAGTGGCAGAAAGCCAAGGTTTTTGGACTCTTTTTCGGCGACTACGGTGATCAAAACCTTGGTATCGCCACTGGAAACAACAACGGAACCGTCCGCCTGTTTCGCCAGCTTGCCGGTTTCAAAGGTGATGGTTCGCCCACCGATATCGGTTTCAACTGTTTGGATCATATATACTCCTGTTCCGGTCATTCCGGAGTGTGCGTTTAACGGTGTCGATGGATCTGGTGCAACAAAATTCCGTCACAAAGGCACAAAGGATGCAGCGACAATCTCCATCCTTTGCTCATTCTCTCTGTGTCCTTTGTGTCTTTATGACTTTCCCGCAGTTGCACGACAGAAACATCGTAAAAAACGGGCGGTGGGCCACAGTAGCCCACCGCCCGGTATCTCTTTATTTACGAATGCCAAGTTGCAGGATCAGAGACCGATAGGTTGCAACATCTTTCTTTTGCAGATATTTGAGCAGGCTACGACGCTGGCCAACAAGTTTCAACAGACCGCGGCGGCTATGATGATCCTTGGAATGCGTTTTAAAATGCTCGGTGAGATACACGATACGCTCGGTCAGCAAGGCAATCTGCACCTCGGTGGAGCCGGTATCGGTCTCATGGGTTTTGAATTTTTCAATAATTTCTTTTTTCTTTTCAGTTGATTGTGCCATGGTACACCTTCTGTCCTTCTGCTACCAGAAAAGCAACGTCCCTCAGCCTTTACTGGAGTCTGGATAAATGGTCCCTTGTTCTGCATCAGAGGGGATGACACAGAGGAACGATGTAGAACTTCTATACTCTACGCGGATAAACTGTGGCAAGTTTAAAGCGATGGCCGTGAAACGAAGCGCACGGCCTCTTCGATACTGCGCCTGCCGCTGAGCAACAGTTGCAGACCATTCTCAGCAAAAAGCTCGGTTCCCGGCAGACAATCGTCTACCAAAAACGGGCCACTGGCAGTCCTTCGTAAACCTATCAGATGAGCCCCGCACCCCAAGGCTCTACCGATATCGGCAGCCAATACCCGGATATAGGTACCCCGGCTGCACTGCACCTCAATGTCGAGCTGATAGGTGTCCTGGTCGTAGGCCTTGAGTGTAAGGAAGAAAATCTCGATCGGCTTGGCTTCCTTTTCAATAAAGACTCCCTGCCGGGCATACGTGTACAAAGGTTTTCCTTTGTATTTTGCTGCGGAGTAAGGTGGAGGGGCCTGTAACTGCGGGCCGACATGCTGTTGCAGACAGACATTGATACTATCCAGGTCAAGCGTAGGCACCGGTAAGCGGCAGGTAACGTTTCCCTCGGGGTCTTGGGTTTCGGTTTCTATACCCAACTGCAGTCGGGCGACATAAGTTTTCCGGCCCGCCATGAACACATCGATACATCGGGTTGCGGCCCTACCGACGCAGACAACGAGCAGACCCGTTGCAAAAGGATCAAGCGTCCCGGCATGCCCTACTTTTTTTATCCCGAGTAACCAACGGATTTTACGGACTATGGCAAAGGAGGTCAATCCTTCGGGCTTATCCACCAGGAAGACGCCGTTTTCCAATGCCTGTCCGTCAATGCAGACAGGTTCGCGTGCTACCATGGGCTAAGCGCGTATTTCCTGGCGTAAGAGCGGGATCAGAGCGTCACGAACCGATTCCAAGTTTTGTCCCTTGACCCGATACCCACCGGCATTGCGGTGTCCACCACCACCAAACTGGGCAGCAATCAGCGAGACATCGCAGTGTCCCTTAGCCCGCAGGCTGACGGAAACAACGTCCGGAGCGATTTCCTTGAGAAAAACAGCGACGCGTACTGAGCGAACAGCACGGGGTAAATTAATAAAATATTCGGTATCTTCCATGGTTGTAAAGGTTCGCTCCAGCATCTTCTGCGTCACCTTGATAATGGCAATACGATCTCGCTCGTGCATCTCCAGGCTCGCCAGTACTTCCTGCATCAGGCGCAGGCGCCCCAAGGAATAATTATCATACAGATTATTGGAAACGAGCTCCGGGCGCACCCCTCTGCGGACCAATTCACCGGCAACGGCAAAGGTGTGACTGCTGGTGGATTCGTAACGAAACGATCCGGTATCGGTATTGATGGCCGTATACAAACATTCCGCCGCCCGGGAAGAAACTTCCGCCGCCAGCGCCTCAGCCAGGTCGAAAATCATTTCACCGGTCGAAGAACGATGGGGTTCGATCCAAGCGCCATCGCCGAAGCCACAATTACCCTTGTGATGGTCGATCACCACAAGGGGACGGAAACTGATCAGTTCTGCGCTGTTCCTGCCCAGTCGTTGCTCATCACCACAATCCAGACAGAGGGTGAGGATATCGTCCTGGGCCTGGGCCACGAATTCCCTAACCTTGTCCATATCCGTCTGTACCTGGCCGCAGCCAGGTAGGAAGCGATAAAGGTGCGAAACCGGCTCTTCCAGATACCTCAGTACCCGTTTGCCCATCCCTTCAAGGATTTCGGCCAATCCGAGCAGCGATCCCAAGGCATCTCCGTCCGGATTGTAATGGGTAGCCAGGAGAACATGTCCCTTGGCCTGGACTGCCACCAACAGCGCCTGATCAGGACTCGTCATTATTTCGTTCCTGTTCAATCTGGCGGAACAAGGTATCGATTCGATGGACTTCTTCGTTGAGACTGTCGAAATAAAAAAGAAGTTCAGGTGTATAGCGCAGATTAAGCACTTTGGCCAGATGGCTGCGAAAAAAGCCTTTAGCCCGATTCATTCCCTTTAAGGCTGGAGCACTGTTTATCCCAGCCGGAACAGAAAAATAAATTTTAGCCTGCTTGAGGTCGGGAGTCACGTCCACCCGGGTAATAAGAACACCGGATAATTGGGGGTCGTTAATCTTTTGCAGCAACAGAACCGACAGCTCATTTTTTACGGCCTCAGACACGCGTTTCGGCCTCGAGCTTTCAGGTCGGCCAAGGCCGGGGAGTTTAAAATCAAATTCCATAGGCATGTTCGTCTATCACAGGACTCCCGCGACTTCATCGAGGACAAAGGCCTCAAGGTTGTCGCCGATCTTAAGATCATTGAAATGCTCGACGCCAAGACCGCACTCAAATCCGGTCAACACCTCTTTGACATCATCCTTAAATCGTCTGAGTGAAGCCAGTTTGCCGGTATGAACAACCACACCTTCTCTGAGCACACGTATCCGTGCATTCCGCTCAATTTTACCGGAAATAACCGAACAACCCGCCACTGTGCCAATTTTCGGCACCTGGAAGGTCTCACGGACTTCGGCGGTTCCAATAACCCGCTCCACAAAAGTCGGCTCCAGCATACCCTTCATGGCCTTTTCGATATCCTCAAGGGCATGATAAATAACATCGTAGGTACGAATATCTACCCGTTCCCGGTCGGCAAGCTCTTTCACTTTGGCATTAGGCCGGACATTAAAACCGATGATAATGGCGTCAGAAGCGGCGGCAAGATGAATATCATTTTCGGTGATGGAGCCGGTCCCCTCATGCAGGGAGCGAACACGAATGACCTTAGTTGAGAGACTTTCCGCAGCCTGACCGAAGGCCTGCAAGGTACCCTGCACATCGGCCCGCAGGATGACTCGCAGTTCCTTGACATCCTGCTCAGCCATTTTTTCGAAGAGATTCTCAAGCGAAACCTTGGAAGCTGAAGCAAGTTCAATTTCCCTGGCTTTGAGTTGCCGCGATGCAGCAACCGATTTGGCCATCTTCTCGTCAGTGAGGACCACAAATTCGTCACCCGCCTGCGGCACACCGGAGAGTCCCTGTATTTCGACAGGAAAAGAAGGTCCAGCCTCCATGACCTGTTCTCCGCGTTCATTGGTCAGCATCCGGACCTTACCGCTGTAGAGGCCGGCAACGAAAATATCACCGGGCCGCAAGGTGCCATCCTGGACCAAGACAGTGGCCACCGGACCGCGTCCTTTGTGCAGTTGCGCCTCGATGACCGTTCCCTTGGCCTTGCGTGACGGATCAGCCCTGAGTTCAAGAATCTCAGCCTGCAGCTGAATAGATTCAAGCAGCTCTTCAATACCAATGCCTTTCTTTGCCGAAGTCTGACAGAAGATAGTTTGACCACCCCACTCTTCAGGAATAAGACCGTAATCGCTCAATTCCCGTTTGACCCGCTCGACGTCGGCATTATCCTTGTCAATCTTATTGACCGCGACGACGATCGGCACCTCAGCAGCCTTCGAGTGGGCAATAGCCTCCTTGGTCTGATCCATGACTCCGTCATCGGCGGCCACAACCAGAACAACGATATCGGTAACCTTGGCACCCCGTGATCGCATCTCCGTGAAGGCCGCATGGCCGGGAGTATCGACGAAGGTCAGATCACCGGAGGGCGCCTGAACATGATAGGCCCCGATATGCTGGGTAATACCACCTGCCTCGCCTGCCGCCACATCGGTCTTACGAATAGCATCAAGGATAGAAGTCTTGCCATGATCGACATGCCCCATGACAGTGACGACAGGTGGACGAAGCATAGCCTCACCGCCCATCTCGACCTCATGCTCCTGCAAGGCCTCAATTTCCAACTCCTGGGTCATGGCCTGTTCAACTTCATAGCCGAAATCCGCAGCCACCAGCGCAGCGGTATCGACATCCAGCGCCTGATTCAGGGTCGCGAGAACTCCCATGCGCATAAGGGCGGCGATCACCTCGCTGGCTTTGACCCCCATACGTTTGGCCAGATCACCGACACTGATGGTAGAAACCACTTTGATCCGTTTCTTGATCGCCTTGGTTTCAGCCACCGGGTTTTGATCCGCCAAATCTTTCCTGGAGCCGTCCTTCTTTCTTCGGCCTTTACGGGGACGGATATATTCCACATCTCCTTCAGGGGTAGTAAAATCGAGTCGGCCTCTCCCCTTTTTCGCACCTTTGGCGCCTTTCTTGCTTTGATCCTCTTCATCAGAGGTCCCAATAGCAACAATCCTTTTCGCCTTTTTCTTACCCTTGCCATCAACCCGACCCGCCTCATCCTTAACAACGGGTACGGTAGCAGGCGTTACTCCGGCAGCAGGCTTCACTGGCCGGACAGGTCGTTTCACCATGGGCTTGACGCGCTTTTCCGGAACCGGAATAACGACACGGCCAACGATTCTGGCTAATTGCCTCGGCTTTTTGAATTCCTCTACGGCAACCCCCTCAGCGACCTGAGTGGGTGCAGACACGACCACGTCAGCAACGGTGTCTTCATTTGCGGTGGCCGTGATCAGTTCAGACTGCGCGACTGCCTCGTCTGCTCCGGGGACCTGCTCCCGTGTCGATATCGGCTGCTCGTCATCTTCAACAGCCGGGACCGTCTTTTCAACTGGCGGCGGCACCTCGGCGGCTCGGATCTGTTCCTGGACCTTGGCTTCGAACTCCAAAGTTTCAGCCTCAATGACCAGAGCCTCGGCCTCCTCCAGCTTCTTGGCGGTTTCTTCTTTTTCAGCCTTGGAGCGTCGACGGACGACAGTCGTAGTTTTCGGGGTGACGCTCTCAGTACGAGTCTTGAGTTCAATGCGCCCTTCCGCTGTTCCGGTAACAGCTTCACTTTTTAGTTTTTTTCGAATGTCCGCTGCCATATTGTCGTCTACACTTGAACTATGACTTGCGATGGGAAACCCCATCGCTATAAGCTTGTCTGCGAGTTCCTTGCTTTTTAATCCGGCTTCTTTTGCCAGTTCATACACACGAACCTTGCTCATCAAACGCTCCCTTCCTCTGTAACCCACCAAGCATGGATTCAGTCCGCTTTCAGGACTTTTTTGCTTCTTGCCAACCGTTCACGGCAGGTGCTTTGGTTGCAGCAGTAGATTCCTCTGCCGGCCATGCTGCCCAGCTGATCATCAATCAACCTGCCTCCAATGACAACAAAACGGAGCAGATCTGAACTCGGGCTTTTCCGACCGCAGCCCCGACAGGTTCGCTCCGGAATATGTCCCCTGTTCATCAGTCCTGCTCGCCGTCGGCATCCTCTTCAACGGAAAAAGACTCGTCAGAAGGTTTTCCCTCCACCGATTCCGAAATGTTTTCCGCTTCATCCGCTGCTTGATCGCTCGGCTCATCCTCTGTCGTGTCGTCCGATTCGTCCTCGTCCTGCAGCGACGCGACGGAATGACCGGCCTGGGCCCCTGGCGATTTGAGAGTAGCGGCCATCTGCTGCATGGATTGAGCCCTCTCCTGATCGAGCCTGGCCAAACTCATCAACTGCTCGGTATCCATGGCAGCCAGGATCGCCACGGAAGTAATGCCAGCAGCAAACAACCGATCAGCAAGACTTTCGTCAACACCGTCAACAGCAGTAAGGCTCAAGTAGCCCTTATTTTCCAGATTGGAATAGCGCTGTTCGCTTTTAACATCAATCTTCCATCCCAGGAGTCGTGCAGCCAGGCGGACATTCTGCCCCTGACGACCAATAGCCAGGGAGAGCTGATCATCGGGAACGATCACCATGAGGGATTTCCTGTCATCATCGACGATGACCATGGAAACTTCCGCCGGCGCCAGGGCATTATACGCATATTTAGCCGGGTCCGGACTCCAGGGAACGATATCTATCCGTTCTCCCTGCAATTCCTGCACAACATTCTGTACCCGGGAGCCCTTTAAACCGACACAAGCGCCCACAGGATCAACATCCGATTCAATGGAGGACACCGCAATCTTTGCCCGAAATCCCGGTTCTCGGCTTGCCCCCATGATTTTGACAATTCCTTCAGCTATTTCAGGAACTTCCATTTCAAAGAGCTTGACCAGAAATTCGTTACAAGTCCGGCTCAGAATCAGTTGTGAATCACGAAACCTTGAGTCCCGGGAATCACGGCGGACTTCCTGCAAATAGGCCCGGATCCGATCGCCCTGCTTGTAGGATCGCTTGGGGATCTGTTCATCTCGGGGAAGAATGGCGTCTGTTCGACCAAGATTGATGATCATATCACCACGCTCGAAACGCTGAACAATGCCATTGACAATGGTGCCTTCGCGATCGCGGTACATTTCGTAAATAACATCGCGCTCGGCGTCGCGCATTCGATGAATGATAACCTGCTTGGCCGACTGGGCGGCAATACGGCCAAGATCTGCAATATTGCTGATCTTTTCACCTAAATCGTCGTCGAGCTCAGCCTCGGGGTCGAGCCGCCTTGCGTCTACAAATGAAATCTCAGTTTCTTCATCGAAAACCTCATCCACTACCGTTCGGTACTGAAACACCTCGACTTCACCTAGATCTTCATTAAACTGAACCTCTATCTCCCTGCGATTGCCGAATTTTTTTCGCACGGCGGAGCGAACAGCCTCTTCAATGGCATCGATCAGCAAAGCGCGATCAATCCCCTTATCTCTACAGATCTGATCGAGAATTCGTTTCAGATTTTCTGTTCCAACCATTGTTGCACTCCAGCTCAGACAATCGTTTCCGTTGTTACGTTGGCCCTAATGCGCCGCTCGCTTGAAATCTACCGACATGGGGGGGCTACAGCGTCAAGCGCGCCTTTGATATATTCCCCATGTCTACAAAGACTTTTCCTTCTTCCAGCGCCAACACCACAGCATCCCCTTCCACCCCGCACAGCGTACCGATCAGCACCCGCTGGTCACCTACAGGCTGCCGCAATTTGATCCGCACCCGATGGTCGACAAAGCGGCTAAAATCTTCTTTCTTCTTAAGCGGCCGTTCCAGCCCGGGGGAGGAAACTTCAAGATGATAAGCGTGCTCCACGAGATCTTCCACTTCAAGATAGGCACTGATCTCCCGGCTTACCTTGGTGCAGTCCTCGATGGTTATACCGCCTTCCTTGTCGATGAAAAACCGGAGCACCCAACCATGACCTTCCCGTCGATACTGGATGTCAACCAGCTCCATTCCCATATCCGTCACCAGAGGTTCAGCAAACCCCTGAATGGTTGCAATCAATCGATCAGCAGGTGCGTCCAATGCTCTCTTATCCGTTCCGGTTGATATTAGGGGAGAAAAATACCGCCTTCCCCTCTGCCGACTTGTGCAATTCTTGAGAAAAGGCAATAAAAAAAGCGGGCAAAGCCCACTTTCGCGTACACCGGCGAGCCCGGAGGGTCAGGCGCATTCAGCACCCAATCCCCGGCAAAACCAGGTGGTTACCGGACCTTTGCCTCCTCCGGCATGGAGCGGGCAACGGGGTTCGAACCCGCGACCCCAAGCTTGGGAAGCTTGTGCTCTGCCAACTGAGCTACACCCGCTCATGATCCCTAGGAAGAAGAGTAATTTAGTGCATTACATGCCAATTGTCAAGCAACAACAAAATGATGCTAAACATTTTTATTGCCCCGCGTTTCCCTGCGCTGACTGAGTTGACTGAAAAAAAAGTAAGGATGCCCACACGTTGCCCCAAACCGCTCCACTGCCTAGGAGGCACCATCACTCGGACTACACAGACAGCAACTTGTACGTGGCCAGGAAAAGTGCCAGGCAATACCCTGTTTTAATGTATATTTTCTCCGATCTTTCCGGGCCCCAAACCCTTTTCGTCCTCTCAGCTGCCAAGGCCTTCTCTTTACAGATGGGGCATGTTGTGTATAATCTCGGCCATGGACATTATCACCACCCATATCGGTGCAGACTTCGACAGCCTCGCGGCAATGATTGCCGCGAAACGACTTTATCCTGACGCCGAGCTCGTCTTTCCAGGCTCCCAGGAAAAAACTGTCCGCGATTACCTCGCCCAGGAATTTCGCAACATCTACGAGTTTAAGAAAATCAAGCATATAGATCTATCCCGGGTGCTGCGCCTGATTGTTGTCGACACCAGGCAAACGGAGCGGATCGGCAAACTCGCAGAGTGCCTTAAAAACCCCAATATCACCATCCACCTCTATGATCATCACCCGGATGCCCCCGGCGACCTGCACGGATCTCTTGAAATTGTGCGGCCCTTTGGCTCCACCACCTCTATTTTTACCCGCATCTTCCAAGAGCAGGGAATACTCCCTACCCATGACGAAGCCACCCTGATGGCGCTCGGCATCTATGAGGACACCGGCAGTTTTCTCCATTCTTCCACCTGCCCCGAGGATCTGGCAGCCGCATCATGGCTCCTGACCCACGGCGCCAACCTCGATGTCGTCACCCAGTTTGTTTCCCGCGAACTCTCCTCGGAGCAGATCAGCCTCATCGGCCAGTTGCAGCAAGAAGCCCACGCTTATGTGATCCGGGGTGTCACCGTGGTTGTGAGCAAACTGACCGTGGCAGAGTATATCGATGATTTCGCGGTGATCGTCCAGCGACTGATGGTGATGGAAAACATTGACGTCCTTTTTGCTCTGATCAGTATGGGGGAACGGACTTATCTCATCGCCCGCAGCCGCATTCCTGAAATCAATGTCGGCATGATCGCCCGAGAATTCGGCGGAGGCGGGCACGCCTCCGCCGCGTCGGCAACCATTCGCGACCTAACCATCGCCGAGGCCGAAGAACAACTTGTCGGCCTGCTCCACCGGCACATCCGTCCCAAAGCAATCGCCGGCGAGCTCATGAGTTCACCGGTAATCACCGTCACTCCTGAGGTGAGCATTGATCAGGCCAATCGGCTGATGACCCGGTACAACGTCACGGTCCTACCGGTGGTCAAATCCAGCGGCAGCCAGGATACCAGCAAACAGCCCTCGGGTCTGCTGGGTGTGATCTCCAGGATGGTGGCGGAAAAGGCCATCTTCCACAAACTGGGCAGCCTGCCGGTGGTCGACTACATGACCACTGAAATCGCAACCATCCCGGAAAGCGGGACGCTGGCCGATATCCAACGCCTGATCATTGAACATCGCCAACGGATGATCCCGGTGGTCCGGGGTGAAGAGATCATGGGGGTCATCACCCGAACCGACCTGCTCAGCCTGCTGGTCAATGACCCGGCCAACCTGTCGTCGGACCTGCTCCGGGGCGACGAACGCCCTTCGGTGGAACGAACGCGCAACCTCAGCAGTGTCATGGCGCAGGTGCTCTCCCGCAACACGGTCGTCCTGCTGCGCGAAATCGGCGAAACCGCCGCCCGACTGCACTGCAACGCCTATGTGGCCGGTGGTTTTGTCCGCGACCTGCTGCTCCACACCAAAAATACCGACATCGACATTGTTATTGAAGGGGACGGTATCCAGTTCGCCAAGACCCTGGCCGAACAGCGGCAGGGCATTGTCCATCCTCACGAAAAATTCGGTACAGCCACGGTTATCTTTCCGGATCAGACCCGGATCGACGTGGCTACTGCCCGGCTCGAATATTATGAACATCCGGCAGCCCTGCCCACCGTGGAACTCAGCTCGATCAAGCTCGATCTCTATCGCCGCGATTTCACCATCAACGCCATGGCGATCCACCTCAATCCCGAGCGGTTCGGCACCTTGGTCGATTACTTCAACTGCCAGAATGACCTCAAAGAACGCAGAATTCAGGTGCTGCATAACTTAAGTTTTGTTGAGGATCCCACTCGGGTGTTCCGGGCAATCCGTTTCGAGGGACGGCTTGATTTTAAAATCACCCGTCATACGGAAAAGTTGATCAAGAATACGGTCCAGATGAACCTGTTCGACCGTTTTTCAGAACCCCGTTTTTTCCATGAACTCAAGCTCATCCTCTCCGAAGACGAACCTGTCCCGGCACTGCGCCGACTGGCAGCCTTCAAACTCTTCCCCTTTCTCTGGCCGGACCTCCGACCCAACCTGGAAATCGACCGCCGTTTCCTCCATTTCCTCACCCAGGCGGGACAGGCCATCTCCTGGTTCAAACTTCTCTACCTCCCGGATCGTATCGAAACCTGGATGGTATACCTCCTGGCGATCCTGAGCCGCTCGCGGACCAAAGAGCTGATCAGCTTTTGCCATCGGTTCGATATCCCGCAAAAACAACGAAGGAAACTGATCCAACAAAAAACCGATGCAGAAAAAATAGCCTTGGATATGCAAAAAAGGACCACTCTCAAACCCAGCGAAATCTACTGGCTGCTCGGTGAATTGGATAACGAAGGGCTTCTGTACCTGATGACCATCGCCCGCAAGCGGCATATCCAGCAGGCGGTCTCCCTGTACGTCACCACTCTGCGCAAGGTGACCCCCCTGGTTGACGGCGAAGAATTGAAAGCCATGGGCTACATCCCCGGCCCGCAGTTCCGGGTCATACGCAACCACCTGATCGAGATGCAGCTGGACGGCGGGGTCACCCGCCACGAACAGGCGTTGACCTTTATTCAATCCCTGTACCCTGCCCCACCTCGGCCACAGTCCTGACCGGAGCCAACTTTTTCCTCGCTTTTCATCGATCACACCTTATGTTTTTGACGACGCGCGCACCCGGAACGTACCACAACCGAGCACCAATAACCCTGAACGAGACCACAACCTGCTATGGATTTTGATATTAATGCGGCCATACGACAACTGATCATCCTGGCGCCGCCTTTTCTCTTCGCCCTGACCGTGCACGAGTTGGCCCATGGCTATGTCGCCTATCGCCTCGGCGACCCCACCGCCAAGAACGCGGGACGCTTAACTCTGAACCCGCTCAAACACCTTGACCCCTGGGGGGTACTGGCTTTTATCATCATGAAGATCGGTTGGGCCAAACCCGTGCCGGTCAATCCCCGCTATTTTAAAAATCCACAGAAAGACATGCTTCTGGTTGCCCTCGCAGGGCCGGGAGCAAATATCCTCCTCGCCATTGCCAGTGCCATGCTGGCACACCTGTCGATAGCCCTCCATTTCTTGCCCTTTTTCATCCTCCAGCCCGTGGTGGCCATGCTGGCCGCCAGCGTCTGGATCAACATCATGCTGGCCGTCTTCAACTGTATTCCCATTCCACCGCTGGACGGATTCAAGGTGCTGATGGGCCTCCTGCCACCGGCTACGGCACGCAGTTTCGCCAAACTCGAGCCCTTCGGTTTCCTGCTGCTCCTCGGGCTTTTCTACACCGGCATCATCGGCTGGTTCATCATGCCGATCATCCGGTTTTCCAACGCACTGCTGCTGGGATAAAAAAAAACGGATCCGGAAATCTCCGGGTCCGTCGGGTCCATCCCAAGCAGGACAAATCGGTTACAATTTGTAGGACACGCCCACGGTCACCAGATGGGCAGCGGCATCATCAAAGGTTCCATTGATCCCGCCATTCTTTACGTTGCGGCTTCCCTTGTCATCATAGAGATAGGCACAACCAAGTTCCAAGTCCTTGTTCACTTGATAGCGCAGGCCCAGGGAATAGAGCATGGCATCCGAGTCGGGTAGTTCAAAACCCAGGTTCAAAGCCGGTACCGGATTTTGATCGATGGCAATACCAGCCATGAGGATAAAATTGTTTTTCAGGTCATAGGTGAGGCTCATGCGCCAAGCATCGCTATCCGACCAGCGTTTGGCTACAGGCGCGTCAAAAGAAGCCAGTGGACCTGTCATGGCTGATGAATAGTTAAAATCCAAAGACTCATACGCAGACCAGTAGGTACGATCATATTCGAGTTCCACGGTCAACTGATCAAAAAAGGTAGAGGATGCAGCAACGGCGAGAACGGCGGGCAAAGGAATCTCAACTTCGACAGACCCGTTGTATGCATATAAAGTCGACCCCGAAGAATATCCCAATCGAGCATCACCCTCAATGCTCAAATCCACTTTGGAACGATAGGTCACGCTGACGTTCATATCATCCACAGGGCGGCCGGTGAAGGCTACATTGTACCCTGCATCCCATGAATCACCCTCCAAATCCCTGGTCAGAACGTTGTTCGCATTACTTGTAACGATCCCATCTGAGTAAATCGCACGAACTCCTGCACCCACGGACCATCGATCGCAAAATTTGTAGGAAAGCGTGGGGTTGACATCAATGACCTTCAGAGTGAATTCTTCAACAGACCTACGGGGATACGGATCCAGCCATCGTTTCGATAATCCGGCCGGGGCAGTGACCGAAAAACCCACCCTGAACTTGTTGTAGTCCGGCGAAACCGCGAAAAAGGTCGGCATGAAAAAATTTTCTTCCTCGGACTCACCGCTACGGGAAGGGATACTATCCGTATACTGAATCGAACTCAGATGAATCCAGGTTGCGTCAGCCTCGAGATAGCCCCGATTTTCCAGCCAGGACATATTGGCGGGGTTGTAGTAGGTGGCGTCGGCCCCGGGCGTGTAGGCCACATAGCTCCCTGCCCGCGCGGTGGAGTTCACCGATTGTTCTGGAATGCGATACCCCGAGGCAAAAGCCGATCCGCTGGCTGCCAGCAGGATCAGGCCTGCGGCACCCATTGTTTTGTTCATACGTTCCCCTTGTTGGGTTTGGATAGGTTGCTACGGCCTATACTACAGGTGCATGGTATCGGCGGAATAGAGGTATCGTTTTATTTTATGGGTTGCGGTCTTGATAAAAGGCTCTCGCCTTTCCAGCACCCTTGAGAGCCGTGCCGAGGGTGACAGCTGCTCATTCAGTGCAGTTCGCATCTCTTCGAAGACCCCTGCAATGTATTGATGACGCTGGGTGCGATTCTGTCCCGAGGTTTTACTGTCGATGAATTCATAATCGGGATACACCCAAGCCTCAAGCATGCCTCGATTTTCCACCACCAGCGACTCCACCACAAAGGGAAAAGAATTCACTTTATGCTCAATCGCCTCGGGGTAGACATTCTCACCGTTAGAGAGGACAATAACCGATTTGGAACGCCCTTTGATAAACAGATTCCCAAAAGCATCGAGGATCCCCAAGTCGCCGGTCTTGAGCCAATCGTCTTCGGTAAATGAGTCTCGAGTCGCTTCCGCATCGTTGAGATACCCTAGCATGATGTTCTGCCCCCGGGCCTGAATCTCACCGATCCCGGTTTCGGGGTGGGGATCGCCGATCCGTATTTCCACACCGGGAACAGCTTTGCCGGTGGAACCGAGACTGACCGTTGTATCGCCATGGGGGCCGCCGGACAGCAACGGGGCCGCTTCGGTCAGCCCATAGCCAACCAGAAAAGGAAAGCCCGCATCGCGGAGAAAGATTTCCACCTCAGGATTCAAAGCTGCACCGCCGATACCCATCAGTTGAAGACGATTGCCAAAAAACGCGGTCAGCTTGGCGCCTATCTTCCGATAAATCATTTTTCGGCTCATATTGAAACGACAGAGGAACGTGAGCATCTTACTTTTCTCAACCGCCGGCAACACCCGCTTCTTGAAGATTTTCTCGATGATCAGCGGCACCACTAGCATGACATGCGGCCCTTCCCGCTCGCAGATCTTCTGCAGAATGGCGGGAGTCGGCGTCTTGCCCGCATAGACGATCCGGCAGCCCCGCAACAACGGCAGAAGAAAACCCACCGTGAATTCGTAGGTATGGGAAACGGGCAGGACTGAAAGGAAAATCCACTCCTCAGCGATGCGCATAACACCGCTCGCTGAGTAGGCATTGGCGCAGAGATTGGCGTGGCTGAGCATAACCGCCTTGGAAAAGCCCGAGGTACCCGAGGTGTAAAGAATAGAGGCCAGATCGTCCTTGTTCACCACGGGAAACTCAAGCTGTTCCTCACGGGCCTGCTCGCCGAACTGCTCCAGGGCCTCGGCAAGATATGCGCTGAATGGCTGGAGGTCAATCAGCCCGGTATCGTCAAGGTAGTCATCAAGGGTGATGACCCGTTTCAGTTGTTTTTTGAAATCGTAGATTTTTTCAATCTGCCGTTGGGTGAGAAAAATGACGTCACAGTGCATCTCCCCGAGAATGTGGTGAACATCTGCCTCCGGTAAATCGGGAAAAATGGGCACGGCACTGGCCCCGAGACGCACCACTGCCAGATAGGCGGTTCCCCAGTTGTGGGAATTTTCACCCAGCAAAGCCACTCGGTCACCGCGCTTAACACCGCCGCTCCGGAGATGGGCAGCAAGGGCAAGTATTCTTTCGTGGAAGGTCTTATACGAAAGCGGTTCTTCCAGGGCCATGCCGATAGCCGGCAGGTGGCGGTATTTACGGCAGCTGATATCAACCAGATCGTTGAGCGTCGCTGCATGTTCCTGAATCACCGGGAGGTGCTCCACGAAGTCTTCAGCACGGATACTCTCATGCTGCGCGTCCTTGCTGCTGCGGTCAGTTGTTGCTGCTGGCGTCTGCATAGGTTCCCCTCCTCATCCGGGCACTATGCCCATCTCTATAAGTCTCATCGGAGGCTTGTTTACCATAAGAACCGGAGGTTTTCAAAGAAAACGGGCAATTCGCTTGACAGGGTATCGAAAGAGATATTACAATTTCGCTGTTTCCACTCCTCCTTATTTCAATCAACTACCCACTCACGCTATGCAACGATACTACGCGCTTCCTTTCATTATCATTTTCAGTATCGTTTTCTTGTTCCAGTCAATGATGGAAGCGCAGGGAGCTTCCCCCCCGGCGTTACAGGGAAACACCAAAATCGCTGAACCTTCAGCCTCCAAACCCATAAAGAAAGTAAAGGGTGTAACAACAACACGAACCGTTACCAAAACCACCCAGCAAACACAGCTGATCTCCCCTACCGCCAAGCCAACTGCCAAGAAGAAAAGCAGCAAGCCGCAGCAGGTGGCGGCCGACAAAGCCTCGTGCAAATCCCGCAGCACAGGTCTTGTGAAAAAACAGGTGGCAGCTGTGGCGGTGGCCGCGAAACGCTCAGCAGCCCCCCCGGTGGTTGCCGCGAAGAAACGTCATGCCCGATCACGGTCGGTTGCGACGCGAAAAAGAATTTCGACCACTGAGACGACGACCTCGATCTCCATCAGCAAGGCTGGTAACCTGCCGGATATTGAGCGCCAGATCAGTTCCCGTTGTTTCATGGTTATGGACGCAGGAACCGGAGCAACGCTCATCGCCAGATCACCGGATGACCCGCGCCAACCGGCTTCAACCATCAAGATTGTTACCGCCATGATTGCCCTGAAGTCGCTCAAGGATGACGATGTCGTCAACGTCAGCCGCAAGGCCTCGGAAATGCCGAGCTCCAAAATATTTCTCGACCCCAAACAGGATTACCAGGCCAACGACCTGATCAATGCGGTGTTGCTCGCTTCGGCCAACGATGCCAGTGTTGCCCTGGCTGAAAAGATCGCCGGGACCGAAGACAAATTTGCCAGCCTTATGACCATCAGTGCCAAGATGTGGGGTGCGCAAAATACCCGCTGCCGCACAGCCTCCGGGCTCACGGCGGAAGGCCAGCATTCGACTGCTCGCGATCTGGCGAATCTTTTCCGCTACGCCATGCAGCACGATGAATTTGCCAGAAGGGTGCATGAGAAAACAATCCGCACCTCCTATGGCAAGACGCTGCTCAATCACAACAAAGCACTTTGGAGGGTCGATGGAGCGGTGGGTGGCAAGACCGGATACACCGTCGCTGCACGCCAGACCTATGTTGGACAGTTTTCCAGGGAGGGCAGAACGATCGTGGTTGCTATCATGGGCAGCGAAACCATGTGGGCTGATCTCAAGAACCTTGTTGAATACGGGTTTTCGAGAAAAAAACAGGAACAAGTGGCGCAAATCGGGCCCGAAAACATCCCCCAAAATACGACCCACATCAATTAGACAGGTCTACTCAATTTAAAAAAAATTTCGCCAGGAACGTAGTCTACCGTTCAGTTGCACTTCAAATGTAGAGGGAAGGCTACAGCAGCATTTGAAAGCGACGACCAACCACCTGCCCTGCAACAAAAAAAGGCCTGCAGCAATGCAGGCCTTTTTTCTACTCGTAACACAAAAAAGATTATTCCTCGGACAGTAACTGCTTCCTCACCAATTCGAGTAACACATCTCGCTTGAACGGTTTTTCCAGGGTCGCGATATCACCCAGATATCCGGCCATGGTAAGATAACGTTCCGCCTTAATGGCTCCTCCTCCGGAAATGGCAAGAATCTTCATGTCAGGATAATCTCGGACCAGTTCCATGATAAATTTGAGGCCGTCTTTCACCGGCATGATCATGTCGGTTATCACCAGATCAAAGGTATATCTCCCGACCAAGGCCAGCCCCTCTTCACCATCTTCAGCAGTATGCACCGCGTACCCTTCCTGCTCCAGCATTTGGGTCAGCATGGTGCGTATCTGCGATTCGTCGTCCACGACCAGTATCCGCTTCAAGGAACATCCTCTCTCTTGAGTGCAAGTATCTTCTATCCAGCAGATATCCTACAAGTTAGGCCTCTTTGATTCAATAGCTTTTTTCCAGCGCCTTATTTTTCCACCCGGCACAGACGACCGAAACCGCCGGGAATGGTGCCGGATGACCAGAAGGCACGCCCTTGTTTGTAGTCGACAAACCATTGCCCCCCTGGTTTCCTGATAGCCTCGACAAAGACAAAGGGCTGCTCACCTGAAAAACAAGGATGCAGGTACTGATCATGCGCGACTTTCTCCCCCTCCAGCAACGAGAGAGCCTCCGCCATGGTCGGCAACCGCCAGTCGGAATATCCAGCAAACTGCTCTTTATTGATCCGGACCACTTCGCGACGCATGGAGCGGTTACTCATGATATCTGTTCCCGCCCGTTGCCACATCAGGCCGGTAACTTTATCGGTCACGGTCAAATCATCGCCATTGTCGACCAGGGCGTGGGTGAAGTGACCTTTTGGATTACGCTCCTGATCGGCAAAATTATACTGTATGACCAGCGCGACCACATCCTCTTCGCTCATCTCCGCCGGTTCATGGGGCAGTTGCACAGCAGGTGGAATTGCAAAAACAGCACCCTTCCCCGGAAGACCAGATTTCCCCAACGCCTTGCCGACAGGAATTTCGAGAGGGATAATCTTCGAGTCATCGTCGATTTCGATCACATTGGCGATCAGCCATTTTTTTAACTGCTCGTTGATCGGATGGGTCCGTTCAAAAAAAGATACTTTACCCTGCTCATTGACACATTGCTGCACCATTTCGACGGGCGCCAAAATTTCTGCAACAACGCGGGCATGCTTGATGCCCCTTTCCATCAGGCACAATTTAGGGACCTCATCCCAGGCATCAATGAAAAAATAATAGATACGCTCTTTTTTACTGCGCACCCGTTCCTTCCCCCCCCAACTCTCAAAGGTGCCGAAGGTGTATTCCGGGGTCATTTCCCAATCGATGGCCGGTGCACCCGTAACTAACAATTTTCTAAACAGACCCATAGTCGCCTCCGCAACAGTTTGAAAAACACGGACAACCAAGTATGATACCTTAATATAAAAACTTAAATTTAATATAACGATAATGATTATTAATTCAAGATGAAAAATTCCATCCATAAAAAAGCGGGTACGCCACTGCCCCTCGGTAGCACGATCACCCCCCAGGGAATCAATTTTGCTCTGTTTTCCAGACATGCCCAATCAGTTTGCCTGGTGATCGCACCCAACCCCGAACGGCCGGAACGGATTGAATTCCCCCTTGATCCGTCTCTCCACAAAACCGGTGACATCTGGCACATCCTGCTCTGCGAGGCCCCTTTAGAACTGCGCTACGGATACCGAATCAGCGGCCCCTTTGATCCGGGCGGCAAAGGTCACGCCTTTGACGGCACAGTGATCCTGATTGACCCGTATGCCAAAGAAATTCACTCCCCCGATTGGGGCAACGCGCGCACCTGCCTCGGCAAAGAGCCCTGTTGCCTCCTGGACCTGCGCAACTACAACTGGGAAGACGACCGGCCGCTCAAGATTCCACTGCGCGATTCCATCATCTACGAGATGCATGTCCGCGGTTTTACCAGGCACCACTCTTCCAAGGTCCGTTGGCCGGGAACCTTCCGGGGTGTTATAGAAAAAATCGGCTACCTTAAACGTCTCGGGATCACTGCAGTTGAGCTGTTGCCGGTCACGGAGTTCAATGAGAACGAATCCATTTTCATCAATCCGGAAAGCGGACAACGACTGAAAAATTTCTGGGGCTACAGTCCGCTTTCTTTTTTTGCCCCTAAATCCGGTTACAGCAGCGACCTGGAAGATCCCCTCAACGAATTCCGTGATATGGTCAAGGCACTGCACCAGGCAGGTATCGAGGTTATCCTCGATATTGTCTACAACCACACCGCCGAAGGCGGCGCCGACGGCCCCACCACCAGCTTCCGGGGGATCGACAATACCATCTATTATCTGCTCGACCCATGGACCAGGGCCTACCTCAATTTTTCCGGCTGCGGCAACACCTGTAACTGCAATCACCCCATTGTCCGTAAACTGATTATGGACGCACTGCGCTGGTGGGTGGTCGAAATGCATGTGGACGGCTTTCGCTTTGACCTTGCCTCAATACTGGGCCGCGATGCAACGGGCCAGGTGCTGGCCAACCCCCCTGTGGTGGAGATGATCGCCGAGGACCCGGTACTCGCCGACGCCAAAATCATAGCCGAGGCCTGGGATGCGGCTGGCCTCTATCAGGTGGGCAACTTTTCCCCCCATCACCGTTGGGCGGAATGGAACGGACGATTTCGCGACGATATCCGTTCGTTCATGTGCGGTCATCCCGGTATGGTGTCTGCCCTGGCCACCCGCATTGCGGGGAGCTCCGATCTCTACCAGCACCATGAACTCCGCCCCAGCAATTCAATCAACTACATCACCAGCCATGACGGCTTCACCCTGGCCGATCTGGTCAGCTTCAATGAAAAACACAACCTGATCAACGGCGAGGACAACCGAGACGGCGACAATCACAACCTCAGCTGGAACTCCGGTGCTGAGGGAGCGACCACCAGCAGAAAAATTCTCGGGCTGCGATCCCGGCGCAGCCGCACCATGGCGGTGATTCTCCTCCTTTCCCAAGGCGTACCGATGCTGGTTGCCGGCGACGAATTTGGCCGCAGTCAGCAAGGTAACAACAATGCTTGGTGTCAGGATAATCCCATCAGCTGGCTCGACTGGACCCTGGTCACCAAAAACCGTCAACAACTCCGTTTTTTCCGCAAACTGATTCAGTTGCGCAAATCACACCCCATCTTCAAACGCGATAATTTCTTCTTGATCAAAAGCGAACCCGGCGAATCGCCACAAGCCCCGGAAGTTATCTGGCAGGGACTCCGTCCGGGTGAGCAGGATTGGTCGTATGAATGCAGGACGCTCGCCTTTCTCCTCAACGGGGCAGCCCTTCTGAACCATGAGGACGACGATTTTTTTGTGATGCTCAACGGCAGCCCCACCGCACCTGCCCTGTTCACGATTCCCTCTCCCTCCCGAAAGAGAACCTGGTCCAAAATCATCGATACCGGCCGACCGGCCCCCTTGGACTTCATTGACCCCGGACATGGAGATACGGTAGAGTGCGATTCTACCATTTCCGTAGCCTGCATGGGCTGCGTTGTCCTCCAATCCGTTCCAACGAGGTAATCCGATGATACAACTGTTGATGCTTGGCGATTCACTGGTGGAATGGGGCGACTGGCAAAAATTTTTACCCGATATTGCAGTCATAAATCGAGGCATAGCCGGTGAGAGCACCGGGGAACTGGCGGTCCGCCTGATGGATGAAATCGATGCCTGCCCTGCTCCGGATGTGGTTCTGCTCCAGTCCGGCACCAACGATCTGCTTTTCGGCGATCTTTTTTTCCCCGCCATTTTCACCACCATGATCCCGCGCTTGCGCCTTTTTTACCCGGATTGCCCCCTGATCATCTGCTCCCTCATGCCCATGCCCATCATCTCCGCCATGGACCTCGCTCAGGTCAACCGCAATCTGGCCCAGGTGGCCGCCGACACCCCGAACTGCACCTTTCTTGATCTGGTCGCTCCTTTTTCGGAACAGTGTCTGCCCATCACCCATCCCGGCTTCCTCAACGACAATGTCCATCTCAGCACCCGGGGCTATCAGGTCTGGGCAGGAGCCATCCGGCGTTGCCTGCAGGATCGTTTTCCACAACATTGCCAAGGTTGACAGAACCAATTCCGCTTCTTATTTAAAAACAATCGGTGCACTGCTCAAGCGTCGGACCTTCCCCCTCATCCGTCAAGGTACGCCCTTAGCGTGGCCAAATCCCCTGGAACGAACAAACCATTAAAGCCTGTTTCTCTTTGTCCCCCATACCAGCAGGGATACGCGAAAAACAGATAGTTTTCAGACGGTAGCCTTATAAACAGAATCCATCCCTTCCAACTGGAGAGTCATCCATGCTATCATTTCGTAAAATTTTTACCCACGCCGCCCTTTCCCTCCTGCTGACCGGCTCGGTGCTGGCCGCTTCCCCAGAACAACCCATGCCTACGCAAGCTGAAACCGCAGCACCGGTACTCGATGGAATCGCCCTGCAAGGAACCGTGCTCGAAACCATGAACAGTAGCGGCTACACCTATCTGTTGCTGGATATGGCTCAGGGAAAAACATGGGTGGCTATCCCCGAAACATCGGTCAAGATCGGGCAGGTGGTCGTTTGTACGCCAGGGATGACCATGAAAGGCTTTGCCTCCAAGACCTTGAATCGTACCTTTGATAGTATTGTCTTCTCTCCGGGTCTTGAAGGGGGGGCACCGTCGCCAGCCGCCCCCCCCCCACCTGTAACCTCTCCAGGTAAAGAAGGCCCTGGCTTCAACGAGGCACTGCAGGCGGAAACCGGCAACGGAAAAGCAGCCAAAATGGGCTCCGCTGCCGGTGAAAGCGCCGACATGGGGCCATCAACCGGTAGTGTCGGAGCTATTGTGCCATCGGCCGCTGTCAAGATCAACAAAGCCACTGGCCCGAACAGTTATTCGGTGGGGGAGTGTTTTGAACAGGCCAAAGATCTAAACAGCAAGACCGTCCGGGTACAGGGCAAGGTCATGAAGGTTTCGCGGATGATCATGGGCAAAAACTGGCTTCATATCCAGGACGGGACAGGAAATCCCATAAACAATCAACATGATCTCGTAGTCACCACTTTGGATGATGCCGCCGTCGACGCGGTGGTCACTGTGGTGGGAACGCTCAGCGCCAACCGTGATTTTGGTGCGGGGTATAAATACGAGGTGATTGTCGAAGACGCCAAGGTCGAAAAATAAGTACCGCACCCGCCATGACCACTACCAAGATAGCACCGGCCGAGATCGGCTTTGATTTTGACGGGGTCATTGCCGATACCGTCGAGGCCTTCATCCGTATTGCCTGTGAGCAATACGCCCACTGCGATATTCGACCGGAAGATATCACCGATTTCTCGGTGGAGCAATGCCTGGCCATGGATGCGGGCACTGCCGAGTCGATCTTCCTAGCTATTCTCCGGGATTCGGTGGGCACAGGTTTGTTGCCCATGCCGGGAGCAGTCGAGGTTTTGGGTGAACTGACCGAGCAGACCACGGTGACAATCATCACCGCCAGGCCGGATGCAGATCCGGTGCATCACTGGCTGCAGACGTTGTTCCCCCCCTCGGTGTGGCGGCGCCTCCGGGTGGTGGCCATGGGCGATCACGATGATAAAGCCCGGTACATCAAGATGTCCGGGCTCTCTGCCTTTGTTGATGACCGGGCCGAAACCTGCCTGCAGCTCAACCGGGCGGGCATCCATTCCATCGTTTTTTCGCAACCCTGGAACCGCAACCGGCACACACTGCCTATGGTGCAGAGCTGGGAAGAAATCCGTACCCTCTGTTTCTAAACGATCATCCCCGGAGTGAGCACCATGCGATGTCCTGCCTGCGGCGCTGCCTTGCAGATCTACAAGAACCCGACGCCCACTGTTGATATTATCATAGAAACCGAAGGGGGCGTGGTGTTGATCGAACGGAAAAACCCGCCCTCTGGCTGGGCGCTGCCCGGTGGCTTTGTCGATTACGGAGAATCCTTTGAAGACGCCGCCCGGAGAGAGGCTGCTGAGGAGACCGGACTTGCTGTCACCCTTCGGCTCCAGTTCCACACCTACTCGGATCCCGACCGTGACGCCCGCCAACATACCGCCTCAACCGTCTTTATCGCCACAGCCACCGGGCATCCCGTGGCAGCCGACGATGCCCGCCAAGCTGAAATCTTTCACCAGGACAATCTCCCGCCGCTGGCCTTTGACCATGAGCGGATTCTCCAGGACTATTTTGTCTTCAAGGAAACAGGAAGGTTGCCCCAGCTCATCTCCGACAAACTCTGAGAGGCGCTTCTTATTCGCGCACGGATTCTTTGATCTGCAAGGCCCCCACCTGAACCGAAGTGGAGGGCGGCAATGCCGTCCCGGCGGGCGGATCGTTGTCCTCTGCTTTCTTATCCGGCTGGTCGATCGTGCCCGATGATGATATCGAAGCAAGGGGTTTGATGAAGATTTGTTGCGTGGGTTGGGTCTGGGAGGGTTTCAGCGTGGTAGCCAGAGGCTTTTCTTCGAGATGACGACGGAGCGAGAACAGCAGCAGTACTAAAAGACCAAGACCCAAGAGGCAAAACAAGAGCCACGGGCGGGGCCATCGCTTCAGCCGATATCTCGTTACAGCCAGAGGCTGTACCATTTTCTCGGATTCGACCGGCGCGGGTCTCTGCGGAATGATTACTGGCTCTTGTGTCACCGTCTTACCGACAATCTTGGCAACAAGCGCCTCCGCCCCTTCCAGGGCCTTCTTTTCCTCGGCCAGACCGGGCACATCAATGGCGATCAGCTCAATATCCTGATACAATTTACCTGCCAGGGTATATTCCTCCATCGCGACACAAGCCCTGGCCTGCTGCTGCAGTTTTTCCACCCGCGCCTGAAGCTGAGCCAATTCCCGAATCAGTGCATTTTTTTCTTTGGCGTCGAGGTCAGCACTGAGTTGACGGCACAGAAATCGGGCCTCAAAAATCCGTCCCTCCTTGATCCTGGAACGGATAAGGACGGACGGATTCTCAACCGGAGATGCAGATTCAGGCTTGCTTGCAGGCATCAATATGTCCCCGCGTTAAAGGAAGGTCTTCAACACCGCATAGACAATCAGCCCCGTACCTACGGAGCTGTACATCAACAGTCAGGGGAGACAATCCCCGCCTGACCGTTTCAAAATAAAGGTAAGGGTGGTAATCCCGGCCAGGATCGCCACCCCGATAACGAGCAGTTCTTTCATGATTCCTCCCCGAGGGGGAAATCCTACCCCCTTATTTTCGCATCTTTTTTCTTACGCAACCGAATGGCCTTGGGGGTGATCTCCACCAATTCGTCATCATTGATGTAAGATATACAGTCTTCAAGACTCATGTCAATGGGAGGGGTCAAAACAACCGCCTCATCGGATCCTGAGGCCCGCATATTGGTCAATTTTTTACCCTTAGCCGGATTGACGATCAGGTCGGCAGGACGGCAATGTTCGCCGATGATCTGCCCGGGATAGGTATCAAAACCGGGACCGATAAACAGCTTACCCCGCTCCTGAAGATTGAACAAGGCATAGGCCACGGTGGTGCTGGGTTCCTTGACGATAATGACCCCGTTCATGCGATTCTGGATATCCCCGGCATACGGGCCCCATTCGGAGAACACGTAGTTCATCACGCCCATGCCGCGCGTGTCGGTCATAAAGGCCGAACGATAGCCAAGCAGACCGCGGGTGGGCACCTTGAATTTCATCCGGGTCATCGATTTTTCCACCTGCATATCGAGCATCACCCCTTTGAGCTTGCCCAATTTTTCAATGACCACCCCTTGATACTGCTCATCCACATCCACGGACAGCTCTTCGTAAGGCTCCAGGGTTTTGCCGTCAACCTGGCGCATGATGACCTGGGGCTTGGTCACCTGAAGTTCGTAGTCCTCACGACGCATCTTCTCAATGAGAATGGAGAGATGCAGCTCGCCGCGCCCGGAAACCCGGTAGCCGACCGCATCGGTCAGCGGCTCGACCTGGAGGGCGACGTCGGCCAGCGTCTCCTTGGCCAGTCGCTCTTCCAGATGGCGGGAGGTGACAAACTTTCCGTCCTGACCGGCAAAGGGCGAATCGTTGGGAATAAAATTCATGGAAATGGTCGGCGGATCGATCTCAATCAGCGGCAGGGGCCGCGGATTGAGGGGATCGGTGAAGGTGACACCAACCGTGACATCTTCCATACCGGCAACCGCAACAATATCTCCGACCATGGCGCTTTCAATCGGCACCTTCTGATCGCCGCAGAACCCGAAAATTTTATTGATCCGCACCGGCACGATGGAGCCGTCACGGCGGGAGACCGCCAGAGGGGTCCGCAGAGTCAGGGTCCCGTTCGTGACCTTGCCGATACCCAAGCGACCGAGGTAGGGCGAATAGTCGATGGTGTTAACCTGCAGTTGCAGCGGGGCATCAGCACTGCCCGATGGAGGCGGCACAAATTTCACGATCATTTCCGACACCACATCCATCCCGGTTTCGGGAGTTATCGGTGTGTCCGGTTCGGCCACCGCATATCCGGCCTTGGCCGAGGCATAGACCACGGGGAAATCGAGGATATGGTCCGGTGCATCGAGACGGTCGAGCAAGCCGAAGACCTGATCCACTACCCAGTCGCAACGGGCCGCCGGTTTATCTATTTTGTTGATCACCACCAGGATGGGCAGACCGGCGGCCAACGCCTTCTTGACCACGAAAAAGGTCTGTGGCATTGGTCCTTCCTGGGCATCGACCAGCAGCACGGCACCATCGGCCATGCGCAGCACCCGCTCGACCTGGCCGCCAAAGTCGGCATGGCCGGGGGTGTCGATGATATTGATCTTATATTCCCCATAGGTATATGATCCATTTTTCGAGGCAATGGTGATACCCCGTTCGCGCTCAAGATCCATGGAATCCATAAGCCGCTCCGCCACCTGCTGATTGTCGCGAAACATGCCGCTATGCCGGAACAACTGGTCGACGAGGGTGGTTTTCCCATGATCGACATGGGCGATGATAGCGACATTACGAATATACTTCTGTTCCATACTGCTCCTGCCCCCGGGTGGGGCGATTTTTGATTATTGAAAATTCGATAGACGATATCCCGGAATGCCGGGGAATGAGACGATTCGGGTGTATTCCGGCAGAATATCTCCGGCATGGTGATCCCGGGAAGGACTGGCCGATCTCCGAACAGAGATCAAAAAATGAAAAATATACAGGAAGAACTACAAAAAGACAAGGAGATTGAAGGCCGTACCGCTCACCATCCTGAAAAAATAGTGCGCCGTGCCGCAGCCGACCGCCGCAGGACAGGAATTTCTGCATCAACATAATCAATCACCCGGGCCCTTTTCCCCTCAGCGGGTCGCATGATCCGGCCGACCACCTGCAACAGCCGCCCCTCGAATTTAATGGGGGTAGCCAGCACCAAAGTAGTCAACCCCGGACAATCAAAACCCTCACCGATGAGCTGCAGGGTGGCGACAAGCACGGCCACCCGACCCGCCTGCACCTCGGCAACAATCTGCGCACGTGATTCCGAGGTGACTTGGCCGGTCAGAACCAGCGCCGCCACTCCCTGCTCGGCCATGAGGTCCGCCAGGACCTGGCAGTGAGCCACCCGGTCGGACACCACCAGCACCGTTCCCTCATGCCCCTGGCGGACGAGGGTGACAATATCCTCGACGATCTGATGATTGCGCGGCCCATCGGCGGCCAAGGCTTTGATCAGCCGGGCATATTCGCCCTGGAAAAAGTACGCGAACCCGGTCGACCGCTGCTCCAACTCCGGCCGCACCACCGCGCCGCTGGCCGCCAGTATTCGCCCATCGACTGCAAACACCCGATCCCCCATGTAGGTGTAGATCAGCTGGGTCATGCCGTCCTCGCGACGAAAGGCGGTGGCCGACAGCCCCAGCATATACCGACTGTCAAAGGCCGAAACCACATCGGTGAACAAACTGGCAGGGACGCGATGGCACTCGTCCACCACAATCTGGCCAAAATGCTCGGGCAAGGTTCCCAGATGTTTCTTTGCCGTATTGACGATGGCGACCGTCACCGGCTGGATATCAAGGGTACCGTCACCTGCCCGGCCGGCATCAATGTCCAAAAACTGCCGAATACGCTGCCGCCACTGGTTCATCAATTCCTTGGAATGGACGAGGATCAAGGTTGGTTGCCTTCGCCTGGCAATGAGGTTTAGGGCCATGACGGTCTTGCCCGAACCGGTACCGGCCTCGAGAACCCCGAAGGAATGGGCCAGGACCGCATCGACTGCCTGGTGCTGATACGGCCGCAACTCTCCCTGGAACGACAGATCAATTTCCGGAACGAGACGACGCTGATCAACAATGGCGGGCTGCGATCCCGTCTGCTGACGGCAGATCCGTACTGCCTGATTACCGAAACCTCGCGGAAAATAGATTCGCCCCTGCTCTTCCCGAAAGAAAAAAAGTTGTGCTTGGAGCTGCTTGCCGATCCAGCGGCTATATTGCTTTGCCGCCAGATATTTCGGATTGTCGATGGTCAAGGCTGCACGGATGGCGACCAGCAGTGCTGGAGGAGCGCCCGTGAGGCTGCATTCGCGGTTGACTGTGAGACACATTGTCGAATTACGCGGGACTGGGGATGCATTGTTCACGGGCTGCATACGCTTGCAAGAAGAGAAAGTTGCCCCTGACGACGAGAACAGTCAAGATTCCTCCTCCGAAACAACAGGAATGATCTTTTCTTGTTTGTCGGCTTGACAGGGTAGAGAATATATTGCATTTTACTTGTTTGTGCCATTCTTGACGATTCGACAAGGGGCTCAACTTGTCAGCAACCGCCCCTTACATGACTCTCGGCCTCTTCTTTCTGCTGCCTGCCCATCTTCCACACCAAGAAAACACGGAAAAGCAGACAATACACTTCCAATTCTTCTTCTGACGACAAAATGGTACAAAAAAATTACATCCGCTCCCTTTACCTCCTGATTACTCTCCTGCTCGTGCCGCATTCCGCAATGAGCGCTCCCAATGGCAGTCAAGGGCAAAGGGATATCGTCATCACACTGCCGGCCGAGACCGTGCTGGCAGCACTCCAAAAAATACTGCCGCTGAGCATCCCTTCACAGAACGAGCAACTGCAGGGAGACATTATCCTTGAATCCCTGGACCGGCTGGTCATCCACGACAATATCATTGCAGTGCACGGAGTCCTTTCCGGCAAAAACCTGATGGTGGTGACTAATATTGCTGGTCAGAATATCCAGCTCAGGGTCGGCGAGGTACGCCTGCCCATGACCTGTGACCTGCTGACGCGCTTTGACCCTGCCCGAAAAAAACTCTTCGTCACCCCACGTTTTTCCGACACCGGTTCGGGTAACAACAATCAGGAGGACTCGCTCGCGCCCTTGCTGGGAGCCCTGGGTGGCAGAGAGCACGCCGTGAACCTGGATGCTCTACAGCTGCTCAATATTAAAGTCGGCGCCAGATCCATTCCCATTGCCATGGAACCGGTCAAGATTGTAGGCACCGACAATGCATTGATTTTCCATCTGTTGCCCCAAGTCGGCAACTCCAAATAAACCCAATCCCGTTTTTCCAACCACAAGGGAGTCCCCCATCATGCCTGACAATTGTCTCTTCTGCAAGATCATCCGTGGAGAAATACCGGCTGCCAAACTGTATGAAGACGATGAGGTCCTCGCCTTCCGCGATATCGCCCCGCAGGCACCGGTTCATTTCCTGGTTATCCCTAAAAAACACCTCAGCGGTCCGGGGGCGGTAAGCGAGGACGATGAACGAATCGTCGGAAAACTGATGCGGGTGGGCAAAGAAATCGCGGCAAAAGAAGGGATCACCCATTACCGGGTGGTGTTCAATAATGGCTCACAGGCAGGACAGACGGTTTTTCATCTGCACATGCACATCCTGGGCGGCAGAAACATGGCCTGGCCTCCGGGCTGATTCACACGTGTCCCAAAAAGGGGAAACCAGGATCGCTCACAAGGACTGGTGTTATGCATCCCCCTGCCCCCCTTACAGAAGCTTCCGAAGCTTCGAGGATTGACACTGCGAGGGTTCCGCAAGAGCATTTATGGGCGAATCAGAACACAAAGGCTTAGCTCTCGGCTAACAAGGACCTGCGCCGTAAGGCTTGGGGCGCAAACAAGGTGGCCGTGTGACCCTCGGCAATGACAAAAACAGCGTGATTCTCTACGATGCCGGCAAACAACAGTGGTTGTTGTTCCGCCGTCCTTTCAAAATCTACAAAGTGCATACAACAGAATCGATTGTTCCAGTTTTGCGAGCGGTGGAGTATCAGGTTGAGCACAACCGTCTGCATGCCGCCGGATTTCTTGCTTATGAAGCTGGCCCTGCTTTTGATCCCGCCCTTGCCGTCCAGTCGCCACACGGATTCCCACTCCTCTGGTTTGGCCTCTATCGGGCCCCGGAACAGATCTCTTTTCCGTCTTTGCCAGGGGAAGATTCTGCACCCCTATTTTGGGAGCCCTCGGTTTCTCAGGAAGAATACCAAGGTTGCTTTCGCAAAATCAAAAAACACATCCAGGCCGGAGCAACGTATCAGATTAATTATACGTTTCGTCTCCAAGCGCCGTTTGCCCAGAATCCATGGCAATTATTTGTACGCATGGTGCACGCGCAAGGAGCTGGGTACGGCGCCTATGTCAACACAGAAGACTGGGCTGTTTGCTCCGCTTCACCCGAATTGTTTTTTACCTTCGCAGACGGGGTATTACGTTCCCGCCCCATGAAAGGAACAATGCCCAGAGGACTAACGCAAACCGAAGACCATGAAAAAGCAGACCAGCTGGCGCGCTCAGAAAAAAACAGGGCAGAGAACGTGATGATCGTCGACATGGTGCGCAATGACATGGGCCGGATTCCCAGGTGCACGGCGGTAACCGTACCAATCCTTTTTGATATCGAGAAATATCCGACCCTATGGCAAATGACGAGTTCGGTGCACTGCCACACCCAGGCAAACGTGACGGAAATATTCCAGGCCTTGTTTCCAGCGGCCTCGATAACCGGTGCCCCCAAGATTCGGGCTACGCACATTATAGCTGAACTTGAGAACACGCCCCGGCGGATATACACGGGCACTGTGGGTTTTCTCTCCCCCGGACATAAGGCGCAGTTCAATGTTGCCATCAGGACGGTTCTTGTGGACAAATTGCGCCATAAGGCCGAATACGGCGTGGGAGGAGGCATCATCTGGGATTCAGAGGAGGCTGATGAACTCGACGAATGCTATACCAAAGCCCGAATCCTTACCCAGCCGAGATCGCCCTTCGCCTTGCTGGAAACCCTCCTGTGGACACCTCAACACGGCTATTTCCTGCTCGAGCCTCACCTGACCCGCCTGGCGGCCTCAGCCGCCTATTTCTCTCGCTCTGTTGATATGGGGTCTATCCGAGAACAACTCAAACTGTTGGCTGACACTCTTCCCGCAGTGCCGCACAAAATACGCCTAATGCTTTCAGAGGAACAGGTGCCCACCGTAGAGGCGCACCAGCTTGTGCCTATGCCCCGCCCCTACCGCATCCAGCTTGCCAGAAATCCTGTCAACGCCCAGGATCCTTTTCTCTACCACAAAACAACGAACCGCGGCGTCTATGAACAGGCCAGGATGGGGGCTCCGGAATATGACGATGTGCTGCTCTGGAATGAAAACAAGGAAATAACTGAATCCTGCATAGCCAATATTGCGGTGAAAATCGAGGGACAACTCTTTACACCGCCCGCCAGCGTCGGCCTTCTTCCCGGAACCTACCGTTCCTATCTGCTGGACCAGGCGATGATCACTGAGCAGATCCTCACTGTTCATGATCTGCGCCGATGCTCAAGAATGTTCCTGTTCAACTCGGTACGCGGCATGTGGGAGGTATCGCTTGAACATCCCACAGACAACCTTTGAAAAATACACATGGTAAAAGGTCCCGATACATGCAACCCAGAAAGGATCATCTTGCCTTCCCGGGTGCAGTGTTTGCCCGGGTTCAGTAGTCCGGACGGTACAGTTCGAATTTTTTCATCCGGTACCCCATCTGCCGCTGGGTCAGCCCCAGTTCGCGGGCGGCCCGGGATTGCACCCAGCCGTTACGGACCAGGGCCGACTCTACCTGCTCCCGCTCCAAATCCTTGAGCGATTTCCGCGCTCCCGGCAAAGGAGCGGCGGGCAGAAGCAAGGGCAGGATCGTTTCCATGGCTGGCGGGATCTGCCCGGACTCGGGATTGACCATGTATTCCGGTAGGTCCTCAACCCGCAGCACCTCGCTGTTGGCGAGGATTACCATCCGCTCCACCAGATTCTGCAGTTCGCGCACATTCCCCGGCCAGTCATAATTGGTTAGAAAATCGAGAAATTCACGCGACATCCGCAGGTTCTTCTCATTGCGTTTGTTGCTGGCGCGCAGAAAATGATCCAATAAAATCGGGATGTCGTCACGCCGTTTCCGCAGGGGCGGCAGGTTGATAGGGACAACGTTGAGGCGGTAATACAGATCGTTGCGAAAATTCCCCAAGGTGACGGCTCGATCCAGGCTGACATTGGTTGCCGCGATAATCCGCACATCGACCGTCTGCGTTCGGGAAGCCCCCAACCGCTCAAACTGCTGCTCCTGCAGGACCCGCAATAATTTAGACTGCAGCAGCAGAGGTAGTTCTCCAATTTCATCGAGGAAAATAGTGCCGCGGTCCGCCTGCTCGAAACGACCGACCCGCGTCACCACGGCCCCGGTAAAGGCGCCTTTTTCATGGCCGAACAACTCACTCTCCAGCAGGTTTTCCGGAAGAGCAGCACAATTTACCTTAATAAAAGATTCATTTTTGCGAAGACTGGCATCATGCACCGCGCGGGCGACAAGTTCCTTGCCGGTCCCCGATTCGCCAAGCAGAAGAACGGTGGCGGTGGAAGGGGCCACCCGCTCGATGCTCCAATATACCTCCTGCATGGCCTTGGACTGACCGATGATCTGATGTCGATGATAGCGGCCGTGCAGTTTTTCCTTAAGACTGAGATTTTCCTGAACCAACTGCTCGCGGTCTTGGCGTATCGCCCGGTTCAGGCTGAGAAACTGGGCGATCAAGGTGGCAAGAACGGTCAGAAAGCGCACATCCTCCTCAAACGAGACCTCCGATCCGAACAACCGGTCCACACTCAAGACGCCAACCGTTGCCCCAGAAAGGAGGACCGGCACACCAATGAACGAGATGGTCTTTTTTGAGATTTTATTCCGGGCCCCGGTGCGATTGAGAAAAAGGGGCTCACTGTGTACATCGGGGACCACAAAGGGCGAACCGGTGCTGAACACCTGACCGTAGATGCCCTCGTCAAGTCCATATATACCCCGCTGTTCTTCGGTTACACTAAGGCCATAGGAGGCTCGGATGGTGAGATGACGGCCGGATTCATCAAGCAACGCCAGGGTGGCCCGCTCCATGCGCAGGGTGTCGTGCAACACCTTAAGCATGGACGACAGTGCCGTATCCAAATGGACGGCAGTACTGATCAAATTCACGATGTTATAGAGGGCCTGCACCTCAAGTGCCGCCGTCAAGGCGGTATCGGTGGAAACACTGTGCATCCTTTCATTCCCTTTCATGTTCACCCTATCTGTTTCTCTTAAGAATTAGTACGTAGCTAGAGCTTCATATGCAAAAATAACTCCCAATTGACAAATTGATTGCGATGGCAGGCACAATCGTCCGGAGCCCCTGGTTCCCGTGGGAAAAATTTCTCAGCTGGCAGCCCGCACTCGTCTACCCTGCGGTAGGCCCGCACAATGTTGTTCAAATTTGTTAGCTACCGCTCTGTATTGTTACATAAATGAAGTGAACGACAACACCCCCTATCCTCGTGCCAACCCAGACTTCTTGACCTCAACAATTCGTATCGGCCGAGATCAGGCGGTCCGAAAAAGAGCCTGGAGCTTTGGTGCGGCGTATCGCCCGTGCCGAGAGGGATGAACGCCCCGAGATAGTTCATGACAACAGCAAGAGCATCGAGTACACCGGAACGCGGTGATTGGAGAGGGGATGTCGGGTGCGATTTTGATTGACCTGCCCCCTTTTGATGGCATTACATGAAAACCCATTGATACGGTTCGCCCTTAACAAACTATGACAAACACACAGGATCAAAAGAGCACGCTTCCGGGAAACACAGCGACACATTCCAGAATCAGCAAGGAGGATATCAACCTCCTGCCCATCGGACGCTGGGAAGGACCGACCTATTTGGTACGAACAATCGAAGAGGTGCAGGCAGCTACGGCCCGTCTATCGCTGACGCCGTTGCTGGGATTTGATACGGAAACACGGCCCGCCTTCAAAAAAGGACAAAAATTTTCCCCAAGCCTCCTCCAACTGGCAACCCATGAGGAGGTGTTCCTCTTCCAACTGCAACACACCGCATTGCCGGAACCGCTCTTGGCCATCCTTGCCAATCCGGCCATTGTCAAAACCGGGGTTTCCTTGGATTTCGACCTGCTGAGTTTGCAAGAAGTACAACCCTTCCAACCACAAGGGTTTATCGATCTGGCCGGAATCGCCCGGTGCCAGGGGATTAAAAATCACGGACTCAGAGGACTGGCGGCCGTGGTTTGCGGTATCCGTATCTCCAAATCGGCACGAACGACCAACTGGGCCAATCACCATCTCACCCCGCAACAGATTCAGTATGCCGCCACCGATGCCTGGATTGGCAGGGAAATCTATCGGCAACTGGAGGCTCTCTCCTCCGGGTCGCCCCAAGCCTGAACGATGCAACCGGCGCCTCTCCTTCAAAGATTTGGGGGCTGCGAACAAGAATTGGTCACCCGCCGACAATAATAGCGATAATAGCCCACCAGATTACTGCCGATGAACAGTACTTCCATGAGCACGGCTGCGGGCGTGCCCGCCAGGCAGTTATGCACCAACCAAAGACTGGTGGCGATGAGCATGACTTGCCGCAACCGTTTGTCCTCCCGGCAGAATGAACCCATGGTGCCGAAAATAGAACCAAAGCAACTGAGGATGCTCAACACCCCATGAAAGGTGAACACAGCAACAAGGATTGCGGTGCAGATAAAGAGCACCATCATTTTTTTCGAGGTGGTGAAAAAGCTGGTGATAAAACGCAGGGCGGCCAGCAATCCCAGACCTGCAGCGGTCCAGTGGCCGAGAAGTGCAAAGTGGCTGGCGATCAACAGGCAGGAGACGATCAGACAGGCAATGATCCGTCGTCGCTCTTTGAACTGAAAAGAAAGGAGGTCAAAACAGATGGCCACACCAGCCAGCAGTTGGGAAACATAGAAAGGAGGCAGATCCCCGTGCATCATCAATGCTCCGTATGGGCCTGCCTGGTTTTTCCGTACCGGTGCGGCAGACGCCGGGTTTTTGCCCGGACGAAAGAAAGCGACCGAGCAATTACCCCGTCGACGGCCCCGCTTCTTCCTCCCCCATGGCAGCAACTCCGTAGGCTGCGGCCCCGAGCAGGGCGGTGAGCGGGTTACGGATGATATGGATCGGAATGCGGGATAACCAATCTTGGTAGGCCCCACGGACAAAGATCGACATAAATCGTTCCGGATCGAGGAACGGTAAAAGTCTTGGCGTGAGGCCGCCGCCCAAAAAAAGGCCCCCGAGCGACAGGGTTTTGAGGGCGAGATTGGCCGCTTCATCGGCGAGGATATCGACAAAGAGCTGCAGCGTCCGAACAGCAATGTCGCAAGGTCGCCCCCCTTGCACTGCCCGCAGTGCGGCCTGGACAATCACCGGTGTTCGATCAGAGGCCTGCTCTAGTTCGCCCAGGAGCCATACCGGTACCGCATATTGGGTCGACATGAAGGCGAACAGCCGGGGAATGGCCAAGCCGGAACAGACCTGCTCCACCGAGACGTGAGTATGCTTTTGCAACATAAAAGCCAGCAGCGCGAGTTGCTCTTCATTTCTGGGAGCAAAACTTGCGTGCCCCCCCTCGGAAGGGAAAGGATGGTAAGCACCGTTGTGCTGCACCAAAAAGGCCTCCCCCAAACCACTTCCCGGAGCAAGGACCGCCATCACTCCTCCAACCACGGTCGCCCCGGGATTGAGGGCGGCCAGGTCGGTTGCGGGCAGATGGATTGCCCCCATGGCGGTAGCCACCAGATCGTTGAGCAAATGTACCTGCAGAAAACCGTGACGTGCTTTTAATTCCTCCCCATCGAGGGACCAGTTGAGATTCGTCATTTTGACCGAATTCGCCACCACGGGACCAGCGACACCAAAACATGCCTGCATCGGGGCCGACGAACGGGGATCGAGATACTGGTACAGAAGGGCATCAAAGCTTGGGAAAAGGGAGTTTTGGAAGGTGTGTTGCTGCAACGGTACCGCCCCCCCATGCCATCCGGCGACCTCATACAGCGCCAGAGTTGTCTTGGTAGCGCCGATATCACCAGCAAGCAGGGAGCAGTTGTTGGTTTTCATGGCGTAGAGCGATTGCATTTGTGCAATGCGATGATTGCCCAGGGTGCAGGGCATTGCCGCGCCATGGTGGTTGTTGCCGCGTTCATTGAGCGAGTACCCTCAAGTGCGAGACTGGGTCGGACCCAGAGTTAGCAGTCATGACAAGAAACCAAATCATCCAAAAAATCAGCCTTATAGGAGTGATCGCTGATTCTTTTTCCACGCAGTGGGCCGCTACGGCTCCTGGACCGTTGTTACCCTTCCTTGAGGAGTCGGATATCCCAGGCCTCGGAGCGGTTATTGTTGGCCGAGTTTTCCACTACCCGAAATTCAAAGATCCGATGCGGCTCTTGAAAGTAATGATCAGTGGTAAGGGTTGATTTTGACAGATGAAAGAAAACCGTTTCCGAATGCAGCACATTTTCCTGCAACCGATAATAGCGAAAAAAACCAAAACCCCGGTCCTGATTAAAATTAGCAACGGTCCCACGCTGCCACTGGTCACTGCTGTCGCCCGAATTGCTGCCCGTTATCGGTAGCAGGCCCGGCACCAGAAAACCGGAGATATACGAATCGGCCACCTCGCGTAATTCTTTGCTCACATTGTGAAAGCCGATGACTTCCACCCGGCAGCCCATGTTCTGCAGGGCGATGATCAACCGGAGGAAGTCACCGTCACCGGTGAGCAGGATTATGCGGTCAAGATTCCTGGCCTGCAAAAGAGCATCAATCGCCAAATCCATATCGGCGTTGGCCTTGGTGGTTATGTTGCCATCTTCATCCTTAAAGCGGCGAACATACTTTTTAATAATCTTGAAACCACACTGCCGCAGGATATTGTGGTAGGAATAGACCTTCTGCCGGTAGTCCAGATCCCGCTGGGTACGTTCATGGTCCTCGGCGAGATAGCAGTTCGCCCGCAGCATGACCGAGTTGGCATTATTGGCCAAGCCAACAAGTACATCGTAGCGCATGCCGTAGCCGCCGCACATCTTTATGTTTTCCGCATCTACATAAATTGCTGTTTTTAACATCGAAAAAACCTTATCGCTGGTTTTATCATGGTGCGTTATTCGGTTTCACTCCCCCGGTCATTCCCACTCGATGGTGGACGGCGGTTTGGAGGAAATATCATACACCACCCGGTTGACCCCGCGTACCTCGTTGATGATCCGGTTAGAGATCCGGCCCAGGATCTCGTAGGGCAGTCGCGACCAGTCAGCGGTCATGGCATCTTTACTGTCCACCGCCCGCAGGGCGATGACATGTTCGTAGGTTCGGCCGTCACCCATAACCCCGACGGTCTGGATCGGCAGCAGTACGGCAAAGGATTGCCAGACCTTACGGTACCAGCCGGCATCCTTCATTTCTTCAAGAACAATCACATCAGCTTGACGGACAATCCTGAGACGTTCTGCAGTGACCTCACCCATGATACGGATGCCCAGACCGGGGCCGGGAAAGGGTTGGCGAAAAATGGCCTCTTCCGGCAGCCCCAGTTCGAGCCCCAACTCACGAACCTCGTCTTTAAAAAGCTCACGCAAGGGTTCAATCAAATCCAGCTGCATCCGCTCGGGCAGTCCACCGACATTGTGATGGGATTTAATCGGCGCCTTACCGCGAAAGACCACGGATTCAATGACATCAGGGTACAGAGTCCCCTGGGCCAGATAACGGACGGCACCCAGTTTTCGCGCCTCTTCCTCGAAAATTTCGATGAACCCATAACCGATGCGTTTACGTTTTTCTTCGGGATCAGCAATTCCCTCCAAGGCCTTGAGGAAAAAATCAGCGGCGTTGACATCAATAACAGCAAGGTGGGTTTTTTCGCGAAAAAAACGCAGTACGCTTTCCGATTCGCCAGTCCGCATCAAACCGTTATTGACATAGATGCAGGTTAGCTGGTCGCCGATGGCCCGATGGACCAGGGCTGCGACCACCGAAGAGTCGACTCCGCCGCTCAGAGCGCAGATCACCTTATCCGTTCCGACTTTGGCGCGAATATCCGCCACCGTGGTATCGATGAAAGAATGCATGGTCCAAGCCGGATTGCAGCCGCAAAGACCGAAGATGAAGTTACGAAGAATATCAGTGCCGATCAGGGTATGGGCGACCTCCGGGTGAAACTGGACGGCGACAAAGGGTTTTTCCCTGTGGCGCAGGGCCGCATAGGGAGAATGGGCGCTGGTGGCGGTAACCACAAATCCGGGAGCCAATTCCTCGATACGATCTCCATGGCTCATCCAGACCTGATAATGGGAGGGTGCGGTCTCCATGCCGGCAAACAGACCGCCGGTATATTCGATGTGGAGCTGAGCCTTACCGAATTCCCTTTTCTCGGCCTTTTCCACCCGGCCGCCCTGCTGCACCATCATCAACTGGGCACCATAACAGATACCGAGGATAGGGACGCCAAGAGCAAAAATGCCGGGATCGCTGATTGGCGCGTCCGCATCGTAAACACTGGCCGGGCCGCCGGAAAGAATGATACCGGTGGGTTGCATAGCCTTGAGCTTGGCCAAGTCAAGGGTGTAGGGATGGATCTCACTGTACACCTTCTGCTCACGGATGCGGCGGGCGATCAATTGGGTGGTTTGCGAGCCAAAATCTAGGATGATAATTTTTTGGGTATGGATGGACATGGGCGGCCTATGCATGCATGGGTGATAGGGGGGACGAAAGTTACAGTTACAGGCTCTCGGTCCGGTAGTTAGGGGCCTCGCGGGTGATGATAACATCGTGCACATGGGACTCGCGGAGACCGGCAGTGGATATTTGGACAAACTGGGCCTTTTGATGCAGTTCCTCAATGGTGGCCGCCCCGGTGTAGCCCATGCCGGAACGCAGACCGCCCATCAACTGGTAGATCATTTCCGAAATGGGACCACGGTAAGGCACCTTGCCTTCAATACCCTCCGGCACCAGCTTGCTGGCTTCGCTGTCCTGAAAGTACCGGTCGCTGGATCCCTGCTTCATAGCGCCGATCGATCCCATACCGCGATAGCCTTTATATTTCCGGCCTTGGTAGAGGAAGGTATCGCCGGGGGTCTCATCGGTACCGGCAAAGAGCGAACCGATCATCACCGAATGCGCCCCAATGCCGATGGCCTTGCAGATGTCGCCGGAAAACTTGATACCGCCGTCGGCAATCACCGGGATGCCATGCTTGGAGGCCGCTTCGATGCAATTTTTCAAAGCCGTGAGCTGGGGCACGCCAACGCCGGCGACGATCCGGGTGGTGCAGATTGATCCAGGGCCGACCCCGACCTTGACCGCATTGGCACCCGCCTTAATCAGCGCTTCGGCCGCCTCTCCGGTGGCAATGTTGCCAGCGATCACCTGTAAATCAGGAAAATGGGCCTTGACCTCCTGGATAGCACGGAGGATGCCTGCGGAGTGACCATGGGCGGAATCGAGTACGACCACATCCACCTTGGCTCTGACCAGGGCCTCGGTCCGTTCCAGCATTTCCGGGCCGACACCAATGGCCGCGCCTGCCAGAAGCCGTCCCATCCCATCCTTGGCCGCATTGGGATACTGCTTAATTTTTTCGATATCCTTGATGGTGATCAACCCTTTGAGGCGGCCGTTTTCATCAACCACCAGAAGTTTTTCGATCCGATGCTCATGGAGGAGGGCCTTGGAGTGCGGCAGGTCGATACCCACCGGAGCGGTAACCAGATTCTTGCTGGTCATGACATCGTTTACCCGGAGGCCGTCGTCGGACACGAAACGAAGGTCGCGGTTGGTGACGATGCCCACCAGTTTGTCGCCGTCGAGCACAGGCAGACCTGAAATCCGGTAATTACGCATGATCGCCTGCACTTCTGCCACACTCTGGTTGCGCGAAACGGTGATCGGATCGACGATCATGCCCGACTCGGACTTTTTTACCCTTTCCACTTCCTTGGCCTGGCTTTCGATGCTCATATTTTTATGAATAATGCCAATACCGCCTTCCCTCGCCATGGCAATGGCAGTCTGGTGTTCGGTGACCGTATCCATAGCGGCGCTGATTAACGGAGCCTGCAGGTCAATGGTATTGGTGAGGCGGGTTTTCAATGACACCTCCGACGGTAGAACCGAGGAAGGCCCCGGAACCAGAAGGACATCGTCAAAGGTGAGTGCCAGAGGTATATCTTGATGAAACATATGGTCTCCTTGTCTGCTGGAGGAAAAACGGAAATGCTGCGGTTCCCGCAAGCCATCCCGTTCTACGAATCTGCTATGTCTATGAGTGCAAAAAGCGGCCCCCAATGCCCAAAAACATAGTTTGCGGGGGTGGTACTTCTGTCGCTATCCCGCACCGAGAATGTACTCTCGGCGCGGTGTCGACAACTGCTGCCTTGCCGAAGCGAAACAGGCCGGGCCTCAGCCAGGTCTATGCAAAAGTACCGGGCCGAAGCCCGACCTGTTGTCATTCTCTTCTTTATCGCGGAATTGGGCTTGGTTACTAATAACGATGTAGAGTTTAGCATGTTCTTGATTAAAAAGAAATATGTGACCATGAAAAAAGCCCGTCCGAAATACATCTGACCATCTCCCTTGCTCCACTCACACTACCAGCACATGAGCATCAAGAGAAGACAAGAGCGTGCCCGGGGCTCACGCCTGCCGGTTCCCACAAAAACCGCTGGCTTTTCCCGATTGTTCCTGCTTAAATGATTGGTCGTGCTGCTTGCAAAGTAAAGGCCGTACCTTATGCGGTGAGTGGCCGACAAAACAAGGCGGGCTTGCCGCCTCAGCGCGATTCAATATTCACAACGTGCATCTTTCTTATGGCAAAAATTTTGGAAATAAATCCCTATAATCCGCAACCACGCTTGATAGCCCAAGTTGTCGAGCTCTTGCAGAGGGGCGGCGTTATCTGCTACCCGACGGATACCATGTACGGCATCGGGTGCGACATTTTTAACCAGAAAGCGGTAAAAAGGGTATACCAGATAAAAAGACGCCCCAAAGATAAGCCGTTCAGCTTCATGTGCGCATCCCTGACTAATATCAGCAATTTCGGGCATGTCGGCAACACTGCCTACCGGCTGATGCGGAAGAACTTGCCCGGCCCGTATACCTTCGTCCTTTCTGGGACCAAGGTTGTGCCGAAGATCATGCTGACTCGACAAAAAACCGTGGGCATCAGGGTGCCCAATCATCCTATCTGCTTGGCCATCATCGAGGCACTGGGCAATCCGGTGCTCAACACCAGCGCCATGCTGGCTGAGGATGATCAGCCGGTTTGCAGCTGCCTCGATGTTGACAGCCTCTTTGGTAAACAGGTGGATCTGATCATTGATGGCGGTGATATCGTTCCCCATCCTTCAACCGTTATTTCCCTGCTCACCGAACAACCGGAAATCCTCCGCGAAGGGAAAGGCGACATCCGTCCTTTTTTACCCTGATCGCCACCTCTGATGGTGGACAGCATTCCACGATCCGGTCATTTTCCTTTACCCCGCCGGGCACCTTTGCACCCCGCGGATTGCGACAAAATAAAAAAGACCGAACCCATAACAGGTTCGGTCTTTTTTATTGCACTAAAGTGTTTTTTGCTATTCTACTTCATCGATCAACACTTCCTTCAACGATTTGCTCATCGTGAAATGAAGGGTTTTGCGGGCGGGAATATTCATCATTTTTCCTGTCTTCGGATTCTTCGTCGTGCGCGGTTTGCGCGTCCGCACTGAAAAACTACCAAACCCTCGTATCTCCACCCTTCTCTCTTCCGCAAGTGCCTGTGATATCTCTTCGAGAATGATTTCAACAGCCTGCGCTATATCCTGTTTATAGTAATCGCCAAGCTGTTCGGAAACTTGATTGACCAATTCACGCTTAAGCATGATAATTATCCTTTTTAACCGACCGCATCCGTGTCAAGCGGTTTGCAACCTCTTGGTGCGGGTATAATAGAAAGGGGCATTCTACCTGTCCCGTGCTGTTTTCAGGTCAGGTAGAATACCCGTTGGGTTCTTTCAACAACAGGTTGGAGACGTCCTACTTGTTTGTATCTTCACCAGCCGCAGCTTTCAACAGGTCGCCAAAGGTGGAGGGGCCGGCACTTTGCGCTTTTTGGATATACTCTTCCGGTACCGCGCCGTTATTGTCGTCCTTCTCCTGCAATGCTTTTACAGAAAGGCCAATTTTCCGATCATCGGCGGAGACGTTAATAACCATGGCTTTCAGCATGTCATTGACATTGAAAAGCCCCACAGGAGTCTTAACCTTCTCTCTTGAGATTTCAGAAACATGCACCAAACCTTCAATACCCTCTTCCAGCTGGACAAAAACACCGAAATCAGTGACGTTGGTTATGGTACCCTCAACGGTTGAGCCAATAGGGTAGTTACTGGCGGCAGCCTGCCAAGGATCCGGCTCCAACTGTTTGACGCCCAGGGAAAATCGTTCGTTTTCCTTGTCGATCTTAAGAACGACAGCCTGGATAGTCTCACCTTTGGCGTATTTCTCCGAAGGATGTTTGATCCGCTCTGTCCAGGAAAGATCGGAAACATGGATCAGACCGTCAATGCCCTCTTCGATGCCGATAAAAATACCAAAATCAGTGATATTCTTAATTTTCCCTTCAATGACCGAGCCAACCGGATAGCTTTCTTCCACCACATCCCAAGGATTGGGCTGCATCTGTTTCATGCCCAAAGAGATACGTTTGGTTTCTGCTTCGACCTTGAGCACCTGGACCTCGATCTCCTCGCCAACCCCGACGATTTTGGAAGGATGACGCGGTTTTTTCGACCAGCTCATCTCGGAGATATGGACCAAACCTTCAACGCCCTCTTCCAACTCGACAAAGACACCGTAATCGGTGATAGAGACGACCTTGCCCTTGACCCGTGAGCCCGGTGCATATTGCTCAGGAACGCGCTCCCAAGGATCAGTTTTAAGCTGCTTGACACCCAGGGAGACCCGATCGGAATTCTTATCGTATTTGAGAATTTTGACCTCGATTTCCTCACCAACGGTGTACAGCTTGGAGGGATGTGAAACCCGTCCCCAGGAAAGATCGGTGATATGGCACAGCCCGTCCATACCGCCCAGGTCGATGAACAAACCGTAGTCGGTAATATTGGTGATGGCACCGCGGATGGTCTGGCCCTCTTCGAGGGAGGTCCGCATCTGCTCGCGCAGGGCGGTCCGCTGATTTTCCAGAATCGCCCGTCGCGATATAACCACATTGTTGCGTTTACGGTTAAATTTGAGAATCTTAAACTCAAAAGTTTGACCGATAAGCCCGTCCAGATCCTTGACCGGACGAAGATCGATCTGGGAGTAGGGAAGAAACGCCGGCACGCCAATATCAACGGACATACCACCCTTCACCCGGTTATCAATACGGCCCTCAATATTCCCGTCTTCTTCCTGAATCGTGGCAATCTGTTCCCAGACTTTGATAGCAATGGCTTTTTCACGGGATAGTAGCAGACCACCTTCATCTTTTCTCTTCTCGATGAATACTTCGAACTGGTCGCCAATCTTGATTTCCCGGTCAGGGTCTTCAGCGCGGAATTCGGCCAGCGGAATATAACTTTCCGCTTTGTCGCCGACATCGATCAATACGGCGTCACTGCTCAGACCAACGACGGTACCGAGTGCAACTTCGCCAACATTGATAACGGTGTTGTTATCTTCTTGTTCAAACAATTCAGCAAAGCTCATTTCTTCAAAGCTGTTGTCATCTGCCGCAAATGCGGGTTGAGTTCCGTTATTTGTCATGGATTGTTCCTGTGATGGCCGTTGTCAGGCCTTTGATAAGTGGTTGATGACGGACAAGAAGCATTCCCTACCCCGCCCGGTTCAGTGAGCGCTGATATTTACCAGAGTTGTTTTTGAAAAACAACTGTTTCCTCTTGAAAAAAGGTATTTCTTTGCCATCGCAGGAATTTTTCCGGGCACCCCAGCCACCCTCCTTTACCCATGGTGGCAGAGTCTGGCCCTCATCCATCTCCCTTGCAGGACAGATCGGACGAACAGTGCTCAGGGCCAGAACTTGACGGTGACGGGAGAGGTGATGCGATGCGTTGCGACGGCAGGTACTCAGCGTTTTCCGTAGGCGCCGAGTTCTTCCAGGAAAGGCCCGAACAACTCTTCATAGGCCGGAATCGATTTGCGCAAGATGATGTCGAGGTGGGGCAGATCACCCGTATTGACGGTGAGATTGGCACTACAGGCTAAGGCTTCCAGGTTATAGAGGGTGTGTAACGTGTCGCCGATGAGAATGTAAAAGATGTAGCGCCTGCGATCCATTGCCAAGTTTCGCATGTAGGCATGAAAGGTTGACTGTTCAAGCGTGCCTTCCACAATTTCTTGAAAAGCAACACAGGAAAAATTGACAAAACGCATGCGTTCCAGGGCATCACCAACGGTATCGGCCATGAACACCTGATACCCGACAGCCTCCAGGGCCTCTCCGATGCTCCTCCGCTGACCATCGGGTTTGGCGAGAACAAGGGCCATGGGCACATCTTCGACCTTTTCTTCCCCCTGGTAAAGACCAGAGGTGAGCCATTCAAGATTCGGCGGAGGAGGCGGCAAAACCTGGCAGGCTGAGCTTTGCGGTGGAAATCCGGATGCGTCCAGAGTGATCGCACTGCGACAGATCGGACATTTGAGTGTCAGCAACTTGCCCGGAGTAAGTTGTGAAAGGGCCTGTTCCAATCGGCTGATCTGTTCATCGGTGAATTGAAGAGACCGCTGGCAAAAAGGGCAATGGGTCAGCATGGCTGTTCCTTATACAATAACATCGGGATCGTGAAAAAGGCCCTTAACGGGTCTCAAGAACAAGAATTCTGCCTGTCGCCAGAATGGGAGTCGAGGCCGTCTGAGCTGTGGTAATCTGCACCGCAGGGCTGTATTCATAACCGGCGCAGGTAGGGATCTTCTTCCTCCTCCATGCGCAAATCGTCAATGGATGAGGTACTTTCACCGCGGGAGGATTTGATCGTATCAAGCCCCCGTTTAATTTCACTGCGGTGGGAAGAGTACAAAATTGCAGACTCTTCAGTGATAAGCCCTGTCTCAAAGAGTTCCAGAAGATGCTGATCAAAGGTCCGCATATCCCTGGCTGAGCCGCCCCGAACGACATTGTAAAAAGTCTTTTCTTCGGTTTCTCCATTAATGATCAGATCTTTGACCCGAAGACTGGTGCAGAGAATTTCCAAGGCAGCAATACGACCGCTCCCGATCCGCGGCAGCAGGCGTTGACTGACAATCCAACGAATGGTATCGGCTAGCCGATTGCGAATCTGCGGCTGCTCGTCCGTCTCAAACATGCCGAGAATACGATTGATGGTTTGTCCGGTATCGATGGTATGCAGGGTGGAAAAAACCACATGACCGGTTTCCGCAGCGGTCAGGGCAATTTCCAAGGTTTCCCGGTCACGGATCTCGCCGACAAGAATGACCTTGGGGGCTTGGCGCAGGGCGGCACGGAGGCCGCTGGCAAAGGTGTCGAAGTCGTCCCCCATCTCCCGTTGATTAAAGGTTGATTTCTTATGGGGATGCACATACTCGATCGGATCTTCCAGGGTAACGATATGCACCTGGCGTTCTTCATTAATCCGGTTCAAAATGGCCGCCATGGAGGTCGTTTTTCCCGTACCGGTGGCCCCGGTGAAGAGAATGAGCCCATTGACTTCTCGCGCCATTTTTACAAAGGCCTCGGGAAATTGAAACCCCTTGATCGACGGAATGGTGGTTTCGAGTTTTCGCAGCACCGAGGTGTAATAGCCTTTTTGCGAAAAAATATTGACCCTGAATCGGGTCTTTTCATCCGGAGAATAGGAGAGATCGCAGGAACCCTTGGTGACCAGATCACGAATCAGACGGCGGTTGCCGCCAATCAGGTTCAAAGCGAACACTTCCGTCTGGAAAGGAGTCAGCTGCGTCACTGGAGGCAAAACATCCACCGGCACCAGCACACCATCACTCTCCACCTGCAAGGTCTTGCCCACAGTGACATTGAGGTCGGAAACCCGCTCATGCTTTTGCAGCATGGCGGCGATCCAGTAGTTAATCTCCGGTTGTTTCATAGTGCGCACCAGTATAGAATTGACAAGTGGTATCTCTTTGGGTTCTATCGCTAACGAGCGGCAAAAGACAAGAAAAAAATAAAACAGTGATTTGAGGAGAGCAAAATGGCTAATCCATTGCGGAGCGCAGCAACAACAGAAGGCAGAAGAATGGCGGGTGCCCGTGCTCTGTGGCGGGCAAACGGTATGCGGGAGGAACAGATGGGCAAACCCGTGATTGCCGTGGTCAATTCGTTCACCCAGTTCGTACCCGGCCATGTCCATCTGCACGAGATCGGCCAGAGGGTGAAGCAAAAAATCGAAAGCCTGGGATGCTTCGCGGCCGAATTCAATACCATCGCCATCGACGACGGTATTGCCATGGGCCATGACGGCATGCTCTACTCCCTACCCTCGCGCGAGCTGATTGCCGACTCAGTCGAATATATGTGTAACGCCCACAAGGCGGATGCCATGGTCTGCATCTCAAACTGCGACAAGATCACCCCAGGCATGCTGATGGCCGCGATGCGACTCAACATTCCAGCAATCTTTGTCTCCGGCGGGCCGATGGAGGCCGGTCGGGTCGGGGAAAAGGCTCTGGACCTGGTAGATGCCATGGTCATGGCCGGGGACAGCGAGGTCACCGATGACGAGATTGCCATCGTCGAACGTTCCGCTTGTCCGACCTGCGGCTCGTGTTCCGGCATGTTCACCGCCAACTCGATGAATTGCCTCAACGAAGCCCTCGGCCTGGCCCTGCCGGGCAACGGCACGGTGGTCGCCACTCACCACGCCCGACTGGCACTTTTTGACCAGGCGGCGGAGCGGATTGTTGCCATGTGCCAGGCCTGGTATGATCAAGGCGACCACACGGTTCTGCCCCGATCGATTGCCACCCGCGCGTCCTTCGACAATGCCATGGCCCTGGATATCGCCATGGGCGGCTCGACCAATACCGTGCTCCACATCCTGGCCATTGCCTATGAAGCCGGCGTCGATTTCACGATGAAGGATATTGATGTCCTGTCCCGCAAAGTCCCCAATCTCTGCAAGGTGGCCCCCAGCTCCCCGTATCATGTCGAGGATGTCAACCGGGCTGGCGGCATTCTCGCTATTCTTGCCGAACTCGATCGGGCGGGCCTGCTCGATACCACCGTGCCCCGAGCGGACGGGCACACTCTCGGTCAAATACTTGCACAATACGATATTATGCAGCCAGGGGTCAGTGACGCAGCAAAAACGCTGTACCGCAGCGCACCCGGTGGCGGACGCAACCTGGTGATGGGCTCCCAGAACACCTTGTACACGGAACTGGATACCGACCGGCGGTCAGGCTGTATTCGCGACATTGAACATGCCTATTCCCGAGATGGCGGCCTGGCCATTCTCTACGGCAACATCGCAGAACAAGGCTGTATTGTTAAAACTGCTGGCGTGGACCCTTCCATCCTGCATTTTACTGGCACCGCCAAGGTATACCCTTCCCAGGATTCCGCCTGCGAGGGGATTCTCGGCGGGAACGTCCAGGCAGGGGATGTTGTTTTTATCTTATACGAGGGACCCAAGGGCGGACCAGGAATGCAGGAGATGCTCTACCCCACCTCGTATCTCAAGTCCCGGCATTTGGGGGCCGCCTGTGCCCTAGTGACCGACGGTCGCTTTTCCGGCGGCACCTCAGGACTCTCCATCGGCCATGTTTCACCTGAAGCCGCCCGTGGTGGCGCCATCGCCCTGGTGCAAAATGGCGACCGGATCGACATCAACATTCCGGAACGTTCCATTTCCCTGCTGGTCAGCAAAGAGGAGTTAGCGGCACGACGCAGCCGAGAAGAGGCAAAAGGCCCCCTGGCTTTTGCCCCAGAGAGAGAACGTTTCGTTTCCAAAGCCCTACAGGTCTATGCCCGGTTTGCCGCTTCTGCCGATAAAGGTGCGGTACGGCTTCTCGACGAGTAAACATTCCCCAAACAAAAGGAGGATGGCTCAGTGCGCACGGGGAGCCGGAGCGGGGGGGGGGCGAGACAGATGGCTAAAATTCAGAACGTGTGGCGTGAGGGGATAAAGCAGGGAAAGACGCAAGGCGGTTAGAACGCGGCTGTTGCACGCAGCCCCGGCGCAGAAATCAAACTCGCTTCTGAGCGGGTTGTCCTCCTGAAACCACGTACGACACAACCGCGAAATCACCAGGCGTGTCGTACGTGGTTATCATTTTTTGCGCCTTACAGCTTGACGACATTTTCCGCAGCAGGCCCTTTGGCCCCGCTGACTACGTCGAACTTGACACGTTCGCCTTCTTTGAGAGATTTGAAACCTTGACCTTGAATAGCGGAATGATGGACGAAGACGTCCTTACCACCATCTTGCTGGATAAAGCCGAATCCCTTAGAATCATTAAACCATTTTACCGTTCCCTCTGCCATTGCCCTTCCTCCTTGTGTCATAAGACCTACAAGCTGACCCTGTGGGGGTCTTTTTTGAATGGGGGTTATACTTCTGATACCTTTTCAGTGACCGCTTGCGCTGACAACTGGAATACTATCGTTGGGTAAAACCCGATAAAACAAAATCAAATGCCGCTGACCGGCTCCCTTGGGCTGTACTTTTCGTTGTGTATAGCTTTCATCTTGCTCGCTCATTATAAAAGGCCCTTCCCTGCCGGAGAATGCTCAGGCACAGAGGATGCGCCGTCATTCCAAGAGATCTCCAGAGTGCTGTCGCCATGCTCTTCCGGTTACGATACTGCCCGGAACAAGCTCCGGGCTGGCAGGAAAATTTGTCGAGGAGCACATACTGCGGCGAGGATACTGTGGAAAGATGAAAGAGCGGCATGAATGGTTGCAGGCTGGTGCGGCGTGAGGTGCAGGAAAAGAAAATACAGCAAGGGAGTCCTGCCGGTTTTCATACTGATAGCGTTTCTGGCAACGATGGCACGGCTGTCGTTTTTCATTCAGCTGTGTCGCTCGGCAGAAGCAGGAGGGTGATTGCAAAAAGAGGACGTTCGGCAGAGGTGGTGCAAGAAAGTAACGAAGATTGAATGAGTAGCACGGGCTTTTGAGCTGTTCCGCCTTAACAAGGAAGGTGACGTCCAACAACGAATTAAATTTTTATGTACTGCAAAATATCTTGAAATGCCAGACATTTTTTCACCCCCTCGGGGGTTTCCCTTCATCGTCTCAAAACCTATTAGGGTGAATATTTCAGGAGATTACTCCGCCTTCTTGAGAAGAGGGTGCCCCATCGCCTCTCGCTGCTCAACATAGTGTTGGGCAACTTGCCGGGCAATATTGCGTATCCTACCGATATACCGCGTACGTTCGGCCACACTGATGGCCTTTCTTGCATCGAGCAGATTAAAGGTGTGGGAACACTTCAAACAATAGTCATAGCCCGGAAGAATCAGATTTTTCTCGACGAGTTTCAGCGCTTCCCGCTCATAATTATCGAAGGCCTGGGTCAGATCGCTGACATTGGCTTCCTCGAAGTTGAACGCAGAGAACTCCTTTTCTGCCTGATGAAAGATCTGCCCATAGGAAACATCTTTATTCCAGGCAATGTCATAGACGGAATCCACCTTTTGCAGGTACATGGCGATCCGTTCCAGCCCGTAGGTGATTTCCACCGTAATGGGCTTGAGGTCTATGGAACCTGCCTGCTGAAAGTAAGTGAACTGGGTAATTTCCATACCATCGAGCCAGACCTCCCAGCCCAGACCCCAGGCACCCAGTGTTGGCGATTCCCAATCATCCTCGACAAAACGGATATCGTGCTCCAGCAGATTGAGACCAAATTTTTCCAGGCTTTCAAGATACATGGCCTGCACATCTTTCGGAGACGGTTTAATCACGACCTGAAACTGATAATAGTGCTGCAGGCGGTTAGGATTCTCGCCATAGCGCCCATCGGTGGGGCGGCGCGACGGCTGCACGTAGGCCGCTTTCCAAGGCTCCGGCCCCAGGGCGCGCAACAGGGTCGCGGGATGAAAGGTGCCGGCTCCGACTTCCATATCATACGGCTGCAAGACGACGCAGCCCGCAGAGGCCCAATAGCTGTTCAATGTGGCGATGATATCTTGAAAATACATAGCGGAATATTTGCGGTATTGATTGTTGACAGATCGTGGCTACAATAATGCCTCAATCTACCATAGGCGCATGTTATGGTAAATGAAATTGTCTCACCGCCCTTTTAACAAAATATCAAACCGGAATGCGACTGCACGGTCTTCTCGAGTATGCACCATGCGGCCAGCGCGCCCCTCTTCATCAGGTTGCAGCCTGAAAAGACCACCCCTTGCCGTTTCGTTCAGAGAAAAAAGTTATGGAGCCTCAATACCTGCGCATCCGTGGTGCACGCATGCACAATCTCAAAAATATCTCCGTCGATCTGCCCCGCAATAAACTGATCGTGTTCACCGGGCTTTCCGGATCGGGCAAATCAACCCTGGCCTTTGACACCCTCTACGCTGAAGGGCAACGGCGATACGTGGAATCACTTTCCACCTATGCGCGGCAGTTCCTGGGACAGATGGACAAGCCCGATGTGGATTTGCTGGAAGGCCTCTCGCCGGCGGTCTCCATTGAGCAAAAAACCACCAGCAGGAACCCGCGATCTACTGTGGGCACGGTTACCGAAATTTATGACCACCTCCGGTTGCTCTTCGCCAGGGCCGGTCAACCGTATTGCCCGCAGTGCAATCAACCGATTCGGTCGCAATCCGTGCACGACATGCTTGACAGCCTGCTCTCGCGGCAGGAAGGCGAAAAGGTGCTCCTCCTGGCGCCGCTGATCAAACAAAAAAAAGGCCAGCATGAGCAGGTCTTTCTCCGTCTACGCAAGGAAGGGTTTGTACGCGTCCGGGTAGACGGGGAAATACGGCAGCTCAGCGAGGACCTCGTTCTTGACAAGAACAAGCACCACTATATCGAGGCGGTGGTGGACCGGCTGGTGCTCAAAGCCGCCGTGCGCCGACGGCTGGATGAATCGGTCAGCACCGCCGTGGCCCTCGGTGCGGGGACGATGATCGCTGTTTTTCCCGACAGCGGCGAGGAACTCCTGTTTAGCGAATCAGCGGCCTGCCATCAGTGCGGCATCTCCGTGCCCGAGCTTTCCACCCAGTTGTTTTCCTTCAACAACCCGCAAGGGGCCTGCCCCTCCTGCGGCGGCTTGGGCGTCAACCAGTTCATCGACGAAAAATTGATTGTTCCCGACGAGTCCCTGAGCCTGCTGGACGGCGCCATCGCACCCTGGAGCCGCAGGCGATTGTCGACGCTGGCCGGCCAATGGCTCGAGGCCTTCTCTCTCCACTATGGTTTTGACCTGAACACCCCGTTTGCGGAATTGCCCGCCAAGGTCAAAAAAGCGTTGTTCCACGGCACCGGCCGGGAAAAAATGGAGTTTGTGCACAGTAAAGGACGGCGTAAACTGGCCTCACAGATTGCCTTCGAAGGTATTGTGCCCCGCTTGAACCGGCTCTTCCGCGAGACCTCTTCCTCCCGGTTGCGCGAAGACGTTGAAGCCTTCATGAACGAGCAATCCTGCCCGAGCTGTCAGGGCGCACGCCTCAAACCCGAAGCCCTGGCGGTCCGGATCGGCTCCTGGTCGATCATTGACCTCACCCGAATGGCCATCGAACAGTTGATCAAAGAGCTCGAGACCATCGATTTCAGCCAACGGCAGACCGTGATCGCCCGCCCCATCCTCAAGGAAATCCGCGAACGGCTTTTTTTCCTGCAGGGAGTCGGTCTGGGCTACCTCTCGCTGGAGCGGAAAGCGGGCACCCTCTCCGGTGGCGAGGCCCAGCGCATCCGCCTGGCCTCCCAGATCGGCTCCGGCCTGGCCGGGGTTCTCTACATCCTCGATGAACCGAGCATCGGCCTGCATCAGCGCGACAACAACAAACTGATCAAGACCCTGGTCAACCTGCGGGATCTGGGCAACACGGTGATTGTGGTTGAGCACGACTCCGACACCATCGCCAATGCCGACCATGTCTTGGATATCGGCCCGGGTGCGGGTGTCCATGGCGGCGAAATCCTCTATTCCGGCCCGGTTGCCGGTTTGCTGGACTGCGAACTCTCGCAGACCGGCGGCTATCTCTCGGGCCGCCTTAAGATTGCAGTTCCGGAAAAACGTCGCCCCATCCGTCCCGGCCCTGCCCATGCGGTGCAGGTTCATGGCGCCTGCGCCAACAATCTGCAACAGGTCTCGGTCCGTTTCCCCCTGGGCGTAATGACCTGCGTCACCGGGGTCTCCGGGTCTGGCAAGAGCTCGCTGGTCATCGAGACCCTGTTCCATGAAGCGCAGCGCTATTTTACCGATCAACGGGATTACCAGCTGGGGGACAAACACCTCTCCGGCCTGGAAAACCTGGACAAGGTGATCGATATCGATCAGAGCCCGATCGGCCGAACACCCCGATCCAACCCTGCAACCTACACCGGGGTGATGACACCGGTACGCGAGCTGCTCTCCCGCCTGCCCGAATCCAGGGTCCGCGGCTACAAGCCCGGCCGTTTCAGTTTCAATATCAAGGGCGGACGCTGCGAAACCTGCGAGGGGGATGGCCTTATCCGCATTGCCATGCACTTCCTCCCCGATATCTACGTGACCTGTGAACGGTGCCAAGGCAAACGGTACAATGAGGAAACCCTCGATATCCGCTACAAAGGAAAAAATATCGCCGAAATCCTCGCCATGACCGTCGAGGAGGCCCTGGAGTTTTTTCAAAATGTGCCGCCGCTCTCCAACAGGCTGCAAACCATCGTTGATGTCGGCCTAGGCTATATTACCTTGGGGCAATCCTCGGTGACCCTGTCGGGCGGCGAGGCGCAGCGGGTTAAACTGGCCAAGGAACTGAGTCGGCGTTCGACCGGCAAGACCCTCTACATCCTCGATGAACCTACCACCGGGCTCCATCCGGCCGACATTCAGCATCTCTTGCGGGTCCTGGGCAGGCTGGTTGACGGCGGCAATACGGTGGTGGTGATTGAGCACAACCTCGATGTCATCAAAACAGCGGATTATGTGATTGATATCGGCCCGGAAGGCGGCAACGGCGGTGGCCAGATCATCGCCACCGGCACACCGGAAGAGATCGCCCTCCAGCCCGGCTCCTACACCGGCATATTTTTGAAGCAGTTCCTCAATGACGACTGAGTCGTTTTTGATTTTCCTTCGAGAATTTCCCTGTTAAGGTGCGCCTCGCTGAATATACCTGCCGGAGCCTGTCCAAGGTTTCCGGCTTTTAACTACTCCTCTTTTGGAAGGATGAAACATGACCGATCAAGCAACAGACCAAACAAGCCAGCCTGATATCCCGGTTTTTCGCATGCAGAAGATGTTCATCAAGGATTTTTCCTTTGAAAGTCCCAATGCCCCCAAAGTGTTTCTGGTAAGAAATCAGGATCCCAAGGTGGATTTCAATCTGCAGCTGAAGAACAGCAAGCTTGACGACGACCATGCCGAGGTATCAATCGCAATCACAGCGAAAATACTCGATAAGAACAACGAAGATTCCGTCATGTTCATCATCGAGATCGAGCATGCCGCAGTGTTTCTGATGAAAAATATCCCCGAGGAACATCATGCCCGGGTGCTGGCGGTTGACTGCCCCTTGATGCTCTTTCCCTTTACCCGGCAGATCGTCTGTCAGATGGCGGTGGATGGCGGATTTATGCCGTTTTTGATGGAGCCGATCAATTTCATCGCGCTCTATGATAACGCCCAACGTACCGAGAAAGACTCCTGAGCAGGAATTGTTGCGATGAAAAGTCTGTAGAGGTAGGGGATAGAGGGGAAGCACAATAGAGAGAGGTTCCCAACCCGCCCCTGGATGTACAAACGGGCAGATTGGGAACCCATCCCCTGAATCACGTCTTCACCGGGGTACCGGCATCAACAGTCGGCGCTTATTTTATTAAAAATCAGACAGGCGTTGGTCCCACCGAAGCCGTAGCTGTTGCTCATGACCGTGGCCAGTGCCGCCTGCCGGTTTTCCTCGACGATGTTCATGTTGACCGCATCTGGATCCATTTCCTCGATGTTGGCCGAGCCGACGATGAAGCCGTTGTTGAGCATAAGCAGGCAATAGATGGCCTCATGCACCCCGGCCGCTCCCAGACTATGCCCAGACAATGATTTGGTTGAGCTGATCGGGGGGGGCATCTCGCCGAAGATCTCCCGAATGGCGCGTAACTCCACCAAATCGCCGACCGGAGTGGAGGTGCCGTGCGCATTGATGTAGTCGATTGGTGCCGGCGCTGTCGCCAAGGCCAGCCGAATACAGCGAACCGCTCCCTCCCCCGAAGGCGTAACCATTTCGCAGCCGTCCGCAGTTGCCCCGTACCCGATGATTTCCCCGTATATTTTCGCACCGCGCTTCCGGGCGCGTTCCCATTCTTCGAGCACCACGATACCAGCGCCATTGGCAACGACAAAACCATCCCTGTTTCGGTCATAGGGACGGGACGCCCGTTCAGGGGTGCCGTTATAGCGGGTAGAGAGCGCTCCCATGGCATCGAACATGGCGGTCTGGGTCCAGTGCTCTTCATCGGAGCCACCGGCAAAGACCAGATCCTGCTTGCCCATCTGGATCTGTTCCATGGCCGCACCGATACAGTGCGAGCCCGTGGCGCAGGCCGATGAGATCGAATAACAGACTCCTTTGATGTGAAAGGCACTGGTCAGGCAGGCGGAAACCGTACTGCTCATGGTGCGCGGTACCATGAACGGACTGAGCCGCTTCAATCCCTTTTCACGCATGATGTCGGCGGCAGCGACCACGTTTTCAGCCGAGGTGCCGCCTGAGCCGATGATCAGTCCGGTTCGGGGATGGGAGACCTCCTCTCCGGCCAGACCGGCATCATCGATGGCCTGCTGCATCGCGATCGAGGCATAGGCAGCGGCATTGCCCATAAAGCGCAGACTTTTTTTATCGATCTGCTCTTTCAGGTTCACCCGGGTAAAGCCGCCAAGCTGGGACCGCAGGCCTATTTCCCGGTAGGGCTCATGGTAGCAAATCCCGGATCGGCTCTCTTGCAGGGAAGCGAGCACCGCTGCTCTTGTATCGCCCAAGGGTGAGACAATGCCCATTCCTGTTATGACCACTCGTCGCATACGATTCCCTGTCACTCTTCCTGTCTGTAGATGGATAGTGGTCCGCAACTTTGACAGACCGGCATGACCTCAACCGTGCAGATGTTAACATGCGGCGGTACACTGGTCACCCAATAAACGATGTCGGCGATATCGGCGGGGGTCAGAGGCTGGGTGCCTCGATAGACCGCATCGGCCTTTTCCTTGTCGCCGTGAAAACGGACGATGGAGAATTCGCTCTCCGCCAGGCCCGGTTCGATATTGGTCACCCGGATGCGGGTCTGGACCAGATCGGTGAGCAGGTTTCTTGAAAACTGTTTGACAAAGGCTTTGGTCGCCCCATAGACATTGCCGCCCGGATAAGGGTAGTTACCGGCAATGGAGCCCATGTTGATGATGTGCCCCTGATTACGGGCCACCATGGACGGCAGCAGGCAACGGGTCAGGTAGCAGAGCCCCTTGATGTTGGTATCGATCATGGTCTCCCAGTCGTGGAGATCCGCCTCCTGGGCGCCCCGCAGGCCAAGGGCCAGACCGGCGTTATTGACCAGGACATCAATATCCCGGAAAGCCTCCGGCAGCTGGGCGATCATCGCCTCGACGCTGCTCAGGTCGCGGACGTCGAGTTCCACGGTGTGCAGCGGGACGCCGGTCAAGCTGTCGGTCAGTTGCCGGAGGCGATCCTGCCGGCGACCGGTAACAACCAGACGCCAGCCCTCCTGGGCAAAACGTTCGGCACAGGCCTTGCCGAAACCAGAGGTGGCACCGGTAATAAGTATGGTCTTTTGCATAACAGGCTCCTTTATTTTTCCCGTAGAAAAACAGGTTTACCTTTAAAAAACAACATTTTTCCAGGAAATCCTGGAATTCATTGGGGTTGTGCTTATACTAAAAAATATCGTTTCAACAGGAAAGACCAACAAAATTATGAACAGCTTTGCTCGCAAGGAGAACACCATGTTAAAGAAAAAAATGTCAAAAGCACTCAATGACCAGATCAATGCGGAAATGTTTTCATCCTACCTCTACCTGTCGATGGAGTCCTATTTTCAATCGATCAGCCTTAAGGGGTTTGCCTCGTGGATGCGGGTGCAGGTGCAGGAAGAAATGATGCATGGGATGAAATTCTACGATTTTGTCAATGAACGCGGCGGCAAGGTCACTCTTGAGGCCATCGCCAAACCTGAGTCCACCTGGGACACGCCGCTGGCCGCCTTTGAGGCGATCTTGAAGCATGAGCAGCATGTGACCAGTCTGATCAACGACCTGGTGGACCTGGCGATCAGCGAAAAGGATCATGCCACCAACAATTTCCTCCAGTGGTTTATTTCCGAGCAGGTCGAGGAAGAGGCCAGCGTCACGGAGGTTGTCGATAAACTCAAACTGATCCAGGATAATCCTTCCGGCCTGTTCATGATCGATGCCGAACTGGCCAAACGCGTCTTTGTCATGCCGCCAACCACTGCTGCCTAAGGTCCGGAGATCCACTTGAGCAGTCGGAGAATCAAAAGCAAGGTCCTGGACCTGTTAAGCAGGCGGGACCTTGTTTCCACCCACAAAGAACTGCACCAATTCCCGGCCAAGGATGTGGTGAACGTGCTGTTCTCGGCCATCTGCCGCGAGGATCCGCAGATTCGCTGGCACGCGATCAGCTGCATGGGTTCGGCGGTCGCCCGGTTGGCGGAAGAAGACCTGGAAGAGGCCCGGATTATCATGCGCCGCCTGCTCTGGAGTCTCAATGATGAATCGGGTGGTATCGGCTGGGGGGCACCGGAATCCATGGCGGAGATCATGTGTTGCCATGCCGGTCTGGCTACCGAGTATATCCACATGCTGCTCTCCTACCTGCGGGAAGATGGCGAAGAAATCTGCCAGGACGGCAATTTCATCGAACATCCGCTGTTGCAGCGCGGGCTCCTCTGGGGGATTGCCCGCCTGAGTCGCTGTAATCCAGACCTGCTGCTGGAGCAAGGGGCCGGAGCCGATATCCCTCCGTATCTTGAGTCACCGGATGTGGAAACCCGCGGCCTGGCTGCCTTGGCCGCCGGGGCGATTCGACTGACCGCGGCGCAACCGCTCCTGCAACTGCTGACAACGGATTCATCCCCCCTGACCCTGTACCAGGAAGGCCTCTTTGTGGAGACCACGGTGAGGGCGATGGCGCAATCCGCCCTGGAGGCCATGAACCGATGAGGGAACCACAGCTCTTTGCCGCTGCCGCCTGCGTGCAGTTCACCATCACCCTCGGGGAACCTGATCGGAATATTGCTGAGGTCTCCCGCCTGATCGATCAGTACCAACCCGCCCCGGACACCCTGCTGCTGTTGCCCGAGATGTGGGCCACCGGCTTTGAGTATGCACGCACCGTTGAACTGGGACGACGGACACCGGAGATTCTGGAGGCCATGCAACGAATGGCGGCCCGTCATCAGGTGTATCTGGCCGGAACCCTGACGGCCCTGCCTGAGGACGGCAGCCTGCCCTTTAATATGTTTTTCCTGGTCGGCCCCGGCGGGGTGATCGGTCGTCTACCCAAACAGCATCTTTTTTCCTTCTGGCAGGAAGATCGCTTCTACCAGAGCGGTCAGTCTGCGTCCCTGCTGCAAACGCCCTGCGGCCCAGTGGGGGGTCTGGTCTGTTATGATCTGCGCTTTCCAGAACTGGCGCGCCGCCAGGTGTTCGCTGGCAGCCGCCTCCTCGCGGTATCGGCGCAATGGCCCCTTTCCCGCCTTGATCACTGGCAAACCCTGCTGCGCGCCCGCGCCCTAGAAAATCAGGTGTATGTGGTGGCAGCCAACGGCTGCGGCCTCACCGGCACGATGGAAATGGGCGGTCATTCGATGATCATTGGTCCGGATGGCAGGGTGCTGCAGGCAGCTGGCACAGAGGCCACGGTTATCGGCTGTCCACTTGACAACTGCCTGGTCGAGGAACAGCGCCGCACCTTTTATCCCGCCGGGGATCGCTCTTGGCTGACGGAAGATAGCCATAAAATACGGAAGGTTGATGAGCTCATCCCTGAACTGACGCTGATCCGTCGGCAGAACAGCCGGGTCGCCTTCACCCACGGGTGTTTTGATATCCTCGATGCCCGCCAGGTCAGCTACCTGGAACAGGGCCGCCGCAGCGCCGATTGCCTGGTGGTGGGACTCCAGGCCGATTGTTCGGTCCTGGCCGTGGAAGGCGCGAGCCGACCGGTCAACAGCGAAGACGACCGAGCCCGGGTGCTCGCTGCCCTGGGATGCGTCGACTACATCGTCCTCTTTGCCGACAAAACACCGCTCCGCCTCATCACGGCCCTTCTCCCGGAGGTGCTGGTCCAGGGCGTAGACGAGCCGGAAGAACAGCTTGTCGGAGCAACCGAGATCAAGGCTGCTGGGGGCCGGATACTGCGCCGACCCTTTGCGCCTGAGATGAGAAGCTGGCCTATATAATTTTAAGCATGGGGAGAGAGAGACCATGACAACCCTACAGATTCGCGGCATGAAATGTCAGCATTGTGCAGCCGCCACGCAAAAGGCCCTGGAGACCCTGGGTGCCACCGCGGTCCAGATTGATGTGGCCAAAGGTGAGGCCCGATTCGAGGGGTCGATCGACAGAGATGCTCTGCGACAGGCCATTGCCGCCCAAGGTTTCGAGGTGGTCGATTAGTTCAAGGCAGCCTCTTTGCAGCACACCCCCGCATCGAGAGCAGGGGGAATCCGTGACGGAATGGCAAATAACCTGGCCCCGAGCAGCGCCGCCTTTCTATCGGTAAAATAGCGCAGAGTGATGCCCTCAAATTCTTCAGCCTTGTTGAGATACATCCACTGAGTGTCATCCCCGGTCTTGAAAAGAATGGCCACCCGCAGCTCCTTCTGCAAAATGACCGATTTAAAGACCTGCAAGAGGCAATGGAGGCGGAACAGAGCGGTTGAGGGGTCGAAATTGACCTCTTGTAAATCTAAAACCATTTCCCGGTAGTCACTACCATAGGCCTCGACAATGGCAGACTGGATGATATTCCGGGAACCATTTTCACTGACATTTCCCGAGACCTTGATCTCGATGAGTTGCTTCTCGTTATCGATTCGCTTTGTTATTTTCACGCCACTACTCCCCCTGCTAGAATTGTTTTCTTATTCTCGGAAAAAAAGGAGCATCCTTGCCGTTCTTCGACCTATTCATACAGCTTCCAATATTATAAACGGCGGGGCGCCTGCGCACAGTAAAGTATTGTAAAGCATTGGTAAACTTTTCAACAAGATGTTGTGTAGCAATGCTGTCCTCTCACCCACTCTCACCTTGTTTGAAATATTGTCTATCCGGCACATCTTGTTGACTTCCATGACGGTGGTGTTACTTTGGCAAAATCGCGAATTTGGCGGTTCCGGCGAACGCTCCGGGCCGCTTTTCTTTTGTTGGGGAACCGAGATGAAAATTAAAACAATTCTTTTGTGCGTAGCCGGTGTGGTGGTGGTGTTCGGCCTTTTGGCAGGCATCAAGACCCTGCAGATTCGAGCAATGATCAAGCACGGCAAGGAGCTCAAGTTGCCGCCGGAAGTCGTGACCGCGGCAGCAGCCCAGAGCCAGACCTGGGAGTCGCTGATCACCGCTGTCGGCTCGCTGGAGGCCGTGCAGGGCGTGGTGATCACCGCCGAAATGACCGGCAAGGTGACCGCCATCGCCTTTGAACCGGGAACGCGAGTAAAAACCGGCGATCTGCTGGTGCAGCAGGATGTCTCTGCGGAGAACGCGCAGCTCCGAGCGGCTGAAGCCGCCGTGGCCTTGGCAAAAATCAATTTTGAGCGCTCAAAAAAGATGCTCGCAACCAAGGTTGTCGCCGAATCGAGTTATGACAACGCCGAGGCCCAGCTCAAACAGGCCCAGGCCCAGGCCGACACCATCCGGGCGGCGATTGCCAAGAAAACCATTCGGGCGCCCTTCAGCGGCAGCTTGGGCATTCGTATGATCAATATCGGCCAGATCATCAAAGAGGGTGAGGCCATCGTCTCTCTGCAGGCCCTGAATCCGATTTTCGTCAATTTCCTCGTCCCCCAGCAGCAGCTGCCCCAGATGCATCCGGGCCTTGCGGTACGGATCACCTCGGATGCCCTGCCGCCCGCGCAGGTGGTCGCGGGCACGATCACCGCCCTGAATCCGGAGGTCGATGCCGCCAGCCGCAATATCCGGGTGCAGGCAACGGTTGCCAATGGCGAGGAGCTATTGCGGCCCGGCATGTTCGCCAATGTGGCCATCGTCCTGCCCGAGCAAAACGCAGTTTTGACCATTCCTACCACCGCCGTTCTCTATGCCCCGTATAGCGATTCCGTGTTCATCATTGACGAGGCCAAAGGAGAAGAAGGGGGTCAAGCCGGTAAAGTGGTGCGGCAGCAGTTCGTCCGGCTCGGCGAGAAACGCGGTGATTTTGTCGCGGTGCTCTCCGGGCTCAAGGCCGAGGAAACGGTGGTGAGCACCGGGGCCTTCAAGCTGCGTAACGGTCAGAGCGTGGTCATTGATAACACCTTGGCACCGGAATTCAAACTGGCGCCGCAGCCCAAGGACAGCTGATCCATGAAATTCACTGATATCTTTATTCAGCGCCCCGTGCTGGCGCTGGTGATCAGCCTGCTGATCATTATTGCCGGGCTGCAGGCCATCGGCAATTTAAATATCCGCCAGTATCCGCGCAGCGACAATGCCGTGGTCACGGTGACCACCGTCTATGTCGGTGCCAATGCCGACTTGGTGCGCGGTTTCATCACCACCCCGCTGGAACGGGCCATCGCCGCTGCCGACGGTATCGATTACATCCAGTCGCAGAGCAGCCAGGGCAAATCAACGATCAGCGCCCGGCTGCGGCTCAACTACGACCCGATCAAGGCCCTCTCGGAGATCAGCAGCAAGGTGGATCAGGTGCGCGGCGACCTGCCGCCGGAGGCCGAGGTTCCAACCATCAACGTCGAGTCCGCAGACAGCAAGTTCGCCTCGGCCTACCTCAGTTTCACCTCCGATGTCCTCAAACAGAATGAAATCACCGATTACCTGGTCCGCGTTGTCCAGCCCAGACTCTCGGCGCTCAACGGCGTCCAGCGGGCGGAGGTCCTGGGGGCGCGCACCTTTGCCATGCGGATCTGGCTCGACCCGGCGCGCATGGCCGCCTTCAACGTCAGCCCGGTGCAGGTCCGCCAGGCCCTGATCGCCAACAATTTCCTCGCCGCCATCGGCAAAACCAAGGGCTCGCTGGTGCAGGTCAACCTGACCGCCAACTCCGATATGCGTTCGGTGGAGGAATTCAAACGGCTGGTGATCCGGGAGCAGGAGGGTGCCATTGTCCGCATCCAGGATATCGGCGAGGTGGCACTGGGTGCCGAGGATTATGACACCGAGGTACGTTTTTCCGGGCAGACAGCGGTGTTCATGGGCATCTGGCCCCTGCCCAACGCCAACTCCCTGGATGTGATCAAACGCGTGCGGGTGGAACTGGAGGCAATCAGCAAACAACTGCCCAACGGCCTCCAAGGCCGCATTGCCTATGACGGCACCGCTTACATCGAAAACGCCATTGAAGAGGTGGTCAAGACCCTGAGCGAAACGCTGCTGATCGTGGTTATTATCATCTTTCTTTTTCTCGGTTCGCTGCGCTCCGCCCTTATTCCGGTGGTCACCATCCCCCTGTCCCTGATCGGGGCGATGTTTCTCATGCAGGTATTCGGCTTCACCATCAATCTCCTGACCCTGCTGGCTATTGTCCTTTCCGTGGGACTGGTGGTGGATGATGCCATCGTCGTGGTCGAGAATGTCGAACGCCATCTCAGCGAAGGCAAATCGCCCCTTGACGCGGCCTTGCTCAGTGCCCGCGAACTGGTCAGCCCGATTATCTCCATGACCATCACCCTGGCCGCTGTCTACATGCCCATCGGTCTCCAGGGCGGCTTGACCGGATCGCTGTTCCGCGAATTCGCCTTCACCCTGGCCGGAGCGGTCACCATTTCCGGGGTGGTTGCTCTGACGCTCTCACCGATGATGTCATCTCGACTGCTCAAGGCAGGGATGACTGAACATGGGTTCGCCGGCAAGATCGAACGGGATTTCAAACGGCTGCGGGCCGCCTACGGGCGCTGGCTGCAGGCCACCCTCAACCACCGCCCGGCGGTCTACCTGGTGTGGATCGTCCTGGGGCTGCTGGCTGTACCGATGTTTAAGATGTCCGCCCGGGAATTGGCGCCGATTGAAGATCAGGGGGTCATTTTCGGAATCGTCGATGCGGCTGCCAACTCCACCCTGGACCAGAACGGGATCTATACCGCAGCGGTCAACAAGGCCTTTCTCAGCGTCCCTGAAACCAACTTTGTCTTTCAGCTCACCATGCCCTCCTCGGGATTCAGCGGTATGGTGGTCAAACCCTGGCAGGAACGGCAACGGACGATCTTTGAGATTATGCCGGAGGTGCAAAAGAAGCTGCACGGCATTACCGGCGTCAATGTCTTCCCGGTCACCCCTCCGGCCCTGCCCGGCGGCGGCCAGTTTCCGGTCGAGTTTGTCATCGCCTCAACGGCCGAGTTGGACCAGGTGGTTGAGTTCGCCAAAAAAATCCAGTTAGCCGCCATCAAAAGCCATATGTTTGCCTTTCCGCCGCTGATTGACGTCAAGATCGATCAGCCCCAGTCGGAGATCGTCATTGACCGCGACAGGGTGGCGGACCTCGGCCTGAACATGCAACAGGTCGGCGCCGATCTGGGCACCATGGTGGGGGGCAATTTCGTCAACCGGTTCAATATCGCCGGCCGCAGCTACAAGGTCGTTCCCCAGATCATGCGGGTCGACCGGCTCAATCCCGATCAGTTGAGCACCATTCATGTCACCGGTCCAGGCGGGCAACTGGTACCGCTCAACACCATCGCCACCCTCAAGGACAGCACGGTAGCCCGCTCCTTAAACCGCTTCCAGCAGTTGAACGCGGTCACCCTCAGCACCTACCCCATGCGGCCCCTGGATGAGGCCCTGCGCTTTTTGGAAGATGAGGCGGCAAAGATCCTGCCACAGGGCTATGTGCTTGATTATACAGGTGAGTCGCGACAGCTGCGCGTTGAGGGGGACTCTTTTGTCCAGGCCTTTGGGCTTGCGATTGTCTTGATTTTTCTGGTGCTGGCGGCACAGTTCAACAGCTTCCGCGATCCCTTTGTCATCCTTGCCGGATCGGTACCCTTGGCCATGTTCGGCGCGCTCATCTTCACCTTTCTCAAGATGCCCGACCCCAATGTTCCCTTCTGGACCAAGGGCTGGACCACCACCCTCAATATCTATAGCCAGGTCGGCCTCGTCACCCTGGTCGGCCTGGTCTCGAAAAACGGTATTCTCATTGTCGAGTTCGCCAACAAACTGCAAATGCAGGGGCAGAGTAAACGGGAGGCGGTGCTGGAAGCGGCGATGACCCGCCTGCGGCCGATCCTCATGACCACCGGGGCCACCATTGCCGGCCACTTCCCCCTGACTCTGGTCACCGGTGCCGGTGCCGCAGCCCGTAACTCCATCGGCCTGGTGCTGGTCGGCGGCATGGCCATCGGCACCCTGTTCACCCTGTTCATCATTCCCTCCATCTACATGCTGGTGGCCAAGGATCACTCCAAGGATCGGATGCAGGTTGGTGAGACAGAAAAAGTGGGAGAATACAAATAGGTTACGAAGACAGGTTCAGGACTTTTTTGATATCAAACTTGATGAACTCGTAAAAAGGAAAACTCTCCCTTTTGTCATTTCGAGCGTAGCGAGAAATCTCTAGAATTATTACGAGATTTCTCCTCGCTATACTCGTCGAAATGACAGGAATCGACTTTTTACGAAACCATCAAACTTAACGATTTCCCAAAGGCGGGATCATTCAAGTTCAGCGACCTCGCAAGAGTGACTGAAGAAATTGAGTCGCTCGAAGGGCCCATCTTTGATCTTAAAGATGCAAGGGGCCTAAAAGGGACAAAAAAAATTCTGACATCAGGTACATTCAGACGCGACAAAACAATTGCGCAGAAACCACATAAACACAAAGGGCGTATCGAAAAATTTCGATACGCCCTTTGTTGTGTGCTACCCCAGAACCTCACCGCGATTCCGCACAGATAATCGGCCCGAGCTACGAATGCCTAAAAGGCAGAAGCCTCTTTACTGGCAGCGCAGCATGGCGACCTGCATGACCAGAGGGCCGTCGGCATGATACCCGGCCTTCCCCCATTCCCCGTACCCGACATTCACCCAATCCCCCTGTTTTGCCCAGAAGGAGTAGCCGTACTTCCAGCCTTGCCATTGCTCGGAACAGAGATATTCCTGTTTCGGACCGTAGTAGAAAAATTGCACCCCATTATCGTCCTCAGCTTGGCGACTCTGGCCGATGAGTACCTGGTCAGCTCCGCGCTTGCCGGCCTCGGCAAAGATCGTGTTTTCGATATCCTTACCCGAAATATTGGAGGGTAACTGCACCAGGGTTTCGGCAAAGACTCGGCAGGACTTGGGAACCTGGGTCGCCTGGAAAGCGGTGGCAATCTGGCTGGTGGGTGGATAGGTTGCGCCCTTGAACTCGGTCTGCTCATCGCTGCCAAAGCCCAAAAGGCTCTTGCCCTCGAGGCCTACGAGTTTTTTGGCGCCGCAGCCTGAGGTGTTGACCAAGAGGAAGGCCAACAGGAGAAATTGAAATACTTTGAACATAGATACGCTCCGTGAGAGTTTACTGCTTGTGCCCGGAGCAAGGGATGCTTTGTGTGCTATTGCTACCCACCCGGGCGAAATCATCCCCGCAAGAAAAACAGGACCTCCGCAAGAATGCAAGGGGAAAAAGAGCAGACCTTCGGGAACGCTTGGAATCTGCGCGGGCTGAACAAGGGCAAAGGGAGACGTGTGCGGTAAAGAAACCCATCCTGGCGGTATCGTGCCCATGACAGGAATTGCCGGATGCGCCTATTACGGGTAGAATGGGTGGCATTGTCCAGGGAAGAGAGGTCATCTGCCCTGGGCACACCCGAAAATCAGACCGATCAAAGTCGCTCGGCCCAACGGCCCCGACGTTTTTCAACGTTTATCAGAATACCTGCAAAGAGGATAAAACAGCATGGCCAGCGAACCGAACAAAATCATCTATTCGATGATCAAAGTCAGTAAAAAATATGGGCAAAAACAGATCCTCAAAGATATCTCCCTCTCCTATTTTTACGGGGCCAAGATCGGAGTGCTCGGGCTCAACGGCTCGGGAAAGAGCTCCCTGCTGCGCATCCTTGCCGGGATCGACAAGGAATTCGACGGCAAGACCATCCTTTCGGAAGGCTTCACCATTGATTATCTGCCCCAGGAACCGACGCTTGACCCGGAAAAAACCGTGCGCGAGATCGTCGAGGAGGGGGCGCAGGCCACCGTGGATCTGCTTGCCGAATTCAACACCATCAACGAACAATTCGCCGAACCCATGGATGACGATGCCATGGAGAAACTGCTCGACCGCCAGGCCAAAGTCCAGGACAAGCTCGACGCCACCGATGCCTGGAATCTGGACTCGCGTCTGGAGATGGCCATGGAGGCCCTGCGCTGCCCACCCGCGGAGATGAAAACCGGCGTCCTCTCCGGCGGCGAGAAACGGCGGGTGGCGTTGTGCCGCATCCTCCTCAAAAATCCCGACATCCTCCTCCTTGATGAGCCCACCAATCACCTGGATGCGGAATCGGTGGCCTGGCTGGAGCAGCATCTGCAGCAGTATGCGGGCACGGTCATCGCCGTCACCCATGACCGCTATTTCCTCGACAATGTCGCCGGCTGGATTCTGGAACTGGACCGAGGGCTGGGTATTCCGTGGAAGGGCAACTACTCCTCGTGGCTGGAGCAGAAGCAGAAACGGCTGGCCCAGGAGGAAAAAAAGGAGAGCGAACGGCAGCGGACCCTGCAACGCGAGCTGGAGTGGATCCGGATGAGCCCCAAGGGCCGCCGCTCCAAGTCCAAGGCGCGGATCACCTCCTACGAAAACCTGTTGAACCAGCAGAGCGAGAAAGCCTCGGGCGAACTGGAAATTTATATTCCACCCGGACCGCGTCTCGGTAAACTGGTGATCGAGGCCGAGGGTTTGAGCAAGGCCTATGACGGCAGACTGCTGATGGAAAATATCAGCTTTTCCCTGCCCCCCGGCGGCATCGTCGGCATTGTCGGGCCCAACGGCGCCGGCAAGACCACGCTGTTCCGGATGATCACCGGCCAGGACAAGCCCGACTCGGGCACGATCCGCATCGGCGAGACGGTCAAGCTCTCCTATGTCGACCAGAACCGCGACAGCCTCGACCCCAAGCAGACCATCTTCCAGGTCATCTCCGAGGGCCAGGAGACCATCTGGCTCGGGACCCGCGAGGTCAATGCCCGCGCCTATGTCGCCAAGTTCAACTTCACCGGCAGCGACCAGCAGAACAAGGTGGGCGAGATCTCCGGCGGCCAGCGTAACCGGGTGCATCTGGCCCGGATGCTCAAAGATGGCGGCAATGTGCTGCTGCTCGATGAGCCGACCAACGATCTCGACGTCAACACCATGCGGGCCCTGGAAGAGGCCTTGGAAAATTTTGCCGGCTGCGCGGTGATCATCAGCCATGACCGCTGGTTCCTGGACCGCATCGCCACCCATATCATGGCCTTTGAGGGCAACTCCGAGGTGGTCTGGTTCGAAGGCAATTATTCCGACTACGAGCGCGATTACAAAACCCGCAAAGGCGCCAACGCCGACCAGCCCCATCGCATCCACTACCGGCAGTTGACCCGGGATTAGCAGCAAGTCCATTGAACCGGGGCCGGCATTCTGGCCCCGGTTCCACCTTTCTGCCCCAACATCGTAACCCGCAACCCATTGATCTCCCCGCTCCAGCCCAGGAGGGTTGTTTATGGATATTCGCACCACCAGAACCATCATTCTCGACCAAGGCGAACCCGAGCAGAAACGGGCCGAAATCCTCACGTATTTCCACCAGACCTTTGACCTCGACGAACGGCTCTACGAAACACTGAAATCCGATGACACCTTTTACCTGCGGGCCGATCGGCTGCGCCATCCGCTGATCTTCTACTACGGCCATACCGCCACCTTTTTCATCAACAAGCTGACCATCGCCCGCCTGATCGACACGCGGATCAACCCGCGCTTTGAATCGCTGTTCGCAGTCGGAGTGGATGAGATGTCCTGGGATGATCTGCATTCCAGCCATTACGACTGGCCGACTCGGCAGGCGGTCAAAGCCTACCGCGACCAGGTCCGGCAACTGATCGACGGCCTGATCCGCCGCCTGCCGATGAACCTGCCGATCACCTGGGAGAATCCGTTCTGGGCGATCATGATGGGGATCGAGCATGAGCGCATTCATATCGAGACCTCTTCGGTGCTGATCCGCCAGCTGCCGCTTGACCAGGTGGTCCCCCATCCCTTCTGGGAGATCTGCCGGGAAACCGGTGAACCTCCGCAGAATCGACTCCTGCCGGTGCCGGGCGGCAAGGTGATGCTGGGCAAGCCCTTTGATCATGCCCTCTATGGCTGGGACAACGAGTACGGGCACCATGAGGCCGAGATCAAGACGTTCCAGGCCGGGGAATTTCTGGTCGCCAACCGCGAATTTTTGGCCTTTGTCGAGGCTGGAGGGTACCGCGACCCGCAGTGGTGGACCGAAGAAGGATGGCAATGGCGCAGCTTCAAGCAGGCCGAACATCCGCTGTTCTGGGTGCAGGGCGGCGGTACGGAGGGCGGCTGGGGTCTGCGCACCATACTGGAGATCATCCCGCTGCCCTGGAACTGGCCGGTGGAGGTCAACCAGCTGGAGGCCAAAGCCTTCTGCAACTGGCAGGCTGCCCGCACCGGTTTACCGATCCGGCTACCCACCGAGGATGAGTGGCACCGCCTGCGCGATGCCTGCGACCTCCCCGATCAACCCTTTTGGCAGCAGGCGCCGGGCAACATCAATTTGGAACACTGGAGCAGTTCCTGCCCGGTGGATCGGTTCCGCTGCGGTGATTTTTATGATGTGATCGGTAATGTCTGGCAATGGACCGAAACTCCGATCTATCCCTTCCACGGCTTCCGCATCCACCCCTGGTACGACGACTTTTCGGCACCCACCTTCGACACCCGCCACAACCTGATCAAGGGCGGCTCCTGGATCTCCACCGGCAACGAGGCCACCCGTGACGCCCGCTACGCCTTCAGACGGCATTTCTTCCAGCATGCCGGGTTTCGTTATGTGGCAAGCAGCGCCCCGGTGGAAATCCATCAGGATCAATATGAAACCGATGCCCTGGCCGCCCAGTATTGCGAGGCCCATTACGGGGTTGAACATTTCGGGGTAGCCAATTTCCCCGCCGCCTGTGCCGCCGCCTGTTTGGAAGTGATGCAAGGACGGAGCACCGGACATGCCCTTGACCTCGGCTGCGCGGTCGGCCGGGCCGCCTTCGAGCTGGCCCGGGGCGGCTTTGCCAAGGTGACCGGACTCGATTTCTCCACCCGTTTCTTCCGCCTGGCTGCACGGATGCAGGAGGAAGGCTACCTGCGCTACGCCTTTCCCGAGGAGGGCGAGATCTGCTCATACCATGAAATCGGGCTGGCGGATTTCGGCCTGGAGGCCTACCGCGACCGGGTTGCATTTTCCCAGGCCGATGCCTGCAACCTGCCGGAAAAGTTCACCGGCTATGATCTGGTGCTGGCGGCCAATCTGCTCGACCGGCTCTATGCGCCGCGCGCCTTTCTCGCCACCATTCATGAGCGGATCAATCCGGGCGGCATCCTGGTGCTCACCTCCCCCTACACCTGGGATGCGGCCTACACCAAGAAGGAAGAATGGCTGGGCGGCTACCGCGATGCCGGTGAGCCTGTCTGGAGCCTGGACGGGTTGAAGGCCGTGCTGGCGCCCCACTTCCACCTGCTGACGGAACCCCGCGACCTGCCCTTTGTCATCCGCGAAACGCGCCGGAAGTTCCAGCATAGCATCGCCGAACTGACCCTCTGGGAATTGAAGGGCTGAATGCATTCCTCCCGCTTTGATTTCGATACCCCCATCGATCGCCGCCCCACGTCCAGCCTCAAATGGGACCGGTACCAGGGGCGCGACATCATCCCCCTGTGGGTGGCGGATATGGATTTCCGCTCACCCCCGGCGATACTCGAGGCCCTGCATAGGCGCATCGACCACGGCGTCTTCGGCTACACCGCAGCCCCCGCAACGCTGGTGGCAACGGTGGTCGCGCACCTGCACGAGCAATACGGCTGGACCATTGATCCCGGTTGGCTGGTCTGGCTGCCCGGTCTGGTCTGCGGCCTCAATGTCGCCTGCCGTGCGGTCGGCGAGGCCGGCGATGAAGTCCTGACCCATACTCCCATCTATCCACCGTTTATGTCGGCACCGGCGCTGGCGGGACGCATCACCGTCAAGGTGCCGCTCCAACGCAACGGCGGGCGCTGGGAGATGGACATGGAGACGCTGGAACAAGCGATTACGCCGAGGACCCGGCTCTTCCTGCTCTGCAATCCGCATAACCCGACAGGCCGCGTCTGGACGAGGGAGGAGTTGCTTGCCCTGGCCGAGCTGGCCGAGCGTCACGATCTGATCATCTGCAGCGACGAGATCCATGCCGGCCTGATTCTGGATGCCGACAAGCGCCATCTCCCCCTGGCCCTGCTCAGCCCTGAGATCGCCCGCCGTACCATTACTCTCCATGCCCCGAGCAAGACCTTCAACATCCCCGGCCTGGGCTGCTCGTTTGCCGTGATTGCTGACCAGGTGCTGCGGAAGTCCTTTACGCGGGCGATGGACGGGATCGTGCCCCATGTCAACCTGTTGGGCTATGCCGCCACCGAGGCGGCCTATCGATTTGGAGAGCCGTGGCGGCAGGAGCTGATCACCTATCTGCGCGGCAACCGTGATCTGGTGCTGCGAGCGGTGACCGACATGCCCGGCCTTAGCGTCAGTCCGGTGGAGGCCACCTATCTTGCCTGGATCGATACCCGCCAGGCGGGGATCGACAACCCAGAATTATTTTTCGAACAGTCCGGAGTAGGCCTCTCCGACGGCGCTGCCTTCGGCCTGCCCGGCTATGTCCGGCTCAATTTCGGCTGTCCGCGGCCGCTGCTCACCGAGGCCTTGCAGCGCATGGAGCGGGCCTTGGCCTCAAGAGCGGTTGCAGAGGGTACGTGATTGAAGAACCAAGACCACCCCCGGGCGCGAAGCCCAAGGTAATCGTAAGGAGACAGCTGGAATGGAGACCCTCAATGTCGTGTTAACCGGACACCTGCTTGCAGGAACCGATTTCGAGACAGCTGTCGAAAAGATGGCGGCCCTGACCCGTCTGGATCGCTCCAAGGTCGAGCGGCTGCTCAACTCCGGCCATCCAACGGTGGTCAAAAAAGGGGTCAGCGCGGAGATCGGGGAACAATTCCGGGCGGCATTGACCGCCATTGGAGTGGCCGTTGAGCTGCAGCCCTGTCCGGCCGAACCCGTTGCACCCGGAGGGGAACTTGCGGAGGACTCGAAGGAGGCCAAGGAAGACACCGGGCAATCCGCACCGCCACCACCTCTCCCACCCGAACCCATCTCTCCGCAGCCTGAGTCGCCCAGCACCCCTGCGCCGCTTCCAAGCAGAAGCGAAGAGGCGGGCTCCAACCAGTCCTCCGCTTCAGCCCGCTCCGAACATCCAGGCGGAAACGGCCTAGAATCCCCCCTCAAGGTATCCGCCTCGCACGGCTGGTTGTGGATCAAGAACTGCACGGAACTGTACCTGAAGGAACCACAACGCTGGACCGGGATGGTATTCCTGCTCGGCCTGGTCATGGTTGCCCTTTCCATGATTCCTGTTTTGGGGAGCCTTGTCGCAACACTGGTGGGACCGGTATTTGCGGGAGGACTGATGCTAGGGGCGCACTGTCAGCAGCAAGGCGGAACCTTGCGGGTCTCTTCCCTCCTTGCCGGTTTTGGTCGTCCTCGCAATCAGTTGCTCCGCCTTGGCGCCTTCTATCTCCTTTTTGGCGTTGCCATCGGCATGGTTCTGTTTGTTTGCGTTCTGTTGTTCTTCAAAGGAATACCGGTCGGCAAAGACCCCTCGTTCATGCTCCAGCATTTTCTGGCAATAGTTCTGATGAGCCTGTTGGTGCTCTTCCTGACCCTTCCCATGTCCATGGCCTTCTGGTTTGCCCCCTGCCTGGTGGCACTGGGCGACAACTCGGCATGGGCCAGTCTGAAACTCAGTTTCAGGGCCACCCTGAAAAATTGGTCAGCCTTTCTCGTCTACAGTTTGATTCTGCTGCTGGTGATAGTGGTGTTCAGTGTCTTGTATGGCCTGGTGACCGGATTTCTGTATGGCCTCCTGGCAGGTTTTTTCAATCTTTTCGCCAACGCAAGGCTCTCGCAGGCCTTTATCCAGATTGCCCTATTGGCCCTGGCAAGTCCGACCATCGCCCTTTTCACCCTTTCCTGTTACACCGCCTATCGGGATGTCTTCCAGTTTGATCGCCAAGTCGATGAGGAAAGCAACGAACCGCGCCCAAGCGATAATCGCAATTCTTAGTCTGCGGAATTTGTAAGGAGAAAGCCGGGACCGATCAACGGATCTCAGCTTTTTTGCTTGCCGCATCCAATCCGAACCCCGGCATTTTTCTTATGGCGCTGATCCCAGGCTGTGCTTATAACTCCAACCATGAAACGATTTGGCAACTCCATCCATCCACTCCCACTCCGTGGTAGAGTTACGGCCCATCCAGATGTGCAGGGAGCCAGGCCGAGATGACCCCTCTTGACGGGGTTGCCCCCCGATCTCTGCTTGTTGAGAAAAAACAGTTCACCTTTGCCCAGACTCCGGACGAGATGGTCTTGGACTGCGGCACCCGCCTGGGGCCGATCACCCTTGCCTACGAGACCCTGGGCGCACTCAACGCCGAACGGACCAACGCCATCCTCATTCTCCATGCCTTTTCCGGCGACTCCCATGTGGCCGGGTATTCGCACGCAGGCGATGACCGTCCCGGCTGGTGGGACAACATGGTCGGGCCCGGCAAACCGATCGACACCAACCGCTATTTCGTCATCTGCTCCAATATCCTCGGCGGCTGCGCCGGTTCCACCGGCCCCTCGTCCATCAACCCGGACACCGGCAAGCCCTACGGTCTCACCTTTCCCATGGTGACCATCAAGGACATGGTGCAGGCACAGAAATACCTGATTGACCACCTGGGCATCAAAAAGTTGATGTCGCTCGTCGGTGGTTCGGTGGGCGGCATGCAGGTGCTGCGCTGGTGCGCCGACTTCCCGGAGATGGTGGTCTCAGCCATCCCGCTGGCCACCACCACCCGCCACTCCGCCCAGGCCATTGCCTTCAACGAAGTGGCCCGCCAGGCGATCATGGCCGATCCGGCCTGGAACAACGGCGATTATTACGATGGCCCCGGGCCGACGCACGGCCTGGCCGTGGCGCGGATGATCGGCCATGTCACCTATCTCTCCGATGAATCGATGCGGGAAAAATTCGGCAGACGCCTGCACCGCAGCGCCCTCTCCTTTGATTTCACCGGCGATTTCCAGGTGGAAAGCTACCTCCACCACCAGGGCAAGAAGTTCGTCACCCGCTTTGACGCCAACTCGCTGTTGTTCATCACCAAGGCCGCCGACTATTTTGATCTCGAACGCGGCGGCAGCAGCCTGCTGATCAACGAGGCCCTGGCCGAAGTCTCGTTTCTGGTGATTTCCTTCACCTCGGACTGGCTCTACCCCACCTATCAGTCCCGGAACATCGTTTCCGCGCTGAAAAAAAACGGCAGCGATGTCAGCTTCTGCGAAATCGAAGCCCAGTGCGGCCACGACGCCTTCCTCATACCGAACAAGCGATTGGACGGTTTAATCAGCGGTTTTCTTGATCGGGTTTATCATGAGCACTGTTTATAACCAGGATCTAGGAACCATGCGCTTTGACCTCCAGGTCATTGCCTCCTGGATCGAACCGGGATCGCGGGTGCTCGACCTGGGCTGCGGCAACGGCGACCTGCTTGAGTATCTCAAGAAACACAAGCAGGTGCACGGCACTGGTATCGAATTTTCCGAGGAAAAGGTGGCCCGCTGCATCGAACGGGGCCTGACCGTGCTCCAGGGCGATTTCCGCAAGGAGGTCTGCGATTATCCGGAAGCACGGTTCGATGTGATCGTGCTCAGCCAGACCCTGCAGCAGATCCACGACCCCAAGGAATTGCTCATCGACCTGCTGTGGATCGGCAAACGGGTGATTGTCAGCTTTCCCAACTTTGCCCACTGGTCGGCTCGCCTCCAAATTCTCTGCACCGGCATGGCGCCGGTGACCGACCAGCTGCCCTACGAGTGGTACGACACTCCCAACATCCGCATTATTTCAATCAAGGATTTCAAACGCTTCCTGCGGGTCCTCGGGGTACGCACGGTCCGTGAGGTGGCAATCAACACCCATCACCACGATTTTAAAGGCAACATTGTCCGGCACTTCAAGAACCTCCGGGCCACCTACGGCATTATGATGCTGGAACGCATGCTATGAACCGATTTTTTCAGGAAGAACTCATTATGGGACCAAAAGAAATGTTGGCCGGCAGTTGCGGCAGCGAGACAGTATCGGCAAATGCGGTGCGCAATCCGATCCCCGAGGTGGTGGAGAGCCTGAGCAGTGGCTTTAAAAGCGGTCGCTGGGCCAGCCATATTGAACCGGTGCCGATCCCTTCCAAAAGTGAGGTGATCGACCTGATCGAGCAGCTGCAGCGCATTCTTTTCCCGGGATTTTTCTCGCCGGTTATTCTCCGGCCCGAAAATCTGGAATATCATCTGGGCCAGCAGGTCAGCCTGTTCTATGAAAACCTGGCCAGCCAGATCAGTTCCGCCATCCGTCACGACTGCTTCCGCCATAACCAGGAGTGCACCCGCTGCGGTGAACGCAGTTATGAGACCGCCGCCGCCCTGATCGACAGCTTGCCTGCTATCCGCAATCTGCTCGAATCAGACATCGAGGCCGCCCTGACCGGGGATCCGGCCGCAGCCAATTCCGACGAGGTTATTTTCAGCTATCCCGGCCTGTTTGCGATCATGATCTACCGCCTGGCCCATCGGCTCCACGAGCTGGGAGTGCCGCTCATTCCCCGGATCATGAGCGAACATGCCTACCACCGCACCGCCATTGATATCAACCCCGAGGCCACCATCGGCGCCCATTTTTTCATCGACCACGGATCCGGAGTAGTGGTCGGCGCCACCAGCACCATCGGCGACCGGGTGCGGCTCTATCAGGGCGTCACCCTCGGGGCGCTGTCACTGCCCTGGGATGCGGGCATACGGTTGCGAAATGTCAAACGACATCCCACCATTGAAGACGATGTCATCATCTACGCCAATGCCACCATCCTCGGCGGTAACACCGTGGTGGGGGCCCGATCGATCATCGGCGGTAACGTCTGGCTGACCGAATCGGTCGGCCCCGACACCCGGGTGATGCTGGAACAACCGAAACTCGTCTACATCGGCCAGGAGCCGGGAGAAAAGGTATGAAGAATTCTTTGTGTGCCAATATTACCGAGGCCATCGGCCGAACACCACTGGTCCACCTGCAACGATTCGGGGGGGCGACAGGGGCTGAGCTTTTTGCCAAGATCGAGTCCATGAATCCGCTCGGCAGCATCAAAGATCGGCTGGCGGTGGCCATGGTCAACGATGCCGAACAGGCCGGGATCATCCAGCCAGGCGCCGTCCTGGTCGAGCCGACCAGCGGCAATACCGGCATTGGCCTCGCCTTTGTCTGTGCCAGCCGGGGCTACAGTCTCACCCTGACCATGCCGGAGAGCATGAGCCTCGAACGGCGCAAGCTGCTGATCCACCTCGGGGCCCACCTGGTGCTGACCCCTGCCGCCGAGGGCATGAAGGGCGCAATTGCCCGGGCCATCGAATTGCACCAACAGACACCGGGCTCCTGGATGCCCAATCAGTTCGCCAATCCTTCCAACCCGGCCATGCACCGGCGGACCACCGGCCCCGAAATTTGGCAGCAGACCGGGGGGGACATCGATGTGTTCGTTGTGGGCGTGGGAACGGGCGGCACCATCACCGGGGCGGGCGGCTATCTCAAGGAACAGAATCCCGGGATCAAGGTGGTGGCCATCGAACCGGCGGCCTCGCCGGTCCTGTCGGGAGGCAAGCCCGGACCTCATAAGATTCAGGGAATCGGCGCCGGTTTTATCCCGGAGGTACTCGACCGCTCGGTGATCGACGAGATCATCACAGTGGAGAACGATGCGGCGATCCTCCAGGCACAAATCCTGGCCCGCCGGGAAGGCATTCTCTGCGGCATCTCCGGCGGCGCAGCGCTGGCCGGTGCCCTTGAGATTGCAGGCAGGGAGGCTTTTCACGGCAAGCGGATTGTGGTTATCCTCCCGGACACCGGTGAACGGTATCTGAGCACGGATCTATTCGCGTGAAAAGAAGGGTGTTAGACTTTAGTCTATTAGGGACAGGTTCCGTGAACATGCTATTGGCATATCTAGCATTTTTTCTACATCAGGTTAAAGTGAAAAAACAATGAGTTATCTGGACGATTTCGAACGATCTTTTATGACCCATACACTCAAAATACTGACGACATATGAAGGTGAATATGACGCCACCTTACTTGTCAACTGTCTTCTGGGGCTACTTGTAGTGCCAAAAGAGTCTTTTCTTGAGGCTATTCCCGAAACACCTCTCAGTGAACTTTCACTCTGGGGAATAGAGAGGCAATCAATCCTACACCCAGGTAATCCTTATCGTGGAAATCAAAATCCAGAAACGCTTCGTGGCCTTGTCATCTCATTGCGACACGCCATCGCGCATTTTCGTATAACGCCTATTCCGAAAAATGGTGAAGTTGAGGCATTTGAATTTAGTAATGAAAGAGGGTTACACGCAAAAATATCTCTTAGCGAGATGCGTGAGTTCACTAAACGACTAGCTACTTATCTTGAACATCAATAAGTCCACTGTTACCGAGTAACTTATCGTTCTTCACAAACTAAATATCTAACAGACTATCCGCCTCTATATAACAAGGGAAAACATGGGAAAAATCATTTCACTGAACATCAGCCATGAGAAGGGCGTCAACAAGGAGCCGGTGGAAAGCGTTGAGCTGAGGGTCGATCACGGCATTGTCGGTGACGCCCATGCCGGTGACTGGCACCGGCAGGTCAGCCTGCTGGCCGAAGAGTCCATCGACTTCATGCGGGCTAAAGGCTTGGAGCTCAATCCCGGCGCCTTTGCCGAAAACATCACCACCGAGGGCATCGAACTGGCCAAACTGCCGCTCGGCACCCGACTGGGCAACGGCCAGGTGGTGCTGGAAGTCACCCAAATCGGCAAAAAATGCCACCACGGCTGTGCCATTTTCAAACAGGTCGGCGACTGCATCATGCCCCGCGAAGGCATCTTTACCAAGGTCGTTGTTCCCGGGGTGCTCAGCCGTGGTGACCGCCTGGATCTCCTTTCTTGAGCCGTCTTTCGGGATGCCAGCGCTGTGGTGCCTGCTGCCGCCAGGGCGGCCCGGCCCTGCATGGCCAGGACCTTGCTCTTCTCCGTTCGGGCCAACTCCGCCTTGACGATCTGGTCACAGTCCGTCAAGGCGAACTGGCCTTTCAGCCGCTGGCCACCACGGCCACCCCTGTCCTCCATGAATTCCTCAAACTGCAAGGACGGGACGGTACCTGGTGCTGTCTCTTTTACGACGAAACAGCAAGAGGTTGCCTCCGTTATGGGCATCGGCCCCTGGCCTGCGGACTGCTCGACTGCTCGGACACCGGGCCACTGCTGGACATAGCCGGACAGGACCTGCTGACCCGGTTTGACTGCATCGACCGGGATGACCCCATCCTGGCCCTGATCCTCAACCACCAGGAGCACAACCCCTGCCGCGACATCCAGACGGTCAGCGATGACTTTGCCCAGATCGGGGCGAGGGTGGAGATTCTGGCAAGCCTGCTGCAGGACGTCAATATCGACCTGGCCTTCCGCTCCCGTACCGCCGACACCTTTGATCTTTCCGTGGCCCTTGAGCTCTTCTACTTCGGACGGCCCCTCTTCCAGCTGCTCCTGCCCCTGGGTATCCAGCCCTTCAACACCGGTGAAGGGCTCCGACTCGGCTACCAGGCTCCCTCCTGATTGCCACCCCGGAATCACGAGCCCTCGCTGCTCGACATCTCAATCAGGAGCAATCAATTGACTGCAAAGGCAAAAACTTATAAAGTGCCGCAGTTTTTGTCACCCTTCACTCCTTCTCCTTTGAGGCATACCGATGAGTACACCAGATATCCAGCAGCTCCTATCCCAGTTTGACCTGTTAAGCGTCACCTATATGCAGACGGAGGTGGAGGAGGCCCTGACACGGCAGGAAGAGATCACCCCGCACCTGGTGCGCATCATCGAAGAAGTCGGCGAAAATCCGATGCGTTATGCGCTGGAGGGACACAACGCCCACGTCTACGCGGCCTTGCTGCTCTCCCATTTCCGTGAACCGGCTGCCCATCTGCCGCTGATCCGGGCCTTCAGTATTGCCGAGGAACAACTGGTGGAACTCTGGGGGGACACAACCACCGAAACCCTGCCCACCATGCTCTATCAAACCTGCAATGGCTCGACGGAGGCTATTAAAGAGTTGATCAACAACCGCGATGTTGATCAGTATGTCCGTTGCGCGGCGATGGAGGCCCTTTCCTATGTGGTGGCCTTTGATACCACCAAGCGAGACGAGGTGGTCGGCTTTTTCCAGGGGCTGTTTACGGGAACCGAAGCGGCGGAGGATTCGTATTTTTGGGGTAACCTGACGGCAACGCTCTGCGACCTGCATCCGCAAGATTCCATGGAGATCATTCGCAAGGCCTTTGCCGACGACATTGTCCGCAAAGGATTTATCGCCCTGGAAGATGTGGAAGATGCCAATGAGCGGGACAGGGAAAGCGCCATGGAATCCCTGCGCACCTGGGTGACAGCACGAATGCCCGCCGATGTGCACGGCTATATCTCTTGGTTCTCGGAATTTAATCAGGAAGAATACACCTCCCCGCCGGAACCTGCCCCGGCCGAAAAGAAGGGTAAGACGACGGACAACAAGAAAAAAGCTGGCCACGCCAAAAACAAGGACGCCAAAAAGACGCGGAAGAAGAATCGATCGTAGTTGCTGTTGGTGGGTGCCGGCGCGGCGATCCCGCAGATGGCGCTTATTCTTTGAGTACGATCTGCAGCGTGCCCTCGCGGACCTGGATGGCGGCCACGCCGTCGGCAAAGCCCTTCCAGAATCCCGGGTCAGAGCCGAAGACCTTGATCAGGTCAATATTTTTCAGGTTTCCCAGCCAGGCGTTGGGCAGGGGCACGCCCATCACCGAGACACCGCGGAGAATGACCACGGGCCGACTCTCACGGTAGGCGAGCTCGGCTCCGGCCTTGATCTTCAAGGTTTTCCCGCCCAGAAAAGGGAAGTCCGGATCCATCGGGATCAACAGCTTGACACTGACCAGGTCTTCGGAGAAATCGACCACCATCTTACGGGCCAGATCGGCGTTCTGGGCAATCATGGCATTGATTTCCCGTTCACTCAAGCGAATCTCCCGCGAAGCGCCCTCTTCGCTGTAGACCTCCGGCTGCAGGTCACCTTCCGTCACACTCGGCTGAGCCGGGCTCCGGGCAGAGGACCGGCCGTCAAGTTGCTCAAACCGGGCCAGCTTGCGTTCAAGCCGCTGTTCTTCGACCGCGCTGAGAACAACCGGCTCAAACGGTTTAGGAAAGAGCCAGCTGTTGACAATGAACAGGGTCGCCACCATGGTGATCGCCATGGCCGCGACCACGATGCCGGTCACCTGAAGTCCTGAGAGTCGTGCAGCCTGCTTTTGCTGTTCCATGGGAAGAACTCCTGCGCATCAGAGTTGGATTGTCTTTCCGCACTATGTATACGGTACGCTCCTCACTGTCAAACACAGACTCCGCCGCCGGGGTGATCCTTGTATACCGGCGCACAGCACGGAATTTCCCAAACCTGAACGCGCTGTTTGCCAATCAGCAGTATTGGCTTGCACCACCCCCTGATTTCCTGTATTGCCTCCGCAATCTTGCATGTAATTGAAAATCTGAAACGACGTGACACTAATGAACGGATATCTTCTTTGTATTATTGGCATTCTCCTGCTCAGCTATGTGCTCGAGCTGGTGGTGTCCCTGCTCAATCTGCGCTCGCTCAGCCCCGATCTCCCGGCGGAGTTTGTCGGCGTCTATGAGCAGCAGCAGTATGCCCGCTCCCAGGAGTACACACGCGTAACCACCCGGTTTGCCCTGGTACAGAGCACGGTGAGTATCGTCCTGACCCTGGGTTTCATCCTGGCGGGTGGTTTCAATCTGATCGACGGTGTAGCCCGGGGATTTGGCTTCTCATCCATCCCCACCGGCCTGATTTTCACCGGCCTCCTGGCCCTGCTCTCCACACTCGTCAATCTGCCTTTTTCCGTGTACTCGACCTTTGGTATCGAGCAGCGGTTCGGCTTCAATACCACTACGGTGGCGACCTTCCTCCTCGATGGCGCCAAGGCGGTGCTGCTGACCGTGGTCCTCGGCGGGCCCCTGCTGGGCGGCATCCTCTGGTTTTTTGAGACCTGCGGCAACGTGGCCTGGCTGTACTGCTGGATCGCCGCCGTGGTCTTTGTCCTGGTGGTCCAGTTCCTCGCCCCGGTGCTGATCATGCCCCTGTTCAACAAGTTCACGCCCCTGGCCGAGGGCGAGCTCAAAGAGGCCATCACCCGCTATGCCGCGGGGCAGGGGTTTGCCCTGCAGGGCATCTACACCATGGACGGCTCCAAACGTTCGACCCGGGTTAATGCCTTTTTCACCGGGTTCGGCCGCTTCCGCCGTATCGTCTTTTTCGATACCCTGGTGGACAAACTGACCTCCAGTGAAATAGTGGCTGTCCTGGCCCACGAGATGGGCCACTACAAACTCAAACACATCCTCACCATGACGGTACTTTCCATCCTGCAGATGGGTTTCATGTTTTTTATCCTGTCCCTCTTTCTCGGCAACCAGGGACTGTTCGACGCCTTCGGCATGGAACAGATTTCCGTCTATGCCGGACTGATCTTTTTCGGATTCCTCTACACCCCCATTTCCACCCTGGTCGCCATTGCCTTTAACGCCTTTTCCCGGCGCAACGAGTATCAGGCCGACCGCTTCGCCGCGGAGAGCGGCGGCGATGGCGCAGCCCTGATCAGCGGCTTGAAAAAACTGAGTGTCAGCAATCTCTCCAACCTGACCCCGCACCCGGTACATGTGTTTCTCAATCACAGCCACCCGCCGGTGCTGGCGCGGATTGAGGCCCTGCGACAGAGCAGCCCAGCGCAGGTAGACTGACCATGGAACGGATCACCAGCCAATGGCACGAGAGCTGGCTGTGCCAGTTGACGCGGGAATACAACGACATCTGTTTTCAGTTCGGTGTCCGGCTCAAGCCCCCGATCCTGACCATCAGCATGCACACCAAACAGCTGGGCAGCTGGGCAGCCGCTGACCGAACCTTAAGCCTCAGTCATTTTCTGATCAGCACCCATCCCTGGAATCTGACCCTGCAGGTGCTCAAGCATGAAATAGCCCACCAGATCTGCAGTGAGATCTACGGTCAGGAGGATGCGGGCCATGGGCCGATGTTCCGCCAGGCCTGCACCCGGATCGGCCTGGATGCCCCTTTTCACCGGGCCAGCGCGGATCTGGCCGAGGGGATAGCAACCCAGGCCGCAGGTTCTGAAACCACGGAACATGGACGACAGATCATCGAAAAAGTGCGAAAATTGATGGCGTTGAGCGACTCCGACAATGAGCACGAGGCGGCGCTTGCCATGCAGCGGGCCGGCGAAATCCTGAGCCGATACCGGTTGACCCTCGACGCCCTGGCGGAAGAGGAAGGGTTGGTGCACCGGACCATCAATACCGGTCAGCAAACCCTGCCCGTACACCGCAAGTCGATCTGCAGCCTGCTCGAGACCTGCTTTGCAGTACGGGTGATCTGCGCCTCGCTCTACGCCCCGCAGGCCAGGGTGTCATTTAAGACCATCGAGCTGTTGGGCCGGGAGGAACAGGTGGCCATTGCCGAACACTGCTATCATTTTCTCGAAAATCGACTGCAGACCCTGTGGGAGAAAAACCGGCGCAGTTTCGGCGGCAACGGCCGGATCGCCAAAAAAAGTTACTACCTCGGCCTGTTGGCGGGCTTCAGGGAAACCCTGAAACGATCCCGCGCAACCCAGGCTGCCCAAGGTGGACAGGGCGGACAACCGGCCCCTGCTGCCGGCCTGCCCACCCTCAGGGAGACGCAGCGCCTGGATGATTTTGTCGCTATTCACTATCCCCGCCTGCGGCGAATGCGGCGTCAAGGCACCACCATGTACCGGGACGCCTACCAGGAGGCGGTCACCACCGGTCGGGCTCTCACCCTGCATCAGCCGATGGGCGGCGGTACGGAAAAGCCGGTCCGGTTGTTGTCCTGAGAGGGTCAGCCTGCTCTTGCTGCCAAGAGAGAACAACGAGGGCACAAGTATTAGGTTTCTGATAGAATGCGCCGGTGGCCTTGACGCAGGGCTGCAGCGTTTATTATAGAGAGTTAGAGAAAGAGAAGTTTTTCGTTGGAGGAGGAGTATTGGTGAACTATACCATGGAACGTTGGAATACGAACAAATCGTCGGATCTCTACGGGGTGACCGAATGGGGCGGCGGTTATTTCTTTGTGGCCGAAAACGGCGACATGATGGTGGCTCCCGAACCCGGAGCGGCCGACCGGGCGGTGAGTATAGCCGCCATTTCCAGCGGTATCCGGGAACGCGGTTTCGACATGCCGGTGCTGCTGCGCATCGAGAACATCCTCGACTCCCAAATTACCAGCCTCAACGAGACCTTCCGTTCCGCCATGGAGGAGTTGGGCTACACCGGCACCTTCATGGGGGCTTATCCCATCAAGGTCAATCAACAAAAGCAGGTGGTGGAAAAGATCACCCAGTTCGGCAGCCGCTACCATCACGGCCTGGAGGCAGGTTCCAAGGCGGAACTGATCGCCGCCATGGGGATGATGCGCGACAAGAAAGCGGTGTTGATCTGCAACGGCTACAAGGATGAAGAATTCATTGATCTCGGCCTGTACGCCACCAAAATCGGCTTCACCTGTATCCTGGTGGTGGAGATGCCCGACGAGCTGCCCCTGATCATCGAACGTTCCAAGGCGCTGAATGCCAAACCCATCCTCGGCATCCGCATCAAGCTCTCGGCCCAGGCCGGCGGCCACTGGTCGGAGTCCGGCGGCGAGCGCTCCATCTTCGGACTCAACACCAGCCAGATCATCCAGGCCGTGGACCTGTTGACCGAGGCAGGCATGCTCGACTGTCTCAAACTGGTCCATTACCACCTGGGCTCGCAGATCTCCAACATCCGCGAGATCCGCACCGCAGTCAACGAGGCCTGCCGGGTCTATGCCGGGCTGGTCAAGGAGGGCGCCAAAGTGGAATACCTCGATCTCGGCGGCGGCCTGGCGGTGGATTACGACGGTTCTCAGTCCAATTTTCTCTCCAGCCGCAACTACACCCTCAAGGAATACTGCACCGACATCATCGAGGCGGTAATGACCTCGCTGGAAGCTGAGAACATCCCCCACCCGATCATCATCACCGAATCGGGACGGGCCCTGGTCGCTTACTATTCGATCCTGCTGTTCAACATCCTTGATGTCACCCAGTTCCAGGCCGATCCCCTGCCGGAGAAGCTGCCCGAGGGCTGTCCGCCCCAGTTGGAATACATGACCCAGGCCCTCAAGGGTCTGACCGTGCGCAACATCCAAGAGGTGTTCAACGACGCCATCTTCTACCGCGACGAAACCCGGCGACTGTTCCAGAACGGCCAGATCAGCCTGCGCGAACGGTCGCTCGCCGAACAGCTGTTCTGGACGACGATCAACGAGATCAGCCGGCTCTCCAAGGAGCTGAAAAACCCGAGCACCGAACTGATTGACCTCGACCGGGTGCTGTCGGATTTTTATTACTGCAACTTCAGCGTCTTCCAGAGCCTACCCGACGCCTGGGCCATCGGCCAGCTATTTCCGATCATGCCGATCCACCGGCTGGACGAGGAACCGCACCGCAAGGGTATCCTTGCCGACATCACCTGCGACTGCGACGGCAAGATCGACCAGTTTATCGACAAACGGGGCGTCAAACGCTACCTGCCCCTGCACGAGCTCAAGCCCTACGAGGAGTACTACCTCGGGGCCTTTTTGGTCGGCGCCTACCAGGAGACCCTGGGCGACCTGCACAACCTGCTGGGCGACACCAACGTGGTCACCATCCGCATCAAGGAGGGCGGCGAATACGAATTCGTCAGCGAGCAGGAAGGAGACACGGTGGCCGAGGTCTTGTCCTACGTCCAGTACGATCCCAAACGGCTCTTTGTCCGCTTCCGCGAGACCGCCGAGCAGGCAGTGCGTTCCGGCCGGATCAGCGCCCAGGAACGACGCGAGATTGTTGAAGCCTATGAGGCAGGATTACGGGGATATACGTATTTTGAGAGGTGAGAACAAAAAGTTGATTAGACTGTAGCCTTGTTAGACTGTTAGAAAAAACAAGCACATTTATGAAAATGTTTTGGTGGGGCAGCAAAATGCAACAAGGTCATTCTCATATCGCAACTAACCTAGATGAACTCGACCTCATTTCCACGATTTGGATTATCGCCAGCAATGACGAGAACCATTTGATTACATTTGAAGGAATTCGAGAACGCTTAGGTTTAGAAAAAAGCTACGATTTGAATAGTGTAGTGCTTAAGCACAGAGAACTTTTTCGACCTGGCGCCCCTCCTGAAGAATTGGAAGAATGGCAGGATTCCATGAGAGATGGAAAACGTCAGCCCACATGGATCAAGATCATCTCAGATGACCCAAAACGCTTGACCGCAATTAACAGCCTCAAACAAACAGATGTCTTTCGCAGTCAATTTCGCGTCAACAAAAGAGCACCAAAGTCCCAGATAGAAATCGTGAATTGGGGATTGGAGCATATCGACCGCATAAGAAAATCCAGGATTGCCGCCCGTAATGCAAACGCGAAAAGTTGGCAAATGTGGTTGGCAGTTGTTATCGGCGTTTTGAATATCATTGCCACCATTTCTGTGGCTTACCTGAAAGGGAACGAATGTACTACATCCAAAACTGCAGCTACTGCTTCCCAACCCATCGTTCCAGGGGACACTTCACAAGCGGGACTTCACCCGCCTGCTCCGCGTCCATGAACTCAAACGTTAACGACTCTTCTCTTGTGCTCTTGCTTTCAGACTAATCACCTATAGACTATCCACCTGAGCATACCCTGCATCAGGGTGACCTGAGAAGAATTACCCCCAAGGAGAAACGAACATGTCCCACGTCCTCATCATAGGCGCCGGCGGCGTCGGCAGCGTTGTCGTTCATAAATGCGCCCAGGCATCTGAGGTGTTCACCTCGATCACCCTGGCCAGCCGGACGCTCGCCAAGTGCGCGGCCATCGCCGTTTCAGTCAAAGAGCGGTTTGGTGTCACGGTCGCCGTGGAACAGGTCGATGCCGACAATATCCCTGAAACCGTGGCCCTGATCCAGCGGATCAAACCGGACCTGGTACTCAATGTCGCCCTGCCCTACCAGGACCTGACCCTGATGGAGGCCTGCCTGGCCACCGGGGTGGATTATCTGGACACCGCCAACTACGAGCCGCCGGATGTGGCCAAGTTCGAGTACAAATGGCAGTGGGCCTATAAGGAACGCTTTGCCAAGGACAACCGCATGGCCTTGCTCGGCAGCGGCTTTGACCCCGGAGTCACCAACGTCTTCTGTGCCTGGGCCCAGAAACACCACTTCGACGAGATCCACCAGCTGGACATCATCGATTGCAATGCCGGCGATCATGGCCAGGCCTTTGCCACCAACTTCAATCCGGAGATCAATATCCGCGAGATCACCCAACGCGGCCGCTACTGGGAGCACGGCGAGTGGGTGGAGACCGATCCCCTGTCCTGGTCGATGAACTATGATTTTCCCGAGGGCATTGGTCCCAAAAAATGCTTCCTCATGTACCACGAGGAGCTGGAATCCCTGGTGCAGCATCTTAAAGGCTTGAAACGGGCCCGGTTCTGGATGACCTTTTCCGACCCGTACCTCACCCATCTGCGGGTGCTGGAGAATGTGGGTATGACCAGGATCGACGCGGTGGAGTACAACGGCGTGCCGATCGTGCCCCTCAAATTTCTCAAGGCCGTCCTCCCCGAACCCGCCTCGCTCGGCCCCCTGACCCACGGCCGCACCTGCATCGGCTGCGTGCTTAAAGGCATCAAGGACGGCCGGGAGAAACAGCTGTATGTCTACAATATCTGCAGCCATGAAGAGGCCTTCCGCGAGGTTGGAAGCCAGGCCATTTCCTATACCACCGGCGTACCGGCGATGATTGGAGCGATGATGATGCTCACCGGCGCCTGGAAGCGAGCCGGGGTGTGGAACATGGAAGAATTCGATCCCGATCCCTTCATGGATGCCCTCAATCGCTACGGGCTCCCCTGGCAGGCGGTTGAACTGACGTGAACGGCCGTTTTGCCTGCCGGTTTGATCCGGCGCAGGTGACAACGCCCGCCTTTGTGGTGGACGAGGGACTGCTGCGCGATAATCTCGCCATCCTCGAAGGGGTCAAGGAGCAGACCGGCTGTCGCATCCTCCTGGCCCTGAAATGCTTTGCCATGTTCAGCGTTTTTCCGCTACTCCGCCAGACCTTGGACGGCATCTGCGCCAGTTCGCCCCATGAGGCCCGCCTGGGTCGCGAGGAGTTCGGCCGCGAGGTCCACAGCTTTGCCGCCGCCTATTCGGCCGATGATATCGAACAACTGGCGGTGAGCAGCGATCATCTGGTGTTCAACTCCTTTGACCAGCTGGGGCGATTCCGTACCCTGGCCGCGCGGACGGCAGAGGCCGCGGGCCGCACACTTGCCTTCGGCCTGCGCATCAATCCCGAACATTCGGAAGGCGCCACCCCCATCTACGATCCCTGCGCCTCCGGTTCCCGGCTGGGCATCCGGCGGGGCGATTTTCAAACCGACAAGCTCGCTGCCATCACCGGCCTCCACTGGCACAATCTCTGCGAGCAGGATGCCGACTGCCTGGAGCGGACCGTGGCCGCAGTGGAGCGTTCCTTTGGCGAGGTTCTGCCGCAGATGGAGTACGTCAACTTCGGCGGCGGCCATCACATCACCCGCGAGGGCTATGACCTTGATCTCCTTGTCCAAATTATCAACCGTTTCCAATCCCGCTGGGGAACTCGTGTCTACCTCGAGCCGGGCGAGGCGGTGGCGCTGAACTGCGGCTATCTGGTGAGCACCGTGCTCGATGTCGTGCAGGCGGATATGCCGGTGGCGATCATCGACACCTCGGTGCCGGCCCACATGCCCGATGTCCTGGAGATGCCCTACCGGCCGCATATCATCGGCTCAGCCCTGCCCGGCGAAAAGCCGTTCACCTGCCGGATCGGCGGACTCTCCTGCCTGGCGGGCGACGTGGCCGGCGAGTATTCTTTTGACAGGCCACTGGTTGCGGGAGATCGTCTGGTCTTCACTGACATGGCCATCTACACCATGGTCAAGACCAACACCTTCAACGGTGTCCAGCTGCCTTCGATCGTCCTCTATCAACCGAACATCGATACCCTGAGCGTGGTACGGCGCTTCGGCTATCAAGATTTCAAAACCCGTCTTTCCTGAAGCTGCCCCGAGCGCTTTCTCCCCGAACCACTGTACGAAACAGGAAAGCCCAAAAAGGGCCTATTCTCTGGGCAAGATCAAGCGCGGCTGAACACAAGTGCCTGACTTGCCATTGACAGATTCTTTTTTCTTGAATACCCTTGACCGCATCTTTGCAATCATACCAAGACCTTGTTTCCATGCTTAATCCACCGGGGGACCCTTCTATGACGGACATGCTCTACACGCCCAAAAGTGAAGTTGATGCACGCATTCTTGCCTTTCAGGGGACACTTGAACAACTGGGAATGGATGGGGCCTTAATCATCCACCACACCAACCTGTTCTACCTCAGCGGCACCTCGCAAAGCTGCCACCTGTTCGTGCCCCGCTCCGGCAAGCCCCTTCTCATGGTCCGAAAAAGTTATAGCCGCGCCCTGCAGGAATCGCCGATTGAGCAGATCATGGATGTCAAAAGCCTGAAGATGATCCCCGACATACTCAAAGACAAGGGATTCAGCCTTGAAAACCTCGGTCTGGAGCTCGATGTCATCCCCTACAACACCTGGAAATTTTATCAAAAAATCTTCAAGGATTCCAAGCTGACGGACATCTCCGACCCGCTTAAAAAAGTCCGGATGATCAAGTCCGATTATGAAGCCAGCCTGCTGCAAGGGGCCTGCGCCGTCCTTGATCAGGTTTTTGCCGATGTCCCGTCCATGGTCCGCGAGGGCATGACCGAGATCGAGTTGGCCAGCCTGTTCGAGGCGGGCATGCGCCGGCGCGGCTACGGCGGCTGCAGCAAAATGCGCGCCTTTAATCAAGATTTCTTCCTCGGCAACGTCACCACCGGCGCCAACGGCGCGGTGCCCTCCTACTTTGACGGCCCGGTGAGCGGCACCGGCCTGACCCCGGCCAACAACCCCCACGGCGCAGGGTGGAAAACCATCGGTCGCAACGAGATCATCTATATCGACTACACCTGCGTGGTCAACGGCTACACCGCCGACGGCGCCCGCATGTTTGTCCTTGGCGAGGTCTCGGAACAGCTGCAAAAAGCGCACAGTGTCGCCCTGGCCATCCAGGAGACGATCGTCGCTATGATTAAGCCCGGAGTGATCTGCGAAGACGTCTATCTCAAATCAGCGGAACTGGCTGAGCAGATGGGCCTTGCCGACCATTTTATGGGGATCGGCGACGACCGGGTCCGTTTCATTGGTCATGGGGTCGGCCTGGAGCTGGACGAATACCCGATTTTTGCCAAAGGCGTGAAGATGCCCCTGGTTACGGGCATGACCTTTGCTCTGGAACCCAAATTCGTCTTCCCGGAAGGGGCGGTGGGCATTGAAAACACCTATGTGCTCAGCGCCGATGGTCCGCAAGTCCTTACCCATGCCCCGGAGGACATCATCCGGGTGTAGACTATTTTGTCGCCATCCGGGCAAGACCTCAACGGGTGATATGTACGCAGTGAAGGGGGCTCCATCGCTTACGTATCATCCTGACCGAACCCTATCATTAATGTATCATCCAAAAGATATTGAGCAATGAATCCACGCAGCCCATTTAGCCATCTCGCGCCGCGAGACCCCTCAGATCCCGGACGACCGACCCAAAAAAAGGCGCCCAAGGCCTTCCCGGACACCATTGCCCTCCAAGGCGATATTGCTGCCATCGCCCTGGAGAATGTTTTCCAGCTGTTCGACTTTGCCGCCCTGACCGGAAAACTGGAAATTCATACGATCGCCAACAGCGGCAGCTTTTATTTCCAAAAAGGGGTGCTGACCTATGGCATCCTGCGCATCAATCACCACAAGATAGGTGAGCTCCTGGTTACGTCGCACATGATCACCGAGGAACAGCTGCACGAATGCCTGCTCATCCACAAGCAGGGGCCGGTAAAACAGCGATTTGGCCAGATTCTCCTCAACAAGGGGTATATCCAGCCCGGCAATTTGGGCGAATCCCTGCTCCGCCAAATCAAGGAAGCCTTTTTCGAGGCCCTTTCCTGGCAGGAAGGCACCTTCTTCTTTTATCCCAATCAAAGCCCTGCCGCGGAAGACGCCCAAATGCACGCACGGATTGACCATCTCCTCCTGGAAGGCATGGTCTATCTTGATAATGCCGCATCGACGGCACTCTAAGCGTGCCGTACCAGCGAACACCCCTTGATTCTTCGGCGTTTCGCGGCGGGAAATTTGCCGTCGCCCCCTTTCTTGCGCAGCCCGCTCTACTTTGTGTTCGATTATCCGTCGCCCCTGTAGTATAGATCAATCGTTTTTGGCGGACTTCCGAATAATCAGGGCTGCCCCGGGCTTGTCCCCCTTCATGATCCATGGACGGGACCGCGCGCCCCTCCTTCTCCGGCAGCATGTAAGAAAATCCGCCTTGCAAAAACAAATAGAATTGATACGTTTCCACCCGGCAGGTCTTCGGGCCTTGCCGGGTCGTTTTATGGCTGCGTTTGTTTTGAATCTGTACTGATAACGGGGAGCCTTCACAGAACGTATGGAGCAGGAAAAAATCTTCGAGCGGTTGCTGCAGATCATCACCCGCTATTATCAAAACCGGGACACAGGGCCTTTTGTCGAGTATCTCGATCCCGGCGATCTCCAGAAGTTGCTCAACCTTGACGACGATCAGGAGACCGAGAACTGGGACCACCTCTTTTCCTGGGTGGAACACTATCTGGCCCATGCCGTCAAGACCAACCATCCGGGGTACGTCAACCGCATGTGGGCCGGGGCCAACCTCCCCTCCGTAATCGGCGAGATGGTCACTGCCATCACCAACACCTCCGCCTGTACCTATGAGACCGCACCTGTGTCGACGCTCATGGAAAAATACATGCTGCGGACTATGCTGGATCTGGTCGGTTTCAAGGGCGGCACCGGGCAGATGACCACCGGCTCGAGCAATGCCAATATGATTGCGATGATGGCGGCCCGCAACAAAATCAATCCGCAGGTCAAACAGCGCGGCCTGTTCGCCCAGCCGCAGCTGTTTGGATTTGTCAATGCCGATGCCCACTATTCCATGGACCGGGCCGCCAATATCCTCGGTCTCGGTGTCGACCACCTGATCAAGATTCCGGTCGATGCCCACGGCCGGATGAGTATCCCTGCCCTGGAAGAGCGCTTGAGCGAGATAACGGCTGCCGGCCATGTGCCGTTTTTTGTGGCTGCGACTGCCGGCACCACGGTCCGGGGCTCCTACGACCCCTTGCCGCCCCTGCTGGCCTTGCGCCAACGCTACCCCTTCTGGCTGCATGTCGATGGCGCCTGGGGCGGGGCCGTGTTATTCAGCGATACGCTCCGACCCCAGTATCTGCAGGCTCTGGAACAGGCGGATTCCTTTACCCTGGATTTCCATAAAATGCTGGGCACGGCCCTGATGTGCAATGTCCTGCTATTCAACTACAGTCCCGCCATTCTCCGCGACGTGTGCAGCGCCGGAGACGAAAGCTATATTTTCCGGGAAGGGCCGGATGGCGATGTCCGTGACCTTGGCACACTGTCCCTGCAGTGCGGCCGACGGGTCGATAGCCTCAAGTGGTTTCTTGACTGGAAATTCTACGGCAAGGCCGGTTTGGCCCGGCGGATCGAGAACTACCTGGCCTTATGCCGATACGCCGAAGAACAGGTCCAGCAGTCAGCTGAACTGCAGTTGGTCGTACCCCGGGAATCGTTCAACCTCTGTTTCCGCTACCGAACGCCCGCCGACGTCCCTGCCGAGGCCTTCAACCGGGATCTGCGGGACCGCATGCACCGCCAAGGCAAAAGTCTGGTCGGTACCGGTTTTGTCAATGGCGAACTGATCCTGCGCCTGCTCATCACCAATATCAATATCGGCACATCGGAAATCGACGCCTTTTTCCAGGCGGTCCTGACAACCGGGCGGGAACTGCTGGCCGAAAGGGGCGGCCGTGAAGGAACATCAACAACGAGGTCGACATGAGTGACACGGAATACATGGTAACCCAGAAAGAGGCGGCTGATTTTCTCAGCGTCTCGACCAAATCCATCAGCAGATACCGGAAACGGGGGTTGCCGTACAAATTGATCCTCAACCCGGTGACCGGCAAGCAGGAGGTCCGATTTCGCTACGCCGACCTGGAACGCTGGGATGAAGGCCGCCAATTGCTGGCCACCTATGCCCGTGACGGTGGAGAGGCCAGCAGCAGCGGGGCTAAAACCGGGGGCAGCGAAACACGGCTAAGCGGCCCTCCTGCCGACCAGGGTTTTCTCGCCGACCTGCTGGCCGCTTACAAGGAACAGATTGAGTTGCTCCGCGACCAGCTGGAGGATATGCGCGAGCAATTGGGGCGGCGCGACCGACAGATTGACGATCTGATGCGTCTGATGGTCGGTTTGCAGCTGGAATACAAACCCATGCCCGCTGAACCCACGGTCGTCGCTCTCCCGGTTACGCAGGAGACACACGCAAAACCCGATATTCTCAACAGACTCGAAGCAATGGAACTCTTCGAATCTGTCAAAATGCCGGACACCTTCCAGCACACGCAGACAATCGAAGCCGTCCGACCGGCGGCACCGGATTCCACCCCGGTCAAAAAGGTGTTTTCCCGAGAGCAACTCTCCGCCTCAATCCTGCGGCTACGGCGCAAGGGCAAGAGTTTTGACGAGATCGTCCAGGGTTTAAACCGGATGGGGGTCGCCACCCTCTCCGGCCAGCCGCAATGGACCGTCCCGGAGGTCAGGACCCTGTTGCCCTCCCTGGTGGATTTTGACGCCCAGAACCTGCTCGACGAGGATGGGGTCTAAACCAAGGTCCCGCGCTGTCTCTCCCTTACCGCCCGCGCTCTTCCTCCCTAGGCTATCTGTCAGAGCTGATCCAGCGGACTGCAGAATCCTCAAATTTCCGACACTGCCGCTTGTACCCATGGCAAGAGGTTGCTTCCGCCCTGAAAACGCATTCCCTTGGGATATCTGCACTGAATAATTGACCCTAATAGCTTGGTCAGCCCCGCACTCATCGACCTTCAACGGTGCATGGGAAGGGGGGGGTTACATTGCGATTTATTTATATTTTCCTCAATTAACGTCCGTAGCTTGGCTAAATATGTCAACAATAGGTCACCGCTACCAGCGCTAGACCGCAAGGCTTGAGTATGAACACCGAAAACAACGTTGAAAACGAAATGGCACCGATCTTCCTGGAGCTGGGCAAAGCCTTGTTCATCTGCCAGTCTCTCGAAGTGAGTTTGCGCTTTCTCAATGCCCAGCTGGCGCACGATGAAACCGCTGGGGAAGAAGAGGCCTTTGGCGCATCATTGGACTTCTACTCGAATGAGACCTTGGGCCAGTTGATCAACACTCTTCGCAAACGAATCGACATTTCGGAGGACTTGAGTGACTATCTTGAATCCGGTCTTAAAATTCGCAACGAAATCGCTCATGACTCCATGACCAGAAATATCCAAAGATTCGCTGATCCCAAAGGTCGGCTGGAAGTGGAAGCTGAACTCGCTTTCATGAAAAACGAAGTGAAGAAGCGAAACCTGGTGGTCAACAAGCTGCTCGACGTCCTCTTTGCCAAGGATGCCTTCGCCAACGCTGACCTCAAACGAAATACCGACAAACTGTGGGCCTTTATCAATGAAGCTTCAGGGCCAGCCCAGGAACATCAAGGCCCAATCGGCCAATAATCCAGAGTGGCAAGAGCCGCGACCTTGCACGGCAAGCCCCTTGGCCTGCCGGTTCTTGCAAATGCCAGGCCGAATGGCTGCGCCGAACCCCTAACCCCCTCCTCCAGCGGCTTTTTCCGGCCTGAACACGATTCACGGCTTGACTTCACAGGTGCCTGCAGGTACCATGGGGCGCATTAAAGTTCAGGTGTCCGTGTCAACGGATGAAAAGGGAATCCGGTTATATTCCGGAACGGGCCCATCGCTGTACCCGGGGACAAATTCCGCAGGTTCGCCACTTTTTCCGCAGGGAAAGGGGAAGGCGCGGAAGGAGGATGATCCGGAAGTCAGAAGACCTGCCTGAACAGCATATCCCGTCTTTTCGGCAAAAAAGACAGGACAGCAAGACTCCAGCGTTAAACAAGGGACATCCTGGATCAAGACATCTTTGGTCCGGGATTTTTTTATTTCGGGCCAAGGCTACAGGAAAATCGATGGGCGGGAACGGTTTGTTCCGATTTGTATCGCCCCCATTCTGCTGATCCAGACCGAGGAGTGCATGGTGCAACAAACAGCGGCAATTGTTCTGGCCATGTTCGGAACCACGGTGGAACCTGCCCTGCAGGGGCTGATGGCCATAAAAACCGCCATGGAACAGGCTTATCCGCACACGCCGGTTAAACTCGCCTTCACCTCCAACCAGATCCGTCGCATCTGGCATCGGCGTGCCGAAGATCCCGCCTACCGGGTTGCACACCCTGAGATCGCGCCGGATATCCTCCACATTCAGGGCATCCTGGCCACCATCGCCAATCTCCAAGACCGGGGCTTTGATACCCTGGTGGTGCAGTCGACCCACATTGCCCCGGCTGAAGAATTTCACGACCTCGCCGCCTACGTCAAGGCGCTTGCCTCCATTCGCACCATGAAACCCCGCTGGCAACCCTTTCAAAAAATTGCCCTCGGTCGGCCGTTGCTCGGCACGTATAGCCTCAAGCATGCCTATAGCGACGACATCCGCATCGCTGCCGAGGCCCTAGCCGACGATGCCGCGCTGGCGAAAAACCACGGTGCGGCCCTGGTCTACATGGGGCACGGTAACCGCTCGTTTCCCTCAGGCGGGCTCTACCTGGAATTCGCCGCCCGGATGCGGCAGCTGTACCCCGAAGTGCTCACCCTGATCGGCATGGTGGAAGGTTTCCCGGGACTCGACGACATTGTCGAAGGATTGCGCCTGCATGCGGTGCGTCGGGTGCTGCTCAAGCCCTTTCTTCTGGTGGCCGGAGAACACGCTACCCGTGACCTGGTCGGGCCTGAGGAGCATTCCTGGCAATCGATCCTCACCCGCGCGGGCTTTGAAGTCATCCCGGTGATCAACGGCCTGGGCGATCAGCCAACCCTGGCCCGCATCTTTGTCGACCATGCCGCCGAGGCCGCGACCGAAGCAGGGATCGAGCTGCGCTGATGCCCACCGGAGGAACATCCACAGTCACAATCCTGTTGCTGCTGACAGCGGTCCTCTGCGTTGCAGTCGCCCTGGCCGCCACCCTTGGATTTCTGCATGTTTCGATTCCCGATGTGGTCAGCATTCTCTTTGCCAAGCTCAGCGGGCACACCCTGGCAACAGCCATCGACCCGATTGCCGCCACGGTGGTGGCGGATGTCCGCATGCCCCGAATTCTGGCAGCGGTCCTGGTCGGCGGCATGCTCGGGGTCAGCGGCACTGTTTTTCAGGCGATCCTGCTCAATCCCCTCGCTGACTCCTACACCCTGGGGATCTCCACCGGTGCGGCCTTTGGCGCCTCCCTGGTAATTGTGCTGCAGATCTTCGGTCTGGTCCTGCCGCCGGTGGTGTCGGTGCCGATTTTTGCCTTTGGCGGCGGTGTCGGCACTCTGGGCGTGGTTCTGTTCCTGGCCTCGGGCGACCGTCGCCTCAGCTCCACCAGCCTGATTCTGGCCGGGGTCATTGTGGCGGCCATCCTCTCGGCAGCCATCGGCTTTCTCAAATTTCTTGCCGACGAGCAGGTCGGGATCATCATCTTCTGGCTGATGGGCAGCCTCTCCGGCGCGTCCTGGCAGAATATCCTCCTGCTGATCCCCACCGCCCTGATAGGGACCCTGGTGGCGGTTTTTTACAGCCGCGACCTCAACATCATGGCCACCGGTGACCGGGCCGCGACCTCGCTCGGCATCCATACCGTCCGTCTGCGCACCATCCTGCTGGTGACCAGCACCCTGATGACCGCCATGGCGGTCTCGGTCTCCGGGATCATCGGCTTTGTCGGCCTGATCGTGCCCCACATGCTGCGCCATATCGCCGGACCCGACAACCGGCGGCTGATCCCGCTGTCCTTCTTCACCGGCGGCCTGCTGCTCCTGTTCGCCGACACCCTGACCCGGGCTGTACTGCCGGTCGAGGTGCCGATCGGTGTACTCACCGCGCTCCTCGGGGGCCCCTTTTTCTGCGTTCTCTTCAAACGGCGGCAACAGGATGGCAAGGCAGATTTCTGATCCCATTGACGACCGCCTCTGGTCGCTCCGAGACGTCAGCTTCGGCTACGGCTCCACACCCGTGCTTCGGGAAGTCAGCCTTGAACTGCGCCGAGGCTGCTGCTACGGGATTCTCGGCCCTAACGGCAGCGGCAAGACCACCTTGCTCGATCTGCTCAGCGGCCTGCTGCTGCCCCAATTCGGGACCATCGAATTCAAAGGCCGCCCCCTGCACAGCTGGCCGAAAAAACAACTGGCGCAGATGCTGGCCCTGGTGCCCCAGGACTTCATGGTCCGATTCGGTTTTTCGGTGCGTGAGGTGGTGGAGATGGGGCTGCATCCGCACCTCCATCGCTTTGCCGGCCCCAGCGCCCAGGATCAGGCGCTGATCGACGAGGCCCTGGTCCTGACCGGTATTGCGGCCCTGGCGGGTCGACCGGTGACCCGCCTTTCCGGCGGCGAAAAACAGCGGGTGGCGGTGGCCCGGGCCCTGGCCCAGCAGCCGACGGTGCTGCTGCTCGACGAGGCCACCTCCAATCTTGACATCCACCACAGCCTGGAGTTGCTCCAGCTCATCCGGCAGCGCTTTGAACAACAGGGGATGCAGGTAATCGCGGTCATGCACGACCTCAATCTCGCTTCATTTTTCTGCGATGAGCTGATCTTTCTCAAACAGGGCCAGGTGTTCTGTCAGGGGAGGACCGAAGACGTGCTGACCCCGGCGACCATTGCCTCTGTGTACGGCGTCGAGGCGGAAGTGACCCCCAACTCTTTTACCAACTGCCGGCAGGTGAGCTTCAGACTGCCGGTCCCTCGTTAACCTTAACCCCCAGCAGCACGGAACCATGAACCTCAAATCTCTTCTCCTCATCCCCAGTCTTTTTCTCCTCCTTGCCACCGCTGTCAGCGCCACCACCCTCACTGACAGCGAGAAAAGGACCCTGGTCTTTTCCCAACCCTTTCAGCGCATTATCTCGCTCTATCCGGCCCATACCACCAACTTGCTCGAACTCGGACTGAAAAAAGAGATTATTGCCTGCAGCCCCAGCGACAACCAACTGCCTAGCCTGCCCCGGGTCCAGTTCCAGGATGACCCCGAACGTATACTGGCCCTCAAGCCCGACCTGGTGCTGATCCGGCCGATGATCAGCCGAGCCTACCCCAATATGGTGCGCACCCTGGAAAAGAACAATGTGCGGGTGATTTCGCTGCAGCCGACCGAGGCCTCCGAGCTCTTTACCTACTGGGAGGCCCTGGGAAAACTCACCGGGCGGGAGGTGCAGGCCCAGACCATGATCACGACCTTCAGTAAAGGCCTGGCCGAAATCACCGCCACCCTGCACCAGATCCCCAAAGAAAAACGGAAACTGGTCTATTTCGAAGCCATCCACAAGCAGATGAAGACCTTCGCCCCCAGCTCCATGGCCATGTTTGTCCTCGAATCGGCCGGAGGTGTCAATATCGCCACGGATGCCGATCAGATGCGCGAAACCAACATCGCTGCCTACGGCAAGGAACGAATCCTCGCCAAGGCCGACCAGATCGAGCTGTATCTGGCTCAGAACGGGCGGATGAATCCGGTGAGCGTCGATGATATCGCCCGTGAACCCGGATTTGCGGTGATCAAGGCCGTCCGCAACCGCCAGATCTTTCTGGTGGATGAGGAGATGGTTTCGCGACCGACCCTGGAGCTGCTCAACGGGATTGCCTTTGTCAAGTCGCTGCTCTATCCGGATTACGACCAGAGCGGAATTACCAGCCGATGAGCAGTCCACCGGCCCTGCTCGTTGCCGGGACCCATTCCGGCTGCGGCAAGACCACCGTCACCCTGGCCATCATGGCGGCTCTGGCCCGACGGGGACTTGCGGTGCAGCCCTTCAAATGCGGCCCTGATTTCATCGACCCGAGCCTGCATCAGATGGTGACCGGCCGGATCTCGCGTAATCTTGATGTCCGCATGTGCGGTGAAGCCTTTGTCCGCCGAACCTTTGCCCGCCACAGCCCGCAGCAGGGCTGCTCGGTGGCGGAAGGGGTCATGGGCCTCTTTGACGGCGGCGAGGGGTCTGCCGCCACCCTGGCCAAGACCCTGGACCTGCCGGTGATCCTGGTGGTCGATATCCGTTCCGCAGCAGAAAGCGTTGCTGCCGTGGTCCACGGCTTTGCCAGTCTGGATCCGGCCCTGAAGCTGGCAGGGGTGATCTGCAACCGGGTCGGCTCGGACAAGCATCGGGACATGGTCGCCGAGGCCATCCGAGCGCACTGTCAGGTGCCGATCATCGGTTTTCTGCCGCGCCGGAACGAGGTGGCCATCCCCTCCCGCCACCTCGGCCTGCACATGGGTGAGGAGCATCCGCTCCAGGGCGAGGGCCTGAACCAACTGGCTGCGTTGGCCGAAGACCATCTGGACCTGGATCTGCTCTTGCAGATCGCCGGAGCGCGGCGCGACGCCCCCGATTGGGGAGACCCCACCTTGGCCCCAGTCTCCACCCCCCTCGTCGAGGGCGAAAAAGTTCGTCTCGGCGTGGCCCGCGACGCCGCCTTCTGCTTTTATTACGAGGACAATCTCGATCTCCTCCGGGCGGCAGGGGCTGATCTGATTTTTTTCAGCCCCCTGCACGATCAGGAACTGCCGCCGGGCTTACAGGGCCTCTACCTGGGTGGCGGCTATCCGGAACTCCATGCCCGACAACTGAGCGCCAATCAGGGCATGCAGGACCAGATCCGCAGTTTTTCCCGGTCCGACCGGCCGATCTATGCCGAATGCGGCGGTTTCATGTATCTGACCCGGGCCATCACCGATCTGGACGACCACGAATTCCCCATGGTCGGCGTCTATCCTTTCCGGGCCCGGATGCAAACACGCCTGCGGAGCCTCGGCTACCGACAACCGGTATTGGAAGAGGACACTTGGCTCGGTGCCCGGGGAACCAGGCTCTTTGGCCATGAATTTCATTATTCCACCATCGACGACGACCAGCCCTCGATTGGAGCGGTCTTCCGCCTCGACGACGGCCGCCGCGAAGGCTACATCCAACACCACACCCTGGCAGGATATGTACATCTGCACTGGGGCCGCACCCCCGAGGTAGCGACCCGTTTCGTACACGCCTGCCGACAATCAACCTGAAGACGGAGAGCCATGGTACTTTTGCAAAAGATCGCACCCCAGGACATAGAGGCCGAAAGTTTTCGCATCATTGGGCATGAACTCGGCCCTCACTCCTTTTCCGCAGAGGAATTCGCCGTGGTCCGTCGGGCCATTCATGCCACCGGCGACTTCAGCTTTGCCGACAACCTGCGCTTTCATCCCGATGCCATCAAGGCTGGGCTGGCCGCGATCAGAGCTGGGAAAAACATCCTGGTGGACGTCAACATGGCGGCGAACGGCATTTCCACCGCCCTGCTCAATCCCTTCGGCGGCCGGGTGATCTGCCGCATCAAGGAAGCAGAGACCGTGGAACTGGCAAAAAAGAACCGGACCACCCGTTCCGATGCCGCCATTAGTCGCGCCACAGCCGATAATATCGGCATCATCGCCATCGGCAATGCGCCCACTGCCCTCCTCAAAGCCATGGAACTCATCGAGCTGGGCATCCTCACCCCGGATCTGGTGATCGGTGTGCCGGTGGGTTTCGTCAATGCGATGGAATCAAAAGAGCTGCTGGCCGAGAAATCCTATCCCTTCATCACCTCCCTGGGGCGCAAGGGCGGCACACCGGTGGCCGTGGCCGCGGTCAACGCCCTGCTCCGCCTGGTGTAATCGGCTGCGATGACACCCCGATCCACCACTAAAAAGCCCCTGCGCAGCGGCTATACCACCGGTGCCTGTGCAGCAGCGGCCGCCAAGGGGGCGGTTCTCTGCCTGTTGGGACGGGAGAATCCGGGGTCTGTGGAGATTCCTTTTCCCGACGGATCCCGCCACAGCTTTGCCCTCTGCCGATTCGGCGGTGATCCGGTCCTGGCCTCAGTGGTCAAGGATGCCGGCGATGACCCTGATGTCACCAATGGCGCCGAAATCGGAGCCGAGGTGCGCTGGCTGCCGGATTCAACCGAGGAACGGGTGGTCCTGATCAACGGTCCCGGCGTGGGCCTAGTCACTAAGCCCGGCTTGGCGGTGGCGGTGGGGGAACCGGCGATCAATCCAGTGCCGCGCCAGATGATCCGGGCGGCGGTGGCGGAAGCCCTGGACGAGACAACGACAGGGACGGTTGAGGTGAAGATCTTTGTCCGCGACGGCGAGGTCCTGGCGGCCAAAACCTTAAATCAACGTTTGGGCGTGATCGGCGGACTGTCCATTCTCGGCACCACCGGCATTGTCCGCCCGATATCGGCCCAGGCCTGGACCGACACTATTGAGGCCTCGATGCGGGTTGCCAGAGCTGCCGGGCTCGACCAGGTACTGCTGTCCACCGGCCGCACCTCGGAGGCGGCGGTGCAGCGCAGGCTCCAACTGCCGGAGGAGGCGCAGGTGATGATGGGCGATTATCTCTTGTATGCCTTGGAGGCCGCCGGTCGTCATGGCTTTGCCCAGATTCATCTCGCAGTGATGTGGGCCAAACTGATCAAGGCGGCCCTGGCCGTGCCCCAGACCCATGTCCGCAACGGGGCGCTGGAAACGAGGCAAGCGGCGGAACTCCTCGCCCGCCTGGGCCTGGACAACGCAACTGCCGCAGACATGCAGGCGGCCAACACCGCCCGTGAGATCTATGAGCGGCTCAAACGCTTGGGACGTCACGATCTGGTCACGGCGGTCTGCCGCAAGGCGCAAGCCCAGGCTGAGCTGTGGTCCGGCCTGGCGGTGCACGTCTATCTGGTAACCTCCGAGGAAGGAGTGGTCTTGCATGTCGCACATTGAACTGATCGGGGTCAGCGGTCCGGCCCTGACCACGGAACAACAGGACTTGGTACGGCGCTGCGCGGCCCTCGTGGTTTCCCGTCGCCACCAGCCCCTGGTCTCCGGACTGGATACGCGCCGGATTGCTATTGCGCCCCTGGCCGCCATGCTGACCGAGGTGGAAGAGGTATTGGCAACCGGAGATGTCGCCATCCTGGCCAGCGGCGATCCCCTTTTCTACGGGATCGGCCGCACCCTGATTGATCGTTTCGGTCCGGAGCGGATCACCATCCATCCGGCACTCTCCGCTGTGCAACTGGCCTGCGCCCGATTTCGCCTCCCCTGGGACGATCTCGCCTTGGTCAGCCTCCATGGCCGTTCCGGCCAGGATATCCCCGGCCGGATTCTCCGTCATACCCGGGTGCTGCTGTTCACCGATCAGCACAACAGCCCGGACCGGATTGCCGCCAGCCTGCTGGAGGCCCTGAGCGCCTGTGAGGACCGGCAGCGGATCGCGGCCATCCGCATCCGCGTGGCGGAGAATCTCGGCCTTGCCGAGGAACGACTCATTACAGGCGGCCTCGGCGACATCGCGACCCGCTTCTTTGCCCCCCTGAACCTGATGCTGGTCGAACAGCCCCCCCAGCCCGAGGCCCTCCGCTTCGGTCTCCGGGAGAATGAAATCCAGCATTCCCGTGGCCTGATCACCAAGGACGAGGTCCGTGCCGCCACCCTCCACCGGCTGCGCTTACCGGCAGCCGGAGTTTTCTGGGATATCGGCGGCGGCTCGGGCAGCGTCTCTCTGGAAGCCGCCCGGCTCAACCCGGAGCTGTCGATCTATACAGTGGAAAAAAAACCGGAAGAGCAGAACAATATCCGCGCCAACATCAGAAACGCTGCAGTCTACAATATCCATCTGATCAGCGGCGAGGCCCCGGAGGCCCTGACTGGCCTGCCCGCACCCGACCGCATCTTCATCGGCGGCAGCGGCCAGCAACTCGAATCGGTGATTGAGGCCGCGGTCGCCTGCCTGCCAGTGGGCGGCCGGATCGTCATCAACGCTGTGCTCGCCACCACTGAAACCACGGCGCTGGCCTGCTTGCAGCGCCTCCACCTGCAGGTGGCAAGCAGTACCCTTGCAGTAACCCGCCGGGAGTATCCCGACGGCGAAATTCGCATCTTCAACCCCATAACCCTAATCACAGGCGACAAATGAGCATCGAACCAGCATCCTCACAGACAGGCCATCTCTATCTGGTCGGGGTGGGTCCCGGCGACCCGGAACTCATGACCTACAAAGCGGTGCGTCTCCTGACCGACACCAAGGTTTGGGCTGTTCCCACGGCAAAAGAAAACGGCTGCAGCAGCGCCCTGCAGATTGCCAGCCAAATGGTGCCGGGCAATGGCCGGGAAATCCTTTCGCTCTGTTTCCCCATGAAAAAGGTCTTCCTCAGCCAGGAGACTGACCAGCATCTGCTTCAGGCCTGGGGCAAGGCAGCCGACGAGGTGATCATCCACCTCGACCAGGGCAAGGATGTGGCCTTCCCCACCCTGGGCGACGCGACCCTTTATTCCACTGCTTTTTATCTCCTGGCCATGATCCAGGAGCGGCGGCCGCAGACCCGGGTCACCGTCGTCCCCGGCATCACCGCCATGTCCGCCTGTGCCGCCTCCCAGTCCAGCCCACTGGCCCTGGGGGATGATGTCCTGGCCGTGGTCCCCGCCGCCTTTGAAGACGATCGCCTCCGCCACATCCTCACCACCCTGGATACGGTGGTGCTGATGAAGGTCCACCGGCGGCTTGATGCGCTGATCGACCTACTCACCGAATTGAATATGGTGGAATATGCGGTGCTGATCGAGCGCTCCGGCCACCCCGACGAACGGGTCTATACTGATATCCGCGAGGCCCGCGGCCAGCACCTGCATTACTTTTCCACCATGCTGATCCGCAAAAAAAGGGTGCAGGTGTAATATGGACACAACAAGCACACCTGCCGCTACCGCCCTCCATCCCGTGGTCTTTCTCGGCGCCGGGCCCGGTGATCCGGAACTGATTACCCTCAAAGGCCGCCGCCTCCTCGATGCGGCCGATCTTGTCGTCTATGCCGGCAGTCTAGTCAACATCGCCCTGCTCGACGGAATCAAGGCCACCTGCCACGACAGCGCCACCCTGGATCTTGACGCCATTATGCAGCTCCTGTCCCAGTGCTACCGGGACGGGCGCAAAGCGGTCCGCCTCCATACCGGCGATCCCGCCATTTACGGAGCGATTCGCGAACAGATGCAGTGGTTGGACAAAGAGGCCATCCCCTATCAGGTGGTGCCGGGAGTCAGCTCCGCCTTTGCCGCGGCCGCCGCTCTAAAAAAAGAACTGACCGTGCCCGAGGTCACCCAGACGGTGATCTTTACCCGTCAGGCCGGTCGCACCCCGGTACCGGAGCGGGAATCCCTGCGCAATCTCGCCCGGATCCAGGCCACCATGTGCATCTTTCTCAGTGTATCGATGATGGCTAAGGTGGTCGCTGACCTGCTGGACGGCGGTTACCCGACCGACACCCCGATTGCCGTGGTTGAGCGGGCCAGTTGGCCGGATGAACAGATCATCCGGGGCACCCTGACCGACATCACTGAAAAAATCCAGGCCTCGCAGATCAAAAAAACCGCGATGATCGTGGTCGGCCCGGCCCTGGCCGAAGACAGCCAAATCGCCTCCAAACTCTATGATGCCGGATTTTCGCACGAGTACCGCTGATGTCCCGGCCGGACAAAAACGGGCGGTGCTTGCGCTCACCCGGGGCGGCTGTATCCTGGGGCAACGCCTGGCTGAATCGCTGCAGGGGGATTTTTTTGCCTGCAAGGGACGGCTGGCCGAGGTTTTTGCCCAGGTCTGGCGGGAGTATCGGGAGATCGTCTGCATCATGGCCACCGGCATTGTCGTTCGGACCATTGCTCCGCTGCTCCAGGACAAGTACAGGGACCCTGCAATCGTGGTCTGCGATGAGCAGGGCCGATTTGCCATCTCGCTCCTTTCCGGCCATCTCGGCGGCGCCAATCAGTTGGCCGACTTAGTGGCCACGCAGATCGGCGGCCAGGCGGTGCTCACCACCGCCTCCGATGTGCTCGGAATGACCGCGCTCGATCTCTGGTGTCTGGATCTGGGATTGGCTGTAGCCGACAAAGCCGCCTTCACCAGAGCCATGGGCCGACTGGTGGATCGGGGTGGTTTAAAGGTATGGAGCACCTGCGCCCTGCCGCCCCTGCCGCCCGATCTGCACAGGGTAACGGACCGGGAAGAGGCGGATCTGCTCATTACCGCCCGCACCGACGAGACAATTGGCGGTGCGCTCCTCCACCCGAAATCGCTGGTGATCGGTATCGGCTGCAATCGCGACACCCCAGCGGCCCACATTGCCCGGGCGGTTGAGCAGACCTGCCTGCAGCAGCACCTGGCCCCCGGAGCCATCACCCGCCTCGCCTCGATTGATCTTAAAAAAGATGAACAGGGTCTGCTTGAGTATGCTCGGCAGCAGGGATTTACCATTGATTTCTTTGCCAGCGAACAACTCAACCAGGTTGAAGGCGTCAGTTGCTCGCCGGTGGTCCAGCGGGCGACCGGGGCCAAAGGCGTGGCGGAACCGGCGGCCCTGCTCAGTGCCGGAGCAGGCAGCACCTTACTGGTCAACAAAATGAAATGGACCGATGTGACCACCGCTGTGGCGGAAATCGCCGATCCCCTTGTACTCACCAACCCTCCCAACGGAAAAGGAACAACCCCACAATGACGACAGCAGCGAAGATAAACACCGGTTCACTGGTGGTGGCGGGCCTCGGTCCCGGCGCCATCGATCTCATGGCCCCCCGCGCCCGAATTGCCCTGGAACAGGCGGAGATCGTGGTCGGCTACCGCACCTATCTCGACCTGGTGCGCGACTGCCTCAATCCGGCCAGCGAGGTGATCTCGTCTTCGATGATGCAGGAGATCGACCGTTGCCGCAAAGCCCTGGAACTGGCGGAAGAAGGCCGCCGGGTGGTGTTGGTCTGCGGCGGTGATCCCGGCATCTATGCCATGGCCGGTCTGGTTTTTGAACTGGCCAAGTCTTTGGATTCAAAGGTCGCGATTGATATCATTCCCGGTATTGCCGCCCTCAACTCCTGCGCCGCCATCCTCGGCGCCCCGCTGATGCACGATTTTGCCGCCATCAGCCTGTCTGATCTGATGACCCCCTGGGCTATGATCGAGCGCCGCATCGAGGCGGTCGCCCCGGCGGATTTTGTGGTGGTAATCTACAATCCCAAATCCAAGAAACGGACCGACCAGATTGTGCGCATGCAGGAGATCATGCTCCAGCACCGCTCAGCCGACACCCCGGTGGGCATTGTCAGCGGCGCCACCCGCGAACATGAGACCGTGCGTCTCGCCACCTTGGGCACCATGCTCAACGAAGAGATCGGCATGCAGAGCACGGTGATCATTGGCAATTCCCAGACCTTTGTCTGGCGTGACAAGATGATCACCCCGCGCGGCTACAGCAAGAAATACGGTCTTTAAGGGAAGGAATCTCATCCTGCAGGACACGGGGATCAAACAGGACAAAGCCTGTGCGGTAGGGATGCAACTCGATCCGGGCCGCAGTCTCTTCACGACAAGACAATATCAATTTAAAAGAATCACAAGGAGTGCACCAAAGATGGCGAAAAACAAGATTAAGGGTTCTGAGTATGGGCTTGAGAACGGGACACTCGTTTTAGATTTCTTATTCAAAACCAAGTACATCCATTACGGCTACTTCTCAGAGGATTTGGCGCAGGAATTCTGGAATTTTGGCAAAGCGCAGGAAGAATACACCAAGAATCTCCTGGCAAAGATTCCTCCCGGAGTGAAAACCATTCTCGATGTGGGCTGTGGCACCGGCATGGTCGCAAAACATCTTCTTGAAAATGGCTATGAGGTTGAGTGCATCTCGCCGTCTTCCTTCTTAACCCAAAAAGCGCATGAAAATGAGCCGAAGCTTATTGTCCATGAATGTAAATTTGAAGAGTTTGTCCCCAAAAAAAGATACGATCTTGTCTTGTTTTGCGAAAGTTATCAATACATCAGACTCCCCGCCTTGTTCAGCAAATTATCTGAATGCATAGCAGACACGGGCTACATGATGCTCTCTGATGTTTTAAAGACCAATCCAAACAACAGAGGACCCATTGGCGGCGGCCATTTGCTCAGTAACCATCTGGAAATGTGCCAAAAGAACCATCTCACCCTTGTCACTGATCAGGACATCACCAAGAATATCGCGCCCACCTTTGATTTGCTGCAAAACATGTCGCTGAATTTGCTCAAACCCTTGTTTGACAACATCCTCCGCATCGTCAGCACCAACCATCCTTTTGTCTACAAGATCCTCGCCTGGATATTTAAAAAGAAAATCGATGATTTTAACGAGAAATTAACCCGTCCCAATAGAAATGGCGCGGGATTCCAGGAATTCAACACTTACCGCGTCCAGGTCTGGCAAAAGATGCAGCAATCAATATCTCGCCCACCTTGTTGATAACACGCAGGTCGCACACTCCCCAGTAATATTTCTGTTGTTCGGTGTGCAATCGCAGAAGAAGGTCTCCTTTGCATTTGCTTTGCTTCTTCTCCCATTATAACGGCAGCACGCCGAGGGGACTCAGGAGATATCTTCCAAGATGACAGTTTACAGTGCCGCAAACATATCGCTTGTAGCATTTTTAGAAATATCCAGTGAGTATATGGAATGAGGTAATGCTGGACTAAAAACGAATTTCTTTTGGGTAGAAATCGGTAAAATCCCCCTTGAATCGGGGCCACTATTATGCGTTGGCGATGATGATTTTGCGGAAGCGAAACTCATTGTCGACGAATCCCTTTCAGAAAAAGATATGCCTATTGGGAAATGTGATTCATGTAACAAATTATCGAGGGGCAATTTACAGAATGCTGGAATTGCGAAAATAGCCGCATTCTTAAGGGGGGGGAAAAGCCCTCGACCGGCGGCCCTTATTCCGCCGATAGGGCTCAACCCGGCTTGCGGTCGGAATTGTATCATACAAATATATTTTCACCGATTCCATACAAAGTTAAAAACTAATGAAATACGTTGAGATAATCGCCGAAACAGGCAGTTCTGAAATTATTCTAGCAATAGCGAAGAAGCATAAAGTGCAGGATTTCCGGCTTGTCTCTACGGGTAAAGATGGGATGCAACAGACTCGAATGTTGGTTACTGATGATAAACTCCAAGCTGTACTGGATACATTACAAAATATTTTAGGGGCACAACCAACGGCCCATATCGTAGTTTTGTCAGTGGATACTTCATTGCCTAAACTAGAAGAGGAAGAACGCGACAAAGAAGATTCGGCGACTGCCGCACGAGAAGATCTGTACAATGAAGTTGTAAGAGGGGTGCGGCTTGATGTCAATTTTGCCGTGCTAGTCATATTATCAACGGTGGTTGCGTCGATAGGTCTCATTAAGAACAATATCGCCGTCGTTATCGGTGCAATGGTGATTGCGCCATTGCTCGGGCCTAATCTTGCCCTAAGTCTCGGGACAGCACTGGGTGACATACCCTTAATGCTGAGATCTGCAAAAACTCTTCTGGCTGGCATTCTGTTGGCTGTGGCCATACCTGTTGGCCTGGGATTGGTTTGGCCATTTGATCCGACAAACCATGAACTCATGTTGCGTACCGAAGTAAGCTTTGATGCTGCTGCCTTGGCTCTGGCCTCGGGAGCCGCAGCAGCGCTTTCTCTGACAACTGGCTTGTCAAGCGTCCTGGTAGGGGTAATGGTCGCAGTGGCATTGCTTCCCCCGGCAGCAACAATGGGACTTATGTTAGGGCTTGGAAACATTGACTTTGCCATTAATGCGGGGCTACTTCTTTCTGTCAACATAGTCTGTGTCAACTTAGCCAGCAAGGTTGTCTTTCTCATCAAAGGCATCCGTCCCCGTACCTGGCTGGAAAAGGAGAAAGCACGCCGAGCTTCTGTCGTTTACGTCTTGGTGTGGTTTGTGACCCTTCTTATTCTTATGCTCATCGTTTATTCGCGCCGTTCATTGACAACCTAGAAGCGCGACGGACAACGAATCAAGACAACTGGCCGCTGGGAACACGACATGGCATGACCTTTCATGCTGGTCATGGCTAACCTGCATAGATCTAGCCAGTAAAAACAGGTGGCCCGAATCAGATGAAATGCTAACCGGATAAATAGCCACGTTAAACGGAATAATCCAATTTGCAAATAATTGGTGTCCTACATTGCAATATAGGTACTGAAGGTCCTGGCAATCATCAAGGATTAGAACGGAACCAATCATCTGACAGCCACGACAGAAGCGAGGGAATCCATCCCAGGGGAGGGGAATGCACTCTTTCCCCGCTTCACTCAAAGGGCAAACTCAATCTCAACGCCATTTGGATATCAAGCCTGTGGCAATTTTCCAGGAATTGCACCAACCTGGAGCAACCCGCTGGCCAAATCAATGTCACCACCGAATATCGCCTAAACCCCGATAATGCCTCACCGCAAATGACACTCGAAGGGTGCGCGTCTCCTCAGCGGAGACGTCACTCAAGCTGGTGGATACGGAGAAGGCCTTTCTCCAATTGAAAAAATGAATCTGGAGAGGCCTCGTTTCGATCTAGCAACCAAGGATTTGCATATAGGCCGCCTGCTTTGGGAGGATGGTGCTGTGGACGCCCGCATCAACAATTCGGGAGGGATGCATCTGCTACAGATTATCCGTGCATCAGGATCGGAAAAACACCTCTATTCAGTTCGTTGAACAAATCATACGTATAGTGTCAGCTCGTTCATTGATGCCGCGGTTGAGCATCTCATGGTTGTAGGCGGCGATCACATCCTGGCGTTTGAGCATCCCTAGGACCCATGGTTCCTCAAGACTCTCCACCACCGGGATTTCATCGATCCCCTTGATATCAAAGAGCTTCATCGCCTCATAAATGTTGGTATCCGGTGTGAGGGCAATAACATCGCGGGCACAGATGGAACCCACCAGATGACAAACCCGTTCCTCCTCACTGTGAAGGATGGTTTTGACATCCTGCATGGAAACAACCCCTACCATCAGCCCTTTGTAATTGACCACTGGAAAATAAAAACTGTTGCGGGCAAAACGGAACAATTCAAGCAAGTGATTGATATTGGCATTTTCACTAATGAAATCGACATCCTCGGTGATTGCCATCCCGACCTTAATTGATTTCATAATCGCCACCTCCCGTCCCTCGTGAATATCGATGCCCTCACGGGTAAAATCAACAGTATCAATGGAATCGTCGTAGAGCCAGGAGGCGGTCATCGTGCCGAGGACCGCAGTCAGCATAACCGGGATAATAATCATGTAATTACCGGTCATCTCGAAAAGAAGAAAGATAGCGGTCAAGGGTGCGTGAGTAGAAGCAGCAAGAAAAGCGCCGATGCCGACTGTGGCGTAGGCTCCAGCGGTTGCGGTGTATTCAGGAAGAAAATAATGGACAATGCCGCCGTAAGCACCGCCAATCACCGCCCCGATAAATAAGGCAGGGGCAAAAACACCGCCTGCACCACCGGAGCCCAAGGTAATGGCGGTGGCCAAGGATTTCAGAAAAACCAGTACCATCATCCGCCACACCCATGTATCACCGGCCAAAGATTTAGCCATGTAGTCATAACCATTGCCCATGACCTGCGGGAAAAAAATACCAATACAGCCGACCAGCAGTGCTCCAAGGAGAGGTTTCAACTGAGGATGGAGTGGCAGCCGTCGAAACCAGTCACGTGCCGCGTAGAAAAACCTGATGTGCAGTACTGCGGTCACGCCGACAATAACGGCCATGACCGTGTAAAGGGGCAGTTCGACAAAGGCATTGACGATGGTGTAATCTGGAATGGGAAATGCCGGAATTGTACCGTAATAGGCGCGAGAGACCACGGTGGAGAGTGCTGAGGCTATGACCAGAGCGGAAAAAGAGGAAATTTCGTAGGTGCCCAGCAGGACAATTTCTGAAGCAAAAAACATCCCGGCCAGCGGTGCGTTGAAGATCCCGGCAATTCCACCGGCGCAACCTGCGGCGATATACACCTTCATCCGATTGCCCGAGACCCTGAATCGCTGCCCGACCTGAGATCCTAAGGCCCCGCCGATCTGGGCGATAGGCCCTTCGACGCCGGCTGAGTTACCGGAACCGATGGTCAAGGCGGTAGCGATTAGCTTGATGAAGATATTGCGGGCCCGGATCACCCCGTTTTCCAGATTAACTCGCCGCAAAAAACCGGTGAATCCATAGCCGTTCACCTTGCCGGGAAATGCCAGCGACAGGGGGATAAGCAAGGTGACACCCGCCATCGGCAGCAGCGGCAGCAGTATCCGGCGCCATCCCCCCTGGGCGATTTGCAAGGCATCATATCCCCTGACAAAAATAATTTCGTGAACCAGGTCCACGGTTTCACGAAAGACGATGATGGCCAGCCCCGACATGATGCCGATCAAAGCGGCTATCATCAACATTTTGGATTTCTCGCCGGGTAAAAATGGTTTCAGTTTGGTAAACATATTCGCTCCGGCAATGTGACGGATGTAGTTATTAAAAAAGACAATTTATTAGCTTGTTCAAACATTGAGGCTCTGTACGAAGTTTTGGCAAGTTGTTTTTGTGCAGCGTTCAGTGTTCGCTGGACATCGTATCAGGACGGGCCAATTAGAGAAAGAGGTAGGTTGCCGCCAAACCGGTGAGGGACAGGGTGATTGTATAGGGCAGTGCCAGGTAGACCATACGGCCGTAGGAAAGACGGATGACGGGTGCTACGACCGAGGTCAAAAGGAAGAGGAAGGCCGCCTGACCGTTGGGGGTGGCGACACTGGGAATGTTGGTACCCGTATTGACGGCGACCGCCAACTTGTCGAGGTGATTAATGAGCGCACCTGCCTGTTCCGCAGCCGTCGGCGGCAGGGCGGCCAGAACCTCGCTCCGGGAAAGGCTCGCATTGGTCAGTTTATCCATCAGTTGCTGACCGGTCATGCCAATGTCCGGGATCGCCCCCATCATCTCGACAAAATGGATCTTGGTCTCGGAAATATAGACTGTGGCGACAAATACATTGTCGGAGATGGCGGAGAGCAGACCGTTGGCAATGTAGTAGGCAGCCAGCTGGGTATGCCCCTTGAGATTGAGGACGTAGCTGATCACTGGAGTAAAAAGGTGTTGATCGTGTATGACAGCGACAATGGTGAAAAAGACCACAAGCAAGGCGGTGAACGGCAGAGCCTCTTCAAAAGCCCGCCCCAAATGATGCTCCTCGATCACCCCATTAAAGGCAGTAAGCAAGATAATGACCGACAGGCCGATGATACCCACCGCCGCCAGATGGAAGGCCAGGGCGATGATCAGCCAGATACCGGCCAGAGCCTGGATGACCAGTTTGGCCTTGCCGACGGCCCCTCGTTTTTCTTCCATCAGCATTGCAGTCTCCAGGAGATGCGAACGAATATTGCCGGGCATTTCAAAGCCGTAACTGAACCAGCGCCGTTTCTCCACATAGTAGCAGGTGGCGAGTCCGACGACCAGTACCGGCAGGGTAACCGGCGCGACCTTCATGAAAAAGTCTGTGAAGTGCCAGCCCATGACCCCGCCGATCAACAGGTTCTGCGGCTCGCCCACCAAGGTGCAGACTCCTCCCAGGGCCGTGCCGACCGCCCCGTGCATCATCAAATTCCTGAGAAATCCACGGAATTGCTTCAATTCTTCCTGATGCACCTCTGTAAGGGCGAGGTCGCTGGCAAGATCATAGGCCATATCCTCAGCATTGCTGGATACATGGCGATGATAGATGTCATAGAAGCCGTAGGCGACGGCGATGATCACCGCAGTCACGGTCAGGGCGTCGAGAAAAGCGGAAAGAAAAGCGCCAGCAAAGCAGAACAGCAAGGAAATTTTGATTTTCGATCCCACCCGGACAATGATGCGGGTGAAGGTGAAGCGGAGAAAGTCCTTCATGAAGTAGATACCCGCCACCATAAAAATCAACAGCAGGATAACCTCGAAATTGGCAAGAATTTCTTGGGAGAGAGTTTTCGGACTGGTCATGCCTATGAATACCGACTCGATGGCCAGGAGCCCCCCGGCCGGCAAGGGGTGACACTTCAGGGCCATGGCCAGGGTGAAGATGAACTCGCCGATCAGAATCCACCCGGCGACGAAGGGGCCGAAGAGTTTAAAGAGGAATGGATTGGCGATGAGGAAGAAAAAAAGGCAGCACTTATACCAAAGCGGGGCGTTGCCGAGAAAATTGCGGCCAAAGGCCTGGGGCAATGATTGGGGGGGCATCAATGGGCTCCATGGTGGAATAATTCGAACAATCTTTGGGCACTAAAGAGGTTGTTGTGTAACACAGCCAACTTCAGGGTATAATATTCTTGCACTATCTCTCAGGCTAAGACAATAGATGAAATGTCGTATGGTTATGTATGATTAGTATGGCTGAAGGGAGACTCGCCATATTTCGATCTTCCATCACTCCATAGTATTCACTGATCCAATTCAAGCCTATTGCGCCCCGCTTTCTTGGCACGATACATTGCATAGTCTGCACGCTCGATGGCGGCACTTGGCTGCTCGTCGCTGGCTACCTCGGCCGCACCCACCGAAACAGATTGATTGACGGCGGTCTTGCCGTCGCTGATTTCGCGTTCGCAGGCCCGCAGGCGCAGGCGTTCCAGCACCGGCCTCGCCTTGGCAAGCGGCGTGTCCGGCAGCAGGACCAGAAACTCCTCTCCGCCGAAGCGATACACCTGGTCACGAGGGCGAAGGCTCTCAACAAAACGCTCCGCAAGGGTCTCAAGCACGACATCGCCAAAGCCGTGCCCGTATTCGTCGTTCACTTTCTTGAAATGGTCAGCATCGACCATGGCAACGGTGAAGGGTCGACCAGTGCGTCGTGCTTGCGCTTGTTCCCGGTCGAGATCCCGCAGCATGGCCGTGCGGTTGAGCAAGCCTGTCAACTCGTCTATATCCGTCAGTGAGGTGGTGATTCCAGAATCGAGCCGATCTGCGATCCGGTCGAATTCGTGCATCGTACGCAAAAGATTGGCAAACTGCTCCGGTTGCAGAACGTTTTGTGAGGTGCTCTCCAAGATTTCTTGCGCCAGTTGGATGAGTTTTTCCTGTTTAGCGATCAAGTCACGATAGACGCCGTGCTCGCTGACCTCATCCCAAAGGGGTTGGGTCAGCCAGTGCCTGAAGTCTGATTGTTCAAAGGTCATCAACCCCTCGAAAGGAACGGTTTCCACCCGAGGGAATTGCAGGCGAAAGAAGAGGTTGAACCTGCTTTTCCGATGCGTAAGTAAAGCGCGCCGGAAATCGTCACGGAACCGCTGCAAATTGTTGCTCTCGAGTTTTTCGGCAATAGACTCGTTCATAAATGTATCCCGCACGTGAAATCTGAAGAATGGATGCTTCCTCTTAGATTAGATCATCTTTGCAGTATGACTACTGTCCATGGGTGGAAGTGATGAACATGGTTATACTGCCAGTTTTCGAATCGTGCTCGATTGGCCTCGTGAAACGCGGCCATTGGCATTTCGAAGCGGCAGGGGTCAGCTCAATGTACTGCTTTCATTTCCTCGCCTCTGATTGTCTTTTCGCTGTTCTAATTTCCCACGGATTTTCGGCAAACTCTCCGGAAAGTGTAATTGCACAAATGCGATCATCTTTTCTCTGACTTCGCAGCGTAAATCCCAAGACAATGAGGCATCGTCGGCACTGAGAAGCAGACGGAGCTCCATGGCCTGCGCCGAAGTGTTTGTTACCTGAACCTGGCCGACCTTGCCGTTCCACAATGTGGAGGCTTGCAGTATTTTTTTCAACTCCTGGCGGATTGCTTCAACCGGCACCGTGTAATCCAGATAGAGAAAAACGGTGCCGAGCAGGTCCGATGAGACACGTGTCCAATTTTGAAACGTTTTTTCTGTAAAATAGGTGGAGGGAACGATGAGTCTTCTCGAGTCCCAGAGTTTCACTACGACATACGTTATGGTGATTTCTTCAATTCGGCCCCATTCATTCTCAATGATGACGACATCATCCAAGCGAATAGGCTGCGTGAGGGCGATCTGCATTCCAACAAGAATATTTGCGATGGAACGTTGCGCTGCAAGGCCGACCACGATGCCGACAATACCGGCGGACGCCAGGATGCTGGTGCCAAGTTGGCGGACCTTGTCGAACATCATGAGCATGGAGGCACCGGCGATAATAACGACCACGGTAATGATAAGCCGTTTAATGAAGCGGACTTGCGTATGCATTTTTCGTGCACTCAGATTGTCGGGCACATCCATTTTGTAATAACCGAGCACCATTTCTTCGAGAACGTACATCCCCTGGATCGTGAGCCAGGCCAAGGCTATGATAAAAAGCAGGCCGAAAACCTGGCCGGTGAGGCCTTGCACATTTTCCGTAAGATCGAGCAAAGGAACAGTCAATCGAAAGAACAGAAGAAACAGTAACATCTTCGTAGGGTTTCGAAGATGTTTTGAAAGGGAAAGAACGATATGGCCGATAAAGTGCGGTCTCGATGCGGCCCATCGATTGATCTGGAAATCGACAAGAAGCAGCAGTCGATACAGAAACCACAAAGCGATAATGGAGCCACCTATATCGGTGCTCCATTTGATTGTCCGGTGGAGGAATTGTGCCAGACCTGGCTGCTGAAGATGAGAAAACAAGGGAGATAAGGCGGCATAGGTTCCGTATACCCAGATGAACAGCGATAAAGGTTTTGAGATACCGCGAAGAAAAATGAAAAGCCAGTTGACGGAGGTAACAACGTCCTTTTCTTGTCGCAGTCTGTGCTGAAAGAAATGATGGGAAATGCGCTCAAGGATAAGGACAAACAGGAGGATAAGCGCACAGAACCCCAGTTTAAACCAGGTGATTCCCCAAAAAAGATCTGTGTCGATCCAGTTCCCAAGAAAGGGTGACACCTTTCCCCCCATTGCTCCGATGCGATTACCTAATTTTTCTCCCGCCCTGTCGATTTGTTCTGTTGTTATTGGAGTCGTCGTTTGCGATGGCAGTTCCTTGAGTTGATCCAGCACGCTTTGGCCCTGCTCGATTGGAGGTGGGATTTCCGCTGCCAGGGTTTGTGGCGGCAAAGGAAAGATGAAACAAGTTACAAGGAGAAATCCCAGGAGGCAGATGAGCAGAGTGTTTTTTTTTATTGATTTATTCATTAGTTACGTGATAATTTGGGTTGTGAAATTTATCTGGCGTACACGTCTTCAGTAGCAGAGGCAATATACTGCCCGGTTCGACATAACGATTCCTTGTCGAGTTGAGTCCGTGGATTGCTTGTCAGGCCATGACGCACTCCCAGAGGCCCTCTTTCAAGAGGGGTTTGCTGCAGTTGGATTCTCAGCGAGCCGGTCCAATTGTTTCAGCAGGGCCGTATTAGTGTCGACAACATTTCTGCCTCGAGATCGAATGGCCATGGCCAAGGCCTTGGGGATATTGATCGCCCGGTTGCAGATGAGTCGCTGCCGGTACTCCAGAGCAACGTCGCCCGATATCCTCAGCGACCAGTTGTCTTCACTGATAATGCCGGGACGATTGTACAAATCTTTTACTCCCAACAAATCGGTGAAAAAAATCATGACATTGCTGGCCAGCCCCGCAAAGAGGTCCGCAACCTTGGCCTGGACGAGCTCACCCGGATCGGTTGCGACCCGATCGATCCACGATCTGCGACTGACTTCTTCCGGCAGCAGGCGCCAGGCCAGGTATTCGGCCTGTTGTCGGGCAGCACTCGAGGCCTGCCATTGTTCGGCCAACATCCAGATTGGCGGGGTGTCGTGGTTGCCCAGCATAATCCAGTCTTCCGGACGGGCGTTTTCGCTGCGGTAGACATCTGCCGGATTGTTCAGATCCGCCTTCTGGGTAACCCGAAAACGACCAAGTCCATACTGTTCCAACACTCTCTTGATAGGGTAGGGCTGGGTGGAAAGAATTTCGCAGGCGATAGCATGGGTGTCACGATTGTTGTCCCGGGCTGCCTGCATGATGACAGCAAACAGGCAGCCATAGCGGCGAACCTGCTCTGTATCGAGGTCATATACCCAGGTGTCGTCATATCGGGGGCGATCCCGATTGATCTGCTCCGGTCGGGGAATGGTGAAGCGGGCCAATTCGGGATGGTCAGGGAGGTCAGGGGACGCAAAAAGCCGCGCTCCTGCCTGCACAGCCGCTAAGGAGTCGGCTTGGTCGGCCCGGTAGACCCATGGGCAGATGAGGCCATGGGGATGATCGATGCGCAGGCCGTCGAATTCGTGCAGCATTTTATAGAGTCGTTGCTGCAAAAAAAGGAATGCCGGGCCGGGCTGACCGGTGGATTTCGAGAAATAGCGGTTCGGATCAAGCAATGGATAGTTCCAGGGCTGCCCGTCGGGATTCGTGCGACTGGGAGGGGCTCCCATCACATAACCAGGCAGCAAAAAGGACTGGGCAACCCAGGCATCACGATCGGAGAAACCTATCTGGAGGTCGCCGAAAAGTTCCATGCCCAAATGATGTGTATACTTGCGTAAATCACGATGTTGCCGGTCTAGTAAAAATTGAATGAAGGCATAGGAGGCAATGGCCTCACCATACTGAGCCAAGAGATACCGGCGTCGTTTTTTGGTGTTTTCATTAGATTCCCCGTTTGAATGCCAAAGGTGTCGGTCCAGTAGGGCGTGGTCACCCTCCCAGTTCCGCCAGCTGTGGCCTCCATAACAGCGGCAGAGGGTCTCGTAGAGGCCGTCCCGCACTAGCCATTCCTCATTGTCCTGCCGAAAGCGCGCAAATTCTCCGGCCAGCTCGGTTAACGCTCCTTGGCCGCGTTTTGTCTTGAACTGTGTCCATACCTCTTCAAGGATACGGGTCTGTACCTGCCAAGCATAGGCAGGGTCAGTGCGGGAAGCCTCTCCCTTCGGTCTCACTGCTGTCAACTCTGCCAGCGTTTCTTCTTGGAGCAAGGAGCCCCATGCCTCCGTCGTCAACGGCAGCAGCGCCAGCGACAAGTGATTGCGCGAAAACAGGGAGCTGTCATAAGGCGAGGCATTGGTTAGGGATGTCATGCCCTGCGGACCCAACTGGACCCCGTTGAACCCTAGGGAGCGAACAAAATCGAGAAATTCTCGCCCCCCCTTTGTATACGGAGAACCCCGGCCGATATCCTCCTCCTTGGTGCTCGGAAAAGCCGGATCATGAATACCCAGGAGGAGCCGACGGATACCGAGCACCTGGAGTGCCTCTTCGATTGCAGGGGGCGGGGCGCTCGCCGGTACATCTATCACAACCTTCTCAGGTTGTCCGGAAGGGGATTCCCCCAAAGGAGGGAGCAATTTTCTTCGGAAGGCCACCATCGCCAAGGGCGGTAGGGTTACGCGTAAAGAGTAATTCTGGCCGCAAGTTGGTACGGCATTCGCTTCGACGCCTCCGAAATTACCCTGGCCGGAACCGCCATAGAGAGCGGCGTCGCTGTTGGCAATCTCTTCCCAAAAACCGCTGGCCGGTACACCTAAAAGGTAGTCGTGGCGGGGGACAGAAGTGAAATTGCAGACGCACGCCACTGTCTCGTCCTGGTTGTGGCCGCAGCGGAGAAACGAGATGACGCTCTGCCCGGCATCGTTAGCATCGATCCAGGAGAATCCGGCGGCATCGAAATCCAGTTCGTACAAGGCCGGTTCAGCCCGCATGGTGGTGTTGAGATCCCGCACCCAGCGCTGCAGGCCCAGATGGTCTTTGTTTTCGAGGAGCTGCCACTCTAATTGGCCGTCGTGATTCCACTCGGCCTCCTGGCCGAATTCATCCCCCATGAACAGGAGCTTTTTGCCGGGATGAACGAACATGAATCCCAAGAGCAGGCGAAGATTGGCAAAGCGCTGCCAGCGATCGCCAGGCATCTGGTGCAGCAGTGAACCCTTGCCATGCACGACCTCGTCATGGGAGAGCGACAGCAGGTAGTTTTCTTGAAAGGCATACTCCAGGCTGAAGCAGAGCTGGCCATGATGGTTCTTGCGTTGGCTGGGCTCGTGGGACATATAGCGAAGCATGTCGTGCATCCAGCCCATGTTCCACTTGAGGTCGAAGCCCAGCCCGCCCAGGTGGAGAGGTCGGGAAACCAGGGGCCAGGCCGTGGATTCCTCTGCAACCATGAGGACATCCGGGTGTTGCAGGCCTACGAGTTCGTTGCAGCGTTTGATAAAGGCGATGGCTTCCAGGTTCTCCCTGCCGCCGTGGATGTTGGCAATCCATTCCCCCTCGGCCCGCGAATAATCGAGGTAGAGCATGCTGGCCACCGCATCCATACGGAGCCCGTCAATATGGTAGACCTCCAGCCAGAAGAGGGCACTGGCCAGGAGAAAATTGACCACCTGCGGTCGGCCAAAGTTGAAGATGGAGGTGTCCCAGTCCTGGTGGCGTCCCTGCCGGGGATCGGCATGTTCGTACAGATGGGTGCCGTCAAAGAACCCGATACCATGCTCATCGCGGGGAAAATGAGCCGGTACCCAGTCGAGCAGCACAGCAATTCCATGGTTATGGAGCGTGTCGATCAGATACCTAAAATCGTCGGGGGTGCCGAAACGGCTGGTGGGGGCAAAGTAGCCCACCGGCTGATAGCCCCAAGAACCGTCAAAGGGGTGTTCAGTCACGGGGAGAAACTCCACGTGGGTGAAGCCCAGGGCAACGACATAGGTCGTCAGCTTTTCAGCCAGTTGCCGATAAGTGAGCCATTGATTGTCCGCTCCGCGCATCCACGAACCCAGATGGATTTCGTAGATGGAAATGGGACGGCCCAGGCTGTTATTTCCCTTTCGGTCCTCCATCCACTGAGCGTCGTTCCAGCGATACGTATCGAGATCCCAGATCCGGGAGGCGGTCTGCGGAGTGATCTCGGCGGCAAAGCCGAAGGGGTCTGCCTTCTGGACCCGGTAGTCATCGTAGTGGGAGGTGAGGGCATACTTGTAGCATTGTCCTTGGCCGACACCGGGAACAAATCCCACCCAGAAACCGCTCCCTAATTGGTTCTCAAGCGGTGCCGCCCCTTCCTGCCAGTCATTCCAATCTCCGACCACGGACACCATTGCCGCACCGGGTGCCCAGACTGCAAACCAAGTTCCTAGTCGCCCCTGCTCTTCCCCCCTGTGGGCGCCGAGTTTTTCCCAAGCCCGATAGTGACGACCTTCGTTGAGCAGATGGAGGTCATCGGCGGAGAGGAAAACAGTGGCGCTCATGCAGTTTCCTCATTCCTTTCCCCTGTCACCAGCGTCAGGATACCCTCCAGGGGAATGCGCAGCCAGCCGGGGCGATTGTTCAGCTCGTACTCGGTTTCATAGAAGGCTTTGTTGAGCAGAAAAGAAGTGAGCAACAGCTCCAGGTGTTTTTCTCTGACCGGGAGGAAGGACGCCCCGGCAGCGCGAGCCAGATATCCATGGAGGAAGGCCGCCTGTGCCCATTCCTCCCAGGCGTGCAGGCGGATGGCCCAACAAGCCCGTTCTTCGCCAGACGTTTCTTGCCGGGAATACAGGACGTGCATGGCGGCATAAGCGAGGGAGCGGATCATTCCAGCCACGTCCTTTAAGGGGGAATGTTTTTCCTGCCGTTCGCTCAAGGGGCGCAGTGGTTCGCCCTCAAAATCAAGAAGAATCCAGTCCGTTCCGCGCCGCAACACCTGACCCAGGTGGTAGTCGCCATGGCAGCGAATTCGGGTCGCCCGGCTCTTCATTGCCGCCAGTTGGTGAAATCGGCGGGTAAGCCGGGTGCCTTCGGCAAGGATGAGGTTAATTCTGTCCTGGACGTCAACGGGGAGGTCGCGGAGGTGTGCATTCAAATGTTCCAGGGCCTGATGGGCCTGGCGCGAGAAGACATCGGCAAGCCTGAGGAGATAGGCTTCGTCCACCGCTTCCGGCTTGAAGGCTGGTTGTCGAGTTGAGCTGGCCAGGGCCACATGAAATTCGGCGGTCCTTGTTCCCAGGTTTTCAAAAACCGTAAGCCCGTCCCCGAAAAGCTCCGCGTTTGGGCCGTTGCTTTGAGTATAGGCAGCGGCAGCGGCCAGTAAGGGCATTCCCGCAAAGGGACGGAATTGCTCTTCGGGCAGATCCAGGGTTCGTCCGAGGAATTCCTGAGCCGATTGCAAGGCGTAGGTCCAGCCGTCGCCGTCACCGGCGAGGAAGGGCTGGAGCATGGCCACTGCGGTGCTTCGGCCTTCGCGGTTAAGCATAATACCGCCGGCAACAGGGGGCAGGGAGGTGAAATCAGTGTGTTCCGTCAGCTGTAGACTGATGGCGAAATCCGGATTGCTTCCTTCTTCTACCCGTCGGTAGAGCTTTAAAATAGCATGTTCGTCCAGCACCACCGAACTGTTGCTCTGCTCCACTCCGAGCGGACGCACTTGGACCCGGGGACCTTCGATTGAGCAGGCCTGTTCAAAGGTGCAGGTGGAGAAGCCCAAAAGGTTTGGCCACGCACCCGTTTCAAAGCGGGCGCGCGGCGGCTATGACTGTCATAACCATGCGGCCCGCCATCCTCAACCCGCTGTTCGCCGAAACCGCCGCCCTGAAAGGGGTTGGGGCGGCGCTGGTGCGGCAATTGGCGCGGCTGAAACTGCATCGCGCCATCGATCTGTTGTTCCATCTGCCGATCATGGCGATCGACCGGGTGCAGGTCGATCGTATCGACGAATCGCTTGTCGGCCGGCCGATCGTGGTT
>JBBRBT010000004.1:0-119162 GCA_038205495.1 Desulfobulbales bacterium
TTCAGTCAGGGGGGAAAAGCAGCATTCTTCCAAAATTGGGAACAAACTCCGCTGAAGTCTTCCCATCAACCATGATATCTTCTCTTTGAGCTTCATATTGGTTCTCCTGTTGTATTGTCTTGTAAACAAATACTACCAGGAAAAACATATGAAGCTCAATCATTTCATGATGTTAATCAATTTAATCAGGCCGATTGCAGAACGCTCCGGGGCAAACCCCGCCGAGACTTTTGCAAGAGGCTCAGGATATTAAATTTATCCAGCATATGGTTGACCATGTTGCGTGAAAAGCGTATCGCGTTTACCGTGGACACTTGTAGGGAGGAGATAATGAGTATTCAATATATCTAACTGTTGAAATTAAAAGCCCCAGCCAGTCAAAGCCAACCAGGGAATTCGCTGCCACCACTGGCAACCAATCAAGGGCCTGTGTTTTCCGCAGACACCACTACGGCTGTTTCAACGTTCGCGTCAGGGTGAATGATCCTTCGTTAAATCACGTTATTCTTTGCCTGCAATATAATTTTTGCGATGGTCAAGTGTCCCCGGATGGTTGTACATCCGTCGATGGCTCCAGTGATGCGCCTTTCATCAAAACGCTTTGTTCCGTCTCTTGCTTCCCGTAGAAGTGCTGCAAGTTGCCGTTTTTCTTCCAGCGCCTCCTTGGTGAATTGTCAATATCTATAACGGCCATGCTCCTTGCCCGATAAGCTCTTGCCACCGTGGAGCCTACAGCGTCCGTTCTTCATGCCAGGTTGCCTGCAGCACCCACCTTTGCGCGTTTTTGCACCACAGTGCACCCTTGGTATGGGGTAATTGTTCGTTTTCATATTTACCCCTCCCCCCGGTCTACGGATCGCTCCACAGACCCCACAATCGCTTGCCCGCCCTCGTTGACGGTGACATGGTGGACGGTAACTTTTTGCTCGCCCCCGGTACGGTATCGCTTCAATGCGTCCATCTGCGTAGTGAAGGTCCGTGCCAATTTGTTCAATGCTCGTTCATTGCTGTCTTGCTGGGGTATCGTTTCCGAATTGTTAAGCCTTCGAGCTTGGAGAATGGTTGCCAGATGGATTGCCGCCATTTGGGCCGCGAGCATTGTTTCAAGCTCATCCTTTGGCTCGATTCCATCAATAAACGCTAACGAAAAGTTGATTGCTTCTTGGTCCAGTTTTCCACCTACTGATGTAGCGTTGATCAGATGGTTTAAAATGGAGTTGGAAAAGCAGGTTGATGCGGTGCCAAGGGAAGGGGAAAGCATGATCGCTCCGATTGCGCGGGAAGGGTGATCCAGCTCGACTCGAAGGCCGCCTCCCGTTAAATCAATCACTTTGACTCTCGGGGCCGGTGGCTTCCTTTCCATCGCGACCACTGTTGCTCTCGCGGCTTCACGTTCCATGGGCGTCGGTTCATATTTCGCGACAGCCTGTTTACTATTTTTAATCGACGGGGTTAGGTGATTCCACCAATTGGCAATATGCGGCCGATATGGTAGGAGTTACTGATACATCTGTTTTTCTATGGAATTTAGCCCATCGAGGGGGTCTTTCATCCCACCATATCATCCTAAGGAGGTTTTTATGAAAACATGGAACATTCTACCGTTGCTTGCTCTCTTCTTCATGACCTTGATTCCGTCCGCCTCTGCGGCAGACCTACCGACGAAAGCAGACCGTCCGGTCATCAAGGTCGGTGATACATGGACCTACATCAAGTCTGTCGGGACAAATACAAGTACCGCCACGTATAAGGTCATCACTATACAACCCGGTGGAGGATACGAGGTCGAAGTACAAAGTTCCTCGAAAGGAACTTGGACCGAGAAAAATGATCCGAACGGCAATGTCATGGAAGATGGCTCGTCACTCTATGCTCCGAGCCGAGAGATATTCCGATTTCCCCTTGAAGCTGGGAAGTTGTACTCAGGCGCTGAGTTCACGAGGAAAAGCAAAAACGACCCTACGGTTAACTTCACTTTGCAGCCTAGGGTCAAGTCGATCACCCCGGAAAAGGTTGTGGTGAAAGCAGGTACCTTTAATACGCTTAAGGTCGAAGTCGAACTGCCCTATGAGGGCAGAGGCCGCCACGGCAGCAATTACTCGAGCCGCGTCGATGATACGTACTGGTATTCGCCAGAAGTGGGGCGGTGGATCAAAAGGCATTACAACGACCTCAAAAACCCAGGTTTGGAAGCCTGGGAGCTTGAGAGTTTCAAGCGGGGGCAGTAACCCGGCGGAAACGAAACGGCTTCCGCACAGTGTTTGTCAGGCCAGAATAAAGTGGGCTAAAATTGACGGAACAGATGAGATCGACAAAAATTTACAAAGAGGGGGGCAGGTCGCGCCCCCCTCTTCAGGTCCTTTCAGCCCAGAAAAGCAGCAGACGGGGCCTGGCGTAACCGAGCGTTAGGTTGAAGCCAAAGGGTGGTCAGCAAAGAGCTTGCACCTCTTTCATTGCGCAGCATACTTGCTCAGGTTTTCAACCGCCTTCATACCGGCGGCTTTGAGCTTGGCGGTGTCTTTTGACATCAGCCCCATCGACACCGTCATATAATAGCTGCCCTTGAGAATATGAAGTCCCGGGGGGGCCAGGAAGTTATCATCCCCCACGCCGGCAACCGTAACGGCATCCTTGAACGCACTCTTTGTTGTCTTGTACAAAGATTCCGGTGTATTATTCCCTTTTTTGTCCATGAAGGCCAATTGCGTAAGCCCAATCTGGAGTAACGCCCCCTCCTTTTCATACACACACAACTTCAAACCCACCACAGGTTCTTCATTGACAGTGCAGTCACCAAAAGTGACCCCGGTCAAGGCCTTCGCATCTTCTTTGGTGATGAGCATTGCCGGCTCAATCATTTTGCCCCCGGCGCTGGCTGTTTTTTCCTGGGCCCTGCTGTCACAACCGCCAAGCAGACTGAGCACAAGCAGCATGCAGGTTGTGGCCCAAAACATTCTTTTCATGTAACACCTCCCGTTTTTTTTAAGACATCCTCGCTATAAAAACATTGCTTACAAGCGAGAGCGATTCACCGTGATTGAGGCCAGCGCCGCATTCGTCCTGAAACAATCCACTGCCTGGCCCAACATTTCCATGGCCCTGCTCTTGAGGGTCGTGCAAAAAATCGATTTCTGTCCTTTCGAGGAGCACAGTGACTAGTAATCTCTCAGTTCTCCCAGAGATTGCTCGCTGCACTCAATATGACAAAACAAAAGTCTGGAATTACTGATTATCGTCTTTCCGGCACAGGCCGGAATCCAGTGCTTTCAATGCGTGCAGACCGCGACACACTCAAGCTGACAGGTCTTTCCTGCTCAGGAGCTCTGCACCTGGGGAGGAAGGAAAGTCCGCATCATGATTCGCATTGCGCGCCAACAAGCGGTATATAAGGACAGACGCACTTTTTTCCGGGGAGGCTATCCTGGTAAATTGAGCCCATAGAGCAGGCGGCCCATGCATGCCGTCTCAAAATTCTTGCACCAGGAACCCGAACCCCCATGCCCAGCACCCCGCAGCATCTTTCCGCAGATGAGCTTCACCTTTCCTTCACCGAGGCCTGCCGCGCGCAAACCGAGGGTCGCCTGGAAGAGGCTCGGGAGCAATACCTGGCAATGCTCAGCTATCTGCCTGACTCTTCGCTGCTGCACTACAATATCGGTCTGGTTTACTACGATCTGCAGGATTTCACCCAGGCATTGCAGGCGTTTTCCCTGGCATCGACCTGCAGGCCCGGAGACAGCGACACCCTCTTTAACCTGGCGCTCTGCCAGAAAAAGACCGGAGATTATCAGGCAGCGATCACCACCTATCAACAGGTGCTGGAGGCCGCCCCGGGCCATACCGACAGTTGGTACAATCTCGCCGGATGCTATCGGGACATCCATGATGATGACCAGGCCATATCCTGTTATCAAAGAGTGTTAGCAATAGATTCCGAATACCTGCCAGCTGCCAACAATCTGGCCTACCTCTATCATCGCACCGACAACATCGACCAGGCCGCCGTGTACTACCAGCAGGTGCTGGACCAGCGGCCAGACAGCGAATCGGCCCGCTATATGCTCGCATCTCTGCTCGGCACGCCGCTTGACCATGCCCCGGATTCCTATGTGCGTGACTTTTTCAATACCTACGCGGAAGGCTTTGAGCAAAGCCTGGTCGTGGAACTGGAATATGACAACCCCGGCAAGCTCTATGAGTGTTTCCACAACTGTGCAGGCCATAAGGCAAGCTACGACCATGGTCTCGACCTTGGCTGCGGAACAGGACTCAGCGGTGTCCCCTTCACCAAGGTGGTCACGGTCCTCGACGGTGTGGATCTTTCCCCGAATATGCTGCGCCAGGCCGACCGAAAGGGGTGTTACGGCACACTCTATCCGGACAGTATCAGCCACCACCTGTCGTCAACCGCCGATACCTATGACTTCTTCCTTGCCACCGATGTGTTTATCTACGTCGGTGATCTGCAGGAAATGTTCACGGCAGTGCAGGCCATTGCTCGCCCAGCGGCGCTCTTTTGTTTTTCCACGGAAAATCTGAATTCGGGGAGTTATCAACTGAGAAAAACGGGTAGATTTGCATATTCCCGCGCCTATGTGCATGAAATAGCGGCTTCCACGGCCTGGGCGGTGTTGGCCCTGGAGGAGACCAGACTGCGCAAAGAAAGAAATGCCTGGATTACGGGCGACCTCTGGATTCTTCGACTTGAGCCGCCAATCCATTAACCCTTTAACACCAGGACATCTCTTATCAACTCTGCCCGTAATGAATGTTGCAAGCGGCTCCAAACCTTCCCGTTGGCAAAGAAGCTCGCCTTCTGCAGGTGGTGGCATTCAGCTGGCAGGTACTTTATAATGCGACCGCAAGGAAGAGCACCAGGTACGCGGTTTCTTTTTGACCGAATGTGTCACTGACAGAAATAATGAAATGAACAATAGCAACAGTGTCGATATAAACGGCAATAAAATCAAGCTGTTCAGAGAACAGCACGAATTGACCCAACTCTATCTGGCAACCGTGGTGGGCGTGACGACCGACACCATCTCCAGATGGGAAAATCGCCGCTATCCCTCAATCAAACTGGAGAATGCCAAGAAATTGGCCGAAGCGCTGGGTGTTTCCCTCGACGAACTCCTTGATGAACCCAGCAGCAAGGCTGCCGATGCTGATCGGGAAGACCCGGCTGACGAGGCCGAATCCCCGGCCACAACAACGCCCCCGGATCAGGGCTTTCGTCCCTTTCTCACCGGCAAAAAAAGATGGCTGGCCCTGGCTGGGGGCCTGCTCTTTTTGGGCATGGGGATCTTTTTTTTGATCGTTGCCACCCGTCCCGGGACAAGAGCGGTGCGATATCTGCCGAAACATACCGCCCCCAATCTCCCTTTTCCGGTGATCATTCAGACCGACGGTGAGGCAGAGGGCGAAACAACCCTGCTGATCCGGGAGGAACTGCTCGGCGACGTTGAGGCTACCGGGCCTTCTTCCGAGGGAACGCCCAAGCAGTTTGGCAAAAATCCCCGCTGGATAGGCAAGCTCCATAACGGACAGGCAACCTTCCTCTACATGGTGCATCCCGGTAAAAAGCTGCGCCCCCAGGAGGAGATCGGTTTCAGCGGCGATATCATCGTCCGGGAAGGGCAGACCGTCGGCGACAAGATTGCCGGAGCGGAACATATCGTTATTGCCCCCTACCACTGGGTTGATACCAATAAAGACTATGTGATCAGCGACAGCGAAATTCTCAATGCCTATGAAACCTATTCCATTCCCGGGGATAATCTGATCAATTTCACTGCCATTGAAGAACTGTGGCTGGCGGGCAAATACACCTGGAATAAAAAGACCCTGTCCTTTGCCCCTGCATCTCTGGCGGAGAGCAAAGAATAGGGGCAGCCCCCGCCTTTATTGTCTTCCAGCAACTACCGCCGGGTGTGAAGAAGACGGCCGCCTCTCCGGCGCCCTCGGGTTTTCAGCAGGAGGGGACCACTATGAAATGGTTTTTCAAACGGCCAGGCCTCCTTTCCCCCAAGTTAGGGCCTGTTCGCAAATAACTAGGACATCTTGCATCTCATCTTCGGGCCATTTTGGGCTGCGGCTCAAGCACAAAATCCTCGACGGAGCACTGCTACGCCTGCGGTTTGGCGCTGGTCGCCACAACCAAATCTAGCCCAAATCTGAGCGCAATTTTGTCCAAGTTATTTGTGAACAGGCCCTTACCGCTGCAAATCGCCGGTCAATTCGATCAGCTCCTTTTCCAGCAGGGTTTCTTTTTCGAGGAGCACCTTGGCGCACCGCTCCAGAACAGCCCGGTTGTTCTCCATAATTCGGTAGGTCACGGCAAAGGTATCGTCAATGATCTTGCGCACCGAGACATCGATCTGCTGGGCAGTGCTGTCACTGATCTTGCAGCCGTTGAATCCCGGACCTTGCTGGCCGGGAAAGGCCGACTGGTGATTATCTTCATAGACCACGAAACCGATTGTCGGGTCCATGCCGTAGCGGGTGACCATGCTCCGGGCAATATCCGTGGCCCGGGCGATATCGTCGGAGGCCCCGGTGGACAGGTGGTTGAAAATGAGTTTTTCCGCCGCCCGGCCGCCCAACAACACCGCTATTTTATGCTCCAGTTCCTCCTTGGTCATGAGAAAACGATCTTCAGTCGGGCGCTGCAGGGTATAACCCAGTGCCCCTATGCCTCGGGGAATAATCGATATTTTATACACGGTATCCGTGCCGGGCAGGGCCAGGGCAGCAAGGGCGTGGCCGACTTCGTGGTGGGCGACGATCTCCCGCTCCCGAGGATTGAGCAGACGATTTTTCTTCTCAAGGCCGGCAACGATCCGTTCAATCGCCTGGGTAAAATCAGCCATCTGGACTTCCACGGCTTTCCGGCGCGTGGCCAGTAGCGCGGCCTCGTTCACCAGATTGGCGAGATCAGCACCGGAAAAACCGGTGGTCAGGTCCGCAACCTGGCTGGCGTCAACATCGATCCCCATCTGGATCTTCTTCATGTGCACTTCGAGGATGGCGATGCGGCCGAGCTTGTCAGGCCGGTCGACCAGCACCTGGCGGTCGAAGCGACCCGCCCGCAACAGCGCGGGGTCAAGCACCTCCGGCCGGTTGGTGGCGGCCAGGAGGATGAGACCGCTGGTGGGATCAAAACCGTCCAGCTCGACCAGCAGCTGATTCAAGGTCTGCTCCCTTTCATCGTTGCCACCAAATCCGGCGGCAGTCCGGGCCCGTCCCAGGGCGTCGAGCTCATCAATGAAGATGATTGCCGGCGCTGATTTTCTCGCCTGATCAAAGAGATCCCGTACACGGGCGGCCCCCACGCCCACAAACATCTCCACGAATTCCGAGCCGCTGATCGAAAAGAAAGGAACGTTGGCTTCTCCGGCCACGGCCCTGGCCAACAGGGTTTTTCCCGTCCCCGGAGGACCGACCAGGAGCACGCCCTTGGGCATCCGTGCCCCGAGCTTGCCGTAATCATCGGGGGCCTTGAGGAAATCGACAATCTCCTGCAGCTCCGCCTTGCTTTCCTCCACACCCGCGACATCGTCAAAGGTGACCCCGGTCTGATGTTCCACATAGACCTTGGCCTTGGATTTGCCGATGTTCATGAACCCACCGCCCAGTCCCTGTTTGTCACCGAATTTGCGCATGATCAGCATCCAGATACCGAAAAAGACCAGCGCCGGAAGAATCCAGGAAAGGAGGGTCACCAGGACCTTGCTCTCGTATACCTGGGTGAACGGCACATTGTATTTCGAAAGCTGTTCCGCCAGGCCCGGTTCAACCCGATTGGCGACAATGATCTTCTTGCCGGTCTCGTCGGCTTCCTTGAGTTCGCCGGCTATAAATTTCTCCCGGATGGTCAATTCCGCCACCTTGCCCTGCTCGAGAAGCGCCTCAAGCTGACTGTAGGGAACGGCCTTGATGGTCTGCTGTTCGACCCATATTTCGTGAATGATCAGGATGCCGAAGACGGCAAAAATTGCAAAGATCACATTGTATTTGTTTTTGTTGTCCATTTAAGCGCATCCAAAAGTTATAAATATTATAAAAATGAATAATGACAAAGAATAACATCTTAACGAGCAGGGCCCGAGCTCAGCAGAACCCGTTATGTTGACCCCGTGCCTGCTGACAGGCACCTGCTTTTGTATCGGAAAGGCGGCCGCAGTTTCTGCCAGAAGAGCAGAGGCGATCGAGGAAAACGGGGCGGTCTGCATTGATACTCCCCCAAACCGGGCGCAGGCAAGACGGGGCGACTCGATTCAGTGGAGTTTTTTGTTTATATGATGGAGCGTTGTTTCCTTAATGATATCGATAAGTTTTGAATCGATCGCATAGGCTTCCTCGGTAAAGACATGCTGAAATTTGGGCAGCTCCTCCACCAAAAGCAGATGAAAGCTGTCCGGGTCCTCGATGTTCAAGGCACCCGGTTGCACAGGAATAACAGCTCCAACCTTAACGGAAATCTCTCCATCCAGACGTTTAAATGCGGTAATGAGCGTACATCGTCCTGTATCCGCTGGGGAGAGTGCACTCTTGTACACCTCGGACCTGCCGACCAATTCATGGATCACAGAAGTGAGCGCCCCGTCGGGACCGGGAAAGAATTGCCCTTTGGCAAAAACATTAGCCACCACGGTTGCAAGCTCTCGCGTATCGATCTGCTGCATATTGTGCTGAGTGAAAGCAAAAATTTCCCCGCTTTCTGGAATAATGGCACTTTGGTGTTCGCCGACAACATAGATGAATCGATCTGCATGCTGGGTGTTCACGGGCTTTGCTCTCCCTGTGGATCGTTAGAAGAAAAACTTGACCTCCCTTGTCCGAATCTTTCCTTTCTTAACATATTGCCACCTTTTTGGGGACCACTATAACCGCCCGAGTTCGCAAAACGATCGATCGAACCGACCTCCTCCGTTTTTTCCACTTTATGATCGAGCCTGCGTGCCGCTCCGCCCCCTCGCCTATAGTTCCCCATAACAACACCAATATTTCAGGACGATAGAAAGGATCAACAGAAACCCGACATGACCTTATGTCGGGTCGCAAACCACCCGATGTCCACTGACACCTCTGCCAAGACCGCCTACAGTGGAGTCAAAAGGAAGCGAGTTGTCTGAATCGATCTGCATCCCCGAGAGTTCCTCCATGAAAAAATCGGAGCGGGAAGCAGGGCCAGCTCGATGACGCTGACCATCACCCTGGAACTGCCGACAAGCAATTATGGCTGCGGGGTGGTTCGGCCACGAAGGAAAAGAGGGGCGGCAGCGGGCAAGACGCACGGGTCCCTATGGTCAACGACCGGTTCGTCTCAACACCAAGAAAAAGCTCGGGGAAGGATTTTCAACAAGAGTTGGGTCAAACAATTTCAGAATGGAGAATGAAGATGAAAAACAGGATAGTGGTACTCGGAAGCATCTTGCTGCTCGTAATGATTGCAATGGCGGCACAACCACAAAAGGCTCAAGCCAGGGACAACGTCTATGTGGGGGTTGATCTTGGCGGATTGGTTATGGGATTCAATACCTACCCGCACCATGAATATATACCGCCCCCCTACCCGGCGAGAGTCTATTATCCCCGCTACCGGCATTACCCCCCACCACCGCCACAGCCGGTATATTATGACGCATATTATGGGGATCGCCCCCGTCCGCACCACCACCGTCATCCTCACTGGAGGGGTGAACGCTGGTAACAGGTCCTGCTGCTTATATTTTTCGGCTGTACATTGCTGACGAGTGCAAGGGGTGTCCTCCTCGTGGGAGGAGGGGGACACAAGGCGAGAGCCAGCGCCCCGAGAAGAATTGTTGAGAAAGTTGGAAAATGGCCAGAAAGAAGGTTCAGTTGCCCTATGATTCAGAAACCTAATCTGCGTTCCCCTGCCGGCAGGGAATGCAGCACCCGGTTCATCCGACCCGCCAACGGTCGCTCGAGCAGGGTTTCAAAGTGATCGACCACGCGGCAGGCAAGGGCGAGATCAATGCCGGTATCAACCCCCATGCCGTGAAACAGGTGGACGGCATCCTCGCTGGCCACATTACCGCTCGCCCCGGGGACAAAGGGACAGCCCCCCAGGCCACCCGCCGCCACATCAAAAAGTCGCACCCCGGCTTCAAAGCCTGCATACATGTTCAACAGCCCCAGGCCCCGGGTATCATGAAAATGGAGTGAAAGCTCGACCTCTGGACAGGCTTGCCGCACCTTGGTCACCATTTGTTTCACCTGGTATGGATGGGCCATGCCGGTGGTGTCCGCCAGATTAATTTCGCTGGCGCCAGCGGCTGCCATCTGTGCCACGGCCGCCAATACGGTGGCCTCGGGCACCGTCCCTTCGTAGACACAACCAAAGGCGCATTGCACTCCGGCCCGGACTCTGGATCCGCCGGCAACCGCAGAGCCAATCAGTCCGATCATGGACTCAAGGGCTTCCGTTGCTGGCCGGCCGACATTTCTCCGACTGTGGCTGTCCGACACCGACACCGACATGCTGACATGGTTAAGACCGCAGCGGACCGCGCGGTCCAGTCCCTTTTCATTGAGCACCAGAGCCGTACACAGCAGATCAGGAAACTCTTTCCGGGCAAGCGACGCCAGGACATCCGTATTGGCCATCTGCGGCACAGAACGCGGATTGACAAAACTGCCCAGCTGCAGCCTTCGAAATCCAGCCTCCACCAGCAGCCGGACCACCTGTAATTTTTCCGCCAGACTCAACAGCCTGCTTTCCCCCTGCAAACCATCCCGAAGGGATTCTTCTTCTAAAACAACCTGCATCATTCAACTCTTTGTGTCGTTCGTTTTTCCGATTATAACCTGCCCGCAATGCTCCCAACGGTTCCCTTCTGACACAGATCTTCGATTTTTCCCACCTCTTTCAAGGAGTTTGATCTCCAAGGGATGGTCCTCACCGATGCGCGCCTGCGCAACAGACTCCTCCAAGAAAGAAAGGCACCTCCTTCACCAAGGCGCCCAAAGGGTGCTCTCGCCGACTCACAAACGCACAGAGTTCTGCCGGGATCAGGCGCTGTTTATACCAACTTCCTTGCCGCTGCAGGATCACTATTCCCTGGAAAAATAAATGGCTTGTCTTTACAATTGTTGCGCAAGTCGCTACGCTGTCTTGCCGGTGGACGGGCTTTTGCGATCGGATTGATCACAGCTCAACACAGATGACGACAACAACTGGCCTATGACTCTAGCTGACCGTCTGCCAGAGATTGCTGCCAAGCACCGAAAACCGCATCACCCACGGATACCACCTGCGGACTGTAGCGGGCAAAGGTCAACAGGTCCCGGCGTATTTCACTATAAGACCCTCTTGCCAGATTGCCATGGACGCAGAGGGCGAGGACAATCATCAGGGTATTGTAATAGGGAAGATTACAGGCTCGGGCATCCCGAAGGACATGCCGGTCCTCCGACAGCACCGGCTGCCGCAACCTTTGCGCCACCTGGCAGAGCACCTCATCCGCCAAACCGCTGGGCACCGAGACCAGAGGAAGGGTTCCCTTGGGTGTCGCTCCGTATTCCACGGTGACCTGGGGAATGATCCACAGAGAAAAACAGCGGGCGGCAAGCTCCAGCAACCCCAGACGCTCCAGGTAGATCAAGGTTGAGGTATCCGCTATGCCACCCCGGAAACCATGTAACTCCGCCAGAAGCGATTCAATATCCTTGGACCGTTGCACCGGCACCTCTCCTTGGCTTAGTGGTGTCTCTCAGTGGCGCCCTACCCCATTCCGGGGGCAATGAACATTTTTTGCCTTATGCCCTAGAAAAGAAGCAGAGATGATCGCTACCTCTCACAACAAGAACAGTACCGCACCACCCAATTTCACGCAACCATAGGAGGCAACCATGGAGTTGCAGTTCACTATTGACCACGACCTCTGCATTCAGTGCGGGGCCTGCGTGGACGATTGCCCGTTCCATATTATTGTGATGGCGCCGGACTATCCGGCCCTCAATCCGACCCGAATGCACCACTGCATTCAGTGCCAGCACTGCCTGGCGGTCTGCCCGACCGGTGCCCTTTCCATTCTGGGCTGCGACCCTAAGAATTCGCTGCCCCTGCCGCAAAGTCTGCCGAGCGCGCAACAGATGGCCGCCCTGATCAGGGGACGCCGTTCTGTCCGTCACTTTCATCCCGAACCCCTGGATACCGGCAGTATCGAATCCATGCTGCGCACCGTGGCTAATGCCCCGACCGGTAAAAATAACCGCCAATGCCTGTTTACCGTTCTTGAAGATCGGGCAAGCATGGATCAATTCCGCAGGGAAACCATGGAAGGGTTACGCCAGGCGGTAGCCGAAAAACGGCTCACGGAAGGACTCAGTTATTTCCGTCATGTGGTCTCAGCCTGGGACAAGGGCCGCGACATCATTTTCCGCGGGGCACCGCATCTGCTCATGGTCTCAGCCCCGTCAACGGTCTCCACCCCGGACGCCGATATCCTGATCGCCACAACCTATTTTGAGCTGTTGGCAGCCTCCATGGGCATCGGCACCCTCTGGAACGCCATGATACGATGGGCTTTTTCCCTTATGACAACGGATATGTACCACCGGTTGGGGATTCCCGACGATCACGTTAAGGGCTACGTGTTGCTTTTCGGCAGACCGGCGGTACAGTACCACCGCACGGTGCAGCGGGATTCGGTGCAAATCAACAGACCGCAGCTCTCCTGACGAAGCGAGCGGCACACGGGGATGGAAAAGGGTTGGCGGATGCACCAATATTTACGCCAGAGCTTATGAGTACTGCTTGTGCCTGTGCTATCAATATATTATATCCTGCATAAAATGCTGCGGCATGGAGCAGACTTCGGCTTTCCCGCCGAATCGACACAGAGGCATGGGCAGCGAAGAAAATAAGTCTTGTTTCAACCACAGCCAAGAACCTACTCTCAATAAAAAAACCGGTCCAACCAACCGGAGTCCAACAGGGTGAAAAGATGTACAAGAAGGATCTTGAAGTTTCGCTGCACAAGGCCTCGGCCGATCAGCTCAAACCGAAACCGGACCAAAACAGTCTGGGGTTTGGCCAGTTCTTTACCGATCACATGTTCACGATGCGATGGAATCGGCAGCGAGGCTGGTTTGATGCTGGCATCCGGCCCTACCAATCCTTTGACCTGGATCCGGCAGCCATGGTCTTCCACTATGGCCAGGCTATTTTCGAAGGGATGAAGGCCTACCGCGGCAAGGACGATCAAATCTTTCTCTTCCGGCCGGAAGACAACTTCACCCGTATGAATCAATCCGCCGTACGGATGTGCATGCCCCGGTTTCCCCAAGAACGTGTGCTGCAAGCCTTGCGGGCCATGGTGTACCTTGATCAGGAATGGGTACCCAAAGTCGAGGGGGCGACCCTGTATATCAGACCCACGATGATCGCCACCGAACCAGCGCTGGGTCTCCGTCCAGCTGAGGAATATATTTTCTTCATCATCTGCTGCCCGGTCGGTGCATATTACGCCGAAGGGTTCAGTCCGACCCGAATATACGTTGAAGATAAGTATGTGCGGGCGGTACCCGGCGGAGTCGGCAACGCCAAGACCGCCGGTAACTATGCGGCCAGCGTCAAGGCACAGGTCGAGGCCCATGAAAAGGGCTTCACCCAGGTGCTGTGGCTGGATGCCGTGGAACGGAAATATGTCGAGGAAGTCGGTACCTCCAATATCTTTTTTCTGATCGACAATGAACTGATCACCCCGCCGCTGGAAGGTTCGATCCTGCCCGGCATCACCCGGGATAGCGTGCTGCAGTTGGCACGTGACTGGGGCTATCAGGTCAGTGAGCGACGCCTGACCATCGACGAGGTCATCGCCGCCGCAGCGGCCGGGACCCTGCAGGAGAGTTTCGGCACCGGGACGGCGGCGGTGATCGCTCCTGTCGGCGAATTCTGCTATCGCGACAAACGCATTCAGATCAACAACGGCGTGACCGGCGCCTTATCCAAACGGCTCTTCGAAGAACTGCAGGCCATCCAATTCGGTCATCGGGAAGACCCTCACAAATGGCGAGTGAGAGTGGGATAAAGAAAATAGAAATTTGATTTTTCCTTCGCTTAACGCCATCATTTCAACGGGTTGAATGAGTTAATTTTTCATTCAACCCGCCCTTGATTTTTCAAAAACCGACACTATTGTTTTGCGCAGTTTGAAGACAGAAGCTTCGTTTTCGTCCAACCAATGCGGTTTGAGCCGACCGTCGGACACCCTAAACTAACCCATTCGGCCCAAACGATTTTTATTTTAAGACTCATTACTGTAGACAGGAGGATTGTTCATGAAGATTCGTCCATTGAATGACCGTATTTTGGTCAAAAGACTGGAAGGAGAGGAAAAAACTGCCGGTGGCATAATCATCCCCGATTCCGCCAAGGAAAAACCGGCGGAAGGAGAGGTTGTTGCTGTAGGCCCAGGTAAACTGAACGATGCCGGTGAGCGCGTTGCCATGGATGTTGCAGTTGGCGATCGTGTCCTCTTCTCCAAATACGGCGGCACCGAAGTGAAACTGGACGGCGAAGATTTTCTTATTATGCGCGAGGATGATATCCTTGGTGTGGTTCAAGCGTAAAAAGATATCAATCCATTCAAGCTTATAAGGAGATACAAATATGGCTGCAAAAGAATTAAAATATGGTAGCAAAGCCCGGGAGAAAATGCTCGCCGGGGTGAACACTCTGGCAAATGCCGTTAAAGTTACCCTCGGTCCCAAGGGTCGTAATGTCCTGATTGAGAAATCCTTTGGCGCTCCCGTTATCACCAAAGACGGCGTTACTGTTGCTAAAGAGATCGAATTAAAAGATAAGTTCGAGAACATGGGCGCACAGATGGTCAAGGAAGTCGCTTCCAAGACCTCCGATGTAGCCGGTGACGGTACCACCACCGCCACCGTGCTTGCCCAGGCCATTTATACCGAAGGGGCTAAACTGGTTGCCGCTGGTTCCAATCCGATGGAAATCAAGCGCGGTATTGACGCCAGCGTCGCGGCGATTGTTGCCGAACTTAAAAATATTGCCAGCCCGACCAAGGAACAGAAAGAAATCGCCCAGGTCGGCACCATCTCCGCCAACAATGATGAGACCATCGGTAATATCATTGCCGAGGCCATGGACAAAGTCGGCAAAGAAGGCGTTATCACCGTGGAAGAAGCTAAATCCATGGAGACCTCTCTGGATGTCGTTGAGGGCATGCAGTTTGATCGTGGCTACCTCTCACCGTATTTCGTCACCGATCCGGAGCGGATGGAAGTCAGCATGGAAGAGCCGCTGATTCTGATTAACGAGAAGAAGATCTCCAGCATGAAAGACCTGCTGCCGATTCTCGAATCCGTTGCCAAAATGGGGAAACCGCTGTTCATTATCGCTGAAGATGTTGATGGTGAAGCCTTGGCTACCCTGGTTGTCAACAAACTGCGCGGCACCTTAAATATCGCCGCAGTCAAAGCCCCTGGTTTTGGCGATCGCCGCAAGGCAATGCTCGAGGATATCGCCACCCTTACCGGCGGTCAGGTTATCACCGAAGACCTCGGCATCAAGTTGGAGAACATCACGATCAATGATCTTGGTACCGCCAAGCGCATTGTGGTTGATAAAGACAACACCACCATCATCGATGGCGCAGGCGACAAAGCAAAACTTGCCGCCCGTGTCAAGCAGATTCGTGCCCAGGCCGAAGACAGCACCTCTGATTATGACCGCGAGAAACTGCAGGAGCGTCTGGCCAAACTGATTGGCGGCGTTGCCGTGATCAATGTCGGCGCAGCCACCGAAGTGGAAATGAAAGAGAAAAAAGCCCGCGTCGAAGATGCCCTGAATGCGACTCGTGCAGCAGTCGAGGAAGGTGTGGTTCCCGGCGGCGGCGTTGCCTACCTGCGTTGCCTCAAGGTGCTCGATACGCTCAAACTCGAAGGAGAGCAGGCTCTTGGTATTAATATCATCCGCCGTGCTCTTGAAGAACCGGTCCGTCAGATTGCAGCCAACGCTGGCTGTGAAGGTTCGGTCATTGTTGAGCATGTCAAGAATCTGGAAGGCCCCATGGGTTTCAATGCGGCCACCGAGAAATACGAGGACCTAATCGAAGCAGGCGTCATTGACCCGGCTAAGGTAACCCGCTCTGCACTGCAGAATGCGGCCTCTGTTTCCGGCCTGCTGCTCACCACTGAATGCATGATCGCTGATATGCCGGATGAAGATAAGGGCGGCGGTATGCCTCCTGGCGGCATGGGTGGTATGGGTGGAATGGGCGGAATGGGCGGCATGATGTAAATCGAGCTGTTCCCCACATCGTAACCTGTTGTACCTGAGCGTCCTTTCCCGTCCATCTTTGCCGGGAGAGGACGCTTTTTTTTCTGCATACAAGAAATAATCACACGAAGAAGGAGCCCTCAAGAGGGTTTCTTCTTGACAAACGCGGAGAAATCTTGAATAGTAGCACGGTTCAAGCCACCCGGCTTTTTCATATACTGGCGATGTAGCTCAGTTGGTTAGAGCACACGGCTCATATCCGTGTTGTCCGGGGTTCAAGTCCCTGCATCGCCACCATTACAAAGTCCGAGAATCTTCGGCATTACATATAAAGCCCGCTTTCCGCTGAGGAAAGCGGGTTTCTTGTTTCCAGCGCAGTCAAAAACAAGTCAGGGACATCCACCCGTTAACGATGGAAATCGTTTTCATATTGAGTGGTTATGCGCATTCCAACCTCGCCTGGCACACCTTCACGGTCAATATCCAATGGTGTTCTCACCTTTTAGGCCGCGAAGGCCTGTCCACAGCTTCCTCGATATCCCGGGAGGGGGTCCCCTGGGGAACGGCAGCTCTAGCAGCTGGATTCATGCTGCTCCCCCCCGGTTGGTAGCTTGTTCCGCCAGCAGGTCGGATCTGAGGCCAGATAATCGCCGGTCAACTGAAAGGCCGCGCCCCGACAGCCGTAACACTCGCTGCTCTTTTCACAGGTGCCGCAGGGGCCCTTGATCATCTGTCGATAATTCTTCAGATTCCTGACCACTTCACTGTTTTTAAGAATATCGGCCAACCGCTGGTTGCGGATGTTGTCCAGGGCAATGGTGACCCCCACACAGGGCATGACCTCGCCCTTGGCGGTGACCACGCAGGAAACCTGATGCCGCATGCATTTATTGCCAACCAGCGGTGGTTGCGGTTCCCAGGTGCGATCGAAGTGGAGCCGGTCCAGGGCGGACAACTGGGAAAACAAAGCGCGGAGTTCAGCGGGATCGACATCAAGCCAGGTGTTCTCCCGGGCATTGGCCTGGGGGGTGAGGATCTCAAAATAGGGTTCGATGTTGTGCGATCGCAGCCATTGCCACAGGGCTGGCAATTCTTCCAGGTTCTGCCGGCAGATGATCGTGCTGGCGGCCAGAAAAAGGTCTTCCGAAGGATAACCTGCCCGGCCCAGATGCTCCAGGGCCTGACCGATGATGGCGAAGGCCCCTTTTTTACCGGCGAGACGATCTTGCACACCCGCATCACGGGAATTCATCTTGACCACGACCCGTGCCCTTTCCTCGGCCAGCACTCCGGCCAGTTCCGCGGTGACGCCGGTGCCGTTGGTGAAGATCTCGATCTCCAGTCCGAGACCGCCGAGAAAGCGGAGCATCTCAACCAGATGGGGATAAATACTCGGCTCCCCCCCGAGGATAATGATCTTGCGGGCGCCCAGTTCCTTGGCCTGGACGATGACATCCTTGATCTCCGACCGCGAGAGTTCGCCCGCGTCGGCCGTTCGGTCTGCCAGATAGCAGTAGGCGCAGCGGAAATTGCAGGCCCGGCTGAATTCAATCTCCATGGACAGCAACCTGTCCGCCGCCGCCGCCGCACGGATCTCTTCCGCGGTAAATTCCAGATTATAGAGCTGCATCCCTTCAATACCCCTCAAGATCCTTAAATGTGTTGATCCGTTCCCAGCGCTGCACCTCCCGTTGGTAGCGGCCTTCCCACCCGCCCTTGCGCATGATCCGCCAGTAGTGCAGTTTGAGAAAGGGCTTGAAGGTAAAGCGCCAGATCGAGGTCCAAAGCCTCCCCTGTTTGCGGGCCGGGGCAGGCGGATTCCACCAGCCGAGCACCACCTGGCGTTGATACCAGAACTGGTACTGCAACTGCGCGGCGGTCAGATGTCGGGTGCGCACATTGGCCCACAGGCCGCTGTATTTCTTGTAGTCCTCCTGATTGTCGATCAACCCCTGCTCGAGGAGATTCTGCCGCATCCCGGTTTTGGGATAGGGTGTGAGGATCTGGCAATAGGAGGCATCAGCGCCGATGCTGATAAAGAATTCATAATTCTCCCGGATCGAGTCGACATCGTCCTCGGGAAACCCAAAAATGAGACCTCCGATCACCATCATCCCGTACTTATGACAATTTTCGATCGCCTTTTTCGAGGCAGCGACGATGTCCCCCTTGCCGGCGGCGCTCAGATTCTTTTTCGAGCCGTTTTCAATGCCGAGAAAAACCGAGCGAAACCCGGCCTGGGCCATTTTGGCCACCATGGCCTCGTTGCCTGCCATGGAAACACAGTCCGCCTGCACCACCAGGTTGAGCCCCTGATATTTGCGGGCGATGATGGCGTCGCAGAGTTCCATCACCCGGCTGGGATCGAGCACCATGTTGTCGTCGGTGATGAACGCCCATTTGGTTTTACGCTTGTAATAAATATCGTCCAAATCCGCCAGCACCCGGCTGATCGGGTAGGTGCGGAAAGTCCGGCCGTACATGTGCTTCATGCTGCAGAAATTACAGGTACGGGTACAGCCGCGGGAGGTCTCCAGCAGTTCGATCTTGGAGTAGAGGATATGATACCCCCAGGTGAGGCGGCGTTCATCGCGAATAGGGGGTTTCAGCGTACTGAGATCAAGATTCTCCCCCCTTGGATTGTGCACGAAGCGCCCCTCCTGCTTGTAGGAGAGCGACGGGATGTCGGCCAAAGTATCGCGTCCGACCAGGGCATTGACCAGCCGCCGACAGCTCTCCTCGCCTTCGCCCCGGATGATGAAGTCAATCCATTGGGCCTCCGCAGCCGTGGCGATCTCTTCATGCATCAGGGTGGCATGATACCCGCCGATGACGATCTTGACCTGCGGCCGGATCTCCTTGAGCAGATTGGCGACCCGGATGCAGGTGTCATACTGCCAGGCCATGGCTGAGAGCCCAATCAGGTCCGGCTGAATCCGATTGATGACCTTGGTGAGGTATTTTATGATGGCGCCGCGCTTGCGGATCAGATCGACCAGGAAGACCTCATGGTCGTCGTCGATATTACCGCCGACCGAGGCAATGCCATGATTGGGCATATGCACGGCTGTTTCATGGATAATGATCGGCACCACGTCCGGCATGGATATGAGAATAACCTTCATTTTGCAGTCTCCGACGGAAGGGTTATTGGAACATCTTGGCAGGGCTGGTTGTGCGGTGCCGCATCCAGCAGGCAGCTTTCCAGGGCCTGGCGGACCTGGGCGCTAAGATCCGGCAGACTCTGGGGTTGATCATCGGTAACGATATGGTCGACCAGGCGGACGCTGATCACATTGGGCGTTCGGGTGGAAAAAAAGAAGGTCCCGGGGGCGAACAGCCTGTCGGTATTGCGCAGGCAGAGGACGCATACCGGGACATGGTATTGCCGCGCTATTTTCAAGGCCCCTTGACTGAGCGTGCCGATACTGCCGTCGCGGCTTCGGGTTCCTTCTGGGAAGATAAAGAGATTGCCGCCGCCAGCGAGATAGTCCCCCATGGTTTCCATCTGGGCGAGCATCAGTGCCGCGAACCGGCCCTGGGCTGAGGCCGGAAGATAGCCGGCGGTGCGGATCACCCAGCCAAAAAGAGGCAAGGTGAAAAAGAGGGATTTGACGACGGTTTTGGAGCGACCGAGCAGGGCGATCAGCAACAATGGATCAAGATAGGAGAGATGGTTGCAAACGATCACCGAGGACCGGAGAACCGCGATGCGTTCGTCGATGATCCATCGCTGCCGGGGTGCGAGTGTTCTCAGGAAAGTAAAAAATCCTCTATAAAAGGACCGGTTGAGTCGTTGAAAGGCCTGTTCCCTCTGGGAGGAAAAGAGGGCTGCCGCGATATACAAAGGGGAAAAAAAGAGGAGAAATCCCAGGGTGAAGTACAGCCAGCAGAGCAGCGTGACGGCAATGTCGAACAACCTGTCCGCCGCGCCCCGCCCCATGCGCTTATATCACCACGCGACCGTTTTTGATCAGCAGGCAGGTATTGACCCCGCCAAAGGCAAAATTCTGGACCGCAGCAATCTTGGTCTTGGCCTCGATCAATCCCGGAGTATGGCGCAGCCTGCCACAGCGGGGATCCACCTCCTCCAGGTTCAAGGTAGGGGCCAGAAAACCCTCTTCCATCATATACAGGGTCATGATCAGCTCGATGACCCCGCAGGTCCCCATGGTGTGGCCGGTATAACTTTTCAGCCCGGTGACATGGGGGCCATGGCCATAGACCGCCTCGATGGCCTGGGATTCAATGATATCCCCCATCTTGGTGGCCGTGGCATGGGCACAGATATATTCGACCTCGGCCGGCGCGATGGCGGCATCCTGCAGGGCAAGGCGCAGGGTCATGGTGATGCCTTGCAGATTGGGCAGGATCAGGTCGCCGCCGTTATTATTACAGGCAAAGCCGATGACCTCGGCCAGGATCGTCGCGCCCCGTTTCTTGGCGGCCTCATACTCTTCGAGCAGAACCGCACCACCGCCCTCGCCCACCACCAGGCCGTCGCGCTTCTTATCAAAGGGGCGGGGAGTGCATTCGGGCGTCTCATTGTAGGCGACCGAGCAGGCCATGAGATTGTCAAACACCGCCACGGTGGTGGTGTCGTACTCGTCCGCGCCTCCGCAGAGCATGGCGTCCTGCATGCCGTACTTGACCATCTCATAGCCGAAGCCAATGGCCTGACTGCTGGTGGTGCAGGCGGTGGAGGAGGCAATCACCCGGCCGGTGATGCCGAACATCCGGGTAATGTTGACGGCGGTGGTATGGACCATGGAGCGGAGATAATCGACCGCGCCGATGGAGGAGAATTCCGTTTCCAGATCTTGAAAGAAGGTCTTGTAGATCTCCCGCTGAATGGTGGGGCTGCCATGGGTGGAACCAAAGGCGACGCCGAGTCGTCCGGAGGTTATGAACTCCTGGGAAAGACCGGCGGCGGCGAGGACGTCCTTGGCCACCTGACAGGCATAATAGGCCACGGGGCCCATGGTTTTGCGCTGCGAGCGGGTGAACTCGTAGGTAATGGGATAATCCACGGTGCCAAACACGCGGGAATGGATACGGTCGGTCAGCAGGCCGTCGTCACGCAAGGGTTTCACCCCTGATCTTCCCTGCTGCAGGCTGTCGACGATGTTCTTTTTACCGTAGCCGATGGGAGTGATGGCGGAACAGGCGGTGATGACGACGCGTCGTTTCATCGGTTCATAGCTGGGGCCCGGCTATCAGGCACGCCCCTGTTGAATCTTTTCGAGGTAATCAAGGATATCGTTAATGGTCCTGATCTCCATCGCCTTTTCCTTTTCCTCTCTGGTCAGGGAGAAGCCGAAAATCAGCTCGATTTTGCCGAGCAGTTCAATGGCATCGATGCTGTCAAAGCCGTGGACCTCCCTGAGGTTGTCATCGAGGCCCGGTTGCTGGAACTCAAAATCCTGGACCAGGATAGTGAGGATTTTTTCTTGCAGTACATCTCTGGTCATGGCAGGTCGTTTTGGGTTGCAGGTCTTAAGAGCTAAAATTTCAATAAGGTTGCGATACTACCCTTGTTTCCCGCTAAATGAAAAGGAAATAATCCGAGAAAAAGAGCGAGAGGAAGGTTCCTTGAGCGGTGCATTACGCACCTCCCGGCCCCTGGGAGTGCGGGTGGAGGAAGCGGTCGAAATGATACCACTCAAACGGGTGGGCGCGCAGCGCAGCTTCCAAAAGGTTGGCATAGTGCTGGGCGGCCTCGGCTATGACTTTGTTTCTTTCCGTTTTCCTGACAGAGGGGATGAAAATGGGCTCCGAGACAGTGAACCCATAGCGGTTGGCGCCGGTACGAAAGGCAAAGAAGACAAAAATCGGGGCACCGGAGACCAGGGCAAAGATAAACGGCGCTTCAGGGAGGTAGGCGACCCCATCGAGAAAGGTAACGGCCAGACGGCGTTGATCCGCCCGCCAGACCCTGTCCCCGGTCATGGACACCAGCCCGCCCGCCTGGAGCAGCCGCACGCCTTCGATGGCCGCAAAGGGTGAACCGCTTCCTTGGTCGGCGCCGATGATGGTTACACCGGCCCGTTGCAGCTCCTCTTTCTGGGTCCGTTCCACCCCCTCCTTTTCCTTGACGCCCATGTAGAGCAGCAACCGTAGATCCTGCCGCTGCTGCATCAGCAGCCGGGCCGCCATCTCCCAGTTTCCCAGGTGGGACATGAGCAGAATGGCCCCGGATTGATTGAGGCGGGTCTCCAATTGTTCCCCGCCGCAGCAGGTAAACGCAGGAGCCTGTCCCTGGTTATCGAGAAAACGGTCAAAATGGATGGTGGTGAAGTTCTGATACTGCCTGAAGGTGCACCAGAGGTGATATCCTTTGCTTCGATGAGGGAAAAGTGCGGCGTACAGGCGACGGCTTTCCGTAACCCGGGGGGAAAAGAGAAAATACCCGGTGGCGATGAGACGGGAGACCAGGGCAAAGATCCAGGGCCCGAACAGGCGGGCCGCCCCCACCAAAATTTTATGATACTCGATCCTCATCTCCCACGAACCAGACGGAAGAGGCGGGAGCAAATCAACCGGGAAAAGGTGGCTGAGTTGCGGCAGAAATCGCGCCAGGGTCGGAAATGGCTGACCCGGACACCCTTGGGCTGATAAACGACCGACACTGGCACCTCGACTGTGGGGATACCTTGACGACGGGCCTGCACCAGAATCTCCACCTCAAACTGATACCGCCGAGCCCGAACATCCAGCTCCAGGGCCTCCGGGAGGGGATAGAGGCGGAAGCCGGACTGGGAATCCGCAATCCACGGGCCGCCGGCTGCCCAGACCCAGAAGTTGGAAAACCGGCGCCCGAACCGGCTGGTCCAAGGCACGTTTGCCCCGGCCATTCCCTGCCGATTACCGACCACAATCAGCCGCTCCCCTTGCCGGGCAATCGCCAGCAGGGCCCGGCCGTCCTCGGGTTTATGCTGGCCGTCGCCATCAATGGTCAAGGCCCAATCACAGGTCAGCGCGGCAGCGGCAAAACCGGTGCGCAGGGCCGCGCCCTTGCCCTGGTTGTGGGGGTGCCGGAGTACGGTGATTCCGTCCAGGCGATCCAGCACTGTCGAGGTCTCGTCCGTGGAGCCATCGTCGACCACGAAAATCGGCAGTCCAAGAAGCCTCGCCTCACTGATCACCTCGGCAACCCGTGCCTCATGGTTGTAGACCGGGATAACGATGGACGCTTGCATCTCAGGCCTCCTGGGCAAAGGCCAGGGACCAGGTCCCGGGTCCCATGTGGACACCGGCTGTCAGGGACAGAGGCACCAGCATAATCTCGGCCCGGGGCAAAAGCGCATGGAACTGGGGCTTTGCCACCTCGGCGACCCAGGCCTGGTTGTCCGAATACTGCAGCAACAGTACAGCGCGCGCGGGGTTATCAATCTCCCTGCCCGCCTTCTCCAGGGCAAAGTTGAGCTGCTCCCCTTGATTGCGGGCCAACCCCACCTTGCGGACGCCTTCCCTGGTAGGGCTGATGATGGGTTTCAGGTGGAGCAGGTCGCCGAAAAAACCCTTGGCCCGCGAGACCCGGCCACCGGCCACCAGATAACGCAGGGTGTCGATGAAGATATATTCCCGGCAGGTCTCCACCAGGTGGAGGGCAGAGGCCCTGACCGCCTCCCTATTTGAAGTCCGTCGGGCATAACGGCCCACCAGCAGAGCGATGACCGCAAGTTTTCCCGAGGCAGCGCCGGTGTCGATGACCGTAAGGAGATCGTCCGGGTCGCCGTGCTGCTTCCAGGCCAGGGCCGCATCATAGTTGCCGGTATAGGCCGAGCCCACCGCAAGATAGAGGGTTCTGCCGAACTGCTCGCAGACACTCCGGTACCGTTGATGCCGTTCGGCCATTGAGGCCTGGGCGGTGGTCACCTTGCGGCCTTGCCGCATCAGGGCATAGAGAGGACCGGGCTCGCAGAGACTTTCCGGGCGGGCAATATCGCCGCTGAGGATATAACTGTCCAGCAGGGTGATATTCTCCTGCCGGGCGAGATCGCGGGGCAGAGATCCGGCGGCATCGGTGATGATATGGAGGCAGGCGGTCTCTGCAACCGGGGCTGTCTCGTTTCTGGGGACTGAGGATAAGGGTTCGTCCGACCAGCTGACCACCTCGCCCAGACTGGCCAGTCTGCTACGCAATGCATGCGGGTCAGAGGTGTGGAGGTGGATTTTCAGCCGCGACTGATCAGGGAGAACCACGACGCTCTCGCCCAACAGGGCCACGGTTTCTTTGCTCAGCGTGCTGCCATCGGGCGGTTGGATGATCGCAGCAACGCAATAGCCATCGCTGCAGGGAGGATGAAAATCGGCGGCCACAGTCAGCCTGCCGGGGAAAAGCGCAAAGAGAGAGGGGCCCTTTTCGCTATACCCGGTGAGGGTGCGCAAGAAGCCGTCGAAAAAGACAAACATCCCCAAGGCCCCAGCATCGACAACGCCCGCCGAGCGGAGATCGGGCAGGACCTGGGTCGTGGCCAGGACCGTCTCCTGCAGGGCGGTGAGAATCACTGGACAGGCTTTGGTGGTCAGCGGTACGCGGGCTAACATATCGGCGAGGCTGTCGAAAACGCTGAGCATGGTGCCGCTCTGGGGAACGGCAACCGCCCGCCAGGCTCTATCCCGACCTTTGACGGTAGTTTCCGCCAGATCCGCAAGGCTCTCGGCCCTGAGCAATTCACTGAAAAAAGCGGCGGCAATATTGCCGGAGTTGCCGGTGGCACCGTGGACAAGGTGCGTGGCCGTCATTGTCCTGTCCGGTCCGCACCTGCGCAGTGGTCCCAGACTGACGCGAAGATTGGTGCCGGTATCGCTGTCGGCCACAGGAAAAACATTGATCCGGTCGAGCAGATCGGCCCAGGCGCTGAGGCAGGCATATCCTTCGGCAAAACCTTGGTCCAGGAGGCTCATTGCTGAAACAGGGCGGAGATCGCGGCGTGATCGACCTTGCCGTTTGCCTTCATCGGCAGACGATCGATCGTTTTTATGGCGCGCGGCAGGGCATAGGGCTCGAAGCGGGCCGCCAGGGTTTTCCGGATCGCTTCCGTGTCCGCTGCCTGTCCTTCCACCAGGGCGACAATGCGGTGCTCGCGGCCGCCGGTTTCAGCCAGGGCCAGGACCAGGCAGTCAACGACATGGGCCTGCTGTTTGATGAGGTCGCGAATTTCCTCAAGATCAACCCGCTTTCCCGCCACCTTGGTGATCGAATCGGCCCTGCCCCTGAGCTGAAAACCGGCAGTCGCGCAGGGCTCCACCCGGTCCCCGGTGATAAAAAAATCTCCCGCCACCCGCTGCAGACCGGGGGAAAGATAGGGTGAGCGGATATGGAGTCGCTGGTCACTGAGCTTCCAGTCGATGGTGGGGTAAGGAGTGAATCCTTGTTCTCCCCGACTACGGTTGCGCAGGGCGATGCCGCCGGTTTCGGTGGAGCCGTAGACCTCGACGATGCCTGACCCATGGTGGCGGCAGAACTCGGCGTTATCTTCGAGATCGAGCATCCCGGCCGAGGAAAAGGCCAGGCGTACCGAGGCCCCCAAACTCGCCCTGCCCCGCAAGGCACGATAATGGGCCGGAATACTGACCAGGACAGTGGCCTGCTGGTCAGCAACAGTGTGGATGATCTCCTCGGGAAAGGAAGGCGTTGCCGGCAGGACGGTTGCGCCGCAAACCAATGGCAAGAGCACGGAGTAGAGCAGGCCGTAGATGTGCGCGGGAGAGATGGTCGCAGCGATGCGGTCCTGCGGGGTGATCCCGAAATGCTCCGCCAGAAAGAGGGCCTCAGCGAAAACATTAACCCCGGTCTTGGACCAGAGCTGGGGCGCGCCGGTGGAGCCGCCGGTGTAGAGGCGCAGCAGTTCCTCGCCAGGCGATGCCGGAAAGAGGGATAAAGCTGCACCTGCCTCTCCCGGTGGGGCTTGGATGACCTCAATGCCCGCCGGAAAATCTCTGGGGATGTCGGTAAGAGCGACGCTAAATCCGGTGGCCTGCTGCATCCTGGCTAGGGCCTGGCCGGAAAAGGCATAGGGCAGGAGCAGTACCGGCCCTCCGGCCAGCGAGGCCAACAGGGCGGCGGCAATGAGCGCCTTGTCTTCCGTTGTCAGACAAACCGCAGCCCGGTCTTTGCGATCACCTAGGGCTGTCCGCAGCCAGGCGGCCAACCCATAGACCGCACCGAAGGTTGCCCCCCCAAGGATGAATTCTTGCGCTGCCCAGCGGGGGCGGGCCAACAGGGCCGCGACCCTTGACTCCAGAGTGAAGGAGGCAGCAGCCGTTTTCATCTTCCTGCCTGCCCCTTGCCGAAGGTCTGCCGGGCCAAATCGCGGTTGCGCGGCTTGAAGGTATTATCCGCCATCTCCTTGCGCACCACCTGCTGGAAGAGCTTGGCCATCTTCATATTCTGCGACTCGTCCCGGTAAAAGGTGGTCCAGGCATAATCAAGTAACTCCTGCAATCGTTCCGGGCTCATGTGCTTGGGTTGAAACACCACCCGATCGGCGGAATAGTCTTCCCAGTTGGTGGAAAGGATTCGGTTCTGCTGCTGCAGTTCATCAAAGGCCTTGGTGTGGGGAAAGGGGGTCAAGACCGTGAACTCGGCCAGATCCAGCTCGATCTCCAGCAGAAAATCGATCAGCCGCTTGATGGAATCCTCGGTGTGGTCGTCGAGCCCCAAGAGAATCGTGCCCTCCACGCCGATACCATGGTCGTGGTAGCGCTTGATCCGCTCCCTGATGTAATCCGAGGTGTCGAACACCGCCTGATAGACATACCAGGCCCCGGCCTGGGCGGCCAGATCCAACACTTCCGGTTTGTCTTCAATGGGGTGGGAGCACCATTTTTTCTTGAGCGGAATCATCTCCCTGAACAGGTCCATTTCCCAGGCGGTATCCTGGGCGAGCGAGTTGTCGACCATGAACAGGCGGTTGTTGTCGATGGCCGCCAGCTCGGCGATGGTCTTGTCGATGGGCCGCGGCCGGAATTCCCTGCCCCCCAGATAGGCCACCGCACAGGGGTAGCAGTTGAAGCGACAGCCGCGCGAAGCATGGACCAGATCGACCATCTGCACACCCTTGTGGTTGTAGAGCCGTCGGTTGAGGATGTCGCGGCGGGCCGTGCCCACCAGGGCGATATCCGGCCGATCGTTGAGAAAATTGTAGCAGGGCTTAAGGGCACCCCGATGGAAATCGGCCAGGACCTCTTCCATGCGGCCCTCGGCCTCACCGAGGAAGACCGCATCGGCGTGCGCCAGGGTTTCCTCGGCATGGAGCATGGTCGCTATACCGCCGAAGATGACTTTAATGCCCTTTTTCCGGTAGAGGTCGGCGATCTCCCAGCCGCGCTGCACCTGGACGGTCAGCATCATGGAGATGCCGACAAAATCAACCGGTTCATCAAAATCGATGGTTTCCAGGTTCTCGTCGATAAAATCCACAGTCACAGAGTCCGGCAGGGTGGCGGCAAAGACAACAGGGCCGTGCGGCGGCAGGTGGAATTCGGTCTGCCGGGCCAGCTTCGGCCATTGGGGGTATATCAATCGGAATTTCATGGTGGATTCACCGGGAAGCAGGCAGGCGCTCGGCGCTGATCAGGCGCAGGTTCAGGGTATAACCGGCTGGTCCGGGAGCGATCAACTCAAGGGACTGGGGCAGGACCGCCGACTCCACCGTGCTGCAGGACTCTGCCTTGATGGTTCGGGTTCTGATCTGCTCGCGGCTTGGATCCGTTGGCAAACAGCCGTCGGTGCGAAGGAACGATTGTTCGCTGTAGGTGTGCATCCGCCAGCAGCCGTCCTCCTGGGGCAGGATATCGGTCACCCCCTGACCGGCATTGTAGCGGCAGACCGGAGTGCCGTCGGCCAGTGTTCCGTAGCGGGCAAGCCCGGAAGGCGGTTGAAAGAGGGTGCGCACATCCCGCATCAATCCGGCGGCAAATCCCGGCTTGTCAAAGGGCGGAAGGGCCCGCAGGACCTCCAGATGCTCCGCGTCGGTGGATTGAGCCTCGAACAGGGTCAGTCCCTCCACGGTCATCAGAGCGCTTTTGATTCCCTGGCCCTCCAGGACCAGGACGCCGATGGCATTGCCGCTGGTACCGTCGGCCATGCGAAAGGCAAGGGCATGGACCATCTGCCAACGGCCCTGAGGAAACAGTGCTGCGCATTGCTGCAGAGACTTGGTTGCGCCGGGTGCATGGACCAGTTTCGGCAGGAGCTCCTTCTTCGCCGTGGCACAGGAACTCAGGAGCAAGACCACGGTCAGGCAGAGGAGTAGACGCTGCATCATTGCCCGGTAAAGGTGCTGGCCGGGATCTCCCGATTGAGCACGGTCTTGGTGAAGGTCAACCGAGTGAAGGCATCGGGTCCTTCAAAGATGGTCACCCGCTCCATCACTCCTTCCTCCTGCCCCAGATGGAGCTCGATACGGCTGATGATGGACTGCAGCCCCTGCTCCTTGGGCGTGAGCACAACGGTGCGGGTATCGGTGCGGGTGACATTGAACACCGGATTGTCGGTGAAGCGGCCATCAAGCCAGCTGCCGATATCCTGGAGGACGATCTGCATGGAATCGACACCTGCGCCGTTATCCGGCTCGAAGCGGCCGTCCCGCTCGATCATTTTTCGGATCTTGCCGTCATGCAGCAGCAGCAGGGAGTGCAGGGGGCTCAGGTATTCCCAACGCAGAGATTGGGGAGCCTGAAAGGCAAAGACACCCCGGGAGACCAGCGGTCGGACGAGAATTTTCAGATGTTTTTCCTGGGTGAATTCCGCCTGCACCGAGCGCAGATGCAGCGATGGGCCGGTGGTCGTGGCCCACACCACGGCCGGCAGCAGGAACAGCCAGAGGGAAAAGCAGAGGACGGTTCGCAGGGTCACAGCATCCCCCCATTGACCGAGATCACCTGGCCGGTGACGTAGGAGGCCGCGTCGGAACAGAGAAAAGCGACGACGCTGGCCACCTCTTCCGGCCTGCCGATGCGGGCCATGGGAATGAGGTTTTTGATGTATTCCTTGGGGGCCTTCTCAATCATATCGGTCTCGATCAGTCCCGGCGCCACCACGTTAACCCGGATGCCGAGGCGCGCCACTTCCGCGGCTACTGTTTTGCTGGCCGCATTGAGCCCGGCCTTGGCAGCGGCGTAATTGGCCTGCCCCCGGTTGGGCATCAGCGAGGCGGCCGAGGAGATGGAAACGATCGATCCCCGCCGAGCCCGCACCATCCGCTCCAGCACCGGCCGGGTCATGTTGTAGAATCCATGCAGACTGGTGTCAATCACCCCGTGCCAGTTCTCCGGCGGCATCATCATGAAGAGTCCGTCGGCAAGGGTGCCGGCATTGTTGACCAGGATATCGATGGCGCCCAGTCTCTCGCCGAGAGCCTGCACCACCGCCTCTGCCTCCTCCCGGTTGCGGACATCGAACGGGCAGATCTCGCCTGTGCCGCCGGCTGCCAGCACCTCGGCCAGGGTCTGCTCCGCGCCTTCCCGGTTACGCATATAGTTGACCACCAGATGGCACCCGTTCTTGGCCAGTTCGACGCAGATGGCCCTGCCGATTCCGCCGCTGCCGCCGGTGACAATCGCCACCTGTTGCTTGTTTTCTGTTGTCATGTCGCTCTGTCAGGCTTGATAAAGTTGCAGGACCACCTCGGCGATGAGTTGGTCGTTGTGGTACAGCTGACTGGTTACTTCGCGAAATTTTTCAAAGACGAAAGTATTCGCAGCTTCGGCCTTGACGGTGCTGCCGAGAGGCAGGTGGTCGATGAAGAAATCCGCCCGTTTGATCGCCACCAGCCACCCCATCTGATTGGAATCCAGCCCTTGGGCCTGGATCCTCTCCCAACCGTTGCACACCCCGGCTGTCTGGGCGGCCAGCTCCACAAGGATAAGCGACGGCACTCCCTGCCGATCGGCCAGGGGCCAGATTGCCTTGACGGTGCTGAGGGTCACCGCATGCAGGGTGTCGACTTCGACGACTTCGTCGATGAGCAGCATGGCCCCCCGGTGCGGGAGCAGGTCCTCAATGGAGAGGTCTGAGAGTGCAATGGTGCTCATGGTAGAAGACAGGGCGTGAGGTTCCGTTCCACAATTTTGTTCTTGAAAAAGGGCAGAGGCCCAAGCGGCCCAATACGAAGATCACAACACACGGGAGCCTCTCTCGCGCTGTCTCGCAGCACACAAAACAGCACGGGTCCCTGTTGCGTAGCGGGGCTACAACCATGAGCAAAAAACATTCATTTTCCAGGCATCAACCCGCTGTCTTGGTGACAAATGGTGAAAAAATACTATAGTAGTCAATTTTCCTTTCCTTGCATCAATTTTCAGCAATCAAGGGTCATTCTCCCCTGTTAGGGGCAATCCAATTATAGCCTGAACAGGTGGAATAGAGATGAACGAACTTATCCAAGAACTGAAAGTCAAACTCATTGAGCTGCTGAACCTGACTGATGTCACGCCGCAAAATTTCGATGAAAACGCCCGGCTGGTCGGTGGCGATCTCGGCATTGACTCCATCGACGTCCTCGAAATGGTCGTCATGGTGGAAAAAGACTACGGCATTGTGATCAACAGCCAGGAGGTCGGCCAACAGGTTTTCGCCTCCCTGACCGCTTTGGCGGCCTACATCCAAGCGCATCGGCCAGGCCACACCGCTTGAGCAAAGGGCCGGTGTACATAGCCGCAGCCGGGATCATCAGTCCTCTTGGCCGAGGACTGGCCGCGACAGAAGCCGCACTCCGGGCAAATCGATCAGCCCTCGGCCCCCTGAAGGTCTTTCCCCTGCTGCAGGGGGCGCAGTTGCCGGTCGGCCAGATTCCGGACCTGGACAACGCCCTGATGCCGCCAAGAACGCACCGGCTGGCACGCGAAGCAGCCCGGATGGCCATGGCAGGCTGCCCCGAGCCGCCGGATGCGATCATTCTCGGCTGTACCACCGGCGGTATCCTGACCACCGAACAGCTCCTGCGGGCCGAGGAGCAGGATAAGCAGGCCTACCGGTATCACGGCTTGTTGAGCGTGGCTGAGGATATCGCCGAACTCTGCAACTGCGAAGGCCCTGCCCTCACCGTGTCCACCGCCTGCTCTTCGGGTGCTGCGGCCATCGCCCTGGCCCTGAACCTGCTGCGGACCGGCAGGATGCGTCGTATTCTCGCGGGCGGGGCGGATACGCTCAGCCGTCTGACCTATTTCGGCTTTCACTCGCTCCAGCTGGTTGACCGCAACGGCTGCAGACCCTTCGATATCTCCCGCCAGGGCCTGGCTGTGGCCGAAGGCGCGGCCCTGCTGCTGCTCACCACCGAGCGGCCGGACCAGCCCCTGGCCGTCCTGCTCGGCGCGGGCCTCTCCTGCGATGCCCATCATCCCACCGCACCCCATCCCGAGGGCAAGGGCGCACTTAAAGCCATGCAGACGGCCCTGGCCGACGCCGGGCTGATGCCTTCCGCCATCGATTACATCAACCTGCACGGCACCGGCACCCCGGACAACGATCGGGCCGAAGCCAAGGCGATAGCCGCCCTCTTCCCCGTGCCGCCCCCCCTCTCCTCAATCAAGGGCGCCACCGGCCACAGCCTGGCCGCTTCGGGGGCTCTTGAGGCGGTGGTGGCCTGCCTGGCCGTCTCCCGCGGCTTTGTCCCCGGCAATACCGGCTGCCGACAACCGGATCCGGCCCTCCATCTGATTCCACAGGCCGATTGCTCCACCCGCCCCGTTGGCACCGTGCTTTCCAACTCCTTTGGCTTTGGGGGCAATAACGGCTGCCTGGTCATCGGGCGGCCGGAGAGTATTCCCGCTGCAATCAAGAGTGGAAAAAGCGATCTGCTCGCCGTCCACGGCAGCGCCTGCCTGACCGGGGCCGGTCTGAAGCCCTCGACCCTGGCCCGGTTGCGCCTCGGTGCCTCGGTGGCCGGAATGCTCGCCCCCGAGGAGTTCGAGACACACCTGCCGCCCCGGCTCATCCGCCGCGTGAAACGGCTGGCCCGCCTGGCCCTGCTCCTGGCGAGCACCGCCCACGAGGATGCGGGAGTCAAGGAACACCCCTCGGCAGTATTCATGGGCACGGGTTGGGGCGCCTTGTCGGAAACCTATGATTTTCTCAGCGGCTTGCACAAATCCGCCGAACAGTTTCCCAGCCCGACCGACTTTATCGGTTCCGTTCACAACGGGGCAGCCGGTCAGGTGGCGCTCCTCTTCAAGGCCACCGGCGCCAACATCACCACCAGTGGCGGTGACTACTCCTTTGAGCAGGCCCTGCTGGCCGCGCAAACCCTGCTGGACGATACCGAGTCCGCCCTGCTGCTGGGTGCCGACGAAGGCCACGAGCCGTTGTCAGCACTGCTCGACCCCTCCATTGCCGCCGGTCCCCTCGCCGACGGCGGGGGGGCGCTGTATGTCAACCGGGATCCCAGGGGCGCTCAATGTCTGGTGCGCCTGGCCTTCTACGGCCGAGGGCAGGGCGACGATCTCCCGGACCGCTTGATTGCTGCCCTGGGCGGAGCGGAAGATGTGCGCAACAACTACGCAGCGGTGTTTGCCGGGGTACCCGCAGGAATGCCCATCCAGGGGAACATGCAGCTGCAAGACTTTCTCCACCGCAGCGACGCGGGTCTGCCGCTGTGCCGCTATCGTGCTGTTACCGGCGAGTTTGCCTCTGCCTCCGCCGTGGCCGCCGTCATGGCCGTCTCCTTTTTGGAGGCAGGTTGCATCCCCGGCGTCCTTGTCGGTGGTGCCGACATCGCTCTGACGCCGGGCAAGAAAATTCTGGTCTTGGGAACCGGAACCTGCTTGACCGCCATGGAATTTTTTCGACCATGAGAGTCCTGCTGATTTCGCCCAATACCCTGACCGTGCCGTACCCGGTCTATCCCCTTGGTCTGGATTATGTTGCCGGGTCTCTTGCCCCGGACCACGAGGTGCGGATAGCCGACCTGCAGACCGTCGACCGGGAAGCGTTGGCCGCAATTCTGAAAGATTTTGCCCCCGAAATCATCGGCCTTGCTTGCCGCAATATCGACAACACCGACGCCAGCGACCCGCTTTTCTTCGTCAACGGCTATCAGGAACTTGTGGTCTGGCTGCGGGAGCGATCCGCTGCGGTCATCGTCTGCGGCGGCAGTGGTTTCACCATCATGCCGGCCCAGGTTTTCGCAATGCTGGGGGTTGATTACGGAATCATCGGTGAGGGGGAACGTTTCGGCCTGTTGGTCGAGGCCTTGAGCTGCAAACGCAACCCGGCGAAGATCCCGGGGGTGCTGGCTGCCGGAGGCTCGGCATCACCACCTCCCCCCTGGCCGGGGAAGGTGGTCCGTAAATTTCCCGGAAACGCCGAGCACACCCAATTTTATGTGCAAAACGGCGGCATGCTCAACGTGCAGAGCAAACGCGGTTGTTCGTTTCGATGTATCTACTGCCCTTACCCGCGTATTGAAGGGCGAACACACCGTTTGACGGAACCTGCGGAGGTAGCCCAAACCGCCTTAACCCTGCAGCAGGCCGGAGCTCAATATTTTTTCATCACCGATTCCGCGTTCAATTCCGATGTCGAACACAGTCTGGCGGTGGCTGAATCCCTGCGCTCCGCCGGAGTCACCATCCCCTGGGGGGCCTTCTTTGCACCGATCAGATTGCCCTCGGAGTATTTCCAGGTTATGGCGGCAGCGGGCTGTCGTCATGTAGAATTCGGGACGGAATCACTGTCCGATACGATGCTCAAATCATACCGGAAGCCCTTTCAGGCACGAGACGTCCTCAAGGCCCACCGGCAGGCGCGGGAGGCAGGACTCCATGTCGCCCATTATTTTCTCCTCGGCGGCCCGAGGGAGTCGGCGGTAACGGTTGGCGAAAGCCTGGAGGCCATCGAGGGGCTGGACAAGGCGGTCTTCTTCTTTTTTATCGGCATCAGGATCTATCCCGGAACCGCTTTATACGACATGGCCCTGGCCGAGGGAAAAATCACCGCGCGGAGCGACCTGTTGCACCCCGTATTCTACGCACCGGACAACATGGACCGGGAGTGCATGACAACTTTGGTTGCTCAGCGGGCGGCCGGGCGCGGCAACTGGATGCTGGGCTCCGGTGGGGCCGACACCGCCGAGGTGATCAACGCCATGTACCGACGGGGGTACACCGGCCCCCTCTGGGAATATTTGGCCCGGTAGCCAACATTGGGTTGCAGCAAGTAAACGATGCCTATTGCCACGATCCAGAGACCCGATAGGGGAGTCCACGGGAGCAACGGTTTCCTCAGCGTCAACCAACCGTTGATCGTACAATCTCAATATTTCACCTGGACATAAAACGATAACATGTGGTATTCGTTGCTCGCTTTAAAGATACCTACACCCGGTGAGATACTGGCTCAAGTCACAGTCAATGACAACTCACCCTGGTTCTCCGGTCATTTTCCCGATAGCCCTATTCTGCCGGGTATCGCCCAGCTGCATATGGTCGCCGATATCATTGCCCTTTCCCGACAGGAGAGCCTCTCTATCAAACGCCTAAACCGGGTCAAATTCAAAAAAATTGTCCGGCCCGGCGAGCAGCTCGAGATACATGCCACGGCCACAGGCACCACAGGCCTCTACTCATTTCGATTAACCCATGAAGCGCAGGACGTCTGCTCCGGCATGATGATCCTTGACGACAAAACAGCACAAACAGAATGCCCATGACCAACGATATTGATCACATTATTCACCGCGTAGCCGAAATCATCATCAATGAACTCAAGCTGGAAGATGTCACACCGGCAACCTTCAACGCCGACCTCGATCTGGTGGATGAGGTGGGCATTGACAGCATGGATCTGGCCACCATCGCCCTGGTGATTCGGGACGAATTCGGTATCAGGATTGATGAGGACGACTACCCCAAGCTGACCACTATCCGGATCATCGGTGAGTATATCGCCGAGAAGCAGAGCAGCGGCGAGTAAATGTCCGGCCAGGAGAGAGGGGAATCCGGCTGGAAATTTGGCGACATCATCGCCATTCCGGCCATCAGGGATCGATGGGAAAAGGTACGCCGCTATTTTTTCCTCCGCGAATCCACCTATGACATGACCAATCGCTGCAACATCCGCTGCGATGGCTGTTATTTTTTCAACGGTGAAAAACAGTTCGCGTCGGAAAACCTGGATGAATCCGCCTGGCGGCAACTGATGACTGCGGAGAAGGCACGCGGGATCACCTTTGCGGTCCTTGCCGGGGCCGAGCCGTCACTGGTGCCGCAACTCTGCCGCGTCTGTGCCGAGACCATACCGCTTGGCACGATAGCCACCAACGGTCTGCAGGCGATCCCCAGGGCTATCGACTACCGGATCCATATCTCGGTCTGGGGCAACGATGCCACCAGCCAGGCTATCAGGAAGGCCGGTGACATGCTGGTCCGGCAGATGGCCAATTACCGCAACGACCCACGGGCCCTCTTTGTCTACACCTTCACCCCATACAACATTGACGAGGCCCGGGAAGTAACCCAGATGCTGGCGGACAACGGTCAGCAGGTTACCTTCAACATGTTTTCCGCGCCTGTTGGCTATGACGGCCCCCTGCGCCACACCCCCCAATCCCTTGCCGCGACACGGGAAATGATGACCCTATTGCTCACCGAGTATCCCGGGTCCGTTCTTTTTTCTCACTACAATATAGTCGCCCACACCGATGAGCAGGGGCTGCACGCCCTGTTTTCCTGTTCCTATCCGCGGATGAACCCATCAACGGCTATCGGCCTGGGTCGCTCCTTTCGGCAATACCGGACCGACCTGCACTGGGATCGGGAGGCCGCCTGCTGCGTCCCGGACACCGATTGCGCTGACTGCCGCCACTATGCCGCTGGCAGTGCGGTGGTGACGGCCCGCATGTATCGCCACGCCACCAGCCCGGATCTCTTTTCCTCCTGGCTCGATTATGTTGACACCTATCTGGCTGTCTGGGTGCGGGGATACGAAAAAGGGCCCAATCTCTGCGATCATGCCGTCGCCCCTCCCCTTGACAGTCAAACTACCCCTTCCCTGCCGTTATGAAAACAGTCAGCTCATTGCTCGATGCCCCGTGGCATGAACGTTACAAGCAAATATCCAAGCTCAATATCCGCAGCTCCATCTATGACGTCACCGATCGGTGCAACCTGCGCTGCAAGGGCTGTTTCTTTTTTTCATCAAACGAGCACAAGGCCGCAGCCGAAGAGAAGGATGTGACCAAATGGCATGCCTTTGTGGAGAACGAGATGGCCCGGGGCGTCAATCTGGCCATCCTCATCGGCGGTGAGCCTACCCTCTGCCTCGATCGGATCGAGGCCTTTTATAGCCGTCTGCCGACCTTCTGCGCCACCAACGGATTGATCAAAGTGCCCCGGGACCGCTTTCCTGATCTGATGGTCGGTATTTCCCTGTGGGGAGACCGGGAAGATGAGCTGACCCTGCGCGGCAAAGACACCTTCGGCATCTCGAGTGCCAACTATGCGGGCGACCCCAACGCCTACTATCTCTACACCGTCACCCCCAAACAACTGGGCAAGATGGAGACCATTATCAGCAAGATCCGAGACGTGGGGTTGAAGGTGCATATGCAGCTGCTGTCCAACGACGAGGGCGTGGACGGTTTTTCCTGGCAGCCTGCGGAATTGCTCGCGGTCCGGGCGGAGATGGACCAGATGCTGGACAGCTACCCGAAAACCGTGATCTCCTCGAAATACTATCACCGAATCATCACCACCGGCAGGATGTGCGACCGGGCCTTTGGCTGGATGGAATGCCCTTCGGTCACCGAGCCCGTCGACAAACGCTCGCCCCGGCCCAAACGGCTGACCAACTTCATCCGCTGGGCCTCGGATCTTAAAACCATGCACCGCTGCTGCACCTCCGAGACCCGCGACTGCTCGACCTGCAAGGACGGCGCCGCCCACATGAGCTGGGTGATGGTCAACAAGCGGGCCCATATGAACACCTCCACGGATCTGCAGAACTGGATCGAAGTCTACGAGATGTTTGCCAAACTGTATCGGTTTATCCCCTGGTAATCCCTTTGTCGACGAGGGAGGGGAAGAGGGCGGTGGTTGTCGGTTATGATGCCATCTCACCGCTGGGCAGTGATCTGGACCTGCAATGGCAACGAGCGCTGGCGGGACAGAGCGGAATTGGCCCCTTGACCCGCTTTCCGCTGCGCGACGATTTCCCGGTGCGCATCGCGGGACAGATGCCGGATATCGACCACGAACCCTATCCCTTTCTCACCGCCCGGCACCAGGCGGCCTGGCATTCGCCGGTGTTTAAATACGGGATGCTGTCGGTGGTCCGGGCGCTGGCAAGAAGCGGCATCAACATCGACCCCTTTCTTGCCCCGCGCGTCGCAGTGACCTACAGTTCGGCGGTCGGCGGCATTGATGCCGTCCTGACCGCGGACCGCCGACTGCAGGCGGAGAACCGGCTGCCCCATCCTTACGCCAATCCCAATTCCTGCATCAATATGGTCGGCGGCAAGATCGCCATCCTGACCGGGGCCAAGGGGCCGATCCTCTCCACCATCACTGCCTGTGCCACCGGCCTGACCTCGATGCTGGTCGGTTCCCTGCTTATGGCCCAGAACCGGGCCGATGTCGTTATCTGCGGGGCGGTGGACTGCGCCCTGGTCGAACCGATCGTCGCTGGATTCGCCACCATGAACGGCGCTTTTCATCCCAAAAAAGGCAGGGAGAACGAGCCGCCCGCCACGGCCAGCCGTCCCTTTTCCCTTGACCGCCGCGGTTTTGTCATTTCCGAGGGAGCCGGGGCGGTCATCCTCGCCACCAGGGAATTTGCCGCCGCTCATGGTCTGGCCTACACCATTGAACTGGCGGGTTGGGGTATGACCTCCGATGCCCATCATTTTGTCATGCCCGCCGTGGACACCATCCGCCAGTGCATGGTTGATGCCTTGACCGACGCCGGGGTGACGGCCAACGATATTGCCGCAGTCAATGCCCATGCCACCTCCACCCGAGTGGGCGACCAGGTGGAAGGGGAGGCCCTCAGGGCCGTTTTTCCAGCAGGGATACCGCCGGTCAGCGCCAACAAATCCCTGATAGGCCACGCCATGGGCGCCTCCAGCGCCCTGGAAACCATCTTGGCCCTGCGCGGCATGGAAGAAAATGTAGTGTTGCCGACCATCAATTATCAGCCTGATCCCGGGATAGCGCTGGATTGCGTGGCCGAGGGGGCACGAGCGCTCCGTCAGGAGCATGTCCTCAAAAACGCCTTCGGATTCGGCGGATGCAACGCCTGCGCCGTCTTCAGAAAAGTCGGCTGAGAGCCACCGAGAAGGAGAAAACCGCAGTAATGAAAGCGCCCCTCAACAGAAAAGTCGTGGTCATCGGTTATGGTGCCGCCACCGCCCTGGGCAACACCTTTGCCAAGACCTGGGAAGGAGCCGTGGCCGGCAAGGCGGGGTTTCGTCGGCTGACCCGATGTACGGTCGAAACCCGCAGCCAGATGGTCGGCGAAATTCCGGACTGGGATCCCGCCAGCTTCCCCTATGTGAGCCGTAAAGACGCCTCGCAGTGGAATGCAAATTTCGTCTTCCTCACCATGGAAATCTGCCGCCAGGCCCTGGAACATGCGGGCCTAGAGATCAATGCCCAGACCGGACCGCGCACCGCCTGTCTGATCGGTTCGGCCCTCAACGGTTCGGATGCCTACCGGATCGCCATGGACCAGTACACCCGGTTCGGCCCGCTCAAGGTCAGCCCCTACCTCTTGCCCAACCTCTGCGCCAATCTTCCCGCCGGTAAGGCCGGTATGCTGCTCGGTTTCACCGGGCCGATCTTTTCGCCCCAGGGGGCCTGTGCCTCCGGTAATCATGCCATTGGTATCGCGGCGCGGATGATCCGGGATGGCGATTGCGACTTTGCCCTGGCCGGAGGCGCCGAGACCTGCCTGACCCCTGAAATCATTCTTGGCTTTGCCAATATGTTGGCCACGATCAAGGTAGGGCCCAAGGACCGCTCCTTTGACGATCCCAGCCAAGCCTCGCGTCCCTTCAGCGTCGATCGCAAAGGCTTTGTCCTCGCCGAAGGGGCCGGAGTTATCGTCCTGGCCGCAGAGGAGGCCGCCCGTGCCCATGGCCTGCTGGCCCGGGCCGAGGTGGCGGGAGTCGGCTGGAACTCGGATGCCCACCATTTTACCCGGCCTAATGCCCAGACGGTTGTCCGGGCCATGCGGGACGCCATCGCGGATGCTGAAATCGCGCCCGAGGATATCGGCGCCATCAACGCCCACGGGACCTCTACCCCCACCGGCGACAGCACGGAAGCCGAATGCATGCGGGCGGTCTTCGGCGCCCATTTGCCCCGAATTCCGATTTCAGCCAACAAGTCCCAGGTCGGCCACAGCCTGGGGGCCTCGGCCGGCATCGAGGCCGCGCTCGGCATTGAAGCCATGCGGCAAGGGCTCGTGTTGCCGACGGTCAATCATCTTCCCGACCCAGGCCTTGTTGACCTGGATGTGGTCCCCAACCAGAGCCGCAGCCATGCCCACGAATTTTTTCTCTCCAACTCCTTTGGTTTCGGCGGCACCAACTGCTGCATCGTTTTTCGAGGTCTCTAATGCGTCCCAAACCTTTTGTTCCTGAACCCCTTGACCGGCCGTCCTATGTGCGCGACACCAAAACCGGCCTGGTCTGGCATCGTTGTCAACTGCGCACCCTGTATGTGGACACGGACCGGTCCCAAGTGGTCTATCATGCCAATTACCTGCGCTATTTTGAGTTCGGCCGGGCCGAACTCATGCGCGAGGCCAACTATCCGTACAAAGCGATCGAGGCCAGCGGTTACCTCTACCCGATCATCAAAACAGAGCTCAATTATCACTCCCCGCTCTTCTACGACGACCTGATGTTCATCCATACCCGCCCGACCCGTCTGGAACTGGTCAAGGCACAGTTCGATTACCTGATCACCAGGGCGGACAACGGCGAAATCGTCTGCACCGGATTTACGCTCCATTGCGCGGTCAATACCAACAACATCCCGGTGGAGATTGATGCCAAGACCATCGCCCTCTGGCAGCAGTTTCCCGGTTGAAGGTCAGCGAACGGATTGCAGTGCGGGTGCCGGTCCAGCCCTGGTTCCGGGATCACTGTTTCAACGACCGGGTCATTTTTCCGGCGGTTGAGGCCATGCACCTGCTCGCCCTGACTGTACAGGCAGCGCATCCCCCTCTGGATGTCAGGAGGATGGACCAGGGCCGCTTTGCCAAATTTCTTGAAATACCGGCGGGAGTTGCCGAACTGGAGATTTGGGTCGAGCTGGAGCGGGAGACGAGCGGCGGGATCCGCGCCCGGTTGCTGACAAAAACACAGCTCAAGACCCTGGCCCGGATGACCACCCACTGTGCACTGTCCTTTGCCCCCCCTTCATCGCACCACGACGGGGCTGTCAAGATGGAGGAGCTCTGCGCCGATCCTGAGCTGGAGGTCTCCGCAGAGGAGGTGTACCGGCACCTGGTCCCCTTCGGGCCCGCCTACCGCACCCTGCAGGGGCAGTTGTTCCTTGGAAAAGAGTGGGCAAGGGGCACACTGCGGGCTCCAAACCTGCCGCACCCTTCTCCGGATCCGGTGGGTTCTCCCTTTCCCCTGGACGGTGCCATGCATGCCGCCTCCGTCCATGGGCAGCGCCTGGTCGATTTCATTCCCTTTCCGGTGGGATTTACCACCAGGATCATCCATCTGCCGACCCAGGCCGGGGAATCCTACCAGACCCATGTGCAGCTGCAGTCCCAGGCTGTTGATGAACTGGTGTACGATCTGCAGATCAGCGATCAGGCGGAACAGATCCGGGAAACCGTAACAGGATTACGCATGCGGGATGTGAGTGGCGGCCGGATGAAACCCCCGGCATGGATACGGAACACTCCGGGCAAGGAGCGCTGATTTCTGACCGGCCGGAGTGAAATCTCAAGCCCACTCACCTTGGTTTGGAATGCCCCAAACCTGCATCAGGACGAGGAGCCGGGTGACTGCTCGGGAGCGGCCCAGGCAAGACACCGTTCCATGGTGACCCTGGTGAGCCAGCGGCAAAAGATCAGGGAATAGATGGCACCGGAAAGATACATGCCAAACATAAAAACTAGATGGGAAAGACCATAAGTCAGAGGGCCGCCCACCACGATAATCCAGGGCGTCTGCAGTTTGACCGAGACAATGCCCAGGGCGAAAATCGCCGGCCAACCAAGCAGGAAGCTGAAGCCGATGGCAAAGACCCCGGCAAGCACAATCGGTGTGGGTTTTTCCCGAAAGGCGGCCAGGTCGGCTCGCTCCGCAATGGCGGTCCGTACAAAGGCGGTTGCCGCTAAAAAAAGGATGATTCTTCTGCAGAGCCGTTTCACTTTTGCGTTTGAGACCTGAGGAAAAAGGAAGGGAGAGGAACGATTCGGCACTCTCCCGAAGACGAGCGTTTATTGTATACCACCGGAACATGAGACGCAACATGGAGCTGAACACGATGATGCCGCCCCTCGGCTGGGACTTCTTCGACAAAATCTACTGCATCACCCTGGACAGCCGCCCCGACCGGATGGAGGAGGCCCAGCAACAATTTGCCGCTGTCGGCCTGAACGACCGCGTCGAATTCTTCCTGGTCACCAAGGATGACGCAAATCCGGCGCGGGGAATCTATCAGTCGCACCTGCGCTGCCTGACCCGGGGCTTGGCCACCGGGGCCCGGCAGATCCTGGTCTTTGAGGATGATGTGGTGTTTCGCGGCTTCAGCGAGGAGCGGCTGGGCGCTGCCTGCCGTTTTCTCCAGCAAACCGGTACCTGGGATTCCTTTTTCCTCGGTTGCCTCACCAGCGGCAGCAGGCAAACCGATGAGGATGCGGTGGTACGAATAAAATATCGTTGTCTTTCCCATGCCTATGCCCTCAACCGCCCCTACGCCGAACGGATTGTCCGGGAGCAATGGAAGGGTCTCCCCTTTGACGGCTTGCTGCGGCACTGCAATGCCCACTTTTTCGCCCTGTATCCCATGTGCGCCTACCAGGGCCTGGCCAGCAGCGACAATGAAACCGTCTGGATCGACAGGTTGCGCAATCTCTGCGGCGGCCTGCCGTTCATCCAGCGCTGCAATGAAATCTATCAGAATCACAAGGGGCTAGTCCTGGCCCTGCACCTCCTGGCGGTCGCTGTTGCCATCGCTTTGTTGACAATTGCCCGGCAATGAAAACCTATACCGTCAATTATCTCCTCCTGTTTGTTGTCAGCGTCGTTATCTGCGGTTTCGCCTTTCTTGGCCTCCATCGGCTGCGCATTGATACCGATGTGATCAAAACCCTGCCCGCCCATGAGCAGGTCATCACCGATGCGCTGGAGATCTTTCAGAATCACCCTATCCATGATCAGGTGGCGGTTGATATCATGATCGACCGGAATGCCCCGGACATTCTGGTGGAATGCAGCGCCCTCCTTCAGGAGGCCATGCGGGCCAGCGGTCTGTTTGCGCAGGTGGGGATGGACGATGTCAGCGCCCTCGTTCCCGAGCTGGCCCACCAGGTGGTCGAGCAGCTGCCCCTGCTTTTTTCGCGGCAGGAACTGGAAAACACCATCGCCCCCCGGTTGGAGAGCAGTGCCATCCGCCAGCGGCTCCAGGAACTGCTCCAGGGCATGAACAGCCTGGAAGGCATTGGCCAGGCCTCCTTTATCGGACCCGATCCCCTCGGTCTCAAGGATCCGGTCCTGGCCAAACTGATCCATTTGGCGCCCTCACCCCAGGCCACCTTTTACAAGGGCAACCTCATCTCCTCAGACGGGCGCCATCTCCTCCTCACCTCCCGGCCTGTGGCAGTCGGCAGCGATACCGCCACGGCCCGGAAAATTGCAGCCCTTTTCGCTGACGCGGCCCAGGAACTCACCCGGAAATATGCGTCCGCAGGCATCCAGGTCACCTTGACGCCGGCCGGGGCCTACCGGGCAGCCCTTGATAACGAGGAGATCATCCGCCATGATGTTCAGTTGGCCCTGGGCCTCACCACGGTCGGCATCGCCCTGCTGCTGGTTTTTGCCTTTCCCCGGCCTTTGATCGGTCTGCTCTCCCTGCTGCCTGCCCTGGCCGGAACGGCAACCGCGCTGTTCGTCTACAGCCTGTTCCATAGCTCCATCTCCATCATGGTCCTCGGTTTCTCGGGCGCCCTCATCTCCATGATGGATGATCACAGCATCACCTACCTGCTGTTTCTCGATCGTCCCCATGCAACCAACGGCGCTCAAACGGCCCGGGAGGTGAAATCCGTTGGCGGGGGCATGGCCCTGCTCACGACCATCGGTGCCTTTCTCGCCCTCAGCCTGAGCGATTTTCCGGTATTTACCGAACTAGGACAGTTTACCGCCCTCGGATTTGTCTTCACCTACCTGTTCATCCACACCCTCTTCCCAAAAATATTCCCGGTCATGCCCTCGGCCAGCAACCGCGTCCTCCCCCTGCATCTGCTCGCCGACCGTCTCTTCAATACCGGTAAAGCCGGTATGGTGGCGGCCCTGCTGTTGGCTGGGGTGCTGCTCTTTTTTGCCAAGCCCGAATTCCGCATCAGTCTCAGCGAGATGAACACGGTCAGCGCCAAGACCCAGGCCGAGGACCGGTTGTTCACCAAGACCTGGGGCGATGTCGGCACCAAGGTCTACCTGATGACCGCAGCCACCTCCATGGCCGACCTGCAGGAGCGCAACGATCGCCTGTTGGCAGCGATGGAAAAAGACCTGGAGGCAGGCCGGATTCAAGCGATGTTCGTGCCCTCCATGGTCTTCCCGGGTGAGGAGCGCAGCCGGGACAACCTGGCCGCCTGGCGGGATTTCTGGACAGCGCAACGGGTGGAACAGGTGAAAAGCGATCTGATCCGGGAAGGCACGGCGCTGGGCTTTACCCTGGATGCCTTTGCCGCCTTTTTTGCCCAGCTGGATCCCTCTCGGGCCCCGGCAGCACCGGCTCTTGAGGCCCGGTACAGCAGCCTGCTGGGCATCACGGCCAAGGACAGCGGCGGCCTGGTCCAGTTTGTCACCCTTACCCCCGGCCCGAACTACGAGGCCCCCCGCTTTCTGGAAACCTACGGCCAAGACAACAAGGTCTTCGATGCCAATGCTTTTTCCACCCGGCTGGGCGAGATTCTTCTGTCCACCTTCTCCACCTTATTTGTGATCATCGCGGCGATGGTGACCCTGCTCCTCTTTCTCCAGTTCCTTAACTGGCGTCTGACCCTGATCACCCTGACGCCCCTGGTTTTCGCCTCTATCTGCACGCTCGGCACCTTGAAGCTCATCGGCCATCCCCTGGATATCCCGGGTCTGATGCTCTCCGTGGTCATCCTCGGCATGGGGGACGACTACGCCATCTTTACGGTCCGCGGCTGTCAATGGTACGGAACCACCCGGCATCCCGGCCATGTCCTTGTGCGCAGCGCGGTGCTCATGGCCGCCGCCTCGACCTTGATCGGCTTTGGCGTGCTCTGCTTTGCCCAACATTCCACCCTGCGCAGTGTGGGCATCACCTCGCTGTTAGGGATCGGCTATTCCCTGCTCGGCACCTTTCTCCTCCTGCCGCCATTGCTGCAGGCCTACTTCCGGCAGGAAAAGGCGAGCGAAATTCCGGCCGGGACGCTTGCGCAGCGCATCCTCCGCCGCTACCGCCTGCTGGAGGCCTATCCCCGGATGTTCGCCCGCTTCAAGCTCCGGCTTGATCCGCTGTTTGCCGAGCTCCCCCGTCTGCTGGCTGAATGCAAAGAGATCCGGACGATTGTCGATATCGGCTGCGGATATGGCGTCCCGGCCTGCTGGTGCCTGGAATATCTGCCGGGGACCACGGTGATCGGCCTGGATCCGGACCCCGATCGGGTCAGGGTCGCGGGTCGGGCTGCGGGCGAGAGGGGGAGGATGATCGTCGGGGCTGCCCCGGATCTGCCCGAGGTCGCCACTCCGGTTGATGCCATCCTGCTGCTTGACATGTCGCACTACCTCGATGACCGGCAACTCGCCGCCACCCTGGAACGCAGTTGCCGACTGCTGGCATCGGGCGGCATTTTGATTATCCGCTTTGTCGTCCGGCCCCAGGCTAAGCGATCGATTCCCTGGTATCTTGAGGATTACCGCGTTAAGCTCGCCGGTGGGCATCCCTGGTATCGCAGCCCCGAAGACCTGAACCGCCTGATGACGGCGGCCGGTTTTGTTGACCTGCAGCTGTCAGCGGCCATCAACCGCGAACTCTTCTGGATGGTCGGCCGCAGCGGAGCACCAGACGCATGAACAGGTGCTGCTCCGGTTTGAGCCTCGCGGAAAAAACAGGGCTGGCGGCTCTCTTGCTGGCGCCCTTGCTCGGCTTCTTCGCAACCCCGCAGGCCGCAGCCGTTCCCCTGATCTTCTTTCTCCTTGCCTGCCTCTGCGCACCGTTCCTGCCACGATGGTCGTTTTTCCTCCCGGTGATCTGCCGGGGCAAGCACGGTGCAGACGGCATTGCGCTCACCTTTGACGATGGCCCCTTTGCCGCCTCCACCCCGGTGCTGCTCGCACTGCTGGCCAAGTACCAGCTGCAGGCTACCTTCTTTGTGATCGGCAGAAATGCCGCTGCCCATCCGGAATTGATTACAGCCATTCTCGCCCAGGGGCATACCATCGGCAACCATTCTTATCGCCATGACAACCTGATGGTGCTGCGGGATTATAAGACAATGGAAGAGGATATCCGCGCCACCCAGGAGGTCCTAGGGCACGCCGGAATCCGCCCGCTTGTTTTTCGGCCGCCGATCGGCATCACCAGTCCCCGCCTGCAACCGGTGCTCGCCTCTTTGGGACTGCAGACCATCACCTTCAGCTGCCGGGCCTTTGACCGGGGCAACCGGAATGTCCGCAACCTGGCCGCCCGCGTACTCAAGCAGCTGCGGCCGGGAGATATTCTGCTCCTCCATGACAATCCGCCTGTAAGCAAAGAGAGCACCGCCTGCTGGCACCATGAACTCGACCATCTTTTTTCGCACCTGCACCGCTTGTACCGCGTCGTGCCGCTGGCCGAACTCATCGGTCACCCGGCAATCATGACCGCAACGGAGAAACAACCGGACTGAAGGCCTGAAATCTGCTATATTTTATAGTCAAACATCCGTACTCCCCTGGGAAGGTCGTACCTCTCGACCCCATTCACACAGGCAAGAGCTATCAACCAGAAAATCTGGGGCAGCGCGGCAAGACACTTTGAAAATCTGTATGCAAAAAATACTTTACGCATTGAAGGGTACAACCATGACACGCTGGCAATCAGTACAAACAAAAGGTCTGAACAACATTTCAAGCGCACTTCTGGTAACGGTCTGTGCCGTGTATGCATCTGCCCTCAGCGGTTGCACCGCCGCCGTACCCTACGCAATAAACACCGCCGCACAAATGGTTACAGCGACGGGACCCTCGGTGCAATCTCTTGCATCCCCGGCCCAATCCACGGTAGCCCCTGCGCAACCGGCAAGCGGTGCGGACAGCAAAGAAAAACAGGAAGCGGCGCGTCCCTATCAACTCATTGCTGAAAAAAGATATGACGAGGCCCTTCCCCTGCTCCGCGAGCGGGCGGACAAGAATGACGCCAAGGCACAGGGCCAGCTGGCGATGTTGTATTTTGAAGGAAAAGGGGTGCCTGAAGATTACAGCAAGGCGGCGGAGTGGATCCAGAAGTCAGCCGATGAGGGCTATCCAGGCTCCCAGTACACGCTTGCCTGGTTTTATTATAAAGGGATAGGCGTTGCGAAAGACTATACGAAAACTGTGGAATGGGCCCAGAAAGCGATGGAAAAGGGTGATTCCAACGCTACCAACCTGCTGGCGGTTTTGTCGCGAATGGGCCGCGGGGTCCCAAAAGATTATAACAGGGCCTTAGACCTCTTCAACAAGTCGGATAAAGCGGGCAATATTTATGCTCCGGCCAACATCGCCTATATGTATAAAAACGGGCAAGGCGTATCCAAGGACTACCGGCAGGCTATCGCCTGGTACTCCAAGGCTGCGGAAAAAGGCAATGTCAGCGGTTGGATGCATCTGGCCTCTCTCTATGCTACCTGTAAAGATGCGCAATATCTTGAGGGAAGAAAGGCGGTGGCCTATGCGTTAAAAGCCACGGAGAAAGATCCCAACCATTTTGCGAGCTGGGCGGCGCTGGCCGCTGCCTATGCGCGCAACAATGAATTTGAGAAGGCGATTGAGACGGCTGCGAAATCCGATGGCCTCCTCCTTGCCAACACCAAACTCGATGAAGCAGAAAAGCAAGATGCCTTGACAAGGGCGCAAACACGATTAGCGTCGTATAAGGAAAGCAAACCGTATACCGAAGAAAACGAAGCCGACGAAGAAATCTGAGAAAATATAAAGTGTTATACCCCTCAACAGCCTAAAGCCAAACCCTATGCACCGTAGCCTCTTCCGCAGATCCGCCGGACCTTTCATCACCCTGCTGGCCTTGACCTTGCTGCTGGCCGGATGTGCGGGGCGTTCCCCGGTTGCGGTCCAAGAGCAGCAAACGGTTGTGGCCAGGTCGATGCCTGCGGCCCCTCTGGTGACGACCAGGTCGCCCGCCTTTGTGCTTCAAGGCGCACAAGACCCCCACAACAGGGTCGGCCGGGTGGAAGCCTCGGGGGCAAAGGGGCGAGAGGGAGTGGCCATCAATACCGATCTACCGGTTATTTATGCCGAGACGATCCCTTTTTCCACTGACAAGGGGACCTACACCAATCTGGTCTATCGGATTCATTTCCCGGCAACGCCCTTCAGCTTGCTCCCCTTTTACCTGGGAGCAGGGAAGAATATAGGACTGCTCGTCATTCTCACCCTGGACGCTCAACAGCAGCTCCTCCTTGTGACCACCGCCAGCACCTGTGGATGTTATGCCGTCAGCATCCCCACGGAACATCTTCCCGCCTCTTTTTATCCTGAGAAATGGCCGATTCAGCCCCTTTCGGTTTATGGTGAAAGGTTGCCGGCGCAGCTGCCGACTGTGGGGGAGGATGAACGTCTCCGGGTTGTTGTCAGGGCAGATGTGCACCGGATACGCGATATCCAGGTGGTTCCGAACAACGCACCGGATGGGGCCGCCGTCCGGGAGGCGGAACTGATTGGCCTGGCGACGCTGAAAAGCCTGCCCTTGGCCGATGGCGGCTTTACCAGTTTCTATTATGAGCACTGGCCGCTGCGCGGACATGTCAAAGGGGCGATCAAACCCTGGGAATCCCTTTTGCTCAGCCTGGTCAGCCTCGATTTCTTTGTCGGCATGGACAAGGCATACGGTGATACCCAAGCGAGCGGCAACCCGTTTTACACCAGCCTCAAACCCTGGAACAGAAGCGCCTCGGACATGAACGACTTTGCCGCCTATCTTCAGTTTTCGGGGTGGAAACTATGAGCGCACACTGGGCGTTGCAGACGATCGCATCCATGCAATGGGGATTGATCGCTATACTCTGTGTCGCGCTGCTGTCGGCAAGGTCAGCACCCACCCGTGCCGACGAGAACCTGTTCCTTGATGAACGTTTCGAGTCCCTGGCCCGGTGGCAGCCCCTGCCCTTTGCCAAGATCCCCCGACATTCCAGCTACAAGGCGGTACGTTGTGAAGGCAGCCCCTGCCTCCTGATGGAGAGCGACAACTCGGCCTCGGCCCTGGTGCTACAGCAACCCTTTAATGTCTACACCTACCCCAAACTTGCCTGGCGCTGGAAGGTCAGCACCGTCTATCGCAAGGGAGACAGCAGCCGCAAGGAGGGGGACGACTACCCGGCACGACTTTATGTCATGTTTGACTATGACCCTGAGCAGGCCTCGCTGGCCAAGCAGATCCAGTATCGACTGGCCAAGACCCTCTATGGCCAGTATCCACCGGACAGCTCCATCAGTTACATCTGGGACAACCAGGTCACCAAGGCCGCTGTCATCACCAATGCCTACACCAGTGCCGCGAAAATGATCCCGGTCAACGCCGGTTCCGCCAAGGTCAACAGTTGGCAGGACCATACCGTCGATATTGTCCGGGATTATCGCAGGGCCTTTGGCCAGGATCCCCCGGCAATCGCCCGTCTGGCGGTGATGAATGATTCGGACAATACCCATGAATTCGCCCAGTCCTGGATCCAATATATTCGCATTTTTCATTCCCCGTGACCTCGAACCGGTGGGCCAGCCGGCAGACCGACACCTAAGAATTCGGCGCGCCCCCGCCGTATCGGCCCCAATGGAGTATGACCGTCATGCCCTCTCATCTTGAAGTGCTGCCGCCTGATGCGTACAACCAATCATTGGTTGCCAACGTCCACCCTCAGGACTGGGTCAATCCGCAGCCCAGCGGACGCTACAACCTGGTGGTGATCGGTGCCGGCACCGCCGGGCTCGTCGCGGCTGCCGGTGCCGCCGGTCTCGGGGCCAAGGTGGCGCTGATTGAACGGCATCTCATGGGCGGTGATTGCCTCAACGTGGGCTGCGTGCCTTCCAAAGCACTGTTGCGGGCTTCCCGGGCGCTATTTGATGCCCGCAACAGCGGCGAGTTCGGGATTCAAGGGGGCGCAAGCCTCGCCTTCGATTTTGCCGCAGCCATGGAACGGATGCGCCGCCTCCGCGCTGCAATCAGTGGGCACGATTCCGCCCGCCGCTTCCGTGATGAGCTGGGGGTGGATGTCTTTATCGGCCCGGGACGGTTTGTCGCCCCGGATTGCATCGAGGTGGACGGCAAGCCGTTGTTGTTTGCACGGGCCGCCCTCTGCACCGGCGCCAGAGCTGCTGTCCCCGCCATTCCTGGGCTGGAGGCTACGGGGTACTTCACCAATGAAACCTTGTTTGCGCTCACCGAATTGCCGGAACGCCTGGCGGTGATCGGCGGTGGTCCGATCGGCTGCGAGATGGCCCAGGCCTTTGCCCGCTTCGGCAGCCGCGTCTCGCTGCTCCACCATGGCAGCCATCTGCTCGGCCGGGAAGATGGCGATGCCGCCGAGGTCCTGCACACGGTGTTTGTCCGCGAAGGTATTGATCTGCAGCTGGGAGCGGAGATCCTCGGGATAGAGACGAGCGGCAACGACAAGATTCTCCACCTTGAGCGGGCGGGAACGGCGATGGAACTGACCGTGGACGCCATCCTGGTCGCTGTCGGCCGGGCACCGAACATCGAAGGGCTGGGGCTGGACAAGGCGGGCATCGCCCACGACAGCAAGGGCGTGCAGGTCAACGACACCCTGCAAACAACCAATCCGCGCGTCTATGCCGCCGGCGACATCTGCTCTCCCCACAAGTTCACCCACACCGCCGATGCCCAGGCCCGAATCCTGATTGCCAATGCCCTGTTCATGGGGCGACAAAAGACCTCGAGCCTGGTCATCCCCTGGTGCACCTACACTGACCCCGAGATTGCCCATGTCGGCCTCTCTGCGCGACAGGCCAGAAAACAGGGCCTTGCCGTGACCACGCTGACCGTGCCGCTCTCGGCGGTCGACCGCGCCGTCCTGGACGGCGAAACCGAGGGGTTTGCCCGGGTCCACCTGCGCAAAGGGACGGATCAGATCCTCGGTGCCACCCTTGTGGCCCGCCATGCCGGAGAGATGATCAACGAAGTGACGCTCGCCATCACCAACCGTCTGGGGCTTGCCGCCATCGGCAGAACCATCCATCCCTACCCGACCCAGGCCGAGATCCTCAAACGCCTGGCCGACGCCTACAACCGCACCCGCCTCACCTGGCTGGTGCAGAGGGTGCTGGCCCTCTGGCTGCAATGGCGGCGGCGATAATGGCAGCGCTGCCCGGAAATCCGGAGACACTGCGGCTTGCCGCCTTCCTGTCGGTGTTCATCCTGCTGGCGGTGCTCGAAGCGGTCTGGCCCCGCCGCCCGCTGACGGTTTCCAAACCGCAGCGGTGGCTGGTCAACCTCGCCCTGGTTGCCACCAACACCCTGCTGATGCGCCTGGTCGTCCCCCTGGCGCCCTTTGCCCTGGCAACGCTGGCCCAGAGCAAGGGCTGGGGCCTGTTCCCGCTGCTCCAGCTCTCAGGCCCGCTAGAGATAGGGGTAAGCCTGCTGGTGCTTGACCTGATTATTTACACCCAACATCGAATCTTTCATCGCACCCCGCTCCTCTGGCGCCTCCACCGGATGCATCATACTGATCTTGATCTCGATGTCACCAGCGGCACCCGGTTTCACCCCCTGGAGATCTTCCTCTCCCTGGCGATCAAGCTCTCTGCCGTGCTGCTGCTCGGCATCTCGCCGCTTGCAGTACTGCTGTTCGAGATCCTGCTCAACGCCACCTCCATGTTTAACCATGCCAATCTGCGCCTGCCGCTGCCCCTGGACCGCTGGCTGCGGCTGGTGCTGGTCACCCCGGATATGCACCGGGTCCACCATTCCGTCATTCCCCGGGAGACCAACAGCAACTTCGGCTTCAACCTGCCCTGGTGGGATCGGCTGCTCGGCACCTACCAGGCCCAGCCCAGAGAGGGACACGAGGGCATGTCGATCGGATTGAAGCAGTGGCGCGACCAGGGGCAACTCGGCTGGTGGCAGCTCCTGAAGATTCCTTTTGTCTCGCCCGCCCCCGGGAGGATGCCATGAATCTGCAAAAGATCGGCCTGGTGGCGCTGGCCGTACTTGCCATCGCCTTGTTTTTCTCCTTTGATCTGGGCCGCTTCCTGACCCTGGCCGCGCTCAAGGCCAACCACCAGGCCCTGCTGGACTTCTCCGTTAGCCACCGGCTGCTCACCGTCGCCGGTTTCATGCTGCTCTATATCGTCCAGACTGCCCTGTCCCTGCCCGGTGCCGCCATCCTCTCGTTAGCGGCCGGGGCCCTGTTCGGCTCGATCTGGGGCACCCTCTACGCCAATATCGCCGCCACCCTCGGCGCCACCCTCGCCTTTCTCGTAGCCCGCTACCTGCTGCGCGATCTGGTGCTCGGCCGATTCGGCAGCCGACTGGAGGGCCTCAATCGTGAACTGGAGAGCCGGGGTTTCAATTATCTCCTCTTCCTGCGTCTGGTGCCGCTGTTTCCTTTCTTTCTGATCAACCTGGCGGCTGGCCTGACCCGATTACCCTTGCGCACCTTTTTCCTGGCCACTATGCTGGGCATCATTCCCGGCGGCTTTGTCTACGTCAATGCCGGGGCGAGTCTGGCTACCATTGATTCCCTGGCCGATGTTGCCAGCCTGCGGGTGCTGAGTTCCTTTGCCCTGCTCGGGCTGTTTGCGCTCGTGCCGGTGCTCTATGCCCGGTGGAAAAGCAGAGGGAACGATGTCGCTTCGGGGAGCTAGGTTGCAAGGCGATTTTTTTAAACTTTACCACAAGGAGTAGATGCGATGGGTTGGCGGATATCCCCGGCGGTTGAAGAAATACTGAACAAGGGAAGGGACGGTGCCCCGCTTTCGCGGGAGGAGGCCCTGCCGCTGATGCATCTGGAGCTGGAAAGCCGGGAGACCTATGCCCTGATGGAGACGGCCAACCATCTCTCACGCACCCAGTTCGGCCGCAAAGGGGAAAATCATTTCCATATCGGCCTTAATGTCGAGCCCTGCCCCATGGACTGCTCCTTTTGCAGCCTGACCAAACAAGCCGGTCTGTTCACCGAAAAGATCGATTTTCCCCTGGAAGACATCCTGGCCTGGGCCCGGCAGGGTGAGGCCGAAGGTGCCGATGCCCTCAATCTGATGACCACCGGCACCTACCCCTTTTCCCGTCTGCTTGAGATGGGCCGCAGGCTGAAACAGGTGGTGCAGGTGCCTTTAGTCGCCAATGCGCGGGACATCAATCATGCCGAAGGCGAGCAGCTGCTCGACGCCGGGTTTGTCGGCTTCTACCACTCGGTCCGGCTCGGTGAGGGCAAGGACACGCCCTTTAAACCGGAACGGAGGATCGGGACCATCAGAGTGCTCCATGAAGTCGGCCTGCAATGGATGAATTGCGTCGAACCGGTGGGACCGGAACACAGCGCCGAAGAAATTGTTGATCTGATGCTGCTTGCCCGCCGGGAGAAGGCTACCTACAGCGGCATCATGCGGCGGATCAATTTCCCCGGATCGCCCAAGGAACCGTTCGGCATGATCAGCGAACGGCGCATGGCCCAGATGGTGGCCGTCAGCCGTCTGGTCATGGGCACCACGGTGAAAGCCCACTGCACCCACGAACCGCACAGTCTCTCCCTAGTGGCCGGAGCCAACCTGTTTTTCTCTGAGGTCGGCTCCAGTCCCCGGGACGGTCAGGCCGACACCGGCAAGGGCCGGGGCCGTTCGGTCGCCCATTGCGCCGCCATGCTCCGGGAGATGGAATGGAACCCGGAGCTGCCCTCCAACTGTTTTTAGATTGGAACGGGAATTACCTCTACTCTGGAGAACGCCCATGCCTGTGCGCAGCATTGCCACGGTGGTATTGCTTTTCTGCCTGCTGGTTTGTTGTTCCGGCTCCGCCCACGCCGAGCAGTTCCGCGTCGGTACCTGGAAAACCGCCCAGACCATTGCACCTTTTTTTTACCAGGAGGTGCTGGGCAAGAAGGATACGGTCACGGTCTTCCCCTTCACGAATCCGGCTGATCAGAAAACCGCCTTGCTGGCCGGCAGCCTGGACATGACCGGCACTACCCTGGCCCATGCCATCCAATCGGCGGTAATGGGGCAACCGGTGGTGGTGGTGGCGGCCCTGTGCCATAAATGTTCGGCCCTGGTGGTCGCCAAGGACGGCCCGGTGCACAGCGTTGCTGACCTCAAGGGACGCACGATCGGCTATGTGCCCGGCACCATGCACGAGATCCTGCTGCGGGAGATTCTGACCCGCAATAACCTGGTGCCAGGCAAGGATGTCACTCTGATGCGGGTCGATTTCTTTGATATGGGCACAGCCCTGGCGCAGGGGGCGATTGATGCCTTCCTCTCCGGTGAACCTTTTCCGTCCCTGGCGGTGGAGCAGGGATATGGACGGATGCTTGCCTCCCCCTATTTCCCTGATTCCCTGGGCACGATCAATGCCGGTATGCTGGTCACCCGGGAGATGATTGAGCGGCACCCCGAGACCGTGCAACGGTTGGTCAACACCCATGCCCGAGCTACCGACGCGCTCAATCGCGACCCGGCCCGCTGGCTGCAACGGGCCGAGAGCTTCGGCACCCCGCGCCGGGTCCTGGAACAGGCTGTCCCCAATATGGAACTGGCCTGGGCCATGGATGAGGCCTTTGTCCGCAGGGCCAAGGCCCTGGGTGAGCGGATGCAGACCCTGGGAATGATTGACCATCAACCGGATTATGACCGGCTGTTTGACCTGCGATTCGTTGCCAGGGTAAACCTGCAGGCAAGTCCCTAAAGAGCGGTGTCCAGACGGATGCATTTTTTTGGAGAGCGCGAGGTGAGAGTGGACAAGGAGCTGCCAGCATGAAAGGCAAGGAGAGAATGCTGACGCTGCTGATTCCCCTGCTGGCCTTGACCGTCTGGTTGGCGGTGAGCACCAGCGGTCTGGTTCCAGGCTACCTCCTCCCCCACCCCCTGACGGTGTTCGATTCCGGCCTGCACTATATTTTCGGGACGCCCGGTCAAGGCCCGTATGCCGGAAGATTTCGGGACGATTTCAGCGCCTCGCTGGTGCGGGTGCTGCTGGGATTTTCCCTTGCCGCCGCCCTGGGCATCCCTCTGGGCATCCTCTCCGGCCGTCTCGCCCTTGTCAACCGCCTAGCCTCGGGGCCCATCAACGGTCTGCGGGCCGTGCCCGGGATCTGCTGGCTGCCGCTGGCTATGATCTGGTTCGGGATCGGCATCAAGACCACGGTCTTCCTGGTAGCGGTGGCCGCCTTTTTCCCCATCTATCAAAACGCCCTGACCGGGGCCCGTCTGGTGGCTCCGATCTACTACCAGGCCGGTGCCATGCTCGGGGTTTCGCGGTTTCGCGGCATCTTTGCCATCCTCCTGCCCATGGCCATGCCCAACATCATCACCGGGCTGCGCCTGGGCATGGGTATCGCCTGGGCCTATCTGGTGCTCGGCGAACTCACCGGCGTGCCTAATGGCCTGGGGGCGGTGATCATGGATGCCCGGATGGGGGGGCAGATCGACATCATCCTGGTCGGCATTCTCCTCATCGCCGCCATCGGCAGGATCTGCGACCGGCTCTTGGTTGCCCTGATGCGACTGTGCTTCAAGAGCGCGCGCAGGCAGGCATGATGCAGACCGCGGCACCGGAACACCGCAGAGAAGGGAGTGGTGACCCCCTCCTTGAGATCGTCGGCCTCAACCATTTTTTTGCCCACAAGGGCAGCGCTGAACCGGTGCTCCGCGACCTCTCCTTGTCGCTGCGGCGAGGCGAGATGGCCTGCCTGATCGGTCGCAGCGGCTGCGGCAAATCGACCCTGCTCAAGATCATCGCCGGATTTATGCGTCCCTCCCGGGGGGCTTGCCTGCTGGAGGGCAAGCCGATCACCAAACCCGGCCCGGATCGGTGTGTAGTCTTCCAGGAAGATGCTCTGTTCCCCTGGTTGACGGTCCGGGAGAACGTGGCGTTTGGCCTGAACGGTAGGGCCTTGGCAAAAAAGGAACGCGCTCATGAGGTCGACCGCTTCCTCGACCTGGTCGGCCTCCAGGGCTATGGCGACTACCTGCCCCGGGCCCTCTCCGGCGGCATGAAGCAGCGGGTGGCCCTGGCCCGGGTGCTAATCCTCTCGCCCCTGCTCCTGCTGATGGACGAACCCTTCGGGGCCCTGGATGCCCAGACCCGGGACGAGATGCAGGACTTGCTGCTCAACCTGTCGCAACAACGCAGCCAGACGATTCTTTTTGTCACCCACGATGTCCAGGAGGCGGTCACCATCGCCGACCGGGTGCTGCTGCTCGATCGCGACTGCGGCGGGATTCGGGAAGAACTGGAGATTGCCCTCGACCGGCCCCGGGATAGAAGCACCCCTCAATTTCAGCTCTATTGCCGCCAGCTTCATCACTGGCTCAGGCAATAGGCAGGCGGCACGGGTCTGACCATGGAACAATTCCCCCTTGCAGCAGACGGCCTGTCCTCCCCAACGCGGCCTCAACCCTTGCTCACCCTTATCATCCCGACGTTAAATGAAGCCGCTGCCCTGCCCGCTCTCCTCGAGGATCTCAACCAGCAGCAGGACTGCACCTTTGAGGTCCTCATTGGCGATGGCGGCTCTACGGATGCAACCCGGTCCGTGGCCGAATTATACGGCGCTCAATTCATCTCCGCCGGGCGCGGCAGGGCAGCGCAGATGAACGCCGCCGCAGCGCTGGCCAGAGGCAATTATTATCTTTTCCTGCATGCTGATTCGCGCATCGAGGATCCTTTTCTGCTCAGCAACGCCCTCCGGGCACTCCAACTGGCGACAGCTGACTACGCCGAGGTTGCTGGTCATTTTCGCCTCCGCTTCCTGCGCTCCGCCCGGGGCAACACCCTGGCCTATCGCTATATCGAGGAGAAGACGGCCTGCAATCGGACCAATACCACCAACGGCGACCAGGGGCTGCTGCTTTCCAAAAAATTCTTCAGGCATCTCGGCGGCTTTGACGACAGCCTGCCCTTCCTCGAGGATCAACGCCTTGCCGAAAAAATCCGCAGTCAGGGTACCTGGATCACCCTGCCCGGAGTGCTCACCACCTCGGCCCGGCGTTTTGAGAGCGAAGGCTTTCACCGCCGCTACCTCCTCATGGCCATGATGATGGGTCTGTACAGCATTGGCGAGCTGTCCTTTTTTGTACGGGCACCTGGGGTCTACCGGGTTCAGGAGGAGACCGGCCATCTCGTGCTGTCACCGTTCTTTGGCCTCCTCTGGCGAATGATCCGCCATGACTGGGGCCTGGCCGGAACAATCCGCGTCTTCTATCGTCTCGGCCGATACATCCGCCAGAATTCCTGGCAGCTGTTCTTTTTTATTGATGTCTGTCTCCGCCCCCTGCTGGGACCGGGACGCTCCCCTTGCTTGCGTTTTCATGACCAAAGAATCGCCCCCTGCATCCCGTTGAGGGGAGTGGACGCACTCACCGGCGTGCTGTGCTTTATCTGGTTCATGGGCATCCTGGCGCCCTTGTTCTGGTTGGCTGACGCCGCCGAACAGATAGTACGGCACGGCAAGAGCCGAGATGAAAAAATCAAGTAAGACGCCGGTGGTGGCCTTCTTTGTGCGGGCTCCGGTTCCCGGTCAGGTGAAAACCCGTCTCGCCCCTGCGCTGGGCGCGGAGGGTGCCTGCAGGCTCTATCAGGCCATGGTGAGCGATATCCTCGACAATATCGGCCCATGCGGCTTGCCCCTCTTTTTGTTTCACGATGGCCAGGAGGCTGCCCTGCCCCCAGCCTGGGTGAAGGCCGCCTCCAAGGTGATTGCCCAGAGCGGGGAGGGAATCGGTGAGCGGATGGCAGCGGCTTTTGCGCACTGCTTTGCCGAAGATATCGAGCAGGTGATCCTGATTGGCAGCGATATTCCCGGTCTCAACGCCGAGATGCTCCGAGAGGCCTCGGAGGCACTGGCAGCCCAGGATGCGGTCCTTGCTCCGACAGTTGATGGCGGCTACTGCCTGATCGCCCTGAAACAAACAAGCTTTCGCCCGGAGATCTTTCAGGGAGTCCCCTGGAGCACCGGTCAGGTTCTGCAGGCAACGCTGCAGAAATTCAAGACCTGCGGACTCACTGCCTCTCTGCTCAAAAAACAGCGGGATATGGACACCCTCGATGATCTCAAAGCCTACTCCAGAGCATCCTGCCCGCAGGCCGTTGCAACCAATGGCGTGGTCGCGGAGATATTTTCAACCGGCGAAGTACATACTCCGGGGCATGGCCTCCTCCCCACCGGGAAGCGGCAGTAACCTTGCGATTCCGTGGGTTTAGGGGGCAGCGAACCCCCTGCCCTCAATCCACGCTGCCATCCATGGCCGGAATCGTCTCATAGATCACCTTGGAGAGCACCGCAAAAGCGGCATCTTCAAAGGCCTTGTCGTCCATGTAGCGGGTGACAATCTTGTCGTTTTCGCCCATGCGCTGGATCATCAGGTCCTCAAGCATCTGGCGCAGGCCCAGTTGAAACTTGTCGAAAGGATTGGCCTGGCGCAGCCTGACCACCTCGGGGGTCTTGGTTGCCTTCTCCTTGATCTGTTCAAAAAAGAGCCGATCTTCGTCGTTAAAGTTGGTGCCGAAACGGTCGTTGAGCACCTCGATGATCTCCGACAGCGGCGCCTTTTCTTCCTTGGCCTTGCGGCTGCCGACATCGGTCGGGCTTTTCACCCCATATTCGCCTTCACCCTCACGCAATTCAATCGCGCCAGAGAAAATCCGCTGCAACCGGTAATACTGCAGGCCCACCTCATCACCCAGCTTAACGGTGCTGGCGTCACGATCAAGCAGCAGCAGCGGCAGCAGAAAATGGCCAAAGCTGTACAGCATCTCCAGGTCGGGATCGGCATACGGGATGATCTGACTGAGGAAGGCATACACTTTGACATAGCCACTGAGCTTGTCGCGAAACGTGCTGCGCTGTTCCTCCTCGTCCAAGGCTTTGAACCGATCCACCGCCGGTTGCAGGTGGCGCTGCAGGTGGGCATGATCCGCCGGATTCTGCTTACTGGGGGCGCGGTAAAAAATCCGGGCAAAGGCTTCAACCTCGTTTGCGTAGTACACCTGCAAAGCATCCAACTCATGCTTGAGCTGTTCGAGCTGCACCGGATCGGAGGTTTCCTGCAGACTGGTGGCATCGTAATAGGGCTTGAAAGCGTGATAGATGTCCGTGGCCTCGTTGACAAAATCGAGGACAAAGGGCGCTTCCTTGCCCGGCACCATGCGGTTGAGCCGCGACAGGGTCTGCACAGCTTGGACGCCATCCAGCCGTTTGTCGACATACATCGCCATCAGCAGCGGCTGATCAAAGCCGGTCTGGTATTTGTTGGCCACCAGCAGCACCTGGTAATCGGGCGAATTGAAACGCTCCGCCAGTTGCCGCTCACTGATCGGCTTGCCGCTGACCACATCAACATTCATCCCCGGTTCGGTGTATTCCAGACCAGTCTCAGGATCGCGCACCATGCCGCTGAAGGCCACCAGCGGCCGCACATCGCTATACCCCTTTTCTTTGATATAGCCTTGGAAGGCCTCCATGTATTTGACCGCCTGCAGGCGGGAACCGGTCACCACCATCGCTTTGGCACGGCCGCCGAGATGGGTGCGCACATGGCCCCGGAAGTGCTCGACGATCACCTCGATCTTCTGCGCGATATTGGTCGGGTGCATCACCAGAAATTTGGCCAGGGCCCGTGCCGCCTTTTTCTTGGGCAGGTCGGGGTCCTCCTCCACTGCCTTCACCAGCCGGAAGTAGGTGGCGTAGGTGGTGTAGTTGCGCAGCACATCGAGAATAAAGCCCTCCTCAATGGCCTGGCGCATGCTGTACAAATGAAAAGCCTCTGCTTTGCCGCTGGCACCCGGGCGGCCGAACAGCTCCAGGGTCTTGCCCTTGGGCGTGGCGGTATAGGCAAAAAAACTTACATTGGGTTGAGGGCCCCGCGAGGCCATCACCTGATTAAGGCGGTCTTCCCAATCGACCTCATGCTCGTCGCCATTGCCCACCGTAGCGTCCCCAAGAATTGCCTTCAGTTCCCGCGCCGTCTCGCCGCTCTGTGACGAATGCGCCTCGTCGACAATCACCGCATACCGGCGCTTGCCGATCTCCGCCTCCCAAACCTTGGCCTGGGCGAGGGTGGTTTCAGCGGGAGCCTCCAGATTATCCGCCCCGGCTGCGTGCAGCAGGCCGCGCAGGACAAAAGGAAATTTCTGCAAGGTGGTGACCACTATCCGGGTGCCGTCGATCAGCGCCCCAGCCAGTTGCTTGGCATCCTGATCAATGGCCTTGACCACCCCCTGGGCATGTTCGATCTGGTAGATGGCATCCTGCAGTTGGCGGTCGAGCACCTGCCGGTCAGTGATGACGATGACGCAATCGAAGATCTTATGATCCTGCTCGTTGTGCAGGCTGGCCAGCCGATGGGAAAGCCAGGAGATGGAGTTGGTCTTGCCGCTGCCCGCCGAGTGCTGGATCAGGTAGTTTCGTCCCGGTCCCTCAGCGCGGGCCGCTGCAATCAGCTTACGGGTGGCGTCCAACTGATGATAACGCGGGAAAATCAGCGCCTCTTTGGTGACGATGCGGCTGCCCCCCTTGCCATCTTCCACTTTTTCCTCCTTCTTTTCGAGAAAGAGGAAGTGGCCGAGGATGTCGAGGAAGCTCTCGCGTTCCAGCACCTCCTCCCAGAACCAGCCGGTGCGATAGCCGGAGGCATGCTGGGGATTGCCCGCGCCGCACAGCACCGCACCGGGATGGCTGCCCCGGTTGAAGGGCAGAAAGAAGGTCTTACCGCCTGCCAACCGGGTGGCCATGTGGATTTCATCCGGATCAGCGGCAAAATGAACCAAGGCCCGCTCTTTGAAAGTAAAGAGCGGCGCGCGCGGATTGCGGTCTTCCCGGTACTGCCGCACCGCATGCCGCCAGCTCTGCCCGGTCCAGGGATTTTTTAACTCGCAGGTGGCCACCGGCAGGCCGCCCACGGCAAAGACCAGATCCACGGTGGCGTGATCGCCCGGATGGCAGGGCACCTGCCGGGTCACAGTCAGACGGTTGTGCCGGTAGTGCGCCAACACCTCTTCGTTGAGGCCGTGGGCCGGTTTGAAGGTGGCCAGGCGGAAGGTCTTGCCGTAAAACTTGAAGCCGTGGCGCAGCACATGCAGCGCCCCCTTGATCGTCAGTTCCTTGACCAGCGCATTCAGCAGCATCGGCTCCAGCTGCGGTCCATGCTGACCGCGCATCGCCTCCCACAAGATGGGCTGGGTGGCGGTGATGAAGTCAAAGATCTGCCCGGGGAACAGCGCCCGCTCCCTGTCCCAGTCACGCACCGAACCCTGCTGCCAGCCCTTGGCCAGCAGCATCTGTTCGACATAGGATTCAAAGGCTTTTTCGGTGGTCTGGGTCATGGGGTTTCCTTTACTTAGCCCGCCTCTTAGTTAAAGTTAAGGCGTTTTCTTTAACTAACGAACAGTTTAAGGTAACGATCGAACATATAGATCCGGCCTCGTTGCTGGCCAGTGACTTCGACAAGAATATCATCTCTAATCAAGAGCTTAATGAGTGTATTAGCGGTCGGCGTGGTGATATGCAGCTCCTGTTCCAGGTCGGCAGCACTGACAATCGGCTTCCGGTACAGCAGATTCAATGCCAGCCTGGCTGTCGGTGCCCGCTTGCCCAATCCCAGCACCGCATGCTCCACCTCGGTGCGCAAGGCGAGCACCTGGCGAAACACCTCACGCCCCTTGGTGGCGGTTTGGGCAACACCGTTGAGAAAGAAGCGTACCCACGGGATCAGGTCGTTGCCCACCCGCACCCGCATCAAGGCGTCGTAATAACTGGCCCGATTGCGTTCGAAAAAGTCGGACAGATACAGGGAGGGCTTGGCGAGCAGGCCGTGGCTGACCAGATAGAGCGGGATCAGCAGCCGCCCGATACGGCCATTGCCATCAAGAAAGGGATGGATGGTCTCAAACTGATAGTGGCTGATGGCAATACGGACCAGATGGGGCACCGCAATCCCGTCGTTGTGCCAGAATTGTTCCAGATCGCCCATCAGTTCCGCCACACCGTCCTGATGGGGCGGGATAAAGGCAGCGTCGGCCAGACTGGAACCGCCGATCCAGTTTTGGCTGGTGCGGAACTCGCCGGGCTGCTTGTGGGCACCGCGTACGCCTTGCAGCAACACCGCATGGGTCTGTTTCAACAGGCGGTTGGAAAGCGGCAGGCTTTTCAGTTCGACAATCGCCGTATTGACCGCCTCGATGTAGTTGCGCACCTCGCGCCAGTCATCGCGCTTTTCCGGGCGGATCTGCTCTTCCGGCATCAGGGCCTCGTCAATGCCGGTCTGGGTGCCTTCGATACGGCTGGAGGTCTGCGCCTCCTTGACCACATGCATTTCGATGAACAGGTCGATATCGGGCACGATCAAGGAAAAGGCGTTCAACTCGCCCAGCGCCCGGGTGGCCTGTTCCAGCAGGGTGTTGATGGTGGGATCTTCCCAGGTCCACTCCCGGTTGACCGGTATAGGCTCGAAGCTCTTGTACTGGTACCGCTGCCGCCACTGCCCGGCCTTGAAGTTCTCGAATTTCATGCGGCCTCCTTATTGATTCGTCCATTGCGCACATCAATCTTGCCGGTGACGGCAGCGGTGATCAGGGCGGTGCGGTACTCCTGCAGACGGGCAATGACCGCCTCGACCTTTGCCACCAGTTGGTCAATTTTGCTGGTCTCGCGGTCGAGATAGGCGGTGATGGCGGTTTGCTCCTCTAAAGGAGGTATGCAGCATACGATATTCAAGAAAGCCTCTTGTGTGAGGTTCTTCATGCTGCCACTCGTTCCGGTTGCCAATGCGCCAGTAAGTCGTACATAAGCGTCCGAGCTAGCGAGGAGCCACGCATACTTACCAGCCATCTTCTTATGCTTTTCGAATCTTGCAATCCAAAGCCGGTCGGGTAAAAAAAGGTTTGGATAGTCGACTTCTACAAATCCGCAGTTCCCAACCAAGTCGGGCGTATTCATGCGACTGATTACCACACTGTCTCTTGTAACAGGACAGGCTACACGATTCACATCATCATCTAATACACGTTTGTTTTCTTCAGGGGTAAATCTGTTTCCATAGACACAACTGGTTTTCATGACCCCAAATGAGCCTTGGTCAGCGGGTGAGTTGTCAGAATTAACGCTCACTCCTGAATATAGTCGAGGGAATACGAACTTTAGCCGCTTCATCTCCCACCCCTCCGGCACTTCGCCCAGCCATTCGATGCCGGAGTCCTTGAAGCGGGTATGTGGTTCGAGACCGAATTCGCGGGCGGCCACTTCGGGCAGTCCACGGGTGACGGTGCGGGAAATAAGAGCAGTGCGCTTCTCCTTGAGCAGTTCAACCAGCCTGCGCTTTTTCACCACCAGCATATCAATACGCCCGGTCTCCCGGTCAAGAAAATCAGCAATGGCGGTTTGTTCTGAAATGGGCGGAAGAGGAGTGGGAAAGTCCTTACAGAACTGCGGAGGAACAGGCTTTTGCCCGCCTGCCCCGTACATCTCGGACTCCCCAAAATTGCGAAAGCCATCCGTAATCGTCAGATAGAACAGGAAACATTTGTCTAAACGCTGTGAAGCCCGAAGTACATGAAGCTCCGTGGTTCCATATGCAGCTGAATTTATCAGATTTGCGACCAATGCACCTTTGCCATTTTCAAAGCATGGCGTAATCTTGGCCACAACCACATCGCCGTCCTGAAACTCAGTGTAACCACCGCTGATTTCTGCTTTTATCCGTGATTGATCGAGTCGTATGCCACCATACTGACCAACAGCATCCATTGACACGAAAGAAATTTAACTACCGCTATCAAGTGCTCTCAGTTTAGGCGACGATGGATTGACTAACATAGCAAATCGGCCTCGCTTCACCTCCCAATGCCCCGGCACCTCTCCCAGCCAAGGCACCCCGCTGTCCTTGTATTCGGGGTAAGGTTTGCGGTTCATTGCGCCCCCTTTTTGTGTTCGAGCTGCTTTTCGATCTGCTCCAGCTCCGCGATCTCTTCGGCATCGGCCTGCTTCGCTTCTGCAATGCGGCGGTTTTCGTCGAAGCGGTCAAATCGTTCGCGGGCGATGCGCTCCATGGCTTCGCGCGAGACGCTGCCGGCGTGGGTGAGCACGGCCTTTTCACTGAATGCTAGTAGGCGGTCCACATTCTGCCGCCAATAGTCGAGGGTGAGCTGCTTGCGTTCCTTCACCCGCAGTTCGGCCTGTTCCAGGAAGATGACCACCAGCCGGTTGAGGATATCCACCTCGTTGATGGAAAGGTAGTTCTTGGCCACCACTACATCGTGCTTGCGAACCCGGGAGCCGCTCCAGTTGGTGAGCGCCATGTTGGGGGCGTTTGGGTCGGCGCGGGAAACAATGACCTCGGCGGCGATTTGGCCGGTGACGGCGAACAGCAGCTTGTTCTGGGTTTCGGCGAAGAAGAGCTGGGCGTTGCGGTCATCGGCTCGGTAGTCGGGACTCAGGGCGAAAAGGTCGCGCACCTTCTGATAAAAGCGTTTCTCTGAAGCACGGATTTCGCGGATGCGGGCCAGCAGCTCGTCGAAGTAGTCCCAACCGCCTGGATTTTTGAGCCGTTCGTCGTCCATGGTGAAGCCTTTGACAAGATACTCGGCCAGATGGGCGGTGGCCCACTGGCGGAACTGGGTACCGCGCGGCGAGCGGACCCGGTAGCCGACCGCCAGGATCATGTGGAGGTTGTACAGAGAGGTCTTGCGCTGGACCCGGCGGCGGCCCTCGTTTTGAACTGTCAAGGATTCCTTGACAGTTGCCGCCTCCGGCAATTCTCCTTCCTTCAGGATGTTCTTGATGTGCAGGCTGACATTCTGCTTGGTGGTATCGAACAGCTCGGCTACCTCGGCCTGATTCAGCCAGACAGAGCCGTCCAGGGTTTGTAATTGAACTTCCGCCAGCCCGTCCTCGGTACGGTAAACAATGAGTTCCCCCCGGTTCTGGGGACTCATGCCGTGGCCTCCCTGAGCAGGTCGAGGATCTCCCCTTCCAGCCCCTTGATCTCCGCTTCGATCTCCGCCAGTTCGCGTGGCGGCTCGTACCGGTAGAAATGGCGGTTGAGCGGGATCTCATACCCCACCTTGGTCTTGCTGTGGTCGATCCAGGCGTCGGGCACATGGGGCAGGACTTCGCGCCGGAAGTATTCCTCAACGCCCTCCTTCAGCGGCACGGTTTCGGTGTCGCGCAGGTCGGCGTCCGGTTCGGGATTGCCCTGTTTATCCCGGCAGATGGCAGCGGTTTCGTCCCGTTCACCAAGTACTGTGAGTACAGCCTTTAGTTCCGGGGAGGAGAGTTTGACCTGACGGGCACGGTCAATTTCCCGCAGAGCAAGGAGGAACTGTTTACGGTCCTTGAACAGCTTGTCGCCGTGGTCTTGGGCAAAGGCGGCCAAGAGGTCACGGATGCTTCGCTGGCGCGCCTTGCCAGCCTCGATCTCCTGTTGGCGGAGCGTTTCGTTTTTCTTGGTGCTGACGGCCAGATTTCTGAACCCGGTCTGTTCCTCCAGCTGGGCAATACGTTCTGGGGCTGCTTGAAAGTTCAACCGTAGCGGGCGCTCGACGGTAATCTTGTGGAAGCCGAAGTCATCGTTGTCAAAAATTTTACTGACCACCAAGGCTTTGCTTTGCTGGATTCCCGCCTGCGCGGGAATGACAAACTCTCGGGTTTCGCCGTCGCTATAGTTTTCATAGATGCGGGTGACCTCGGCGATGTGATCCGGGTCCTTGGCTTTGTCCTGCGGGTCGCCGATGCGGCGGCGTTTGTTGCCCAGCGACTTTTCCATCTGTACCCAGAAGTTACGGGCGTCGATGAGCTGCACCTTGCCTTTGCGGCGCCCTTCCTTGCGGTTGGTCAGCATCCAGATGTAGGTGGAGATGCCGGTGTTGTAAAACAACTGCTCCGGAAGGGCGACGATGGCTTCCAGCCAGTCGTTTTCGATGATCCACTGGCGGATGTTGCTCTCGCCGCTGCCCGCGTCGCCGGTGAAGAGCGGTGAGCCGTTGAAGACAATGCCGATGCGGCTGCCGCCCTTATCGACGGTGCGCATCTTGGCAATCATGTGCTGGAGAAAAAGCAGTGCTCCGTCATTGATGCGCGGAGTACCGGCACCGAAGCGCCCGGCGTAGCCGAGGGTGTCAGCCTCCTGCTGGATGTAACGCTGCTGCTGTTTCCACTCCACGCCAAAGGGCGGGTTGGCGAGCATATAGTCGAAGGTCCATTTGTTATCGTCGGAATCACGGTCAAAGCCATCGCCGGTAAAGGTGTCGCCGAGAATGACGTTGTCGGCATCCTCGCCCTTGATCAGCATGTCGGACTTGCAGATCGCCCACGCCTCGTCGTTCCAGTCCTGGCCGAACACCTTGGGATGGGCGTGGCTGTTGAGCTGGCGGATGTACTGCTCGGACACCGACAGCATGCCGCCGGTGCCGCAGGCCGGGTCGTAAATGGTTTTGACGACATCGCTCTTGGCCAGGTCCTGCTCGGGGGCCAACAGCAGGTTAACCATCAGCTTGATGACCTCGCGCGGGGTGAAGTGGTCGCCCGCCTCTTCGTTGGATTGCTCGGCGCCGATGCGGATAAGATGTTCGAAGGCATAGCCCATCTGCAGATTGTCCACCTGGCCGGGTGAGAGATCAACCCCGGAAAAGGCCTTGACCACCTCGAACAGGATGTTCTTCTCCGCCATGTGGGCGATCTGCTCACTAAACTTGAATTTCTCCATGATCGCCCGCACGTTGGGCGAAAAACCATTGATATAGCTGTTCAGGTTGGGCGCGAGGTTGTTGGGATCGTCCAAGAGGGAATGGATGTGCTCGCCGGGCAGGCAGAATTGCATCCGCGACAGGTTAAAGAAGCGATGGCCGGTGATTGATTGCAAACGGGCCTGGACAACGCGGTCGGGCTTGGTTTTAAGATTTTGAAACTCGTCCAGCGCTGCCTGTCGGCTAGGCGCAAGCAAGCACTCAAAACGGCGCAGAACGGTGAGTGGCAGGATAACCTTGCGATATTCGTTGCGCCGATACGGGCCGCGCAGCAGGTTGCAGATGGACCAGATAAAGCCTGCCAACTGGCTGTGGGTTTCACCATTCATTGATTGTGTTCCTTATGTGTCGAGGTTCATGCCGTTCCCGGTATTCGTCGTACAAAAATTCGTAAATTGCTTGAGCGCCAGCTTCGACGGCCTTGTCTTGCCATTCTCCCAACGGTTGACCGTGGCAAAACTCACCCCTAGGGCTTGGGCCAGCTCTTCCTGGGAAAGCCCAAGTTGCCGCCGGACCTCTTTCACCTGCTCCGGAAAATTTTCGGGTTGTCGGATCATCTGTTGACCTCAGTTGCGGGCATATAGGCGAGTATATTTCAGGACAACTCGACCGTGCGTTGCGCCTGACCGCCGTCAATATAACATCTGCTATGTGCTCGGCAAGGAAAATGGCTTGATCACGACTTCATTAATCGGGCCGTGGGGCAACGATTTGTTCCGCCTCAACCGGAAAAGGAAAGGGGCAGGTCAGCATCGAATTTGATGAATTCGCGAAAAGTCCAAAACAGAGTCACTCCTGCGGAAGCGGCATTCTGTGACCAATTGAAAGCACAAGATTCCCGCCTGCGTGGGAATGACGGTACGGGGCGGCTCCAGACTTTTTGCAAGACCATCAAATCCACGGATCCGGGGATTAAGATTGCACGCTCATCGCTTTTTCTTCTATACTGCCGTTCCCGGCCATCAGGGCATCCCGGGCCTGCACACTTTTCTCAACCCATGACCAACTGACTTGCAACCCTTGCCATGACTGTCCTTCTTGCCAGCCTTATCTTTCTCCTTGCCGGCCTTATTCAAGGCCTGACCGGATTCGGCGGCGGTTTGGTGGCCATCCCTCTGTTATGCCTGATCATGGATGTGAAAGTTGCCGTGCCCCTGTCCATTCTCAGCGGTCTGGTCATCACCACAACCATGGCGTTTGAACTGCGCCGCCTTCTCGAATGGCGCAAAATCCTGCCCCTGCTCCTTGGTTCTATTCCCGGTGTCTTTGTCGGCACGGTCCTGCTCAAGCAGGCTGATCCTGTGGTGATCAACCGTATTCTGGGATTACTCTTGATCTCCATCAGCGGTCTCAACCTGACCATCAAACCCAAACCTGTCAACCCACCGGTCCTCTGGGGCTATGTCGCTGGCTTCTTTTCCGGAGCCATCACCGCCTCGGTCGGCGCAGGCGGACCACCGGCAATTATATACACCACCTTGAATGACTGGAAAAAAGACGAAATCAAGGCGACCCTCACCGGATTCTTCGTGCTCAACGGCTATGTTACCGCGGCGGTGCACGCCTGCAACGGTATGATCACCCCAGGCGTTTTGAGCTATTTCGTTTACACCCTGTTCTTTGTTCTGCTGGGGACCTTTGCAGGCTCCAGAATCAGCGACCGGATAAACCGCCGGACCTACCTGCGAGTCGTGTATGTGCTGTTGATGCTTCTGGGAATCGTGATGATGACCAGATAGCTTGAAGGGTTAGGGAAGAGCGGACGCTTTGTAATCAAAAAAGGTGAGAGCATGGGCGGATAGCAAAGGCAGTTTTGGCAGATGCGGCTGGAAAGCTGTAAAGGCGCGCTGGAAAAGAATCATTGCGAAGTCTTTCTGGCCCAGGATTGTGTGAAGGACCGGACCCTTTTCAACGACGTGATTTTTCCGCCGCGGACCGTAAAACCGGCGTCCTGGGGCGACTCAATGAGCATGGATGCCACCGGCATCCTGGAGGACCTGAAAATATTGACCTTTATACCGGAGAATTGAGGGATAGCCGAGCGCGCAGTTTGTGGTTCCCTCGCCGGTGGGACGAGAGCGAACTCGACCGTTTCTTAGCGTCACTGCCTGTGTCAGCTAGAAATTAGCCAGCCTGATAATTATTATCAAGCTGGCATTGTCAAAGTCCTCTCCCGGCAATATATTTAAACCAAGCCGAAGTCATCCTGCCCAAGATGCCCGACCATAGTTCGGGGCGCCCAATAAGTACTTGGGCGTGCAAATGAGTGCCACCTGTCATGGAGGAGTGACCGGCCCAAAAGTCGAGTCTCTGGCCACTCAATGGTATTATCCTCCACTAGAGCGGGAGGGCAAAAGCAGCCCGCCACCTGCCAGCAGACCCGACTTCACAGTCAAAGTCATTCTGGTCTTTTCACTGGATGATACCCGACCAGCGCCAGAGGCGTGGCAACGAGGTTATCCGGTCCTGCCAGAATGACCATTCCAACAAGTCGAGTCTTCTGGACTCATCACTGATACCTTCCTCCATCAGAGATGAGTGGGAAAAACAACCTTTTCCCCAACCAGACTGACCCGACTTTCTTTTATTCTCGCACGAAGAACTCTTGCTGTACGAAACAACCGAAGAGCAAGTGCAAAGAATGTTCAATCAACGGAACCACCAGCCGCGAAAAGTACGGGGATACGATTACCGCATGCGATAGGATTCGGATCAGAGGTGAGCTACACCAAACCATCAGGTTTGATGGCCCGTAACTGTTCAATCCGCCAGCAGATTTTTTCCAATAGCTTCTACATTCAAGGGGGGTCACCTCATTGGGCATCATCAAGGTAATCAAGCAAGCTGCCGTTGATGTGGCGGATAACATAGCCATCAAAATCATTAATGCACGCATTGAACATTACGGAACCATCCACTCGCTCAAAATTGATCGCCTGTTACGTGAAATTGATATCTCCCTGACGCTGCACGGGGAGACGGATCCTGTTCAGGTCATTTGTAAAAAATACTCTTTCCATGCAATTGAAAAGACAATCCATGCACGGGTCGAATCATTTTCTGCATGTCGTCCGTGGCTCAACGCGGTTCTCAATGATTTTGCGGCTCAGAAACTCTTTCCTCTTGATCATCCGCAGGCCAAAATGGTTCCGGTCTATTTGCGCTGTGATGTATCCGGGATGGTCGAATCGCTTTCTCCTCGAGAGTAGATATTGCACCGGTGAGCGCCGCGAAGGCGTCTTTGAGAACCAGCAAAAAATCCCGAAACCACAATGCAGGCGATGCTCCCGAAAGCCAGGGCCTGCAAATGGGGAGGAGGGATGAAGCCGGCTAGAGCTTTTCGAATTTGCAATTTCCTCTCCTCCCCCTGCGGCATCGTATACTCTTTCATCCCCATGTGTTAAGTTGGGTCGTTGCATCTCTACTCATTAGGCGATGGAAGCGTGTTACTCTACCCCCGAAGGAAGGTGTCTCCCCCATGTTCCACTGGATCCGCGACCACCGCCGCGCTGAAGCGCGAGAACGACCATTCCCTCCTGAATGGGAGGCTCTTCTGCGCGCCAACGTCGCCCACTTCAGCGTACTCGCCGAGGCTGAGAGCGCCGAGCTGCGCGCGATGGTGCAGATTTTCCTGGAGGAAAAACACTGGGAGGGATGCGGCGGCCTTGAGCTCACCGACGAGATCCGCGTCACCATCGCTGCCCAGGCCTGCCTACTCCTCCTGGCACTCCCCCACGACGAATACTATCGCAATGTGGAGTCGATCCTTGTCTACCCCTCAACGGTCGTGCCCCCATCACGCCGTCCCGGTTTCTTCGAGCGCCTGGATGGCGCGGTGGAGCCCCCGGTTCCCATCCTCGGCCAGGCCTTCGCCCAAGGACCGGTGATCCTTGTTTGGGACGCCGTGCTCCACGGGGCACGCCATCCCGAGCAGGGGCACAACGTGGTCTACCATGAGTTTGCCCACAAACTTGACATGCTTGATGGAACCGCCGACGGTACCCCTCCCCTCGCCGATCGCGAGCAGTTTGCCCAATGGGTGGCAGTATGCTCCCGTGAATTTCTGCGGTTACGCAGCCTCGCCGAGAAAGGCCACAAAACCTTTCTCGACGCTTATGGGGCGAAGAGCGAGGCTGAGTTCTTTGCCGTGGTTACCGAGGAGTTTTTTGACCGCCCCCTGGCACTCCAGAAGCATGCACCGGATCTCTACAATGTTCTCAGCGCCTACTACCGCCAGGATCCGGCAGGGCGGCTAGCCGCATCCGCTCTTTGAAGGAATGAGAGGACGGTACGGGACCGCTCCTCCTGGCAAATGAAGAAACGGTAAAGGGTATAGGACTATGAAAATACTTGGGATGGTCGGGAGCTACCGAAAAAATGGGATCATTGACAGCTTGGTATCGGCAACCTTGTCGAGCGCCGAGGCCTTAGGCGCCACAACGAAGAAGATATACCTTTCGGACGCGCATATCGAATTCTGTAGTAATTGCCGCCAATGTACGCAAGAACCTGGGGTGGAGCCTGGCACCTGTGTTCATTTTGATGACGTGGCCGCCATCCTGAGCGAATGGAAAGAATGCGACGGGCTTGTCATGGGATCTCCCGTGAACTTCTTCAATGTCACCGCAGTAACCCGTAAGTTCATGGAAAGGCTCGTCTGCTTCTCATACTGGCCCTGGGGACAACCTGGCCCCAAAATGCGATCCAAGCTCCGTGATAAAAAGGCTGTTTTGATCACGGCATCCGCCATGCCCGCATTCATGGGCTGGATATTTACAGGAGCTCCACGGGCCTTACGACTCATAGCCAAGACCATGGGTGCCCAACCTATCAAAACCATATTCGTCGGTCTAGCAGGTCAGCAGCAACACCCTACCCTGTCGGGAAAAGCGATTCGGCAAGCTCAAGCAGCAGGTCGTCAACTTGTTACAGAACGATAACCATTATTTCCAGCAATCAAATTCAGAGTGAGCCACCCACAGTCAAGGAGTAGCATGAAAAGTATCCCTCAATGTCCTCAATGCAATTCGGAATATCCTTACGAAGACGGAACGATGTATGTGTGTCCTGACTGCTCGTATGAATGGGCAAAAGATGCGGTTGTGGAAAGCGCTGACCCTATACGTGTTGTGCATGATGCCCATGGGAACGTGCTGAGTGACGGTGACACGGTCACTTTGATCAAAAATCTCAAGATAAAGGGCTCATCATCGGTAGTTAAAGTTGGAACCAAAGTAAAAAGCATCCGTCTCGTTGACGGCGACCATAATATTGACTGCAAAATTGATGGCATTGGCGCCATGCAGTTGAAATCGGAATTTGTGAAGAAGGTTTAATCCCGATATACCTTAAATTTTTCCCGCCAAGCTTGTCGGGACGACGGCCATAGCACTCAAAGCGACCCACACCGCAGGAGGGATCCCGCGTTTTCAGATGAGCTCGGCGCACCGCCCTCTCCCTCCTCACCTTCGGTGTCGCCGCTCTATCGTTCTCCAGTCACCCACGTTGCGGTTAGAGTGGAGGTTTACCGGCAACCCGTCATCACCCGGCAGCCATTTGAGGTGTTGGTCGGGCACATTGAGAACATCCCTTGTTGATTATAGCATGGCCCTGGCTGCCCAGGACCGCGCCAGTCGTGCTACCGCCGGTCGGGGCAGAGTTCCCGGGCAACAGGGTGTTCCATTTTTCGCTCCGATTTCGCTGTCCACATGCTCAACACCCGCATTCCCGCCAAATTCGAAGCACCCAGCGCACCTACGTAACAAAGAATGCGGGGATGGTACGGAAACTGTAAGCTACAGCACCCCGACCATCGTATTCGGCTCCTCTCGAAATAGGGAGCTTGACGCGTTGTCAGCGGAACGGGACCCCTTATATGGACGTATCGTTAAGGAGGTGGTGAAAGCACCGTAGTCGGTGCAATGGGCGACGTAGAAGAAAGTCAGCATAGTCTTTCTAATCAGCCTTCACCTGCCGCCTGCCCTGTTTTTTTTTAGCTTGTTGGTCGCTTGGGAACTATAGACTGATGACCGTTGCGTCGCAGGCAAGATGTATCAGCTCAACAGCCGTGCCCATTCTGGCGCCGTCAATCAGATCACTCTCGCTGACCCCACGGGCCTTGGCGCATGGAGTGCATGCAAGCACCGGTACCTCGTTGGCCTGCAGATACGTCATGAGATCATCTGCCACGTCCCCGGTAGCGGCCCGAAGATTGTCTAACAGCCCCTTCTTTGCGAGGTAGATGGCTTCATCAAGAAGAAAGAGGGTAACGTTTTTCCCTTCTCGGTGAGCGACCGTCGCCAGATGAATAGCCCTTGTTGCACGATTAGGATTATCAGTGCCGCATGAAACAGTAATAACAACGTTATTTGTCATTCCTTTCCCCCTTCTTAGATTTGATGAGTGATATTCTTCCTGAATTGCAAGTGGTCCCTGTACACTGCTCCCGAGGCAAACAGGATGGAAGCCGGGTCGACTATTTTGCATGCTCCTCGCCTAGGTTTGCCCTAGGTCCCGCCGATCGACAGAACACAAAGAGCAAACAAAAAAACAAGGTGCTATTTATCCTCCAGCTTATAGCCCTTAGAATACATGCATTTTTTCATTAAATTATCATTCGTCATGGAACGGTCAAGACCTCGTTCAAGGTCTGTGCTATAGGCATAATCGACTATATGAGTTGAAGAAGAAGACTCACGATTACATTTTGCTATATCACGATCAAATTCCTCTTGATTCAACTCTTTTTTTGTCCAATGCTTCTGTCTTGCACATCCGCCGAAAAAAACGGCGACACACACTGCAAATAAGAATAAATATATCCCCATGAATTTAAAAGAAATTTTATCTGTCGTCATCACTCACCTCTTTTTATTTACCAGCACCTGTTTGTTCCGTTTACCGTCGAACGCTCCGTACAATATCTGTGTCCACCTACCAAGATCCCGCTTTTCACTCGTTACCGCTACAACTACGTCACAGCCCATTATATAACGTTTCAGATGTACGTCAGCATTATCCGCAAATCCGCAATGGAAAGCCAGATTCCTGGTTATTATCGGCCGTCAGCCAGAAATTGGTGCGGCTGATAATATTACCTGTCCACCATTGTCAAAGTCATCTCCCATCAATATATTGAATAAAATGAAAGTCATGCTAGCAAAGATGCCCAACGATAGTTTGGGGCGTATCGATTTTTACACGGAAGCGCAATCTATCATGGCAGGGTGACCGACCAAAGAGTCGAGTCTTGAGCCACTCAATGGCATCATCCTCAACCAAAAGAGGAAGGCAAAAGTTATCCGCCACTTTTCTGTTGAACTGACTTCAGAGCAAGGTTGACCCGACTTGCTTTTTTACTCCCCCATGAAAGACTCTTGCGGCACGCAACAACCAAAGAGCAACTGCAAGGAGTGGCCGATAGTCTTAACCACCGGCCGCGAAAAGTACTGGGATATCGATCACCGCATGAGATGCTATTTGGGCAGAGAGGAACTACACCAAGCCACCATGAGCTGCTGCACTTCAAGGTTGCATTCACTGATCAAAAATCATGTGTAGACCTTACAATTTATTATTTTTCTGTGCTTTATTTTCAATACTAACCGTTACCGCTCAGGCTATTGACGAACCGCCACCGGTGCCGGTGTCTTCCCTTGAGCAACCAAGTGTGCCGAAACAAATTCAGCCAAGCGTACAAAAAATAACGGAAACAGCAAAAAAGATCCCCGCAAAAAAGAAAAAATCTGGAAAAAAGAAGTCAAAAAATAAAAAGCGTCAACAAGCGACAACACCGTCCGGTTCCTCTCCGCAAGCTAATGATACCAAAACAGCTGTTGAGAATAGCGATGCTAAACGTGTCGAGAAGTGGCTTGAAGAAAATGAGGCTTCGGAAAAAGAGCGCCAAATTAAAAAAGTTCGAGAGCCGGCAAAAAAATCTCCACAGACATTTTCAGTCTACCTTTCACCTGAGCCGACTGAGAGCAGACCAGACTCAAAACAACCGGAGAAGATATCACATTTCAACTTGAATCATCCAGTGAAGCCTCCAATGAGGCTTCCTGCAAAGCCACTGAAACCGCCACTAGCGCCAGAGATGAGTAACGAGAATAAGCTAATCGCAGACACCATACAATTTCAGTCAGATCTCAAGTCTGCAGCATTGGGCGACACAACTGCCCAGTTTAATGCGGGTATAAAGTTGTATCAAGGACAGGGAGTACTTCAAGATCGGAAGAAAGGTTTTAATTGGCTCCTGCACGCTGCAGAAGATGGCAAGTTCTCACCAGAGTCTTTGCATATTCTCGGTCAAGCATATTTTAAAGGAATAGACACCGAAAAAAATTTTGTTGAAGCCAGAAGATGGTTGAGTATGTTGGCTGACCAGGACAATTATAGCGCAAAAAATGATCTTGCGTATATGTTGTATAATGGCCTTGGAGGCGCTAAAGATTATGCGAAAGCGTTTGAATTATATAAGCAGGCTTCGAAACATGGTGATGTGTTCGCTCAAGCTAATCTCGGATTAATGTATGCGACAGGAACCGGAACAGAGATTGACAAGGCACGAGCGTACGCGTGGTACTCATTGGCAGCTAGCCAGGGAAACACAGCCGCAGCGAGGAATCGGAATGCTTTAGTTCAAGACATGTCATGGGAAGAATTAAACCTAGCCCAGAGGATTTCAGTTGAACTTTACAACGAAGTTGAAAGTCCCAAAGGCGAAAAGCCAAGTGTCAATAAAGGTCAACTTGAACAAACGAAACCAAAGCCGAGACAACTAAATGCAGAAAAGCCGTAATGAACAATCCGCCCCTGAGAGCATCGTGAAAATATGGGGGTCGTAATCAAACAAGCTGCCATTTATGTTGCGGAGAGCAGCGCTGTTAAAATCATTAACAATGACACTTCCAGATAGACTGGAAGTCAATTCAACAAAGGAACATGGAAGGTGGACCGCCACATGATGACCGTGTTACCGAAAAGAGAGGTCCCCGTGCCAGCAGTGGAAATTATTAAAAAAATTATCAGCGTCATTGCCACTTGTATTGGCCTTGCCGTTATCATCATCGGGCTCAAATATGCGATGGATATCTTTCAGCTCATTTTCACCATCCTGAAATCTCCCACGTTTCTGACTGGCCCTATCCAGCAGATGGCTGAAAGCATCGGCGGGAGCGCGTTTGATCTCAGGTTGGGAGACAGAGCCGTCCCCTTGGCCAATATTATGGCCCTAACGGTTTACTGCTGCGGGGCTTTGCTGAGCGCTTGGCTGACCCTGGCGCTGATGCACACCGGCGCGAAAATCGTATCGCTGACCACAACAGACGACCGAAGCGCCGTGAAGCAGCTTCTCCAAAGCGCTTTCGGCAGCCGCCTGCATCCGGAAGCAGAGGCAAAAGAAGACGATATCAAGACCCGCAGCTGAGGATCCCGAAAGAGCTCCTCAGCTTTCTTATTCAGGCATGCCAGGGCCTGCTGCCAGTCGGGGCGGAAGATTCCCGGCAATATTAGGTGTTCATGATGTTTCGGAACAATTTCGCGCTCGCTGCGCAACGCCAGCATCCCCGCCTGAGTCGCCCCCCCTGCTCGTTAGTCACGCCATAAGCGCTTCGTACGTATAAAGAGCAGGGAAGTACGATTCGATATCCATGCTCTGCATCTCGGCATCAGCGTTCTCAAGATCACATTGCTGCTGGTCTTCATTAAGAGCTGGCTGAAATCCTGTACTGATTCCTTGAACCTTCCTGAATGCATACTCGCTCTTTCCGGAACGAATCGCTTCGACCGAGAAAAGAGCCCGAAGTGACGGAAAGTGGAAATCATCCTTAAAGAGGCTCTTCTTTTCTTCAGGCAGCTGGCTCATAGTCGTTTTGATCCAATTTGCGAACACCCTCGAAAAAACCATCCCGGCATGTTCTTGAATGGCTTTGTACTCCGAGAAGAGCCTCTCGTTGGGATGCGTTCGTCTTCGCGCTTGTACAAATTCGAGAAATCCTAATTTTTTCAATGAAGGATGAATTGGAATATTTCGAGTCATCGATGCTGACGTTACATTTTTTGAACCGTTGGCCTTTATGTGAAAGATCCAAATCCCGTATTTTTGAAGTATGTCGTCCGGGGTGAGATAAAAAATCTCGTTTCGTCGGGTTCCGGAACATGCGGAAATAAGGGGAGCCCAATAGTGCGACATGGAGCCGATCTTTTGGAATGATTTGAAATTTGCTTTCTCGAATACTATTTCGAGTGCTTCACGGGTGAATGGCGGTGTTGCTTGTATTGTTCGCATCGTTTGCAATGTAAGAGGAAATATCCGGACTTCTGAAAAATAACCTTGCCGTAAGAATCACAAGATAATCGACAACAAGCTACAGATCATAAAAATGCTGGTATGTTTGGATATCTGAGGAGCAGTAACACCAGCTATTTTTTTGAATTTCTCCGGTGCCTCCTGCCACCCGCCGGGCCATGCACTTGTTCACCATCCTGCCCTTCGCTTTTCCGCGGTTTTCGATGGACACTTTTCCCAATACCTGAAGGCTCCTGGCACTCGGCCTGAGTCGCCGCCTGCACTTGCTTCGGCTTTTTGGGTTTCTTCGGCCGCGCCTTCATCAGACGGGTTAACGGCACACTACACTTTGGAATAAAACCTGCCGCAACTTCCCGTACCAACTGCTGGCCGATAAGCGTTTCGATTGCCGAGAGCAGGTTGACCTCATCGACACTGACCAGGGAAATTGCCACCCCCTCCAGACCAGCCCGACCGGTGCGGCCGATACGATGAATATAGTCTTCCGCGACTTTCGGCAGATCAACATTGATAACGTGAGAAAGTTCGTTGATATCGATACCACGCGAGGCGATATCCGTGGCAACCAGGACACGGATAGCGTTTACCTTAAAGTCGGCCAGAGCACGGGCGCGGAGGCCTTGACTTTTATCGCCATGAATCGCCAGAGCCGAGATACCTGTGCCGGTCAGTTTCTGCACCAACCGGTCGGCACCGATCCGGGTGCGGGTAAAAACCAGCACCTGCTGCCAGTCATTATTGCGCAGTAAATGACAGAGCAAATCCGGTTTTCTGCTCTTGTCCACCTCATAGATCCACTGCTTCACGCTGTTGGCTGCGGAGTTTGGCGGGTCGACTTCGATCTGTACCGGTCTTTGCAACAACTTTTCAGCGAGGGCGCGAATGGCTTCCGGAAAAGTCGCGGAAAAAAGCAAGCTCTGTCGTTTTTTTGGTAAGAGACCAAGAATTTTGCCGATATCGTCCATAAACCCCAGGTCGAGCATCCGGTCCGCTTCATCGAGCACCAGCGTCTCCACCTGCCAAAACTTCACTGCATTCTGCTGGACAAGATCAAGCAAACGCCCCGGTGTCGCCACCAAGATATCGACCCCGCTACGCAACTTCATCATCTGCGGATTGATCTTTACCCCACCGTAAACAACACCCGTTCTGAGCGGCAGATATTTACCGTAGGCGGCTATGGCCTCGGCAATCTGTATCGCAAGTTCGCGGGTCGGAGCCAGCACCAGGGCGCGGATGTGGTTGGGTTTCACCCTGGCGCCGCTGGCAAGACGGTTGAGCAGCGGCAGAGCAAAGGCGGCAGTTTTCCCCGTTCCCGTCTGGGCTGCGGCCATGACATCCCTGCCGGAACTAACTGCGGGAATCGCCTGAAGCTGCACCGGTGTAGGAGTACCATACCCCAGTTCATCAAGAGCTCGAAGGAGTGGCTCGGAAAGGCCGAGTGAAGAGAAGGACATTGCGATCTTTTTTAAAAACGTGAATTTTGCAAAACGATACTTGCCATTGCACATCTGACAAGTTTTTTGATTGTGCCAGACTATACCAGGCCCGACGGCAGACTCAATAAGTATCAGAAAAGGTGTGGCAGTGACAATGCTGTGCTGTCTCCTTTTCCAATATCCCATACTTCACAGCTGATGTCTTTTATGGAGATAGAGGCCGGCCGAGCACCGCTCTTTATACTATCAGCCTGTACCGCAACCTCAGCAAGAAGACCCTCGGTAAATTCTTCTGTTCGGCTTTGGCTGGCAGTTTTTTTTGTTTCGACCAAGAAGAAAGTGCATCATAGAGCAAAAAAAGCAGGTAAAAATTAATTCTAAAAGTAACACCGGAGCAGCACCAAAGAAAAAAGCACCTAACCTGTAAAGGCTAAGTGCTTGATATCATGGTACGCCAGGAAGGATTCGAACCTTCGACCTACGGCTTAGAAGGCCGTTGCTCTATCCAGCTGAGCTACTGGCGCATATTTTTTTTGGCAATGTACCGAGGAACAGCGGAGAACGCAAGAAGTATGAGGTGGAACACCATCCTGCCCCACAGGCGGGACCACCCAAACGGCGCTCTCATTACTCCGCACTCTCGTCGGCTTGTTCCCAGATTGGCCCCACCGCCGTGTCATGAATGGTGAAGCCCTTGCGGAGCAGTTCTTCTCTGGCTGAATCGGCCGCTGTCCAATCCTTGAGCTGGCGAGCCCGTTCCCGCTGTTGGATGAGTCGATCAATTTCCGGAGTCAGCGGACAATGTTCCAAACGGAGAATGCCGAGTACCGTATTGATCATGCGAAGCGCTTCCAGCACGTCACTTTTCTGATCCCGGTCTAGATTGCGCAACTGGACAATTGGATTGGTCTGCTTGATGAAATTAAACAGCGCCCCGATGGCCCCGGAGATATTAAGGTCATCGTTCATGGCCTCAATAAACCGTTTCTCCAACTCGGACACATACGACGCCACCTCGGGATGAGGCAGACCGACGGGCAGACAGAGAAGCTTGCAGGTATATTCGTCAATCCGTTTCAACGCCGTCCGCGCGGTGTTGAGCCGCTTGTAGGAGAACAGCAGGGGCTTACGGTAATGGACACCGAGCAGCATGAACCGGAGTTCGCGGCCGCTGTAGCCTTTGTCCAGAACCTCCCGCAGGGTGACTACATTGCCGGTTGCATCCGCCATTTTACGGCCGTCCTTCAACAATTGACCGGAATGCACCCAATAATTGGCCAGGGGTTTGCCGGTGAGGGCCTCGGCAATGGCAATCTCGTTTTCATGGTGCGGAAACACCAGGTCCTGGCTGGCGGTATGGATATCGATGGTTTCGCCCAGATAGCGGGTGGACATGGCGGAACATTCGATATGCCAGCCGGGGCGGATGTTGCCCCAATCGGTTTCAAAGAAGATACCCTTTTTTAACTCCGCCAGGGTCGAACGCTTCAGCAGAGTGAAATCGCGGGGGTTGTCCTTTTCGTAATTGTCGAGATCAACCGTTTGCCCGAGCTTGATCTTGCTGAGATCGATCCCGGACAAGCGCCCGTACTTCTTGAATTTGGAAATATCAAAATAGATCGAGCCATGCTTTTCGTAGGCATAGCCCTTGTGCATCAGGTCATGGGCGATCTCGATCATATCGCCGACATGATCGGAGGCCAGCGGATAGCCCGTGGACTTCTCCACATTGAGGGCCTCAGCAGCCTGCATGAACTCTTCGATATATTTGCCCGTAAAATCGCGCAAATCGGCATTGGCGGCAATGGCTCCGGCAATGGTCTTATCATCGAGATCGGTGAAATTCATATAGGAGGCAACCGCGTAGCCACAGCAATGGAGATAACGGTTGAGGAGATCAGCGACAATGAAACGGCGGCAGTGAGCCAAATTGGGCGATTCAAAGGCAGTGGGGCCGCAAGCGTAAACAGTGACCCGATTATCACTGATTGGCTGAAAGACCTCTTTCTTCCGGGTCATGGTATTGAACAGCCGAAACTGAGAGGTCTTTTCCGGTACCGTTTCCCGCTTGACAAACAGCGAGGTGCTGAGATAGCGCTCGCCGCCATCCGGCAGGATGGTGACAATGCAGCCCTCGGACAGTTCCTTGGCCCGTTCCATGGCCACAAACATGGCTGCCCCGCTGCTCATGCCAGCAAAAATCCCCTCTTCGGCGGCTAGGCGGCGGACGGTACGGAAGGCATCTTCATCGGCAACATTGACAATCGCGTGGGGCAGGGTTTTATCAAAAATGCCGGGCCGATACGACTCCTTCATGTTCTTCAGGCCCTGGATCTTGTGGCCGAGGTAGGGCTCCACCGCAATCACCCGGACCTCGGGATGATGCTCCCGGAACCACCGGGACAGGCCCATGGCGGTTCCGGAGGTTCCCAGGGTGACGATGATATCGGTCACCCGACCACCCGTCTGCTCCCAGATTTCCGGGGCCGTGGATTTATAATGCGCCTGCCAGTTGGCCGGATTGTTGAACTGATCGGCGAGAAAATAGCGCTCCGGATGTTCCCGGGCCAAGGCATACGCCTTTTCGATGGCACCGTCGGTGGCGCGCTTGGCGGGGGTCAGGATGATTTCCGCGCCATAGGCCTGCATGATCAGCCGCCGCTCGATCGAGGCCGATTCCGGCATGATGAGCTGACAGCGATACTGCTTGGCCGCGCACATCATGGCCATGCCGATACCGGTATTGCCGCTGGTGGCTTCCAGGAGAATCTTGTCGTGGGTCAATTCACCGCTCTTTTCGCCCGCCTCAACCATGGACAGGGCGACCCGGTCCTTAATCGAACCACCGGGATTGCGGGATTCCAGTTTTCCAAAGAGCTGGACAGTGTCAGCACCAGGATTAAGCCGACGTAATTCAACCAGCGGGGTGTTGCCTATTAATTCGATGATATTCATGGTGTTCAAAGGATAATTCAGAGGACCGGAGAGATACATACGGGCGGCAGCATAGCCTATTTCCGGGTAAAGAGCAAAACAAGCGCCCCGGTACCGCAAAATTTATGCGCTAGGTCGCCGCAGCCGAGGCCATCGAGAGGGGTGGAGCAGAGCTTCCAGGATATTGGGTAAAAAACACGGTTTTCGGGGACGGCCTTATTCCGAATGGGAAGCAAATATCTGCCATAAACGATGGAGTGCCGCCCGGCATTCCTGGTTGGCGACACTTTCCGCCATTCCACGGAACAATCGTTCCTGCTCGGGATACACGGGATGGGGTTCAAGCTGACGTGGCTCGGGTACGCGCAGCGTTTCCGGCTGCAACAACCAGCGAATATCAGTAACCAACTTCTCCGTTTGTCCCTCGTTCACCCTTGTCAGCAAATCGGTTTTGATGAACTGCATATGATGCATCCAGGCAGAATCCTGCACAAAAATCCAGAGAACGTCCTGACGAAAAAAAGCGGGTGAGGTCAAACGGGAGATCTCGGCGCCAACGATCGTCGGCCAATCCTGGCCAAGACGAAACAATAACCACTGGCTCTTCCATTTTTTGGACGAATAAATCGCTGACAAGGAACTGCCCAGAGATGAAAGATCGCTATTTTTTGAGTTTTTTCTTTTTTCCATCATGCCTGCTTGCCGACAAGGACAAAAGCTGAGCTGTTCGCCACGAGGGGTTCAGCGTCCCTCTGTTGTCTGATTTTTGTCGCCTCTTCTACCTTCTGCTTTTATGGACTCTTGTTTACCACATTTGCCGATCCACAATCCAGGCTTTATCCATTCCATGAAACGAATAGCCTGTTTGGAGACTCTATTCACATAGAGACTGATCGTCATGGATAGTGTACGTATTTTAGGGAGCCCCCATCATGCACGGGGACCTTTTGGCAACCAGAGGTCGAATGCTCACAAAGCAGAAGGCCTGAAGCGATGCTGTTTGCTTTTTCACCCGCGGTCATTGCGGCTGATAGCGAACAAGGGCTGGGACGGGAAGGTTGCGCATTCTCCAGCCAGAACTTATTATATATAATTAGGACAAGTCTCCCCCAATGGTTTTCGGATTCAACAACCTGATTAAGCTGTTGCGGAAGATACCACACGGTTCACCTGGAGTTTTTTTTTGCTGGGTTGAGCGTGTAGATTCACAGCAGGGAAATGAATGATGGAAAAAAAGCGATGGGACGATATTCCTTCCTTGGAAGGACTACAGATGGACTGGGAGTACCTGCCTGAAAATCCTCAAGGGAAAAGAGCCTTTGTGCGGATCAGCGAAAAGAATCTGGTGAAGATGTTTGATGCCCAGAGCGTTCTGGTGAAAGTTACAACAGCGGACACTATTCTTATCGGCTCTCTGCGGGATATCTGCGAAGGTGGACTGGCCGTCAACCTCAAGGTTAAGCTGGCTGGAAATCAGGCGACCAAGGTGGAGTTCTTTCTCGGGACAGAAAAAATTATCTCACGAGCCATAGTCAGGTACATTCGACCATGCGACCGTGAATATACTATCGGGATGATGTTCGTTGATCTCAATGCCGCTTCAAAAAAATTTATTTCGGGCATGTACGCCTCCATGGTTCTCAGGCATGCCTTGTAGTCCGAGGGCCCCTGCCTACCTCTTTTGTTTTCCTCTTGCCTTTTGGCCAGCAGGGCCGCCCACCCCACCAGTATGGCCTTCATCCTCTGTATTACCGCCGCCCCACAACACACCACCATCAATTTGCCTAGCCGACCGCTCATGAAACAAAACGTCTGGTTTCTTTGCCGGAAAAACGGACGTTCTCACTTTTCCATACCATCACATTAAAAAAAAAGGGTGCCCTTGTGCAGGACACCCTTGGTGCTGATCCGTTATTTCAATAACCGAATCAATATTTGCTCAGATAATTGTCCAGTTCCCAATCGGTGACTGCAGTGCGGAATGAATCCCACTCCTTTTCCTTACCTTCTACATATTTATTGAGGATATGCGTGCCGAGGGCTTCCTTGGCAATCGGATTGCTTTGCAGCTCCCGGATCGCTTCCAGGAGATTAGCCGGCAGACTGGCAATACCAGCGGCCTCTTTCTCGCCAGCGGTCATTTCAAAGATATCGACATTGACTGAAGCCGGTACCGGCAGGCTGTTCTTGACGCCGTCCAGACCTGAATTCAACATGATGGCAAAGGCCAGATACGGGTTGCAGGTGGGATCAGGGCAGCGCACCTCGGTCCGGGTTCCCATACCGCGAGAAGCCGGGATACGGATGAGGGCTGAGCGGTTGGAAGCGGACCAGGCAATATAGACCGGGGCCTCATAACCGGCTACCAAACGCTTGTAAGAATTGGCCAGCGGGTTGGTGATACCACAAAACCCCCGGGCATTTTTCATAATCCCTGCGATATATTTATAAGCAACCTCACTCAACTGCAACGGACCTTTTTCATCAAAGAAAGCATTGGTACCGTCGAGATTGAACAGTGACTGATTGGTGTGCATCCCAGAACCGTTGATACCGAAAACCGGTTTAGGCATAAAGGTGGCGTGCAGACCGAATTCAGCGGCGATCGAGCGGACAACCCACTTGAAGGTAACGGTGTTGTCGGCTGCGGTCAAGGCATCGGCGTATTTGAAATTGATTTCGTGCTGTCCTTCGGCAACCTCGTGATGAGACGCCTCAATTTCGAAATCCATGGCCTCGAGCGTCTCGATGATTTTCCGGCGGCAATCAATGCCAGCATCATCGGGCTCAACATCGAAATATCCAGTGACATCGTCGGTGATGGTGGTGGGAAAGCCATCTTCATCGCGTCTGAACAGGAAAAATTCGCACTCGGTTCCCACGTTCATGGTGTAGCCGAGTTTTTTTGCATCTGCCAGCACCCGTTTAAGATTGTTCCGCGGACAACCGACAAAGGGAGTACCGTCCGGCATGTACACGTCGCAGATAATACGGGCCGCATTGGTTCCCTCTTTTTCACGCCAAGGCAGGACCATAAAGGTATCGTAATCCGGCTTGAGATACATATCGGACTCGTTGATCCGAACAAATCCCTCGATGGAGGAACCGTCAAACATCATCTGCCCGTCCAGCGCTTTTGCGATCTGGCTTTTTGGAATGGCGATATTTTTCATAAAACCAAAAATATCGACAAACTGCAGGCGGAAGAAATTTACATTCTTCTCTTTGATGATTTTCATTATTTCGTCACGTGTCATTACTCTTCTCCTTCTCCTGGATGGTTGATTAATAGATCCGGCATAGTCCGGATTATGTTCCTATTGCAAAGGCTGAACTCTTAAGCCGCCATTACCGCATCGGCAGCGTCTTCATCAATAATGTGGACCAAAGTCAGGTGTATTTTGTCCATAATTTCCGGATCCGTTAGTTTCGTTCCGGCCTGAGTCCGCACATAAAAAATATCAATCAACTGTTCGACCTCGGTGGCAATACGTGCCCGGTGGATGGTCAGGCCAAAATCCGCCAAGGTCTGGGTCAGCTGGTACAGGGTACCCCGACTATCACCGCCATACACCTCGACCAGGGTGTAGTATTGCGAGGTCTGGTTGTCGATAATGACCTTCCGCTCCAACTGCTGCACCTGCCGCACCGGGGAATAAGGCTGCGACTGCATCTTCTGGTAGAGTTGATACCCTATATCAAGGCGATAGTTAATCGCCAAATTCAAATCCCGCTCAACAGCCTGCCAATCCAGCTCTTCGAAGGACCGCGCCGCTGCCGGAAACACCTCAAGGACATCGACCACGGTGCTGTCGGGCCAGGTAAAAATCTGCGCGGACAAGACCGTCAGGTTATGCAGAGCCAAAACACCACAGAACTTAGCGAGCAGCCCCACTCTATCCCGACCCATAATCAACAGGGACCAGGAACGCTCCCCAGGCTCAGGGAAGAGCAAAACCTGCTGCTGGAGACGAGCGGCCTGCTCCCCATGGGTTTGCAGGTGCCGCAACACCATTTCCAATGAAAAACTCATCAAATAATCGGACGGCAGCGTCTCAATATCGATTCTGGTGGGCTGTCCATCAAGTTTTTCCCGGATCTGTTGCCGCAGCCAGGTGACACCTTGCTCTTCATCCTCCCTCTCGCCTGTCTCAAGATGACAACCGGCGCCAAGACAGGCTTTGAGGCTGAGGTACAACTCAGAGAGCAGGCTGGATTTCCAGTCCGACCAGGCCGAAGGCCCCGTTGCCTTGGAATCGGCAATGGTCAGCAAGTAAAGCATGGTCAGGCGCTGGGTCTCACCTATCAGTTCCGCTGCCTGGTGAATAAACTCGCGGTCGCTGAAATCACGCCGCATCGCATTTTCCGGCAGATACAGGTGATGGCGGATAAGAAAGGCCAAGGTCTCACAAGCAGGCTCCGGCAGCCGCAAACGCCGACCGATAGCCACCACCATTTCCGCGCCCAGAACCGAATGATCAGCCTGTTTGCCTTTGCCGATATCGTGCAGGAGCGCTGCCAGATACAGAATCTCGGTTTCTGCGGGCTCGGCGAATAAATCTTCCTTGCTCTTGCGCAGCAGGGTCAGTTCTGCCAGGGTCTGCAACTGGTGCCGATCCACGGTATAGAGATGGTACAGATCATGCTGCGCCAGCGATTCTACCCCGGCAAACTCAGGGATATAGCTTGTCAACAACCCGGTGGCCAGCATGGTTTCCATCAGCGGAAAGATATTGTCCGACTGGGTCAGCAGTTCGAGAAAAATTTTGGCCACCCGCTTCGATGAGCGGAAATGGTCATCCACAAGATGTAAATGACTGGTCACCATCTGCCGGGTACGGTGGTGCAGCGGTAGCCCTGTGCGCCCGGCCTGCAGAAACAGACGCATCAAGAGATAGGGGCGCTCAGCCAGATCTTCCACCGTTGCCAGCCGCACCGTGCCGCTGCGGATGACAATGGAACGTTCGAGTTGCTGCTCCACCGCCGAGCCCGTGGTGAGCCCCAGAACTTCCTGGACGTGTTCAAAGAACAGGTCGGTCACCACAGATACTGTCTGCAGATGGCTATAGACATCCCGCATAAAATGCTCGACCCCGAGCAAACCGCCCTGGTCCCGATACTCAAAGGCCGTTGCCATCTCTTGCTGAAACTCAAAGAGCAGGTGATCATTTTTCCTGTGGCCCAGCAGGTGTAACTGATTCCTGATCTTAGCCAGCATGGACCAGGAAGTTTCAAAGGCCTGCCGGTTTACCGCCTCCAGCATCCCCGAAGCCTCAATGGCATCCAGATCCTGAAGGCCAAAGACCCCCTTGGCCACCCAAAGCATGGCCTGAATATCACGCAATCCGCCTTTGCCTTCCTTGATGTGGGGCTCCAGCAGATACGTGTGGCTACCGTATTTTTGCCATCGTTCCAACTTGAAGGTTTCCATGGTCTGGGCAAATTCATGACGGCGACCATCAAACACCTTTTTGGTATAGCGTGTCCGCAATTCGTCAAAAAGCTCCTGTGAGCCTGCGAGCAGCCGAGCATCCAACAGTGCTACCTGGAAATGAAAATCGTCCAGGGCAAACTGTACAGCGTCCTTGACGCCGCGAACACTATGGCCGACCTCGAACCCCTCATCCCAGAGCGGGTAGAGAAGGGCTTCGGTCACGGCTTGCATGGATTTTTTTGACCACCAGTCATGCAACAGGAGCAGGTCGATATCAGAGTACGGAAAAAATTCGCGACGGCCATATCCACCCAGCGCGATGACGGCGATGGATCCTCGTGCGCCCTGCACTGCCGGCGCAGTCTTGAATTGGTTAATGATGAAATCGTCCACCAAGGCAGCACAGCGGTGCAATATTTCCTGACCACTGAGTTCCTGCCGCCCGCCTTGGGCCAGGGCTTCCTGTTGCGAACGAATGGTCGACACCATCAAACAGCCTCGCTGCCGGTCTCCCCGGTCCGCACCCGCACAACTCGTTCTACCGGCAGGACAAAAATCTTACCGTCACCAATCTTACCGGTTCGTGCCACCTTGATGATTGTGTCAATCACCTGATCGACCTGCTTTTCCGCAATGATGATTTCCAGTTTGATCTTGGGGATGAAATCCACGACATACTCGGCCCCGCGATAAATTTCTGTGTGCCCCTTTTGCCGTCCATAGCCCTTGACTTCGGTAACGGTCATCCCTTTGATACCGATGGCATTGAGCGCATCCTTAACCTCGTCCAGCTTGAAGGGCTTGATGATAGCCTCAATTTTTTTCATGGCGTATTCCTCATAAAAGTACCGTTCGATCCCGTCCGACCGTCCCCGACAGATGGCTTGAATGCGGATTGCGGTGGCGGCTGTTTACAGGGGGAAATGGGTGGCGTTAATTGTACGCCGTCTCGGAATGCTCCGTATAATCAAGCCCCTGGTGCTCAGCCTCTTCGCTGATCCGAAGCCCCATGACCCTGTCAATACCCTTGAGAATGATCCAGCTGACCACAAAGGCATAGCCGCAGACCACGCCAATACCGAGTAACTGCGCGACCAGCTGCGCACTGTTTCCGGCCAGCAAACCGTCGACGCCAGCGGGATTCACGGCCTTGGAGGCAAAAATCCCAAGGAGAATGGTTCCGGTCACGCCCCCCACACCGTGAATACCTACTACATCGAGGGAATCATCGAACTTGAATCTGCTTTTCACGTTGACTGCAAAGTAACAGACAACACCTGCGATCAATCCTATAACAATCGCCGCATTCGGTCCAACAAAACCCGCGGCAGGAGTGATGGTCGCAAGTCCCGCGATAGCACCGGAAGCAGCACCAAGCGTCGTTGGCTTACCCAATTTAATCCATTCCATAAGCGTCCACATGGCCATCCCCGCCATCCCCGCCATATGGGTGGCCACAAAAGCCGTGGCCGCGACCTCATTGGCCGCCAGGGCGCTGCCGCCGTTAAAGCCAAACCACCCGAACCAGAGCAGGCCTGTCCCCAACATGGTCATCGGCAAATTATGAGGCATAAAATTGGTGTGTCCATATCCTTTGCGTGGTCCGATAACGAGAACCGAGGCCAGGGCCGCTGCCCCGCAGGTTGCATGCACCACGAGACCGCCGGCAAAATCCAGCACTCCCAGTTTTGCCAGCCAGCCACCGCTCCCCCAAATCCAATGGCACACCGGATTATAGACAAGGATGGACCATAACAGGCTGAACACAACAAAGGACGGGAAACGAACACGTTCGGCAAAAGCACCGGCAATCAGAGCCGGGGTGATCACGGCAAACATGCATTGATAGATCATAAACACTGACTGTGGAATAGTCGTGGCATAGGTGGCGCTGGGTGCACTGGTCACCCCTTTTAGGGCTACCCACGACAAATCGCCGATAAGGCCATTGATATCGGGACCAAACGACATGGAATACCCAATGTAGACCCATTCAAGCGATATCAGTGATATCAGCATGAGGCTTTGCATGATAGTGCCAAGCGCATTCTTACTCCGCACCATACCTGCATAAAACAAAGCCAGCCCAGGCGTCATCAGCAATACGAGCCCTGCCGCCGCCAAAACAAAGGCCGTATCCGCACCGTTTATCATTACCCCTCCAGCATAATACATTTTTGTTATAAATTTCTACGTGATTGTAACAAAGGGGAGAGAAATAATCAAGCGGTCGTACTGTTCTTTTTCAATTGTCAAATATCAAAACACCGGTCCAGCTAAAAATTGGGCCCTTGTGAAACAATTCAACTCTCATTTTTTCAAAATGACAAGCAGTTGCACCACGCTAAACCACGGCAAGGACACCATGAGCACCGCCAGCAACAACTCAATCAGGAATAATGGCTCTTATTCAAAAAAGGTGCCAACGCATCAACAAACGATATAACTATTTAAATTAAAATATAAAAAATAGAATATCCAGAGAGAATCCAATCGGGATTATCTACACATTTGTAAGGTTACACGACAGAACAAACAAAGATGTCACCCCTGCCCTCTTTTACACTACGCGATTTGACAAAAGAGAATACGGGCTGTACACTTTTTTGATACAAGATATACAGTTGAAAAATGAAGAAGAATCTCTTGCAAAAGAGATATCAGATACGGCGCGGTCACTGAAATCACAAATAACAATGAAGCCGTTTGTAGGCTGTGCAAGGCAGAGCGATGAACGTCGTCCAATTCCACAAATTTCTCGCACAGGCACCACATGACCACTGAACGCAGACGTTATATTCGACCCGAAGCCTTGAATTTACTCGACTACCTGGTGGTTGACGAGCAGGGACGCCAAGGAAATTACTCTATGGCAAGAACCTTGAACGTCAGCAAAGGAGGGATTCTGATGGAAACGCATATACCGTTGCCGCAAGGACAACAGGTGATGCTCACACTGGGCCTGAACGATCAACTGATAGATGTAATGGGAAGAATTGCCTACACAACCACCTCATCCGGCCGCTATCAGAATGGAATTGAATTTTTTCATGTGTCCGACCGCGACAAGCATATTCTAGATGATTACGTGGCTGCATTTCACAATCTCTATGCCGGAGAAACCGCCCTGCACCCTATGCCGTTCGCCGGATTCTGAATACCCGACGAACGCAATCAACTTTTAGGAATTCTCCCCTGCTGGCTACTCCAACAGACGGCCGTATTCGTCATCAAAACGGACGATGTCATCCTCGCCCAGATAACTACCGATTTGCACCTCTATGAGTTCCAGGGGGATCACCCCCGGATTTTCCAGCCGATGCACGGTACAGCTTGGAATGTACGTGGCCTCATCTTCTTTAAGCAGGATAGACTGCTCCCCGTTTTGCACCTTGGCCGTACCTGAAACGACGACCCAGTGCTCATGCCGGTGATGGTGCATCTGCAGGGAAAGCCGCGCACCCGGATTGACCGTAATTCGTTTGATTTGGAAACGATCCTGCATCTCCAGCGTAGTATAACTCCCCCAAGGCCGATAGACGGTCCTGTGCGTATAGAACTCACTCCGTTTGCCTTTTTTCAGCTTGATAACAATCTGCTTCACGTCCTGCGAGCGATCCAAGGGGGCAACCAATACGGCATCGGCGGTTTCCACTATCATCGTGTCCCGAAGGCCTACAGCCGCCACCAGGGAATGCTCGGACCGAATCAGTGAATTGTGCACATCCTCAAGCAAGACATCCCCGCGAACCGCATTGCCCTCGCTATCTTTTTCGGTAACTTCCCAGAGTGCCCGCCACGAACCAATATCACTCCAACCGATATCCGCTTGCACCACAGCAGCCTTGGTGGTTTTCTCCATCAGAGCATAATCGATCGAATCCGCAGGGCAGGTTGCCATGGCATCGCGATTGAAACGGAAGAAGAGACCGTCTGGCTTCCCTTTGGCCACTGCCTCGGTCATACACTCAACAATTTCCGGGGTATATGTTTTCATCTCAGAGAGCAGGGATTCTGCGGTAAAAGCGAACATACCGCTGTTCCACAGATACGTACCGCTGGCCAGATATTGTTCCGCTGTGGCCAGATCGGGTTTTTCGACAAACCGTGCCACCTCTGTTCCGCTGCCACGGGCAATGTACCCATACCCAATTTCCGGATGGTCGGGCACTATGCCGAAGGTGACAATCCGTCCCTGCTCCGCCAGGGTCACTGCCTCACGAACCGCCTGGACAAATTCCTCGGTCTTGAGAATCAGGTGATCGGCCGGAAGCACCAACAACACATCGCCAGCCCTCCCCTGATTGATCACATAGGCGGCCGCACCACAAATGGCGGGAGCCGTATTTTTACCAAAGGGTTCGAGCAGAATATGAAAATCAGTAAAAAGCTTGAGTTCCTCGACCTGGGTCTTGGTCAAAAACCGATGCTCTTCGCCGACCACAATGATAGGGGACATCACACCCTCAAGGGCAGCCACCCGCTGCACGGTCGTCTGCAACAGCGATAATTCCCCCATCAGACTGATTACCTGTTTGGGATAGAGTTCCCGCGAAAGGGGCCAAAGCCGGGAACCCGTCCCGCCCGCTAGAATGATGGGTTGTAGAGCCACGCAATTACCTCAGATCTCTTTGATGTTAATTGAAAGCGTTTAGTTAGTGGACTTCATGATCGGATCAACTGCAACAGTTCTTCAGTTTTTCGCTGCAAAAGCTTCTCATCACCTCGAGTTTCTACATTCAGCCGCAGGACCGGTTCAGTGTTAGATTTGCGTAGATTGAAACGAAAATCAGGATATTCGATAGAGATACCGTCAATACTGTCTTTTGCACCATCGTTATACCGCTGTTCAATCCGGGCAATGACGGAATCGGGGTCCTCCACTTTGATATTGATCTCGCCGCTCACCGGATAGGCAGCCATCCGTTCATCGCAGAGCGCGGAGAGTTTCTGGCCGGAACGACTCATGAGACAGCACACCAGCAGCCAGGGCAACATCCCCGAATCACAGTAGCCAAACTCGCGGAAATAATGATGGGCCGACATCTCCCCCCCGTAGACCGCATCCAAGGCCCGCATTCGTTCCTTAATAAAGGCGTGGCCCGTACGGGTCAGAACCGGAACACCTCCGGCAGCGAGAACCATCTCCTGGGTATTCCAGGTCAGACGGGGGTCATGCAATATTGTCGCCCCCGGATGCTGCTTAAGCATGGCTGTCGCCAGCAGGCCGACGATGTAATACCCCTCGATAAAACGGCCGTTTTCGTCATAGAGAAAACAGCGATCAAAATCACCATCCCAGGCAATACCGAGATCAGCATGGTGCTCGCGGACTGCCCTAGCTGTGACCTCCCGTTTTACCGGAAGCAGGGGGTTAGGTACACCGTTGGGAAAACTGCCGTCGGGCTCATGGTGGATCCGAATAAACTCAAACGGCAGATGCGCTGCCAAAAGATCGATCACCTGACCGGCACAGCCGTTGCCGCTGTTGACCACTAATTTCATCGGCCGCATTGCCCTGCAATCAACCGTGTTCAGAAGATGGTCGATATAGGCACCTTTTTCCTGGACGCGCGTACAGGTTCCTGGTCGCAATGCTTTTTTCTCGCACAACGTTCGATACCAGCCGTCATCCCCTGCCATGGCAGCAATCTCGAGCAGACCGCTCTCGCCCGAAACCGGACGGGCGTCACGCTGGACGATCTTCATGCCGTTGTATTCCGCAGGGTTATGGCTGGCGGTGATCATGATGCCCCCCTCTACCCCTGCCGTTGCTCCGCTGAAAACAGCATGATAGACTTCCTCCGTGCCGCAGAGCCCGATGTCGACGACATCAACACCCTGAGCAAGCAAACCGGCAATGATCGTATCGGCGATAACGGGACTGGTCAGGCGCATGTCGCGCCCGACAACCATCTTCCGCACAGCGCAATGCTGAGCAAAGGCCAACGCAATCCGCAAGGCAATATTTTGATCGAACTCTTCGGGAACCCTGCCGCGAACATCATAGGCAGTGAAACATCGTAACGAAGCTGGCATAATGATTACCATTCAGGCTTGTATTTGAAAGAAACAGCAAATTGTAGTAAACATCAAAACTTAGAGACGACAGAATACATCATATCCGCAAGATATCACAAGCAATCTCCAACCGACAAGTCTTTACTTACAGGTCAGCCAGGTAGAAAAACGGCGAAAGGCCTTTTCCCGGGGCTTGCGTCAGGTATCCGTCGGTTTCTCTTACCCAAGGCCATTAGCGTGAGCTCGACGACAAAACCATCATTATTGTTGCGCCGATTTTTGCTGCTCTGGTTTCTTCTTTTCTGATGGAGTTGGGAGGAGGTCAGTGAGTATGGCGGGTTCTTTCTGCAAAAAATATTTACGCAACCGGGGATCATCGATAAGTGACTGCAGCAATTCAGCACCCTGCTTCAGATATGGGGAAGTGTAGGACTTTTTCAAAAGTTCGTTGGTCGCTGACAGACTGGAGGCCAAAAACATATAAATCAAGGAAGCCACAACCGCAGCCTTGACACCACCCAGGATCAGCCCGGAAAACCGGTCAAGCCAACCGAGCAAAGTAATCTGCATAACCCGGTGCAGCACCTTGCCGATCAGCGTGAACACAATTGCCGCGACAAGAAAAATGAGGGCAAAACTGACAAAAAAAGTCAATTTTGGATTATCAACAAACCGCTCGGTAAAGGGAAGAATTTTGGCCGCATACTGGCCAGCAAGATAATAACTTCCCACTAAGGCAAAAAAAGCGGCAAGCTGGCGTATGAAACCTATCCATAGGCCCCTGACCAGAAAAAAGAAAAAGATAAAGGCGACCACAAGGTCGAAATAGGTTAAATCGTTGAATGTTGGCATATGCACTGTGGATAGGTTATCAATCATTGAAGGGCCATGAGCTTTCGGCTGACCAACATCGCTCCGAGGTCCCCTTCAGTCCGGCCCGACTTTTAGCCGCGAGGCTTCGCCCCTGTCACCATGAACAGAATGACTATACCGGATCCATCGGATATGACAAGGATTTGTCCGGGATTGATCCCTCGATCCCACCAGGGTCTTTTTTCCAGCATGGATGTCCTTGCAGCCCGCTTTTCCACTCTGACAGACGAAAGCGGGCGCATAGCCTTGCTCGACCTAACCCGACTGCAGTCTCTCCTGGAGCACGACGAGGGCCTCGAGTTTGTGACCACCCTGCTCTCACCCGCTGAAACCCAACTCTTTGCTAGCTTTACCTACCCAAAGCGCAGATTGGAATGGCTTGGCGGCAGACTGGTGGCTAAGCATTGCCTCAGCAGACTACCGACTGCCGGAAGAATGGCTCCAACCCTTTATTGCGAGCACTCACTCCTGCCCGATGAAAACGGCTGCCCGCACCTCGACATGCTTCCGAACCTTGAACCCGCCCCGGCTATTTCTATCTCCCATAGTCGAGAATACGCCGCCGCTCTGGTGACTACGACCGTGACCTGCGGCATAGATATCCAACAAAAAACGGCACAACTGGCGAGGGTTCAGGAGCGTTTTGCATCCGAGGAAGAACTGACCCTGCTGCAGCGGATATCGGCCCCACTGACTCGCCTGGGAATAATCTGGACGGCCAAGGAAGCTGTAAAAAAATGTCTTTTGTTTGATCAAGCCACATTTATGGGCACGATCAGCCTGATCGAAATCTCTTATGCACCGAGGGGAGCAACCTGGACGGCCCGCTGTCAATTGGCGGACACGATGGGAAGCACCACCTCGGTGCGTATAGCTGAATTCGGCGACTACCTCATCGCCTGCTGCACCGCAGGAGAAAAGCATGCCTGAACTCCCCGAAGTGGAAGTGACCCGACGGGGCTTGCTGGAACCGTTGCCCGGAAGGACCATCATGCGGATTGCCTGCAGTGCCCACCGGCTCCGCACCGAAATTCCCCGCCTGTTACTGCAGGAGCACCTTGCGGGGCAGCAAATCCTCACCATCGACCGTCGGGCAAAGTATCTGCTATTGCGAATGGTGAGTGGCGCGATCCTGATAATCCATCTGGGCATGACCGGTAAACTCGGCTTAATGCCGCAAGATACTTTGAGGCATAAACACGATCATCTTGTCCTGCTGCTGGATAACGCCATGGAACTGCGCTTTAATGACAGCCGTCGATTCGGCTCCATTGCGGTTTGGCCGGCAGTGCTAGCTGCGGAACAAGAACGCGAATTCTCTTGCAAAGAGGGGATCGAACCGTTCGGCAAGGCGTTCAACCCCGAGAACCTGCTCCACCTGGCCCAAAATAGGGAAATACCGGTAAAGTCCTTTCTCATGAACTCACGGCTCATCGCTGGGATCGGTAATATCTATGCCAATGAAATACTGTTCGCCGCCCGAATTCATCCCCTGACACCGGCCAGGCAATTGTCTACGGATGCCTGGATGAGGATCATAGAGGAGGGGTGCCATATTCTGCGGCAAGCCATTGACGCCGGGGGCTCCACTATTTCCGATTTCCTTGGCGCCAGTGGCCATCCCGGTTATTTCCAATTGCAGCTCAAGGTGTATGGCCACAAAGAATTACCTTGTCCCGAGTGCTCACAGCCCATTGCCAAAACGGTTTTGGCCGGCAGGGCCACCTATTACTGTCCGCACTGCCAACAACTCGCTGTCACAGAATAGGTTATTTTGCCCATGTGACCGTAGGCGATTAGGCTCAAAAAGATCGAGATAAAATGGCCAAGAGAATACTCAACTGAGCTCTTCAAATCACGACCAGACGCAACCGCCTACGGAATATCAACCTGAAACATTGCATCATTCCCGGCCAAAACCTCACATGTCGCACAAAAGAGACAATAAAGATCCCTGTTTTTTCGACACAATCGTGAAACCATGGCCATCGATGTTGCTTAAATGCGACAGAAAACTGATACGGATCAATCTTTGTACAATGCGGGAACAATATGATGCCGATTGAGCAACTTATAAAAATCCGTTCTGTTGCGCTGGGCCAGTCGGGCTGCTTGAGAGACATTGCCCAAGGTCGTCTGGAGCAGTTGGATGAGATACTGCTGTTCAAACTGCCGCCTGGCCTCTAGGAGGGGTAATATTTTTTTCTGGTGTTGCTTAATGGCGTCATAGAGCAGATCTTCCGAGATCAATGAGGAGGTTGCCAGGGCAACGGCATTCTCGACAACATTATAAAGCTGCCTGATGTTTCCAGGCCACGGCGCCTCAACAAGAATTTTCATGGCCTCCGGGGTGAATCGTTTACCCTGACCATCCTTTTTTTCGGTGAGAATGGAAACAAAGTGTTCGGCAAGGAGGGGAATATCTTCTTTGCGCTTGTGCAAGGGTGGCAGCCGCAGACTGACCACATTCAACCGATAAAAAAGATCCTCCCGGAAGGTATTTTCACGGATGGCTTCTTCCAGATTTTTATGGGTCGCCGAAATAATGCGCACATTCACCGGGATAGGACAAGCACTCCCCACTGGACGAATCTGCCGGTCCTGGAGAACCCTGAGCAATTTAACCTGAATATGGAGCGGCATATCACCGATTTCGTCAAGAAAGAGCGTTCCGTTATGTGCGGATTGAAAAAGACCGGCGTAACTCTTCACTGCTCCGGTGAAAGAACCTTTGACATGCCCAAACAACTCCGATTCCAACAGCGTTTCGGGGATCGCCGAACAGTTGACGGGAATAAACGGTCCCTTTCTGAAATTGCTGGCTTTATGGATGGCAATGGCCAGCAACTCCTTGCCCGTGCCGCTCTCCCCCCGAATAAGCACGGTGGAGTCACTTTCGGCAACGAGTTTGGCACGCGAAAGCAATTCCTCCATCACAGCACTTTGATAAATAATATCCTGCCGCCATTCCTCCCGGTCCCTCAGGATGTCGCCGGAACCGCCGCCAGTCACCTCGATGGCCCTTTCGACTTCCTGCAGGAGTGCCGCTCCTTCAATCGGTTTGGTTAAAAATGAGAAGACCCCCTGTCGGGTCGCCTCGATGGCTTCCGGGATGGATCCATGGGCGGTAATAATAATGACTGGAACCGATTTATTGAGCCTGCGGATTGCCTCAAACAAGGCCAAACCATCAATTCCCGGCATCCTTAAATCGGTGAGAACGACATCTGGCTTAAAGGCTGAAAAGGTGGCGAGGGCCTCCTCGCCGCTTCCGGCAACTGCAACGTCGAAGTCCTTGCTTTCCAGTCGTAATTTCCACAAACGAAGCAGATCGGATTCATCGTCAACCAGAAGTATTTTATAATGACGCCCCATATCAACGCTCCCTGTTTTTGATAATATTCTCGATATTTTTCAACTGTTCTATCTGTTTCTGCAGCTCTTTGATCCGCACCAGATCCTGTTCGACACCTTTCTCCAGCACCTCGTTGCGTTCCAGCAATTCCTTATTCTCGAACTCCAATCCCTCTTTTTCATCGAGGCTTTTGTTGCTCTGAGCCCATTTGCCAATCTTTTCTTTATCAATCCGCTGCATCAGCACATGAACACCCTGAAGACCCGTGGCAGCATCCGGGTGATCTTTTATATAGCCAGCCAGCGTTTCCATTCCTGACTTAAACTGTTTGTAGCTGGCATACTCATGAAGACTCAAGCAGATCAAAAACAAGGTATTGGTTTCCTCTCCATCGGCGACTTGGGCCAAGGCCGTCTTGTATGCCAGCTTGAATTCCTTACGAGACAGCTTCTGATGCTCAGCCAAGCAGGACAGAATCGTATCAACCTCTGTCGGAGAAGAGACAATTGTTTCCTGTGGTTTGCCTGGTGACGATCTCTTCCAGAAATCGCCGGCACAACTACTCAACAACAGACTGGACAACACAACACAAAATAAACAAAACCCCTTCATCCCAATCCATCCTTTGCACACGGCAAGGTTACGGAAAAGCGGGCACCTTGACTGCTGGGCAGCAGGCGAAGGGTGCCACCGCAATTCTGTATATATTCTTTACTTATTGCAAGCCCCAGACCAGAGCCCTTAACTACGGAACGATTTTTCTGACTTCCCTGAAAAAAAGGCAGAAAAATCTGCGGACGATCTTCTTCGCTGATCCCCGGTCCCTTGTCCTCGACCAACAGATTAACCTTATTTCCTTTTATTTTCATATAAATGCCGACCTCCCCATTGTCCGGGGTGAACTTGACTGCATTGGCCAGAAGATTATCGATTACGGTCTTCAGCTGTTTCCGGTTGCCGTTTACGGCCACAGGTTCAAGCTTGGTCGTCAACCTGATATTTCTGGCGAGCATGGCATTACGATGATCTTCGCTAACCTCTTCTACAAGAGCATCAACCCGAACATCCTGGAGATCCAGGGGCATCTGCTTTGCCTGGGCCATATTAAAATCGAGGATATTTTGAATGAGTTTCTGCAATTTACTGCAATTATTGTCGAGTATGGCCACCACTTCAGCCTGATTTGCGCTCAAGGGCCCCACCAGGCCATCTTTCAGCAAACCGGCGCCCTCTTTTATGGACGACAGGGGCGTTTTCAGCTCGTGGGAAATATGAGCCAGCATCCTCACCTTTTCCCGATCCAGCGTATCAAGCCTTTTCCGCAACCAATCAAGTTTGGCACCGATGGACTCCAGATCTCGTGGACCGGAAACAATAATCGGGGTGGAAAAATCCCCCTCGCCCAACAGCTCGATCCCCCTATCTAACTGGCTGACCGGTTTATTAATCAACGAGATAAAGAGCACCACCAGCAGCACACTGAAGCCGATCAGACCGGAAACTTGCCAGACCAAGGCTTTTTTATTTCTCTGCACCCGCTCTTTCAGGATATCGACCTCCCCGATCATCAAGGTATTGCTCATGCGCTCCAGTTGCGTGACAAGCGACCCGATTTCGCTATAGCCGGTGAGGGTGGCCTCCTGCTCTTGCTTTCTGGTTGCAGGATCGCTTGAGGAATTGTTCAATGCTGTCACCAACTGTCGCGCCTTGACTTGCAACTGTTCGATCAACGGTGCCAGGTCATTTTCATTATTCAGTGCAGCAAACTGCCGCAGCAACTCCTCAACTTCCTGATAAATAGTGTTAACGCCTTTCAGCTGCTCTGTTTCTTCCAAAACACTATACAATCTGGCCGCGCGTTCCTGGCCACGGAACAGTTCAGCCACTTTCCTGCAGCTGTCGATCCTGCTGACTGATCGAAAAACTGCCACGGCGCTCTGCTGCACGAGTCCATCAAGAATCTGGACGGAACTGACCAAGGCAATGACCAGGGGCAGGGCAACGAATATAAACCCACTGAGCAACAGAGAAAAAAATGAACGCGGACGGTACAGGCGGCTCACAATTGTTCACTCGCTGAGATAGACATGATCAAGATAGATCTCCAATGGCTTGGCCTGCTGAACAACGAACAAGCCAAATCCTTCAATATGCTCCATCTCCATGGTTCGCCCCCTAGGAGCATTTTTTATCATTTCAAGCGAAATTGCTAGATCGTTCCACCCCTGCTGAAGGATAAATTGATGATTGAAACGATCGCTAAACTCTGAGCCGTGCTCTTTATGCAAGGTATCGTGAACACGAGCGTTGAGTATCAGGCCTACTGCCAACGGATTATAAACACTGCAATGAAGCGTTTGATATCCCCGCCAATCACCGGGAAAATAGAACAGAGAAATGCCGGAATATTTTGCCGTGGACAACTGAACTCGAACCGCCTTTTCACCATGCCGCACCCTTTCTTTTTCCTCGTACAGCTGTTGAACATTGACCCAGCGATACCGCTCAAAGGGGGTCTCAAAATCCGCCAGCACGGGGAATTGCTTTACTGCAAAGTGTTCGTCTATCAATGACCTGGACAAGGGCCAGATCGCTACTACCAACAAAGTAAGGACAATCCCCCTGAACAACTGATATTGCCACTGCCGACTAAAAATCGGGGGCTGGACAAAAAATGCGAACGCCGTCAGACATCCCAGCTGATTTCGCAGCACATCAAAAATGTCGGGAGAACGACCACTACTAAACCCTTGCAAGATTTCCACCGAAATTCCGACAAAGAAAACAATGGCGAATGTCACAATACATATCGAGGAACGTGCCCAAACAGCATTCTTTTTCCGCAGAAAACAGCAGAGCCAACAGGACATAATCAGAAAATAAAGGACATGTCCGAGATCCCAGGCAGACTGATAGGAACGCGAAGAATGATATCCGGGGCCACCTAGGAAAAAGAAGGGGGCTCCGATCAAGAGGAGCACAATGAAAATGGGGCTGAAGTATCTATCGGTTTTCATAGATATGGAATGCAGGCAAGTTCTTTTCCTTTGACCATGGGGTTGACTCAATGCATAACCCCTTCAAGGGGCAAGATTGTTTAAAATGAAACATAAGACGACGCCTTAATAGCTTTTTCAACAGGCAAAACTCAACTACATCCGATTCTTCTTTCAGTACATGAGATTGCTTGGCTATGCTCGTAAAGAAGTACGTGGCAGATCGATCACAACACATTGTCTTCTATCGCACTATTCGATTGAACCGATTCCCCGCTGTCCTCATTGACTAAAGTCAATCCGAGCATTTCATCTTTGAACGAAATAGCCAATATTTCGCAACAGACGAGATCGCAACTTCACGAACCAGTTCAGTCCCTTTAGATTTGTTCAATATGTTGACAGTGCATCAAGCTGTCCACCTCAAAATAGACTCTCCTCCTAAGCTGGATCTTTCCCTGGACCGAACGATAAAAAAACCAGCTTGACCCAAATTGATTGGGGCACAACGCTTTTGAACATTTTACATCAATACATCGACCAGTTGCATCATTTTTTACATTGACATATATAGTCTATTTTTTATACCGTTTAACGAATTGGGTTTCGACCCATTTTCTCTCACCCAAACAAAGGAGTCCTTTATGAAAAAGCTGTACCTCACCCTCATGCTCGTTCTCTTTTTTGCAACCGCTGCATTCGCCAAGGTGAACATCAACACGGCAAATGCCGATGAGTTGGCAACCCTTGCCGGTATCGGCAAGGTGAAAGCAGAAGCCATTGTCGCCTATCGCACCACCAACGGCAATTTCAAAACCGTTGAGGATCTCACCAAGGTGAAAGGGATTGGCAATAAAAACATCGAAAAAATCAAACCGGAAATCACCCTCGGCGAATAATATTAATTTTCTTGGATGTCCGATCCCGCGCAGTCTTGGCGAGATTGGGCACCTAAGATCGGAGACAACCTCTTCTTCAGCGAAAACAGCCCAGAATATTTTTTTACCAATGCATCTAATCGGTTTTATATTTACAAAACCCTTGAGACCTGATTAAGACTTAATTACCACCTTGAACATAGTAACTTTGCAAGAAAAAATACCATCGGTGGCAATTTTTCTGGTCTATTTTTTAATTGCAACTCTCTATCAAGACACGACTGTTTAAAATAAGCGGTGACAAAAATTGCGTTCCCAGTTATCTGCACTATTCGCCCTCTCGCTGCCTCTCTTTCTTTACACATCTCCAGTTTTCGGAGACAGCCTGTTACCCACAAAGAATCTCGTATACGACAGCGGCCTTGAGGTATATTGGATGCGGGATGCTAATTTGGCCGAAAAGCCAATGACGTGGGACGATGCCTGTAAATGGCTAGAAAAACTCAATGAAGAAAAATATGGTGGATATAGCGACTGGTACCTGCCAACCACACCGGATGCCAAAGCCTTGGGATATACCGATACCGCAATGTACAACGTAACTGACAGCGACCTCGGACATCTATTCTATTCCGGGCTGAAACTGACAGGGAAAATATCGCCAGACGGAACCCCAAACACCACCTATGGACTCGGTGCAACCTCCACGCCTTTCAATGATCTGCAATCCGGATATTATTGGTTTGGATCAGAATGCTCCATAAAACTCAACAACTTGCCCACTGCCTGGATATTCGATTTCCAACACGGGACACAATTCCTTGCCACAACAGGCAACTTTGCCTACACCCTCGCTGTCCGGTCGGCGCTACCAGCACCTGAACCGGCATCTGCCGTCCTCTTTTTATCCGGACTCGCAGGAACCCTCTTGTATCTTCGCAGGGAAAGAAGTTAACCAATTCCAATTCAGCTCTTCTTCTCCGGTGGCATACTTGCCCATGGTGAATGGGTTTGTAAAAAAGATTAGTGTCGCCAATGACCGTCATTACCGCACAGATGCAAATCTCGAGCTTTCGATAGGTTCTGGACGCACCCCTGCATGGGGGGCATGACATTGTTTTTGATTTTTGCAAATCTATCATAATGATGACAAATTAGAAAGTTACTCCCCCTCTCTTTTTCCTCCTTATTTCATTCCAGCCCTTTTTTTCTCTTTCCTAGTGTCATATAATACTGAAGTATTGTGATTAGAAAAAACTACAATTCCTCAGAAGATTAACCACAAAAGCTTGCTAACAGCATGTTATCAACAGGAGAAACACCATGTCTACTCCAAAAAAACGTTTGGGCGAACTCCTGATCCACTCCGGACTGATCACCGAAGAGGACTGCAATCGGGCGCTGAGAATGCAGGTAGGTGGCAACCGCAGGCTGGGAAGGATTCTGGTAAAAATGGGTACAATCACCAGCGATCAATTACTGGAAACCCTGGCTGACCAATTTGAACTGCCGATTATCGAAATTGAGCAGGAATACAGTGATGCGGTCAAAGGCATGCTCCCGCGCTACCTCTGCACCAAATACGAGGTTTTTCCCTTAGGGCTTGAACGCGACACCATCTTGAAAGTGGCCATGGCCGACCCCTCGGACAGCGAAGCCATAACCGATATGGAAAACTTCACCGGTAAAGCGGTGCAGCCCTGCCTGGCGCGACAGACCGACATCCATCAGGCCATCAAACGCCATGTCCGGTTGTCTTGGAACGACATTTTCAACCCGCAGAGTTACACCCGGTATGCCAAGATCGCTTCTTCGCTGGCCTTGGTGCTGATTATCATTGTCTCCGGGTTCACCTATCGTTTTTACATCCAAGCCAAATACGGTACCGTTACCCGAACAGCCGATGCGGTCATTTATAAAAACCACGACCTGATGGTCGGCATCGATCAGACCGGCAAGGCCACGCTCCTCGGCCGAGGCGCGCATGCCACTGGGTATTACTCCATCTCGTTTGACTCTCCCACCGCGCTGGCAAAATTTATCGACACTAAGCAGGATGACCTCTCGACCAATCAGTACGAGTGGGCCAAATGGGCCGTCACCAGCGCCCATTGAAAAACGGAATGAATTACGTGCAACTGACCTTCAAAGTAATTGCCAATTGGTAACTCGTGCTTGAAAATGCTCGTCACCATTGGTGCAACGTACCGCAAACACCGAAAAGAAGTCTATTGATCGCATGGCATGCTCTGTGCATAATAATAGTCGACGACTCTACGGTTCACCAACTCTTTATGCGGGGACGACGATGCATAACACTATAATCCGTTTACTCATTACTCTTTTTTGCTGCCTACCGGCTGTTGCATCAGCGGCGACGAGTATTCATGTGGAATGGGGATATACAGCACCAAGCGCACCTGCGGTTACCGGCTATAAGCTGTATCAGGAAGGGACTTTAGCCTGTCAGGTCCAGGATCCCAATGCTATCGCCATGGACTGTTCGGTTACCCTGACCGCAGCCACCACCAATTTCACACTGACCGCTACCTTTAGCGACAGCACGGAGAGCCCGCAATCAGCGCCTTTTGCGTTTACCACCGATACTGTGCCGAAAGTTATAGACCCCCCCCCAGTTCCAACTCCGGAGCCTGCCCCTGGCACCACCACCGGCAACAAACTGTTCACTTTCAGCTGGGAAACGCCCGCAAATCAGGCCACGCTCAAAGGATATCGCTTTTATCTGAACAATGGGCTGCTGTGCGAGTCCAGCACACCCGCCGCCACCTCAATTGCCTGCCAGGCTGACTTCATTCAAGGTCTCATGACTTTCAGCATGACCCAGATCGCCATTGACGGCACCGAAAGCACCGCCTCCAATCTGCTGGTCTTTGATCCCACCGCCTATCCGGAGTTGTTCAACACCAAACTCCTTGCTTTTAATTGGGACTACACCGGGTCTGGCATTACCGGCTTCCGTGTGTATCAAAACTCCGCGCTTATCTGCCAGACCACCGATCCGGCCGCACGGCAACTCGCCTGCACTGTTGACATCAACAGCAGCACCGTTAACTACAACTTGACTGCCGTCAACACCGACGGCACAGAGACTAGTCTTTCCAACACCCTCACCTACACCGCCACCAGTACCACCACTGGTACCACGGAGTTGAAAGCTATCATCACCGCTGACACTCTCGCTGGCCCGGCACCGCTTTCGGTGAATTTTAACGCGACCTCCTCAACCGGCACCATCTCGACCTTCCAATGGGACTTCGGCGATGGCGCCACTGCCACCGGCAACACCGTCAGCCATGCTTATTCCACAGCCGGTGCATACACCACCAAACTGACCGTAACCGACGCCACCGGCCAAACCAGCATCACCGCAGCTACGGTAACCGCTTCTACCCCCATCACACAGGCAACACCACCGACTGCGGTTCTTTCCTCATCCACCGCCGCCGGACAGGCTCCACTGACCGTGAGCTTTAACGGCCAGGGCTCAACCGCTGCCACCGGCGCCACCATCGCCACCTATGCCTGGAGTTTTGGCGACGGCTCCTCGGCCACGGGCGCAAGCACCTCGCATGCCTTCACCGCCGCCGGAACCTACAGCACCACCCTGACCGTGACCGACAGCAAAGGCCTGACCAGTGTCGCCAGCACCCCCATCGTTATCACGGCGCCACCGATTGCGGTCAACAAAGCCCCGACCGCCGTGGCCAGCGCTACCCCGTTGACCGGGACCGCACCGCTGACCGTCACCTTTGACGCCTCCGGCTCGACCGACAGCGACGGCACTATTGCCTCCTACACGTGGAACTTCGGCGACGGCAGCACGGCCTCCGGCAAGACCACTTCCCATACCTACACCACCGAGGCAACCTTTGCCGCGACCCTGCAGGTCACCGACAACGCGGGTGCCAAAGGCACCAGCACCACCACCATCACCGTGCAAGCCAAACCTCAAGCTCCAACCTTGAACATTGAATTGGGCGAAATCCCGGTGACCAGTAATTGGGTGCGTGTGCCCATCACCGGTACCTTCGTCAACCCGGTGGTCATCGCCGGTCCCCCAGGCGTCAGCAATGCCGACCCCTGCGTGGTCCGCCTGCGCAATGTCGACAAAACCGGCTTTGATATCAGGCTGACCGAATGGAATTATCAGGATGGCACCCATCCTGCAGAAAACGTCACCTATCTGGTCATGGAAAAAGGTCGAATTACTCTGCCTGACGGCTCCATCGTCGAAGCAGGCACCTTCACTGGCACCACCAGCTTCAAGACTGTGCCCTACAGTGCAGCATTCCCCAAGGTGCCGGTGGTACTAACCACGATTGCCTCGGCCAACGAAGCGGACACCATTAGCGGCCGCATCAAGACCGTCGGGCTCTCCAGCTTCGCCTATTACTTCAGGGAGCAGGAGAAGAACACCAACGCCCACGTCAATGAAACCGTCAATTACATCGCTTGGCAGCCCGGCAAGGGAACCATCGGCTTAGTACAGTTCGAAGTCGCCACCACCGCCAAGGCCGTCACCGACAAATGGTACAGTTCAATTTTCCAGACAGCATTCAAGCAAGCGCCGTTGCTCTTGGCCGCTATGCAGACTACCAACGATACCGACCCGACCGCATTACGAGTGCAGCAAATAACTGCCACAGGCTACCAGGTGAAGGCTCAAGAAGAAACGTCCAAATCCACTAATATCACCCACACGGCGGAAATCGTCGGCTACCTCTCGCTCAACCAGGCTGAAGAAAAAGCACTTGCCACCTTTGTGTGGGACTTTGATACTGCTCAGGAAGGCAACATCAGCGGATTCCAGATTCTGGCCGATGGTGAGCAAATCTGCACCACCAACAGCCCCACCGTCCGACAACTGGATTGCGAAATAACCAAACCTACCAGCAAGACCGCCTTCACCATCCTGGCGGTCGAAAAAAGTGGTGGGAACACTGCTCCCTCAAACACGATCAGCTACACGCCATGAACACAAAACAGTCCCACGTCTTTGCAAGCGCAGCAAGGCAGCAATGCCATAACACAACCCAACAAGCTCAACCCAGGAGAGCAACAATGAATAACTTCACCGCCTCCCAAATACTCCCCGAACAATCTCTATGGTCCCATTTCACCCCCCTTTGCGCCAAAAGCGCACAGAATACTGCATTGGTAGTTCTCATCTTGCTTGGCTTTTTCTCCTCAGCCATCGCCGCCGACTTCTCCGGCCGCTTGGGTTCCGTTTCTATTACTGATTCGGCTGGCACCAACAAAACTCCATCTGCGGTGATTACCTATACCCCGAATGGAAAAACCTTTATTTTTGATGCGACCAAATCAAGTGATCTTGATGGCAGCATAGTCAAGTATACATGGGATTTTGGTGACAATACCTCGCAGGGTTCTGGGCTAACGGCGACCCATGAATATACAGCTGAGGGTAGCTATAATGTCTCTTTGACAGTTATAGATGACAAAGGAGGAGTCACAATAAGTCAATCGCAGGTGAATGCTTCTACTGGTTTCACAGACGATTTTAATAGTGACACCAGTGCGAATTACACCAGAATAGGCACAAACACCTCAACAGGTATCTCGATTACTTCGGGGGTAGCTAAAGGTGCAGCACAGTACCAAGTAAATATGGTCCTGCGCGGTACCACAGGCAACAATAACCATTACGCTCAAGCGGATATAGAATTAGCCACTGCCTCAACATCGGGGGTTCTACTTGGAGCATCTGCTCCAGGGGCTAGTTCTACTGGGTACGCTGTGGCACCCTATACCGCGAACCTCATTAAGCTATACACATTTTCAGGAGTAACCTTTAATGATACAGGAAAATCATGGACAATCCCTACTCTGACAAGCGGAACCCTCTACACGATGAAGGTTGTTAAAACAGGATCATCATTTGCTCTTTACCTAGACACAGGAAGTGGACTAAATCATATCGGCATAGACCAAACGGACTCAGCTTACACAACAGGAAGTTATGTTGGCTTAGTATTCAATCAATCGAGTGGTTACTATGTGAGAGCTGATAATTTCAAAGGGGGGCTATAATGCGATATTTATTTTACCTGCTCTCATTTTTCTTTATTTCAAACACCTGTTTTGGTGCAACGCTATATGTTGATGGAGGTTCAGGGAGTGATAGTAATAACGGGACTACAGTTGGATCGGCATTTTTGACAATAGGTCAGGCAATAGCAACAGCTCTCCCGGGAGATTCAATATTAATCAAAGGTGGAATTTACAAGGAGCACATCAAAAGATACTCAGGCGGCGGGACACCAGGAAATCAGATAACGATTAAAAATTATGACGCAAACGAAGTTATTCTTGACGGTTCACTAACAAATAATGGATGGACGGTAGACACCGGAACTATTTACAAAACCACCCCAAGTGGCATTGTCAGTACCGTGGTTATAGACAATACGCCATTGAAACCCGCAGTAACCCAGACAAACTCAGCGGCCTATTATACCGATACGACGACAAGAGCGAAAGTGACTATATCGCAAGGGCAGTTTTACCAAGATAACAGCACTGGTATTTTGTACGTTTGGACACCAAACGGCGATTCTCCTTCAGCGCATACTGTTGGAATAGTCAGAGTTCCGTCTGTGATGGATAGCACATACGACGGAATATACCTATGGGATGCCGGATACTTTACCTTTGAGAACTTAACCATCAGATTTTACGGCACAAAGGGTATCTCGGCAGCAGGGGCGAGCTCACACAACATATATAAAAATCTTAAGATTAAATTTAATTGGTCAACTGGAATTTCAACTGGTCCAAACGCCCAGTTACTCGGCTGTGAGATAGGTTGGGACTTTATCGCCAACTGGCCCAGGGGAAAATATAATGGAGGCACCCAAGGGGGTGGGTGGGGAGCTGGCGTCAACCTGGGGGCGGATTCGCTTGCACAGGGAAACACTATTTACAAGAACGGAGGGGAAGGCATGCTCACCTACATGAATACAGGAAATTCAGTATTAAAAGGTAACACTGTATATGACAACTGGAGCATGAACCTTTATGTAGACACAGCACCAAATGTTATTCTTGAAAATAACTTAGTATATTGCACCAACCCTAACCTTACCGACGATGACAACAACGCCTTTCCCAATGACGTGACTGTAATAAAAGGATTATGGCCTATTGGGATTGGCACTGCTGATGAATACTACGGTGGAGAACACACCAATTATCTACATGACGTAACGATCAGAAATAATATAATTATAAATTGCCGCAGAGGTTACAATCACTACCCACAGTATGTAGGCTCTGGCATGATAAACATAAACCTTCTAAATAATACCATTATAACACCAAGTACTGTCGCATCTTGGTCCTCTACGGCAGGAGACAGTGAAAATTTCACTGGAATTTTGTTGAATAATGTTTGGTCTGCAAACTCTGGGAACATTATAAAGAATAATATCGTCATATCTCGCAACGCCAGGAATTATGCTCTCTACTACCAGACAAGCGAAACAAATCCCTTCGCTACATACAGCATGAGCAATAACCTATGGTACAATACAAACTCAGCGACTCCTATTCATTGGGGTACGAGTTATACGTCACAGGATGACAGAACACTTGCGCAATGGAAGGCTTTACCCGGTTCAACACATGGGCAGGGAGATTTATCTGCTGATCCAATTTTTGCAGGGGTTGGCGATGTATTCAGTTCTTCTTATTATTACCCTTCTCCAACTAGTCCGAATATAGGCGCAGGGGTTACGCTTCAAGGGTTTTCAACTGACTTCGCTCAACGAACTCGACCAACCTCCTGGGCCATAGGTGCTTTAGAACTGGGAAGCCTAGCGCCGACTGCAGTGCCGAATATAAATTCCATACGTCTCAATTAGTATCGGAGATTATGGAATTCCCACTAAAGCGGCTCCTCTTACAAAAGTACGGGTTACCTTTAAATATGCTGAAGGCAAACAAATTCCCGCTTGTTCTTAACGTTCAATACCTCCAAATCGACTGGCGAATAGCCACAGTAGTTTGAAAATCCTGTCAGTTCGCTCACAAAGTTAAGGTTTCCAGTGTTGTAACCAGGCTATGATGAAATTCAAATCGTTGTGGTCGGAACTAGTGCCGACCACAACGATTTGGACGAAAGCTCATGGTTTGTGATGAAAAACATCGAAAAGTAGCGTGCACGAATTGATGAAGGGTGATCGAGCGCCCCAGTGGAGTGACATATATTAGCTGCGCGTCAAGCCAAGCAACAAAGAAAAGGCTTGGCCTAGCCCCTGATCCTGCCGATCAGGCTCCCACCACCCCACATATCTCCTGTCTCTATTTTTCTTATTTGCTTAGGACGCCAGTTCAGTCAGGGACTGAAAACGCCCCTAACCCGTATTAATAAATGCTGAACGTAATTGAGAGTCAGGTTCAGACTGTTCTTCAATGGCAACGAGAACCTTCTTTCAACGAGCCAATGAACACCGAATGACGCCACAATAACACTCATTATTACACTCCAGATGAGCAAGTGGGAACTGATTGCAGGGTAGCCTATGTTAAAAACCATAAAGCCGATATTCTGGTGAAGAAGGTAAAGTGGATAGGTTAGCGAGCCTGCCAGTACCCAGCGCTTGCGACCCAAAAATCCTGTGTTTCTCGAAGCGACCAAGAGCATGACGACAAAAAAAAGAGTAATAATTCCACAAATTGTAATGCTATCCAAATTTATTTTGAAGTGTTTCTCAAACCACGAGAGACCTTGTATTGCTTGAACGAGTGCAAGACCCCACGACAAAACTAGCACCCATATCCGTATCAGCGAATAACCTTGAGACCAAACCAGAAAAAATGTCGATCCTGCAATGAAATAAGCCGAATAATCACTGACTAGGAGGTAACTCAGCTTATAAATTGGAAAGCATTGAAGTGCAATCGATGCGGCCAGCCATACAATCAAGAATAACTGAGCTTGATGGATTCTGCCAATAACCAATACAATAGTGACTAAAACATAAAATCGAATCTCCACATTTAAAGACCAGTACGCTCCATCAATCGATGGTACTCCTATAAAACCGTTCAACATAGTCATATTAATCAGGTATTGGCTAAAAGAAGCCGAAAAACGTGCCCCACCAATTGCAACGGTTATTGCATATGTGATTGTACAACAAGCCCAAAATGCAGGATAAAGCCGAACGAATCTAGAAACTAAAAATAGCCGGAGATTTCCACTGGCAGCTGTCATCAAAATGACAAATCCACTGATAATAAAAAACAAATTAACACCGAGATATCCGTACTTGGAATATGGTGCCAACATGGGGTATGGCATAACGGACATGGAATCCGCAGCGAACCCACGAAACGAGTAGTGAAAGAACACAACAGCTAACGCTGCGAGGAATCTTAGCAAATCGATTTCATTAACTCTATCTTTAGCCCTAATGTTTGTCATGAATACTTAGCCTAACTTGACAGATGGTTCCCACTTGCAAGGACAACGGATTTCCGAAGATTACTCATGCGTTTGGTCGGAATAATCGCCATGCTGTTAAAAATACATCATCAGCACTTGGGATACGCGGTAGCTTGTGAAAATCAAGTTCCTTTGTTCTGTTTAATACCCCACTATCCGTAGTAACCGCAGCCCGATAAACTTTCTTGACAGCGCTGTAAATATTTTCATTGTACGAGCCATTAGGATAACAAAAAAAATCTATTGATCGCTGTAGCCTCTCTTCGAGAATTTTTTTACTGCTTTGTAATTCGAAATCAACTTCATCATTACTAAGAGATGTAAGGATTGAATGCGTCATTGTATGTGACCCGATAGTAATAAGTCCTGGGTCTAAAACGGCCAACTCATCCCATCCCATGATGTCAAACTTACCATGTTGCTCCAGTGTTGTTTGGAATTCCAACGTCGCTTCCTGTATACTATTTTCCACTTGATGACGTATCTGACTTTCCAATGTTTTCATCCATTCTACAACTCCAGCGATGGAGTTCGAAGGCGCTTGTAGTTTCGCGCAGAGAATAGCTTGTTCGGAAAATGGTAGTGATTGCAAACGGCACCTTATCTCATGATTCCATAGCCATTTGTCAGTACCAATCAGATTTGGGCAAACAAAGAATGTGGCCGGAATCTTGAAATTACAAAGGATAGGATAAACTACTGAAAAATTATTGCGCAAACCGTCATCAAATGTAAGTGCAATATAGTCAGTTACCTTAGATTTTTTACATGTTGTCAAGTCATTGATCATCACCTCTAATGGTACAACTTTAAAATTTTGTTTGAGCCAAATTAGCTGCTCAGCAAACGTTTCAGCCGAATCTGCTTCAATTCCATGAAACATAACAATACGAGCACAGTTTTGCTGGCGAGCCATTAAGGTTGACATTTTAGAATAATACGAAATCTTATGCATAATGGATTTGCATCTCATTGTGATCGGCAGCATGATATTTCCTAACGTATTCAACTTGAAAAAGTGCTTTTGGGGTTTCCAAACGGTGTCAACCACAAAAGGACCTGCAACAGGGGCACAACAATAAGGCCTAGAGCTAGAGCCGTAAGGCTTAAGGCTTAAGGCTTAAGGGTTCAAACGGGTAAATTCTTAGATACAGAGATAAGCATGGTCGGCAACTAAAGGGGTAAGGTAAAAGGAAGCATCTTCTGGAAGAATATTTTGAGGATCTCGAATCGCAAAAGGATAAAATTTATCACAAATAAATCCATTTTCTTCCAACGCTTGAGCAATTAGTGGGGTTGACCCGTAACAGACCGCCGTATCAGCTGACAACCGATGTAACTGTTCAGTAAGAATAAATAATGCTGCCTGCCAACGGCTGGGGTCTAATGAGTCCAGACAGCAGTCCACAATCTTGCCAATTCGTAAATTTCCATCCTGAATTATACTAAGTAATGCAAAACCACACACGACACCATTGAATAGGATGTGCCAACCGGTGATATTTTTTTTAGGATAACGAAGGAAATGATTTAGCAAACCAGGAGTTCGTTTAATGTGAATTTCTGGCATCCGACAAGAATTCATAATTCGAGGCACTTCCTCTCCAAACGACTCAACTTGATGCAAGTTCATGGATATACTTGGATTCATCCTACGAAGAAATACATTTCGTCCATAATCTCGTATTACCTTTGCAAAACATTTCCAAATTGGAGCACGAAGTGGAGGTCTCAAATGGTGAGCAGGACACAGGTCCCGATAGAAATTGGCAACCGGCGGAAGAAACTTCCAAAGCTTTAGTTTCTTTTTTATTTTAATAGCTAAATCCGTCCCTCCAATCGAAAATGAAACTTCAACACATTCATCGCTCTTTCCCCCAACCATGAGACCGGCAGAGACAATTTCTTTGGAAGCATACCAATCAATACCATGGCCGGCGGATACTTCCCGTGTCAATCCACCACCAATAAATTGCAAAGGGCACAATCCAACATAAGCAATAATATTTTTGCCCTTCGTCGCAACAAAACCGCGAGGAATTTCAACAGCCCCCAATGAATCAAAACATTTCCAATGCAATACCTCAGCTTCCACTGATTTCCCCCCCGAGATAGTGCCAAATTTCGTAGAGAGAAGATCGCAAACATCTTGAATTTCATTTATTTCTATTGGTCGAACAATTATTGTCATAGCCATATCATGATGTAAAAAGCTGTTTCTGATTAACCTGTAGTTTTCGGTCCCACTGGCGGCTTTTTATTATTAGGTGACACATCTGTTCCCTGACAAGCAGAAACTACTGCCATCGAATCAGTGTTGCTCCCCAAGAGTAGCCCACACCAAAGCCCACTAGCATGATTGTCATACCTTCACAAAGAATACCGGTATCCACACAATGTTTAAGAGCAATTGGAATTGACGAGGAAACAGTATTGCCAAAATTCCGCAAGTAAACGACAAATCTATCTTCTTGGATTCCACATTTTTTTCGTAGAAAATCGAGCAAATACTTGTTCGCCTGATGGAAAATAAACAGATCGATTTCTTCCTTTTGCAATCGTGCCTTTACCAACAAGTCACCAACCACCTTCGGAACAATCTCCGCCGTGAAAGTAAAAATCTCTCCACCATTCATATAGAGGTGCGATTCACTTTGCAAATTTCCACTAGCATCAACCGATGGTTGAGCCGTTGCGTTTCGTTGACGGAAAGCTCCTGTCGCCACGATGAGATTCCTGGCCCCTCGACCATCGGTTCCCATCACAAAAGGCCCGATGGCAGGTTTTTCCAAATTCACTCCCTGAATGAAAGTTGCCGTAGCACCATCACCGAAGACGGTTCTCACACTTTTATCCTGTGGGTGGAACAACTTGCTGTATGTATCGGCCGTCACTAATAAAATGTTATTAGCCTGATCGGTTTCTATCAGACCTTTAGCTAAACTGAGGCCGTAGATGTATCCAGAGCATCCGAGGTTATAGTCCAGCGCGCCAGCTGATTGTGGAATCCCTAGCGTGTCTTGCATGATGCAGGCACTAGTAGGCAAAAAATAATCAGGCGTCTGGCTACAGAACAACAGATAGTCAATATCGCTCGGTTGGCAAACTCCGGAGGCGAAAAGGGCTCGAGCGGCTTTAACACCAAGATCAGCAGCTGTTTCATCTGCACCGGCTATATGTCGCTCCACAATACCGAGCTTTTTTACAATCCGTTCAGCGGTCCATTCCGGGTAGATCTCTGCTAGTTCTGCATTTGTAAGCACCTGTTCCGGAACACAACACTCAATAGCTCTAAGAATAGCCCGCACGGTTCCCCCCATCAATGCGCCGTATATCCGCCATCAACTACCAAGGTCGTACCGGTAATCCATTTGGCAGCAGGGGATAGTAGATAGGCGATCGCGAGTGCTACATCAAGAGGCTCACCAAATCCTAACGGAAACTCGCGCGCTATTGCGTCAAGGTGCCCCTCTGCAAGGCGCTCACCATTTTCTTGAGACATCTTTGTTGTGACCACTCCTGGTGCCACACAGTTTACGCGTATATGCTCGCGGGCCAACTCATTCGACAATGCACGGGTCATCGATATGATAGCGCCCTTTGAACTAGCGTAAGCGGATTGAGCGGGCTGCCCGACAAGCCCTGCGGCAGATGACAAGAAAACCACAGAACCTCCTGAATTGTTGACGCCTCTTTGGCGGTAACCTTTTGCGAGCCAGAGGGCAGCTGAAACATTAACGCGCCAAAGTTGTTCCACTTGTTGGGCGTTCATCGTCTTCAACGGTGCTGTAATCAGTAAACCGGCACTGTGGACCAGACCATCTAAATGTCCATGATGATCAGCAAGAGTTCGCATCCAGTTAGGGATTTCTTCATATGCGTTTAGGTCGTAAGGTGCGATCACGTGCCCTGTTCCTTCGAGCTGTTGCCGCGTCTCCTCAAGCCGTTCCTGGTTGCGCGCGACAAGGATGATTCGAGCTCCCAAACGGCTAAGTATAACGCTAGATTCATGTCCGATTCCCGATGAAGCGCCAGTGACTAAAACTATTCGTCCGGTTAAGTCGAGTGGATTCAGCATAGCCACGCCTCCGATTTGTTGACCAAGATGATTGGCGGGGCAACCATTGGCCCAAGGATTGTTGTACAAGCACCCCAGGAGTAGCCAACACCAAAACCGGCCATAAGCATCTTGAGCGGTTGAGTACTAATTATATCGCCTAACTCTGAGTTGATTGTGAGTGGAATAGAGGCGGAACTGGTGTTACCGTATTCCTTGAGAGAGAAGGGGACTTTCTGCAGAGGGAGCTTCATCCTTTTTGCAAGATGTGTGAGCATAAATTTGTTTGCTTGATGAAAAACGAAATAGTCTATTTCCTCTTTATTCCATCCAGCTGTTGCAAGTACGCCACTGACTAGCGAAGGAACTTCACGAAGCGTGAAAGCAAAAATTTCCGCCCCATCCATGAATAGTTCTTCCGGACTGCGAAAGTTATTTGCTTCGGCTTGTTTCCGAACACATGTCGTTGAATCTCGTGGATGCCGCGATGACTGCCCCCCTACTGGAACCACAAGATTCATCCATCCAGAGCCATCCGTTCCCAACTGGAAGACGAACGGCGAACCAGCAGAATCTTTCTCCACTGCTGTTGCTGATCCGGCATCGCCAAACAGCAAAGCCGTCGACCGGTCACTTGGCGATGTCGCCCGTGAAACATCTCCGGCCAGTAACAGTACCCTGCGGAGACCGCCACCAGTGATCATGCCCGCAGCAACCCAGAGGCCATAAACATAGCCGGAGCATCCCAACGCTATATCAATAGCAGCACAGGATTTTGGCAATCCAAGTCGCATCTGTAAGATGCAACTCGTTGCCGGTATAGAGGAAAAATCAAAGGACTGCGACACAAAAATCAAGCCGTCCACCGTTGCTGGATCCCAATTCAAATCCTCCAGAAGCCGCTTTGCTGCCGCATAGCACAAGTCCGAGCAGCATAATTCAGGGGCAGCTACTCCTCGTCGTTCGACTCCTGTGCTTTGTGAAATCCGTCGAACGTCTTCAGCCCCGAAAGTCTCGTCAAAGTCAGCCACCGGGCGGAGTGTGTCCGGCACAGCACTGGCGATGCCGGACACCCGCACACCCTCAATTTTTGCTATCGCCATTCCTCCCCCCTACTTGCTAAGTAACTGCATGAGGTCACCCACAGTCTTGCATTGTTGTAGTTCCTTCGGGGCAACGTTCACTCCATAATTGGAATCCGCAACCGCCAAGAAACTGACAAACGCCAGCGAATCCCACCTTTCGGTGCTCTCCAATTCAGTGGCGCAATCAAGAGTCCCTGGATCCAATTCCAAAAGGTCTTCCATGTCTGTCAAAAATTTTTTTTCATCCATTTTCGTACTCCTTTTTTATTGAGGTGAAGTGGTTGAGCCGTTTCAAGCAATCTTTTCCTATTATTTTTCATCAATTAAAGTAAGCATCATCTGGCGCCTGCTTGTCAAGTGGTGATTTTTGACCATGAACCAACCGATCCATGAAAGTTGCTCAATTTATTTGAGCAACTCACCATGGTTGTTAAGTGGCTCCTGTGCTTGTTTGCGCGCTGCCTGTTCAACCGTCGGTGGCATCAGGACATTTTTCAATTTCCAACGCCTATTTAAATAAGCTGAGACCACTGTCCCCAAGATAAACGTAGTTGTCAAGTGCACCGAAAACTGCTGAGGTGACGCTGGCGCGGATATGGGAATCGTCCATGTAAAGAGGATTGCCGCTTTTATCGGCAACAGGGCAAACATCCAAGGTGCAGAGCCAGTCGCATGGATCGATAACCGTTGCTTTGACTCGAGTGGCAATTTCTCGAAGCCGTGAATCGATAGGGCTAGCAAGCGTAATGACATCGCTTCTTGGCACAAGCGGAAAGGAATCTTTGACCATTACCCCTTTCCAACTACGATTTATCAATGATTTAGGATTAAATACGCTTCCGCGAGGTGATGAAAGCACAATCACAACGCGCTTGCCGTTGACGATGAGTTTGTTCAGGGAAGCCTCAAACCTTTGCAGAACCCATTCGTTTTCTGGCATGAGCATCTTCAATGCCTCCCCCCTACCCTTTTCCTCGCCAGTCCTGTAGTAGTCAGTACGGTTAATGAAGCCGACCCATGATGCTCCGATGATTACAGTCTCTACATCAGGGTGGAGCGCAAGCTCTAAGGCTTCATCAACGAACTTGCTACACTTATAGCCCTTGCGCTCGATACCTGGCACAGGCGCACAACCGCCTTGTGTTTTAAAGATTACAGTGCGAATAGGTGCAATGTGGTCGGTGCAAATTTTGTTAATGCGTGGCAAATATTGTTGTATATGGCTGTCTCCAAAAAAAAGTACTGCCTTGCTGGTATCACCCTTTATGACTTTGTCGGGTCCATAGTTTGAGTCTGTTGAAGCTTTCGAAATTTCAGCGAGTTGCGGTTTCGATGCAGAAAATGGTGTAACATAGCCTCGAAGCATCAGAACGCCACCGATGGCAATCGCAATCATTGAGACCACCAGCGCTGGCAAAGCATATGCCGCAACGGTACCGGTTTTGGCATATCGAATCTTTTTCTCGACTAACTCATAAGTGCCCCAGGCCAGCAGTAGGCTTACAACAATGATCGCAAGACGAACCTCTATTGGTGGTTCGCCTTTATTAACGATCCGTGCGTAGACAAACAACGGCCAATGCCACAAATAGAGAGGATAACTGATTAATCCTATAAAAACTAAGCGGCGATTCGCAAGTACGTACTGATTCACCCATGCAGCAGGACCAGCCGAAATGACTAATATAGCACCGATAGTCGGTAGTAGCGCCCACCAACCTGGAAAGATGCACCGTTCATTGATCAGAAGGAGTGCCGCCGCCAGTAGCAATGCACCAAACAAGGATTGAGTATTTTGCAACCCCCCAGGTCGATATGCAGACCTAAAACACGAAAAGTAAGCAAGTGTAGCCCCCCCCAACAATTCCCAGAAACGAGTTATCGGCGAATAGAAGGTGGCTGTCGGGTAGTTGGCAACCAACAAGATATTGACCGTGAACGAAAGTACAGCAATTGAGAGAATCATCCATAACATCAGTTGTATGCGCCCCCGAAACAGAAACAGAAGAGGTGGCCATAACAGGTAGTACTGCTCTTCCACACCGAGAGACCATAGATGAAGTAGGGGCTTGATCTCAGCTGCGGCGTCAAAATAGCCAGCTTCGTGCCATAACGCGAGGTTAGAAACAAATATAGCGCCGGAAGTAACGTGCGTGCCTAGTTGGCTGAACTCATCGGGCAGCAGGAGGTACCATCCGATGATGAGGCACCCGGCTAGAACTAGTATCAATGCAGGAAAGATACGACGGATACGACGGAGGTAGAAATTTGCGAAGCTGAATGTGCCATTCTGTAAGTCATGGAAGATAATGCCAGAGATAAGATAGCCCGAGATGACGAAAAAGATGTCGACCCCGACAAACCCTCCTGGTACTAGCTGAGGGAAAGCATGGTAGAAAAGTACCGATAGAACTGCAATCGCGCGTAATCCATCGATATCGGGTCTATAGGCGTGGTGTGGTTTCATAACCATATTTCAGTGAATTATCCTTTAAATTAGGGGCTACAGTTGTTCGGTGAGATCCAGCAATTATAAAGGTATTGAATGTTTAAACATCACTACACATGTTCCGTTCGAACCACTATTTTGTTTTTTGAATTCCTTGGCCACTCCATTCGGAGGCTTGGTAGACCATCGCCGCCAAAACCCACGCATAACCGAACACTGAAGCATCCCTGATTGTAGCACTAAAGAAGTTCGTTACCAGCAGGGCGATTGTCCCGCCGACCAAAGCCAAACCGGCTTTCCTCGAGACCCCATCACTACCGTAGTATACACCTTGCCAACCTCTTTTGATCAACTGATACATCATTCCTAATAAAATGAGTAATCCTCCCACTCCCATTTCGGACGAAACCAGCAAGTACGTATTATGGGCATCACGGCCTTGAGGACCTCCATAGTCGCCAATCCGACGTTGAAAGCCTCCCAAGCCAATTCCCAAAGGGTTAGAGAGGGTCATAGAGATTGCCGCACCCCAGATCTCCTTTCGTGTGTCGGCGCTCGCCTCCGCTTCAAGGTCTTCTGAATTGTGGATATCTCTGCCTGCGAACCGCGACGATAGTTTGTCTGGAATTAGCTGGGGTAAAATCAGAAAAATAAGAAGAGTTCCGCATATAACGACCTTTACCCACTTTCGGCCGGACAAACTTGCAGTGGCCAGCAGCCCTGCGCAAAGCCCAAAAGCTCCGGCCCTGGAAACAGTTTGAAATTCGGCAAAGATGGAAACCAACAGAGCGCCTACAAGTACGATGGTCATTTTCCTGTTTTTCATAAAAACAAGTTGGGCTAATAATAAGCAACTATATGCTGCAATAAAGGCTGCAGATGAATTGGGTTGGCTCATCATGCCCCCGACACGAATATTTTGCCCCATGTCCATCCCCTGCAGAGCTAGGTGTACGGAAAATAAAACAGTTCCAAGCACCATCCCATCAATAACGGCATCCCGATCAGCATTGTTGTTCAAACGTCTCGCGAAGATATAGAGAATAAAAGGGTCGATCAAACGTTTTAACAACACGAGAAGGTCGCCAAAATTTTGATCCTGATACAATGTCAGGGCGAGAACCAACGCAAGCATGCAGATACAGATCCATGCCACCCCCGGGGCAAGGGCGCCGGCACTCGTATTATGGGGCCGCCCCCCGCCCCCCCCACACCGCCGCCGAGGGGGAGGAGAGTTGGTAGAG
>JBBRBT010000005.1:0-114374 GCA_038205495.1 Desulfobulbales bacterium
TGTGTTGCATTGCTTTTTTGGGCGCGCTCCCCGGCTTGCACCACCTTTGCTCGTCGGCATCTATAAGCAGGCAGGGGCACCCTGTCGTGACAAATCAAGACAGGTGACTGACGACACTAATTTTTGAAAATCTCACCCAAAGCCATGTCAAGTACTTTTTGTCAAAAAAGACGATAAGTTATTCTGAATAGTTACATTATATTTATCAATCAGAACGTCCGAAAAGCAGGTAGATCAGAAAACCGAGAATCGCCGCGCCTCCGAAGACTACCGGCAATATCTTGCTGATCGAGAGTTCGTTGCCGACCACCAAGGTTTGCATGTATGGAGTTCCGGAGGCATACCAGACGCCCATTATCGTACCCAGGATGATTAAATCGCGAAAGGCTTGTTTATAAAGAAGATATCCGATGATAGCGATAAAGGGGACAAGAAACCAGGGGTTGGTGAAGAGCCCGGCTAGGTCGACAGCTTTTATCTGTTCCGGTAGGTGTGTTTCGCGGAATATTCGCCCCATAGGCTCGAAAATAGATCCGGCCATTTTAAAGATTGAATCTACTAATGTCCCGAAATTCATCGTTGTACTCCTGGCTTGATGTACGGTTTCCGTTTCCCCTCAGGGGGCTAGTTTAGGCGTTTTCGAGGTGCCAAAAAAGGGGTATGTTGTACTGCCCTGTCGGGAAATCTTGCTAAATCTATTGATTAATTTATCGTATCAAGGCTAAACCGGTTCGTCAAAATGAAAACGGTTGGTCGAGTCTTTCTCTATCTTCCACAGATTGGGTGAATCCTAACGATAGCGGGCTTGGCGTACATCTGAGGCAGGCCGTACTTTAAGGCAGGGCAGGGTACAACAATGCCAGGGGAATGGTTGCCGCGCAAGTTTCATTCAGGATTACCCTGCTCAGTGTTTGGGAATTTTTTCAGAGTCTTTGTTCTTCCGCACCCTCTTCAAATGGATGATGAAGGATATCCCGTAATGCCTGGCAGCTGTTTTAGTTGCCCTCTCAAAGGGCTACATGGTAGAAGATATATTTCTCAAATAGTTTTTAAGCTTCATCAAGCTGCTATATGTTGGTAAACTGGAACTCCCTACGTGTCGTAGGGCTTCAGTGTGCGAAGGACTGGGTAATGCTCATTGCCAGATGGAGAAATCACCCTTTGTTTTTTGTTATGCCCAAACGACCGATTTCCGTTTCTCACCTTGATTATTACTACCCGACGAATCGTCTACCATGAGCATTCTGAACCACCATTCTGTTTTTTCCACCACGCTGCAAGATGGTCCTTTTGCCATCGAAAATACTCCTCCCCTAGCGCATCCTTTTTCGCGTGAGACAAAGGCATGGGTGAAAGAACTTCATGACAACCAACTGCTGAAAACCAAATACCGCTCAGTCCGCAATCAGATTTTTGATCTTCTAGGCATCAATACCTTCGATGAGATCCTGGTGTTGATCCATGAAGAAAAACTGAGGACAAAAGCTGCGGAACGTGCCTACCTTTTGCTCGGTAATATGTTCGGTATCGACGGGTCAAGGCAGGAAGTTGTACGCCATCTCCACGAATATGCACGGACTGCTGATGATGTCATCAGTTCATTGCGGGCCAAGGTACTTGCCCCATACAGCGCTCATATTGAAACTACCAACGAAATAGTTACCGCCTGGGATCCGGTCGAGCTGCTGCTGGCCCTTTTTGATGAACGGTATCATAAAAAAGCCCGGTTTGAGGCAAAGAGAAAGCTGGCGCTCATGGGACTGGCCGGCTCGATCGACCAGAGGGAACGGGAGACAAGGATTGGTGAAAAATTCTCCGAATTCCTTAATTTTCTCAATGCCTATGTCTGGAGTCCCGATTCCAAGATCGGCGATCTTGACATCCGTTATCTCTACAGCACCCACCACAAGGACGATTTCAGCTGCATCACCGTCACGGTTCTCTCGGAAGATGAAGCCCTGACTGTGACACCGACCGTAGGAGAAAAACTCACTTTGGTCAAACGGCGGCGATTTCGCGATAGCGATACCGATATCCCCATTTATGTGACCATCCGCAAAAAACCTTCCTCGGCTAAGGTTCTAAAACTCCTACGCAAAAACGAAAAAAACCCGGCGACTGCGGTAGACGATGAATTGGGCCTGATGGCAGTGCTCAATTCGGTTAACGACGTCAAACGGTTTGTCCGGCACCTGACACGCAGTGCGGCCAGAGCCGAATCGTTCATGACACTGGAAGATATCTCAGATACCCTGACCAGCGGTGAATACAGCGGTACCGCAACCGGCAGTTCGGGCAAAACCTCCATGCTCAAGTTCTTTGCCCGGACCGGTGGTATGCGCATTGAGTTCATTATCCACACCAACCGTTCCTATCTGAACTATATCTATCAGCGCGACGTGGCTCACGATGAATACGAGGTCAAACGAATTTTCGATACCGGGGTGGTCGAATTTCTCTTTCCTCCGGATATCTACCGTCTTGATCTGCAGAAAATACGGGATCTCCAGTTAGCCAGATTCAGAAAGCGGATTGAAGAGAATTGAACGACTAATCGAAGCACAGCCTCGACAACTCTTTGAAGAGAAAAGGGAAGGAGGGTTCAGTCTCTACGGTCCGTGTTTTGGCGGTTATCAGGAGTATATGGTAACCCATGGTTTTAGTGAAGGATAAGGCGAGCCCGAGGTTTGTACCCTGGTGACGTCGGCGGAAAAGAATTCTGTATTTTGTTTTAACGATAACAAAGACCGGTTGGGATCGGCAACACAGCAGGTTACTCGGAAGCGATATCAAGTCATCAAGTCTTGAGGCAGCTGCGCATTCTGCAGATTTTAACAAGCCACCACCTCCATTTTTTTCCCCGGTGTATCTTGCGGTATCGGCGTTCAACCGGAGCCCCGGCATCTCTGGCCAGTCGCATCAACTCCTTCCTCTCCAGACGGCAGCGCTCCTCCCAATCCCTGTACTCCGTTCCTGGCCCGCATTGCCCTTCTGGGGAAAGTCTGCTCATCGAATCTGGCAGTGGGCAACATTGTGCCAAAGAGCTGTTGTGTCAACAGAATGAGAAGTAATGGTCAGCGGCCCCACACGGAAATATGCCACTTAGGCATCGCAATATCCCGTACCGTGGGGAAGGATCTCGGAAGCTTTGCAGGGGTCCGGATTTTGCCACCAATCCCCGCTGTGTTGACTCGAATCCGGGACAAACTCACCTCAAAACAACTCGCTGCATTTCTTTGATCAGTTGTACCGCCACAGGCGAGTTCCGCCGCCTTGCAAGCAATGGCAGAATGGCTGTGATCGATATAGGCGTTTGCTTGGAGGTCGGCGTTCATTGGGCTTTGGTTTGGATGGATGTTTTTTTTCGCGATTGGCCTCGCACTCTAGCCGGTTCCACTAAAAGACAACCCGCGGACGTTCTCGGTGCTATACATATTTTCCCGTTTTCCCCTGTTGCCTGATCGACAATTTTGTCTGTCGCCTTCCTAATTGTATTAATCCCCACAATCCTGCAGTGTACCACTCCTGAAACTTTGGACAGCCATTCGGCGGGTCATAGCTGTCATCTGTCTAATATTATTTATATATTTTTCGATATTTCATCTTGGCACAGCCCTTGCTCTGAGAGAGACAACACGACGGAACATTTCTTCCGTTAAGACGACGTTGACTACGGGCTGGAACAATCCAGTATCATCCCTGAATTATAAAGGAGCCAAGACAATGAGAAAGGTAGCAATTTACGGAAAAGGCGGCATCGGTAAATCCACCACCACCCAGAACACGGTAGCGGGTCTAATTGAAATGGGCAAAAAAGTCATGGTGGTCGGCTGTGATCCCAAGGCGGATTCCACCCGCCTGCTGCTCGGCGGACTTGCCCAGAAATCGGTCCTCGATACCCTGCGGGAAGAAGGCGAGGATGTGGAACTCGATGATCTCCGCAAAATGGGTTACGGCGGCACCTGGTGCGTAGAATCCGGAGGGCCCGAGCCGGGTGTTGGTTGTGCCGGTCGCGGTATCATTACCTCCATCAATATGCTGGAGCAGTTGGGTGCCTATGCCCCGAGCGAAGGATTAGATTATGCCTTCTACGACGTTCTCGGCGACGTTGTCTGCGGCGGGTTCGCCATGCCTATCCGCGACGGTAAGGCTGAAGAGATCTATATCGTTGTTTCCGGTGAGATGATGGCCATGTATGCGGCCAACAATATCTGTAAAGGTATCTGTAAGTTTGCCCAATCCGGCAAAGTTCGTCTCGGCGGTCTCATCTGCAACTCGCGGGCCGTGGATAACGAGCGCGAGATGATCGAGGAACTGGCCAAGAAGATCGGCACCCAGATGATCGCCTTCGTGCCTCGCGACAATGATGTCCAGCGGGCGGAGATCAACCGCAAGACCGTGATCGAATGGAACCCTGAGGTCAAACAGGCCGATGCCTATCGTAATCTCGCCAGAGCTATCGATGGGAATCAGAATTTCGTCATCCCCAAACCCCTGGCCATCGAAGAACTGGAAGAGTTGCTGCTGGAGTATGGCCTGATGGAAGTATAAGAGATCCAGTTTGGTTTGACGGGAGTCTTTACACGCTCCAGAGCAACAACCCAGCGCCTGCAAACGAAGCACTACAGACTATTAGTTTATAATACCAAGGAGCCACCACCATGATGATCATGATCAGAGCCATAATCCGACCAGAAAAAGCAGACGCCGTCCTTGCCGCCCTCATGGATGCCGGCTTCCCGGCAGTCACCAAATATTCGGTAGCCGGCCGGGGCAAGCAGCGCGGTATCAAGATCGGCGAAGTAACCTATGACGAGATTCCCAAGACCATGCTGATGAGCGTCATTCAAGCAGAAGATAAGGATTTTGTCATCAACACCATTATGAACACCGCCCGGACCGGCGCCAAGGGTGCCTTCGGTGACGGGAAGATCTTTATCAGCGATGTTGAATGCGCCTACACCATCAGCTCAGGCGTCAAAGAAGGAGCGGAGGTGGCGGCATGAAAGAGGTCATCGCTATTGTGCGGATGAATATGATGAACCAGACCAAAAAAGCATTGACCGAGGCCGGAGTGGATGCGTTCTTCGCCCACGAGGCCAATGGACGGGGTAAAGGCTTTGCCAATCCCCAGATCCTGGCCGGTGCTGAAAATGGTTATGAAGAGGCCGCTTCCCTTCTCGGGGAGAAAGGAAAGCTCTATCCGAAACGATTGGTCACCATTGTTGTGGAAGATGATTTTGTCGACACCGTCGTTGCATCGATCATCAGTGTCAATAAGACCGGAAAACCCGGAGATGGCAAAATTTTTATCCTGCCGATTGGTGACGCTGTTCGCGTTCGAACGGGCGAATCCGGTATGAAATCAATATCCTGAGCCCTAGGAGATTATAGAAAATGGCAACTGCAAAGAAAAAGCTCGTCCAGTGGGAACCCACTGATATCAAGAAAGAGCTGTTAAAAAAATATCCACCCAAGGTAGCTCGCAGGAGGGCCAAGCAGATCCTCATCAACGAGGCCCTGGAAAACACCACCCCGGAAATCGTCGCCAACGTGCGGACCATCCCCGGTATCATCTCCATGCGCGGCTGCACCTATGCCGGTTGCAAGGGGGTTATCATGGGACCGACCCGGGATATCGTTAACCTGGTGCATGGACCGATTGGCTGCAGTTTCTACGCCTGGCTGACTCGGCGTAACCAGACCGATGCCGGTGTCGACGGCGAAAACTACATGACCTATTGTTTCTCCACGGACATGCAGGACTCGGACATCATCTTCGGCGGCGAAAAGAAGCTGGCCCAGGCGGTTCAGGAGATCTACGACCTGTTCCACCCCAAGGCAATCACGATTTTTGCGACCTGCCCGGTGGGCCTGATCGGCGACGATATCCACACCGTCGCCCGCAACATGAAAGAAAAACTCGGCGACTGTAATGTTTTTGCCTTCAGCTGTGAAGGGTACAAGGGTGTTTCCCAGTCCGCCGGCCATCATATCGCCAATAATCAGGTTTTCGCCCACATGGTTGGTGAAAACAATGAAGAAAAGGCAGGTGAGTACAAAATCAACCTGCTGGGTGAGTATAACATCGGCGGCGACGGTTTCGAGATCGACCGGATACTGAAAAAGTGCGGCATCACCACCATCTCCACTTTTTCCGGCAACTCGACCTACGATCAGTTTGCCTCGTCCCACATGGCGGATCTGAGCTGTGTCATGTGCCACCGTTCCATTAACTATGTGGCTGACATGATGGAAACCAAGTTCGGGATTCCATGGATCAAGGTGAACTTTATCGGGGCCAAATCATCGGCCAAGTCGCTGCGTAAGATTGCCGAGTATTTCGGTGATCAGAAGCTGATCGACCGGGTGGAAGCAGTGATTGCCGAGGAAATGCCAGCGGTGGATGCGGTTCGGGAAGAGGTTCTGCCCCGTACCCAGGGCAAGACCGCCATGCTCTTTCTCGGTGGCAGCCGGGCTCATCACTATCAGGATCTGTTTGCCGAAATGGGCATGAAGACGGTTTCTGCCGGTTATGAATTCGCCCATCGGGACGATTACGAGGGCCGCAAAGTCATCCCCTTTCTTAAGGTGGATGCCGACAGCCGCAACATCGAGGAGCTTGAGGTCGAAAAGGACGAGGCTCGCTACCGGGCGCGCAAGACGCCGGAAGAAATGAAGGCCCTGGAAGACGCTGGATACAAGTTTAAAGAATATGACGGTATTTTCCCCGATATGGAAAAAGGGGCACTTGTTATCGACGATCTCAACCAGTACGAAGCGGAAAAACTCGTTGAACTGATGAAGCCGGATATCTTCTGCGCCGGCATTAAGGAAAAATTTTCCATCCAGAAATTGGGCGTCCCCATGAAACAGCTGCACAGTTACGATTCCGGCGGACCTTATGCCGGATTCCAGGGTGCGGTTAATTTCTACAAGGAAATCGACCGGCTGGTCAACAGCAAGGTCTGGAGCTACATGAAAGCCCCCTGGCAGGAAAGCCCCGAACTCTCAGCCACCTACGTGTGGGAATAAGCATCAACCAAGAGGGCAAGACAATGCTACTTCGACATACACCCAAAGAAATAAACGAGCGCAGTGCCGTAACCATTAACCCGGCTAAGACCTGTCAGCCCATCGGCGCTATGTACGCGGCATTGGGTATCCATGGCTGTCTTCCCCACAGTCATGGATCCCAGGGCTGCTGCGCCTACCACAGAAGCGCCCTCACCCGGCATTACAAGGAACCTGTTTCCGCCTCCACCAGTTCGTTTACCGAAGGTTCGTCGGTGTTCGGTGGTCAGGCCAACCTGCTGCAGGCAATCAATAATATTTTTACCGTGTACGATCCGGAAGTGATTGCAGTGCACACTACCTGCTTGTCGGAAACCATCGGCGACGATCTCAACCAGATCTTTGATAAGGCCCAAAAGGAAGGCACCGTACCCCCCGGCAAGACTCTAGTCGGTGCTGCCACCCCAAGCTATGTCGGTTCGCATGTGACCGGTTTTTCCAACATGGTCAAGGCTATGGCTGATCTGGCGGAACCCGTTGGCAAGAAAAATGGCAAGGTCAATGTTATTCCGGGCTGGGTCGAGCCATCGGATATGGAAGAGATCAAGCGTCTGGCCCAAATGGTCGGCGCGGAAATCACCCTCTTCCCTGACACCTCGGGTGTGCTCAATGGTCCTCTCTCCGGCGAGTACAATATGTTTCCCCAGGGTGGCGTCACCGTTGCCGAACTCAAGGGATGCGGCGATGCTATCGGTACCCTGGCTCTTGGTGAATGGTGTTCGGCCGATGCCGCCCGCCTGCTCGACACCAAATACAAGGTGCCGTGTAAGATCTTGGATATGCCTTTTGGCCTCAAGGCAACGGACCGGTTCATTGATGCTCTGCGGATTATCAGCGGTACGGTGGTCCCGGAAGAGATTTCCTACGAACGCGGCCAGCTGGTGGATCTGATCTCCGATATGCACCAGTATTTCTACCACAAGAAGGTGGCGATCTTTGGTGATCCGGATCAGGTGATTGCCATGACTGAGTTCCTGGTTTCCATTGATATGTGTCCCGTCCATGTGGTCACCGGCACGCCGGGCAAGCGTTTTGAGAAACGGATCAAGGAATTAACCGCAGAAATGCCCTTTGAGGTCAATGTTCGGGCCAAGGGAGATTTGTTTCTGCTCCATCAGTGGATCAAAAACGAGCCGGTGGATCTGCTCATCGGTAACACCTACGGCAAGTACATTGCCCGTGATGAGGATATCCCTCTTATCCGTTGGGGATTCCCGATTCTTGATCGGCAGGGCCACCAGTATTTTCCGACCGTCGGCTACAAGGGCGGCTTGAGATTCCTGGAGAAAGTCCTAAACGCCCTGCTCGACCGCAAAGACCGGGATGATCCGGAAGAGAAGTTCGAATTGGTCCTGTAAACTGTTATTGTCCGGTGGGGGCACTCCTTGGTCCTCACCGGACGTTTCATAATTCCCAACCAACCGGGTAGATTGCCATGAGCGTTATCCCTATTTCAAGTGCGTCCCGTTTCGCAGCCTCCTCGACAATCGATGCAAGTCTGAACACCCTGATTCTGCCGGTGGCGCCCCAGGCGTTCTGCCGTCTGCGTTATGCCCCGGAGAGTGCGCCAGGTCAAGCTCTGAGTCCGACCGAGGCCCTGGTGGAGGTCGAACGCTATAAGGGGCTGGAGCATGTTGTCTTGGATGGGCCCGGCGATCCGCTGGCCTCGATAGCTACGACCCTGGCCACCATTACCCTTCTCAAAAAGCATTATCCTGCCCTGACCATCAGTTTGACTACACTGGGTCTCGGTGGCGACCAGCATGCCGTCGAATTGGCAGCGGCTGGTTTGAACAGCCTTACCTTGCTGATTGAAACCATGGAAGCAGCCACTGCGGAAAAACTGTATGCCTGGATTCGTCCGGGAAAAAAGACCCTGCCGTTGTCCAAGGTGGTGCCGCTCTTATTGGAGGAGCAACCCAAAACGGTGCAGGCCATGGCCGCAGCCGGAGTGGCGGTCGCCCTTCGCACCACCATCTATCCGGGCATCAATGCCCATCAGGTGGTGAATATTGCCGAGACCATGGCTGAGATGGGGGCCAAGGAAATAGAGTTGGTTCCCTTTGCTCCCGATCCACAGCAGGCCGATGTCCCGGAGCCGCCCACCCGGGTGCATATGGAACAGATCGGCAAGCTGACCGGTCAGTACCTGGCCACCATCTCCCGGCAGGTAGCGGAGGATGCGTGTGGCTGTTCGTCCGGATGCGGGTGTGGCGCTAAACCATCGGTACTGCCCGGATTGCCCCGACCCAGCGCGGAACGTCCCCGAGTGGCGGTGGTCAGCACCACCGGCATGGATGTCGATCTGCATCTCGGTCAGGCCAAGACCCTGCTCATCTACGGTCCCAGGGATGACGGTCTCACCTGTCTACTGGAAACCCGGCAGGCCCCGGCGGCAGGCAGCGGCGAAAACAGGTGGGAGCAGTTGGCCGAAATTCTGCACGATTGTTTTGCGCTGCTGGCAGCCAGTGCCGGCCAGCGCCCACGGGAAGTGCTCGGCAGCCTGGGTATCCGGGTGATCATCACCGAGGAAAATATCGAGGGCACGGTGGATGTCCTCTATGGCGGCGGCAAAAAACAGAAGTGCGGTAAATAATCATAAGTGTCAATAAATCACGTTTAAATAAAGGAAGAACACCATGGCTATCCCCGAAAAACAAATCTTAGTTTGTCAGAGTTTTCGCTCCAAAGGCGACCCCAAAGGTATCTGCCATAAACAGACCGATGGTTTTCTCCAGTATATTGAAGAAGAGATCCTTGACCGCGGCCTTGACGTCCAGGTGGTGGCCACCGGCTGCCTCAAGCAGTGCGAATCCGGGCCGATAATGGTAATCCAGCCGGAGAACTGGTGGTTTAAGGGCGTTGATAGTACGGATGCCATTGATGTCATTCTTGATGGCCTTGAGGACGGTGAACCGGCTGCCGCCTATCTCATCGCCTAGGACAAGTGCCATGCCAACGCTGCGCAAAGCCAGGCCCCGGGACCTGGAGGATCTGACCGTTCTGCTGCGTCTCCTTTTCACCATTGAAGAAGATTTCAGCTTTAATGCAGCCAAGCAAAGGCAGGGGCTCTTGATGATGCTGAACAATGACCGGGGGTGTATCCTGGTGGCCGAAGAAGCCGGGAAGGTCATCGGTATGTGCACCGGTCAGTTGGTGATTTCAACTGCTGAGGGTGGTCCGGCTGTGCTGGTTGAAGATATGGTGGTCGATCCCGGCCATCGGGGCCAGGGCACCGGGCGCGCCTTGATGAACGCCATGGCCGGTTGGGCCATGGAGCAGGGGGCGACCCGCCTCCAACTTCTGGCCGATAAAAACAACGGGCCAGCGGCCTCATTTTACCAAGGTCTCGGCTGGCGGACAACCGCGCTCATCTGCCTGCAACGCCATGTTTAACCTGGTGACCGAGTTGTACGAAACAAAATTTAAGCCGCACCAAAGGAGACATTCATGGCCATGCATCCCGTACTCGTAGGATTTGCCGACATCCGGCCCCAGGCGATCGAAGATTGGGGACAGTACCGGCTGGAAGGCGAGCAGTTTCTCGATCTTGCCGAAGGGGCTTTCACCAAGAAGAAAGAGGCCTTCACCACTGAAATCCTCTACAATCTCATCGCCATGGGCATCGAAAAGCTGGTGATGGGTGCCCTCATGGCCATCGGCCGCCTGCCGTATAACCACACCATGCATGATTTGGTGGCAGCGCTGGAGGAATGGTTGCCGGAAACGATCCGGGGGATGGAGGATGCTGTGCGACTGTTGGACAGTTACCAGGAGATCTGCGATCCCTACACGGTCACCATCAAAATTCCGACCAGGGAAGAAATTGAAACCATGCTGGATCTGGCCCGGAGACTGGAGCTGCGTCTTCTTACCGTCTCGGCATAAGTCTTTACCCACCACGCAAAAAAGGGGATAGCGGCAAACGCCGTTATCCCCTTTTTTTGTGCCGTTTAACTATTATTTCTTCTGCGTACAGAACTCTTTGACCTTTGCATCGGGATCAGCCAGGCACCCCACCAGGCGGTCCTGCTCCTGGTCGGTGGCCACCATCCCTTCCTTGACCATGTCATGAACGGTCCATTTCCAGGACAGTGTACCTTTCCCTTGCTCAACCTTGGGGCAGATGTATTTGACGAAATGGCAGGACGCGCATTTATTCTGGATTAAGTCCCGGCATTCCTCACCGGCAATAGCCTGGGCCTGGGACAATCCCAACAGCAGGGCGGTTAGCCCGCTGGAAAAGAGTAAAAAGGTATGTAATGATTTCATAGGATTCCAGGGAGGTTGTCAGTGGTTGCGGGAAGGCGCGATGGAAGTGACCTGCGCCGCCGGATAGGGCTCAAGGGACACAACCCCATGCAGGGGCAGAAGGAGAAGGGCCTTCCCTGCATGGGGATTTTTATCAAACTGCCGCCGGAGACATCGTTCTCACCGAGGGCGGGCCAGCGAAATCAGTGCGAGAACAGCGGCAGATGTTTCGCCGACATCTTGTAGAGAAACACGCCGAGCGCAACAACACCAAGCGAGAGGAGAAACTCCATCCAGGACGGAGAATAGGAGAATCCCCGCCAGCTGTTGTAGCTTTCCTGGCTGAACAGGCAGACATTCATCCGGTTGAGGAGCACACCGACGATGACCAGAATGTTGACCGAAAAAAGCATGTTGATGTTGGTTCGCATCTTTTTGACACTAAGGATAGCGATGGGCAGGATCACCCCTAAGAGCATTTCCAGCAGGTACATGTTGCCTTCGACCGACCCGTCAAAGGCCATCCCCGGACTGGCGACGGTGAACAGCTGGTAAATTTTGAGAAGGAGGTAGAAACTCAGCACAATCAACGAGCCTCGCGCCAGGCCAAAGAAAATTTCCTTGTCCACCTTGTGCTGGAGGAATTTTCCGCTGAGCATGGTCTCGAAACTCACCATCGACAGGCCCATGGCCACGGCGGAAACCAGGAAGTGGAACGGCAGCTTGGTATCCCACCACAGCGGCGACATTTTCGACGGAGAAATCAGGAAAACCGCGCCCAGCGAAGACTGGTGCAGGGTGGAGAGCATAACCCCGAAGATGACCGCACCGACCATGATCTTGCCCACCGCCTTTCGTGCCTTTTCCCAGCCGAGACGCTCAAGCAGCATCGGGCTGAACTCCAGGGCCAAGGTGGTAGTGTAGAAGATAACATGCATGGCCACAACCCACATGACCGAATGATACTGCCACATGATGGAGGGGTGCCAGAGGCGGAAAGGGTGGCCGATATCCAAAAAGAGGGCGACCACCGCCATCAGGTAGCCGAGAAAAGCAGTGAGAATGGCCGGCCGGACAATGGGCCGGTATTTTTTCCAGTTGAACAGATAGACGGCGCAGGCGATGATGAAGCCGCCGGCTGCCATGGCGATGCCGCCGAGAACGTCCATTCCCAGCCAGAAGCCCCAAGGATAGCCATCGTTGAGATTGGTGGCTGCCCCCAGTCCCAGAACCATTCGATAAACAGCGACCACGGTCCCGGCGATGATCAGGAGGACCATGACGATGGTCGCCGAGGTCCAGGTTTTAATGTTCGGATTTGATTCCATTGTTTTTCACCTCATATCCAAAGTGACGAAGTTGATCGACCACTGCACAGATGATTTTTTCCATTCCAGCCTCCACTTCCGGCGAGAGGCCGATACCGACATCGAGCTGTTTGGGCTCGATTCCGTAAAGGGTCAGGTGTTTGGGCATGGTATCGCACAACTGGGCTGCGGCAAGGACATCACAGATTCCCAGCTGGTGGGGTGTCGTTCGCGCCAGGAAGGCTCGGGGGACGTGCTCATCCTCGACCATAACCACGGTCCCGGGTTCCATGTCGTTGCGGAGGGCATCAATCAGGATGAGATGCTCCTTGCTGTCGATCATCGAGAGCAGTTCAAACCCCGCTGTACCGCCATCCACACATGCAACCGTTGGCGGCATGGTGTAGCGGCGGCACAGTTCCTCCACTGCCTTGCAGCCCACGCCCTCGTCACCAATCAATAAATTGCCGATTCCCAACACCAAGGCCTTTACCTCAGATTCCCCGGTCATAAAACCTTGACCTTGGAAAGCGGCGTCTTCTTACCGTCTACCAGATGGATGGCACAGGCCAGGCACGGGTCAAAGCTATGGATCGTGCGTAATACCTCAAGCGGCAGTTCGGGATCAGCGACCGGATTGCCGACCAAGGAGGCCTCATAGGGCCCGAGGGCATCTTCACCGTTGCGCGGACCGGCATTCCAGGTGGAGGGTACGACGGCCTGGTAATTTTTAATCTTGCCGTTTTCAATTACGATCCAATGCGAGAGCGTACCACGCGGGGCCTCATGGAAACCGGTGCCGCGCTGTTCGCCTGCCGGAAAGACCGGGGCGTTGAAGGTGTCGAGATCACCCTTGCCGATGTTGTCGATCAGGGCCTGCCATTGGACATTCATGGTGTCGTAGAGCACGCCGCAGCGGATGACCCGGGCGGCGATCCGACCGATGGTGGAATGGAGGGCGTCAATGCCCACCTTGGTTCCGGTCAGAGCCGAGACAGTCTGCAGGGTGGAGTCGACATACTGCTTGGTTGAGGCATGGCCGGCGAGGTACATGGCGACCACATGGGGCAGGGGGCCGACCTGAGCGGGTTTGCCCATGAAGGTCGGGGCCTTGACCCAGGAATATTTTTTGTCGTAATCGTAACCGGTGTAGTTGGGTACCGTATCCTCTTCATAGGGCGAACGATCCCAGTTGCCGTTGTACCAGGAGTGCTTGATCGACTCCTTGATGTTGTCGTACAGCATTTTATCGCGCTGGCTGGCAATTGGGGTGAATTTGCTGATATCGCCACCGGGGATGTAGCCGCCCGGTAGGGCAAAGACCGTGCCTTTGGTGTCCATGGGCATGTCGGGGACCGACAGGTAGTTGAGGACACCCGCGCCGTATTGGGTCCATTCGGCATAGAAGGCCCCGATCGCAGCCACATCGGTGAACATGGCCTGTTTGATGAAATCGCCGACCTCGTCGATCAGGGTCTTGATGTGGAACAGTTTCTCAATGGTGAGGTTGGAAGGGCTGTCGGGATTGAGCGGATTGGTGACCCCGCCGACCGCCAGATTCTGGATGTGCGGCGTCTTGCTGCCGAGGATTGCCACCACCGTATTGATCTTGCGTTGGTATTCAAGGGCCTGCATGTAGTGGGTGGCGGCCAACAGGTTGACCTCCGGGGTCAGCTTCATTGCCGGATGGCCCCAATAGCCGCTGGCAAAGATGCCCAACTGGCCGGAGCCGATGAATTTCTTCAACCGGTCCTGGATTGCCTTGATTTCCTGGTAGCTGTTGCCCTTCCAATCTGACAGACTCTGCCCCAAGACAGCGGTTTTTTGGGCATCGGCGGTGGTGGCGGAAACGATATCCACCCAGTCCAGAGCACAGAGCTGATAGAAATGGACCATATGGTCATGGATACCATGGGCACCGACGATCATGTTACGGATGTACTGGGCGTTGAGCGGGATCTCCAGTTTCAGGGCATCTTCCACCGCCCGGACCGAAGCCATGGCGTGGACCGTAGTGCAGACACCGCAGATACGTTGGGCATAGGCCCACGCATCTCTCGGGTCCCGGCCCTTGAGGATGATTTCAATGCCCCGCCACATCTGCCCGGACGACCAGGCATTGGTGACCTTGCCGTTATCGACTTCGCAATCTATGCGCAGATGACCCTCAATTCTGGTTACTGGATCAATGGTAATTTTTCTGGCCATGGTTGTTCTCCTTTACGCTCTCATTGCAAGGGGATTAGAGTCTCAAAGTATAGTGCTCCGCGAAGACAGGTCGTCTGATACACTCAGGACGCGTCCCCTTTCCCGGCATCATTCTTTTTTTTCTCCAGTTTCTGGGTCACCAACCGTGTCGCCGTGCCGACAACCAGCAGGGTGCCGATCAGGGCGGGTACGTGGGAGACATAACTCCAGGTAAAATCGGGATAGACCTGGTTGGTGATTCTGGGATTGAAACCCAGTTTGTCGAAGTTCACCCCAGCCAGGAAGAGGTATTGGGTACCGCCTGCCTCTTCGAGACCGTAGACATGGTTGACATAACTGGCCACCACCTGCTCGGTGCGCTCGGTGCCGTCAACCCGCTTGACCGGATAGGCGTAGGAATCACCGGGTTTGAGGGCTAGCCGTCGCTTCGCCTCAGCCCGCAGATCCGTGACCTTGCCGAAGATCGAGGCCCCGGTGGGGCAGAATTCACAGCAGGCTGAGTACTTGCCCTGGGCATAACGGTGATTGCACAACTGGCACTTGACCACCGAAGGCGAGGCTTTTTCAAACTCATACATCGGGATGCCGAAGGGGCAGGCCACCTGGCAGTACCGGCAGCCGAAACATTTATTTTTATTGTAGGTGACGATCCCGGTGTCCTTGTTTTTTTGCAGGGCCGCCACCGGGCAGACCGAAACACAGGCCGGCTCGATGCAGTGCAGGCAGTGCTGTTTGATGAAGGAAAAAGCAGGACCGTCCTTCTCACCGGCGGCCGCCTTTTCGCCACCCTTATAGGCCTTGATAACGCATAGGGTTTTATCGGAAAGACGTTCCGGGGCATCGTAGATTTTGTCCCCCGCGGGATATTCGTAGGGGATCATGCCGGCCGTTTCCTTGTGGTACAGGGCGCCGCCGGGTTCTGAATTGGCTATTTTGCAGTTGACCATGCATGATTTACAACCAATGCACAGGGTGGCGTCGTAGAGGATGCCCACCGCATCCTTGGGTAGTTGCGGCACGGTCGCGGCCCGGCCGGGCGTTGCTCCCGCCGTCAGCATCAGGCCGGTACCTGCCGAAAATTTGAGAAAATCCCGTCTGTTTATTGCCATGGTATTCGCGCTCCCGAGCTCGTTGATCAGTCTTCCTTGCCGTCACGTTTGGCCAAGGCCACCACCGCCGCACCAATGGCCGCCCCGGCAACACCATAGGCAAAACCTTTTGCGCCGCCGCCCTTTTCAGGAACAGCGTCGGTGTGCTGAGCCGGCGGGGTCGGGAAGACCACCTTGGCCTTGGAGAAGAGCGGGCTGTTGAAACCGACCTTTTCTTCGGAGCAGCCGAAGCAGGGGCTACCGGTTGCCACCGGCCAGCAGCCCGGGGTGTCATTGAAGGGCAGGGTGGAGCAATTGTTATAGGTCTCCGGACCTTTGCATCCCAGCTTGTAGAGGCAGAACCCCTGGCGGTGGCCTGCATCACCGAATTCCTCGGCAAACCGGCCGGCATCGAAATGCGGACGACGTTCACAGTTTTCATGGATGAGGCGGCTGTAGGCGAATTTCGGTCGGCCTTTATCGTCCAGGGCCGGCAGTTTCTTAAAAGTCAGATAATGGATGACCGTGGACAGGAAATTATAGGGATTGGGCGGGCAACCGGGGATGTTGACCACCGGGATACCTTTTCCTTTCAGGATTTCATGAACCGGGGTCGCCCCGGTGGGATTAGGAGAGGCAGCGGCAACCCCGCCCCAGGCGGCGCAGGAGCCGATGGCGATGACGGCGGCGGCGAGCGGCGCGGTCTCCAGGAGGATGTCGAGCACCGGCTTGCCGGCGACCATGCAGTAGACGCCTTTGTCCTTGACTGGAATGGCTCCATCCACCACCAGGATGAATTTGCCTTTGTTCTCTTCAATGGATTGGGCGCGGAAGGCTTCGGCCTGATGACCGGACCCGACATTGAGGGTCTCGGAATATTCCAGAGAGATCAGGTCAAAAATAAGGGTGACGATGTCGGGATGACCGGTACGTAAAAGCGATTCGACGCAACCGGTGCACTCCTGGCCGGAGAGCCAGATCACGGGAGGTCTTTTTGCCGCAGTAACGGCCTCGGCGATCTGAGGAACCGCGCTGAGCGGCAGGCCCATTGTAGCCGCCACCGCTGTACAGAATTTCATGAAATCCCTGCGAGTCACGCCACTCAACAGATTATCGTTGCTGCCCACAACCTTTGACTCCATCTGCTACCTCCTTGGTGTACAGTTTGCTACCTATGTACGCATAACGACCAAACACGCCCTAATCTGAAAAAATGGTACTCAAGTCTCTTCTGGATTCTGTATATAGGCAAAAACAAACCTGTGCAATATTTTTTTAATTTGCACAATTTGCACAATTTTTCAAGTGTGCGCCCCGGTTTCAAGGAATAGGCGTACGCCTTTTCTGCGGGAATACGTGACAAGGGTTCCCTGGACAAGGAGCAGGGCGGGGGGGTATAAGCAACGAGAACGCGAAGAACGAGAGAGCTCCTTACCGGCCGTGTCGTGGGGATAGGGGATGTTGCCTGTGCACAGGCAGTGCATCGGGCCCGGGGCATGGCGATTCGAGCAAAGGCGACAACGGTAAGCGTCATCCTGACAGGACGGCTACGACGGGGCGTACCCGCTCCTCTGGAGAACTCATCAGGGAACGGGCAGGAAGGGAGCTGTCGGGGGAGAACGGAGAGGAAAAAGGGGGAGGGAAGGGATGACGCCGAGGGGCTTTAGTGTTGCATGTCGCAGGAGAGAGTTTGCAGGTTGGGGCAGGTGATGACATCCTCCTGATTGTTCCAGCTGCCGAGGTAGGGCCGTAAACGCTGGTCATCAAAGCCCTGAATGAACTGGCCGTCCACGATGAGCAGAGGGCGTTTGATCAGGATGGGCTCCTGGAGCATCAGGGCCAGTGCCAGTTCAAAAGAAAGCTGTGCGGGGTCGATCTCACCTTTTTTTATAGCCGGGGCGGTCCCGTTCATCATGGTCGGTGGTGTTTTACCGGCCACAAAGAGCCGCAGTTCCTCCCGCTTCCAGGGATGGGTGAGGATGTTGATGCAGTGGAGTACATTGCCAGCTCGCTGCAGAATGGCTTTTTGTTTTTCGCCGTTGAGACAACCGGGCTTTTCGTAAAAGGTGATTGTGGTCATGTCTTCCTCCGAATTGATGAATGCATTGCAATCGCTACCACAGGCAATAACGAGTTTTTTTTCTTTACAGCCGCGAGGCAACCAATGCGTCCGCCGAGCCGTGCCAGGAACAAGCGCCGCAATAGAGAGCCTGCGGATTGATTGGGGTCGAATTCGTGGCTTGCTGCTCCGGTTGCACGATCACCGGGGTGTGATCGGTATTCATCCGGAAGACCCGCTGTTCTCCAGAACGGGTGGACACAAATAATTCCGACCCGCACCGCGGACAGGCAAGTACTTCCATGCTATCAACTATTTTCAGGGGCCGTTACTGTTCAGGGGCGACATCGTGGAGAAATTCGAGGGAGAGATTCTCGTCTTCCCCTGCCGATAATCGATAGCATCCCCGATGGATAAGGGTGAGCCCCTGGGCGCTCACCACGGGCAGGAGGGCTGCAAAGCGTTGTCGTCCGTCCGCGTCACCCATCTCGACATTGGCATAGAAAAAGAGGATTTCTCCCACCTTGCCGAACTGGAGGAGGAAATGGTTATCTTTGATGAAGACCAGGTCCTCATAGGCATAAGTTACCTCTACACCGGCCTGCTCCAGCATTTCTTTCACTACGCCCAACGGTCTATATTGCACTCCCATGGTCTTGCCCCCGTGACGAGTTAGCCCCGGTCCAGACACGAAAAATGGTGGGGAACAAGGGCACCGCGCCTGCTGTCCCTTAATCCTCCTTCGCCCTTCCCGGGTAACACATCTTGAAAAATTTACTGTTTTGGGCTCATCGTTGCAGCTCAAGGTCCTGATCGACTGAATACCTATCCCGTTGCAAAAGCGGTTGATTGTCGTGCCGTCCGAAAAACGGGGAAGCTGCAGTTCTCTTGAGTGCAAAGAAAGCAATCCTTGGACCAGTATGTGGTATCTCTTTAATCTCTCCGTTATATCGTTTGGTTATGAATATTCCTGCCAGGGGGAACGGCGGATTTCGTGTTCCTGGCAGGAGCGGCGGCAGAAATTCGCTGTGCAGAAATGTATGAAAGAAAACAATTTTGTTAGCCAGGGGCACAATCCTGCGTTTGATCTCTATCGCCGGAAGCTGTATCGGAAGGGAATATTTGGCCTTTGAAGGAGGTTTTGTGCCTTCTTGTGTCGAGTTGCTTGAGGATCTGAAATGAATGTTGTTATAATAAGCCCTCACTTTCTGCGCAAAGGAGGCAGGGCATGGTGCAACATCTCAAAATAGGCGTCGCGGTGCTTGGCGGCGGACCGGGCGGCTATACGGCCGCCTTCCGGGCAGCTGATCTCGGCCTTGAGGTCTGCCTGATCGAACAAGGCCAGCAGCTCGGCGGGGTCTGTCTCAATGTCGGCTGTATTCCCTCAAAAACCCTGCTCCACGCCGCCGCCGTCATCGAAAAGGCACAGGCTGCCGCGGAATCCGGGATTGTCTTCGGCCCACCGCAGATCGACATTGAGGCCCTCGGCAAACACAAGAGTAAAATTATCAAGCAGTTGACCGACGGCCTTGACAGCCTGTGCAAGGCCCGCAAGATTACCCGGCTTACCGGCCACGGGACCTTCCTCGACCGCAATACCTTGCAGGTCAGCGGCCGGGATGGCGAAACCAGGGTGACCTTTAGCGATGTCATTATTGCCACCGGCTCCCATCCCTTTATGCTGCCCGGCTGTCCAGATGATCCCCGCATCTGGAATTCCACCGATGCCCTGGCCCTGACCACGGTCCCCAACCGGTTGCTGGTCATCGGTGGTGGCATTATCGGTCTGGAAATGGCCCAGGTCTATAGCGCCCTGGGTTCAGCCATCACCATAGTCGAGATGCAGGGCCAGATCATCCCGCCCGCTGACCGCGATCTGGTCCAACCCTTGTTTTTAAAATTGAAAAAGAAATACCAAATCTTCACCCAGACCAGGGTGGCGGGAATCACAGCTCGCGCCTCCGGTATCGAGGTACGTTTTGAAGGCGACAAGGCTCCGGCGAGTGAGGTCTTTGATGCCGTCCTGGTGGCTGTGGGTCGGCGTCCCAACACTGAAGGCTTCGGCCTGGAGGCGATCGGCCTGTCGCTTGATGCGCGTGGTTTTCTTGCAGTCAATGAGCGCCTGGAAACCGCCATCCCCCATATATATGCCGTTGGTGACCTGGTCGGCGAGCCGATGCTGGCCCACAAAGCCAGTCATCAGGGCAAGGTGGCGGCCGAGGTGATTGCCGGGAGCAAGGCTTCTTTCACGCCGATGACTATCCCCTCGGTGGCCTACACCTCGCCAGAGGTTGCCTGGATGGGCCTGACTGAAAAAGAGGCCGAACTGCAAGGAATCGCCTACTGTAAAGGGAAATTCCCCTGGGGGGCCAGCGGCCGTGCCCTGAGTTGCGGAGTTGCGGCTGGGGTCACTAAGGTGCTGTTTGACGAGACGTCGGGCCGTATCCTTGGTGCCGGAATCTGCGGCCATAACGCCGGCGAACTGATCCACGAAGCGGTATTGGCCCTGGAAATGGGGGCCAATGCTGAGGATATCAGTAAAACCGTCCATGCCCACCCGACGCTGGCCGAGACCTTTGCCTGTGCCGCCGAGATGGTCGACGGCTCGATTACCGATATCCTGCCACCGAAACGTTAACAGCAGCTGTTGACCACTTCCCCATACCCTCAGCCATTGCAACGCCGATGATCCTTGCTCTCGATACCCCGCTGGATATGCATCTCCACCTGCGTGAGCAGGCTATGCTGGATCTGGTTGCCCCCTTCAGTGCCGCCCAGTTCGCGGGCGGGGTGGTCATGCCTAATCTGGTCGAGCCGGTGGATTCGCTGGCGCGGCTGCGGGACTACCGCGCCGCCATCTTCCAGGCCTGCGGTCCTGCTGTTTTTACTCCGTACATGACTCTTTTCTTTAAAAGTTATTCCCGACAGCAACTGGTGGCGGCCCGTGAAGAGATCCTTGGCATCAAGCTCTATCCAGCCGGGATTACCACCCAGAGCGAATCCGGAGTTTCTGATTTCGACCGGATAGGCGACACCGTTGCCCTGCTCGAAGAACTGGATATCCCCCTGCTGGTTCACGGAGAAAGCAATGGCTTTGTCATGGAGCGCGAGCGTGAATTTCTGGCGGTCTATCAATGGCTGGCCGAGACCTTTCCCCGGCTGCGGATCGTCATGGAGCACATTACCACCGCCGAGGCTGTGGCCTTTCTCGACCGATATGATACGGTCGCCGCCACCGTTACCCTGCATCACCTCATGATCACCTTAGACGATGTAGTGGGTGGGCTGCTCCAGCCGGATCTGTTTTGCAAGCCGATTGCCAAAACTCCCCGCGACCGGGAGGCCCTCCGAGCCGCCGTGTTCAGCGGTCATCCTCGTTTACTGTTCGGGTCTGATTCGGCGCCCCATCCGCGGCACAAAAAAGAATGCTGCGGCTGCGCTGCCGGGGTTTTTTCAGCACCGGTGGCCCTGCCTGGATTGGCGCAACTCTTTGAGGCTGCCGATTGTCTGGAATACCTGCCCGCCTTTGTCAGCGACAATGCGCGCCGGTTTTATCGGATCTCTCCACCTCAAAAAAGGGTGGATCTCGGACGCAGAGCCTGGCGAGTCCCGGAAGCCTACGGCACGGTGCGTCCCTTTCTGGCCGGGCAAGAACTGCGCTGGTCTCTGCTCGGTACAGAGCAAGAGGGGTGAGGCGAGGATGAAGAAGAGCAAGCAATCCGGACTGGTGTATTCCTCGGAACATGGCAGAATCTGTCCCGGATGTAATCGGCCGGTAGCCACCTGTACCTGCAAGGCCAAGTCGCCATCCCTCAAGGGCGACGGCATTGTCAGGGTGCGGCGGGAAACCAAGGGTCGCAAGGGCAGCGGGGTGACGGTCATCATCGGCCTGCCGCTGGGCCCGGCAGAACTCAAGGAACTGGGCAGTCAATTGAAAAAGAAATGCGGCACCGGCGGTACTGTCAAAGACGGCGTCATCGAAATCCAGGGGGAACACCGCGAGTTTCTGGTGGCGGAGCTGCAGAGATTGCAGTGGACCGTTAAGTGAGATGGGTGGGAACGGGGGATGCCCCCTTACCTTTTTGTTAAACCAAAAATAAGGAGATACGGAATGTTAACTGTTGAGGACGATACAGTTGTCGTTGATAAACCTTGTAGCAGGCTGCTGGGGTATCGTTTGGAGGATACCCAGCGGGCCCCGGCGATTATCATCTTTGTCGACGAGGATAAACCCGAATTGTTACCGCTGCATCCAGGGCAGCCACTGCCCACCAAGGTCAGATCAAAAAACATGGTGGCGGATATTGAGATCATTACGTATGATGAAATTCATCAATATATGACGAAATCTTGACGAGATGCAGTGGGGGCCATCAAGCCAGTGCGTTGGGTCGAGCGGTCAGCATCAACTCCTACTAACCATCTCTTGTAACAATAATGACTATGCCCGGTGAAAAAAACAAAGACCCGCTCCACGGTGTTACCCTGGAACGAATACTCAGCGAACTCTATGCCCAGTATGGATGGGAGTCTTTGGCGGAGAAAATCGACATTCGTTGTTTCAAGGATCATCCCTCCCTCATATCGAGTCTCAAATTCCTACGACGAACCCCCTGGGCCAGGGCCAAGGTGGAACGGTTATATATCAAACTCATTGCCAAAAAATCGCCAGGGTACCGTCGAATCGTAGAGAATAAGCCGCGAGGGCGATGAGCTCAGTCGTGAAATACAGCATCGGGAAACAAAACCATGAATGTTTTGATCTTCAACGGGAGTCCGCGTAAGCGGGGAAACACCGACCTTTTATTGGAAAAAGTCGAAGAGGGCATACATCGTTGCGGCTTTAAGGCCGAGCATATTAATCTGGTGCACCTGGCCATTCATCCCTGCACAGGTTGCGGCCATTGTGAGACGGAAGGGCAATGCATCTTCAACGATGACATGACTTCGTTGTATGCAAAAATTAGCGCAGCCAACCGAATCGTTATCGGTTCCCCTATTTATTTTTACGGAGTAACGGCACAGACCAAGGCCTTTATCGACCGGTGCCAGGCGCTTTGGAGCCGAAAATATCTCCTCGGTGAAATCAAGCCGGAACGCGAGTATCTTCGCGGCTATATGGTCAGTGTGGCAGCAACGGCCGGAGGTAAGATTTTTGAGGGGGCGCGGCTTACTGTCAGGTATGCCTATGATGCCATGGATTTCACCTACAGTGGCGAATTGCTGGTGCAGGGGGTTGATGTCAAAGGGGCGGTTGCTGGAAAAAGCGAAGAGCTTGAAAAGGCGGTGCAACTGGGGATAGAGGTCTGTCGAAAGTCGTGATTGCGTGAACGAAGAGGGCTTCGGGGTATTATTTCTTGTGAAAAGCCGAGTGGTTGCCCCCTGGGCTCATCATCCTGACTTGGGCCAGCGGTTCCTTGGCCCCGGCAAGCTCCAACTCAGTATCGCTCGGCCCTCTTTCGTGCTGCCCGCCAGTACATCTTTCCATTACGATGCTCTGGTTTGCTGCTGCAAGAAAATGATGTGTTAGGCACGATTTTTTTTAATGTCTGTACAAAATCGGTTGATCAATCCCTTGGAATGTTAGGGTAACTGCTTGTTGTTACGGGGTACGGAGCGGGTGGGCGGTCAGCGTCTCTTACAAGGGGGCGTCGTCCATTAAAGTTCGTTCTATTTTTAAAACGGTGCTATACTTTGTTCTGTTGATACGGCCGGTTATTGCAGTGGTCCGGAATGAGTGACTGATTTTTTTAAGGAGGTCTGTCATGGCGGATAAAGGTCACAAGGTCCCACAACAGGTGCGCGAGAAAGAAGCCTATCTTTTTTTTGTGCTGCTGTTTTTGTTGCTCGCCGCACCCTCTTCCTCGTCAGCCTCCGGTTTCCGTATTACCAATCAGTCCCTCGGGGCGGTCGGTTTGGCCGGCGCGCACACCGCTTTTACCCCCGGTCCGGATTCCAGCTACTACAACCCCGCCAATATGAGTTATCTGCCCGATCACTGGCAGGTGGAAACCAGCCTGACTCTTCTCAATCTCCCCTCCATCAACTATACCGATAATCGGAGTCCCCTGTTCAATGGCAGCTCTGAGAGCGAGTTGTTTCTCATGCCGCTGCTCCATGCTGTTTCGCCCCGATACGGTGACCTGCGATTCGGATTTTCCCTGACCTCCCCCTATGGTCTCTCTAAACAGTGGCAACAGCCCTTTCCCCAGGCAAGCACTGAGCAATTTTCGCTCTTGGTTGTCGAGGGAAACCCCACCTTTTCCTATGAACCCGCCCCTTGGTTGAGCCTTGGTGGTGGTATTCGGGTGATCTATGGCAAGGGTGAGGTGAAAAGCGAGGTGTTGAATCCACCATTCAGTCCACTGGACCCGCTGACCACACTCAGTCGTTCCTCGGACGGTACGGATACCCAATTAGGGTATAACCTTGCCCTGACGGTTCGGCCGCAGGAGCGATGGACCCTCGCCGCCACCTACCGCTCCGAGGTCCAATTGGATCTGGCCGGAAACAGCGAGTTGCGCGCTTGGATGGGAACCGTGCCGATCGCCGCCTATTCGGGCAGCGCCAATATCGCGGTATCTCTGCCAGCGGTTTTCAGTGTCGCCACTTCGTATACGCTTGATCGCCTCACCCTGGAGCTGGGCTGGGACCGGACCTTTTGGTCTTCGTTCAAGACCTTGAATTTTGACTACAGCCAAGATTTTTTGGGGACCGTTTTTGATGGTTTCGATCGCTCCCTTATCAAAAGTTGGACCGATACCGATGCCTATCGCCTGGGTCTTTCCTATGACTGGAACGAACGCTGGACCACTACTCTAGGAATTGCCTACGATCAGACCCCGGTGCCTGCAGCCACCCTCGGTTTTGAACTGCCCGATGCCGATGCCCTGATCTATTGCGCCGGTATTCGCTACCGGTATTCGCCGACAATGGAACTGGGTCTGTCCTATATGTACCATCACACCGAGAGCCGCTCGGTGACCAATGATGGTGTTGCCGGCCTGCCCGGCATTGATGGCACTTTTACCGAGGGCGGAGCGCATGCGGTGACCATCGGGGTGATCGCCAGCTTTTAGCCCGGTGTTGTTCAAATACGCCTCTGTTTACGGAAAATGCAATTCAGCAGTGTGAACGCTAGCCCAAAGGAATAATTTATGACTGGTTTGCCAGATCTCACCTCACCCGCACTTCTATCTGCGGTCTCCAGCCCTGCTGCCATCACCCCTTTGCTGGAGAGCGTACTGACTCTTGCCACGGTTCGCTCATTCAATGCCGGTGAGCCGATTCTCGCACCCGGCGGGGCCACCAATGCCTTTTACTATCTGGTCAGCGGCGCGGTCGAGGTCAGCTATACCGCTCGATCCGACACCCGGATTACGGTGGCCTTGATCGGCACAGGCGAATTTTTTGGTGAAATCGGTTTTTTCGATGGAGAATCGAGGGTTCGTGACATTCAGGCCGTGGGAGAAGTCAGGGTTGGCATCTTTGACGCAACAGTGATGGATATCCTGCGGGCGCAACATCCTGAACTGTATATGGATTTCATCGTTTTCCTCACCCAGAAGATCTGTGGCAAGTTCCGCCGCATCGCCGGTGAACGTGAACCGATTGCTGGCTATGCCGAATCGCTCTCCACTCGGCACGCCAGCAGGTATAGTGAATCCAAGCCGTTACCGGCACCGTTGGTCCGCTCCGCCCCATGGCACAGCATCAGCAGCCGGATGGAGGGGTTTAAGTCTGAGCTGTTCAATCTTTCCCATCGCCTGCAGAAAGCCGAAGCCGAAGGCGGGCTGGATCCGGAGGGTGAGGCACGGTGCCATGCGGTACTCGGCGAACTGAACGGATCGCTTGCCGAATTTGAACAGACCATGAAGGGCAGCGGCTATACAGAGGTTATGTGGGGGTATGTCTTCAAAGAGATCTTTCCCTATTTCATGCGCAGCCGTTTTGCCGAGCGAGCCTACTTCAAACCCAAGGGATATGCGGGCGATTTCCTCATGATGGAGCATATCTACGCCAATATCCCCAAGGGCGAGGGGAAGCTCGGTGAGATTATCGACGACTTCTGCCTGCAACGCCCCGGCTCACTGGCCATCCGCAGCCGTCGGGTGCTGCTGAAGAATCAGCTGATGCGGCTCAGCGGAGCGATCGCCGCTCGTGGCGGCATTACCCGCATCATGAACTTGGCCTGCGGTCCCAATCGGGAGTTGTTCGATTTCCTCACGGAATGCGAGTACAGTGAAACCATTGAGGCCCTCTGTGTCGATATCGACTCCGAGGCCCTGCAGTATACCAATCAGTATGTCAATATCTTTCCCCACCGTGCCTCGATCCGGCTGATGAGCGAAAACGTCATCAAGTGGTCGCTTGGCCGGGTGAGCCACCATATCGAACCGCTCGATATCATCTACTCCGCCGGACTTTGCGATTATCTCGACCCCCGCCTGTTCCGCGCCCTGATCACCCAGTGCCACCGCCATCTGAAACCCGGCGGCACCTTGTTACTCGGCAATTTTACAAGTTATCCCGATGCCCTCTTTCTCGACAAGCTTCTCAAGTGGGAGTTGATTTATCGGTCCGAGGAGGAATTAAAGGAGCTGTTTGCACCCACACCTTTTGGCAAGCAGGTAACGATCATCGCCGAGCAGGAACAGGTCAATCTTTTTGCCATGGCCACCAAGGAGTAAAAGAACCATGGACGCGGCGGTTCAATCATTACCCGCAACTGTGGCCGATGAAATACAGGACCTGTTGTATCAGCGGACACGTATTTGTCTCTGGCTTGGGATTGTCTTCTTTACCCTCTTTACCCTGCTGGATTTCATCTGCTGCCGCCCGTTTTTCGGTCTTTTTCTTTGCTACCGGTTGAGTTTTGTTCTTTTTCTTTTTTGCGCCTTGGGGTTTCTCAAGTATCCCGAGGCGAAACGCTACACCCGCTCCATCATGTATTTGGCTATGTTGTTCGGTGCCTTGACGATTTCGATGATGACCATCGAGCTGGGCGGCTTTGTTTCGGGGTATTATGTGGGCATTCTGCTGATGGTGGCCGGGGCGTTTTCCGTCCTGCCGCTTAATGTGTTTCAGGCATTGTTTCTAGGCGGCTCGATGTATTTGGTCTACGCAGTGACCGTGTACTTGGGCTCCCAGCCTCTTGATGACCTGGAGGTAAGTTCGCTGGTCAATAACAGTTTTTTCTTTTTTTCCATCGTCATCGTTACCGCGGTGCAGTGTTTCGATGATATCCAGACGCTCTTGAAATCATTACGTGCGAAACTGAGCCTGCAGGCAATGAACAGCGAACTCAAGCAGTACACCGGCAACCTGGAGGAACTCGTCAGGCAACGGATGGAACTGTTGGAGGAGTCGGATCTCAAATTCCGCGACTTGTATAACAATATCCTCGATCTGGTGTTGCTGATCGATGAGGAGGGCACCATCCGCAAGGTCAATCAGCATGGAGCCGCCCTCCTCGGACGGACTCCGGAAGAATTGCAGGGAAAATTTTTTACTGATTTCGTATCTCCTCGCGATCTGGCTGATCTCCGAATTGCGGTGATCAGCCGACTTCACCAAGGGGAAGAGGTCCGGGGCGTGCAGATTCAGATGCTGACCAAAGGGGGACGGGCCATCGATGTGGAGTTGAGCGGCAACTGGGTGGACATACCCGAGCAAAACGTGCATTATCAGCTGATTATTCGCGATATTACTGCCACTAAGGAGATGGAGCAACGGGTTTTGGAATCAAACCAGTTGCTCGATACCTCACGGCAGACCGCCATTTTTGGCCTCGCCCGACTGGCCGAATGTAGGGATGATGGCACCGGTGCCCATCTGCTCAGAATCCGCGAATATACGCGAATTCTTGCTACCGAACTGGCCGATACCCCGGAGTTTGAACATCTCGTCACCAAGCCTTTTATTGAAGACCTTTGTTTGTCTGCAGTCCTCCACGATATTGGTAAAGTCGGTATTGCCGATGCTATTTTGCTCAAACCGGACCGCTTGACCGAAGCAGAATTCGAGGTCATGAAAAGGCATTGCGAATACGGCAGTTCCGCCCTCTTGTCGGCTGAAAAAGATTCCGACAGCCTTTCCTTTCTTCGAACAGGCCGGGAAATAACCCAGTTTCATCACGAACGGTGGGATGGGCTCGGGTATCCGAACCGTCTGGCAGGAACCGATATTCCCCTTTCGGCACGAATTGTCGCCCTTGCCGATGTCTATGATGCTCTTACCTCGAGCAGGTCGTACAAGCCAGCTTACGACCATGTGCAGGCACGCCAGTTGATTGTCAAGGAAAGCGGATCTCGATTCGACCCAATGATTGTTAACGCCTTTCTCAGGAGTGAAATAAAGTTTCAGGACGCCCATGAAAAATTACTGACTGTGATTTCCAGGAGCTGTTGAGAGTTGCAATATATTAAACTCTTTCAACAGGAATCCCGCCAACTGCACCACCGTAGGGTGAACTCTATCCTCTTGATAGGAATGGGGGGGATGTTGTCGTTTGCAGTCCTTGATTATATCCTTGTGCCCGAGTATTTCTTCGAATTTCTTTTATATCGTCTTTTTGCCATTGTTTTTGGCGGGCTGCTCCTCTTGGCGAATTATCATGACCAAGAGCAAAGGCGGACCTGGGTGATTGGTTTCTCCGGATATATAAGTGCGGGCCTTGTCATTCTGCTGACCATGCACCGCATGGGGGGGAGTACCTCGTCCTACTATGTCGGCCTGATTGTGGCCATGACCATTTATACGGCCCTTGCCCCGCTGACAATTGTCCAAACCTTGATAAGCGGTTTTGCGTTGGTCTGTATGTATCTGGCATCAATAATTTTTGTCGACTCACTCACCGCGTATCAACGGATGAGCCTGTTCAGCAATCTGTTCTTCATGGTCTGTTTTGTCTTCATCGCCGCCACCCAGAGCTGGGTCGATACCGCAGCCAGAGTCCGTGAATGTTTGTTGAGGACAGCGGAAAAAGAAGCTGCCGATGATTTGACCCGGCAGGCGGAGACTTTGGAAAAGGAAGTCAGGCGGCGTGTCGAGGAACAGAGGGTTTCGGAAAAGCGGTATCGTCTCCTCTACGAAGCGATTGCCGATGATGTGGTCCTCGTCACTCAGCAAGGAACAATTCTGCAGGCGAACAGTTCGTATTTTAGTCATTTTTGTCGAGGAAAACGACGACCAGCAGGTTCGTTCTTTGATGCAGTCAGGCCCGAGGACCGGGAGACGGTGCAGGCCGCACTGCGCGATGTCGTTGGGCGGGGAATGCCTGCATCTGTCTGGCCATGGACCCTGTTGGCCAACGAAGGACAACCCCTTGAGGTCGAAATCAGCAGCGTCCTGCTACGCCGAGCCGATAAAATCATCGGCCTGCAACTGGTCATTCGCGACATTAGTATCCGTAAGCAACTCGAAAAAGAGCTGATCACTTCTCTGGGCAAGGTTAAACAGACCGAGAATGCGGCGATCCTTGCCCTTGCCAAATTGTCGGAATACCGAGACATCACTCCTGGCCACCATCTTGAACGTATCCGCGAATATTGCAAGGTACTGGCTGTCGAACTCTCCAGTCGGTCCGAGTTTCAGGCAAAGATCACTCCGGAGTATATCTTGAATCTCTATCAGGGCGTGATTCTCCATGATATCGGCAAAGTTGCCATTGCCGATGGGATTCTTATGAAAGGGGATAGCTTAACCGCTCAGGAAGAGGCGATTGTTCATAATCATACCATAACCGGCGGTGATGTGATCAAGGCCATGGAAGATGAGGCCCGGGGGAGTGGCTTTTTATCACTTGCTAAAAATATTGCGTATTTCCACCATGAACGATGGGATGGGAAAGGATATCCCTATGGTCTGAAGGGGATCAAGATCCCTTTGGAAGCCAGGATCATGACCCTGGCTGATGTCTATGAAGATGTGACCGCCTCCATAAATGGGAAGAAAAAAATGACGCACCAGCAGGCTGTGGATTGGATCGTCGGAAACGCCGGGCACCAATTGGACCCGAAGATTGTTGATGCCTTTGTCAGCCGCACGGAAGTCTTTGACCAGATTCGTGGTAACCTGGCGGAAACGGGTTGAGTTTCCCGGTTCGGAATAAAACCCGCTCCCCTCGGCATAACTAGGCGCAGGGGAGAAGTGCACTTGTCACCATCTGCATAATATTTCCCTTGCCGTTCGAAACTAAATACACTAAAACCACACAGAATTAACTGATACCTGTACCTTAGCGGGGAATAATTTTCTTGCGGGACCTACACTTAGATTGTTCGTGACTGGACAGCGAGTTTCCTAACGGAGGAGTGATTTATGAAAGCGAATATGATGCGTACTCCGCTTATCAAATCAGCGGTTGTACTTCTTGTTTTTGTTCTGCTGGCTTACCTGACCAGCGCTTCGCCCGAGGGGAGTATTCTCAGCTCGATCGGCACGATCATCATTGGCGCTTTTCGGCTGGTTCAATGGGCCCTTGCTATGGCGATCGGCTTGGCGGTCTGCATTGCCTTTCTCGTCGGTATTTTTCTTTTTGCAGTTTCCTTGGTCAACAAGGAGACTGCCGCGACGATGTATGCAGGCGTTAAGCGATCGGTGGTGATTCTCTGTGAGCCGGTTTTCTCCTGTATGGGTTCCTTCAAGTGTAAGGACTCGCAGTGCGCACCTCCTGCGCAGGCCGTTGTCGGTAACGAGCAGCTCAAGGATGAATTGCAAACCATCATCGCCGGTGAGGTCAAGAAGGTCACTGATCATCAACAGGCACTCAATGATCAATTTGCAACCCTGAATGCAAAAATGCAGGCCATGGAGGAAAAGAGTTCGGGCTTTGCGGCTGCGGGACAGTTAGATACCATTGCTGGCGAAATCGCCGCTTCTGGTAGAATCCTCGGCACTGTTCAGGCGACCGTGACCACCCTGGAAGGTAAACTTGGTGATACCGTACAGCAACTGCAGGCGATCACGCCGGAGAAAATGCTCGGTGATCTTCCGGCTCGTCTGGACAGACTTGAACAGAAGGGAGAAGACAAAGGCTTTGATCCGCAACCATTGACTGAATCCATTCAAACCCTGCAAAAAGAAGTGGAAGAAATCAAGAAGAAAAATATGGGCTCTGCGAAGGCGAAAAAAAGAGCCTGATCCTCCACGGATGCCCCATCTAAGCATCCGCGCAAATTCACAGTCCATTTGTGCAGTTAGTTAAGCCATCCCGCTCAGAGCGGGATGGCTTTTTTTGTTTTCAGCTGACGGTACTTGCTCTTATCGGGGCAGCAATTCTTTGAAATATTCTATAGACGGGAAATGACAGGAGTATTGCACCCGTTGACGGCTACTGGGACGCGCAACAAAGAGCAGATGTCCCATGCCAGAATTCTGAGCCGAAAAAAGCACTTTCTCGGTATCGTCAATCAGCAGGGCACGGGTTTTGTCAAAATGCAGCATCTGTTCGAGTTGGCCCCAAAAGAGCGGATCCTCTTTAGCACACCCCACCTCTTGGGCGCAGACGATTCGATCAAACCAAGGACCTATGGCGGTCTTTTTCAGTTTGATGGAGAGGGTACTGGAATGGGCGTTGGTGATGAGATAGAGTTTCTTTTTAGTTTTCAGGCAATGCTCTAAAAATTCAATTACATATGGGTGAACTCCGATGAGGTGATTGATACGGAGTTTCAATTCCTGCAGATCCATCCCCAGCTCACGGGACCAGAAGTCCAAATCCGCCCAGTCCAGGGTATCCTTGACCTTATGATAGCGGGTCAGTAATTGAACCTTGGCTTCTTCGACTGAGATATCATGTAAGAGACTGTAATGTTCGGGAACATATTGTTCCCAGAAGTAGTCATCAAAATGCTTGTCCAGGAGGGTGCCGTCCATGTCAAGGAGAATGGTATCAATATCCTGCCAAGGAAGCGCGGGGAAAATTTTTTCACAAGGTGCGGTAGTGTTGTTCATTGCGGTTATCCTTTCAACATTTGTAATACGGTCTGAATTCGGGCGAAGAGATCGTCCGCGCTGCCCAAGGGAACGATGAGCCGTTGGTCTGGGGTCAGGCGGATCATTTTGGTGGGTCGTTTTTTATCTGGTTTTTGTTGGATGAGGGTGAGGAGCCGTTCTGGTGCAATCGGCGGGTTGGGGATAAAAGAGAAAATCAGGGCATCGGGTCCTTGTTCCAATTTGTTGATGCCAGAAGAGCGCAGCTGCTGCTTAAGATCGATGATAGCCAAGATGGTCCGTGCTTCTTTGGGCAAGGGACCGTATCGATCGATTAACTCTTCCTGGAGGTCCATCAGTTCCTCCTCTGTACCGTTACCGACAGCGGAAATCCGGCGATAGGCCTGGTAGCGCTGGCTTGTGTCCTGAATGTAGCTGTCTGGCAGGAAGGCTGCGACCTTAAGTTTGATTTCAGGGTCAATGTCCGTAGGGGAGCTGGATTCGATTCCCTCGGCTGCTTTTCGTTTGAGATCAGCCACGGTTGATTGCAATAATTCCAGGTAGAGATCATAGCCGACGGCCGCGATATGACCGGACTGAGAGATGCCGAGCAGACTGCCGCCGCCCCGGATCTGTAAATCGTTCATAGCCAGTTTGAAACCGCCACCCAGCTCGGAGCAGTCCATCAGCGCCCGTAATCGCTGTTGTGCATCCGGGGTCAGGTGGTCCAGGGACGATACCAGCAGATAGGCATAAGCCTGCCGCGATGACCGCCCGACCCGGCCACGTAACTGGTAGATGTCGGCCAGACCGAGATGATCGGCCCGGTTTATAATGATGGTGTTGGCATTGGCAATGTCCAGTCCGGATTCGATAATGGTGGTGCACACCAGGATGTCCAGTTCATGGTTTATGAAACGAACCATGATGTCTTCGAGCTGCGGTCCGGGCATCTGGCCATGGGCCACTCCGATTCGGGCCTGCGGAACCAGTGCGGCGATAGTCTCCGCCATACGGTGAATGGATTGGACACGGTTATGAACGAAAAAAAGCTGACCGCCACGCTCCAGTTCCCGCAGGGTCGCTTCGCGAATGACCAGCTGATCATGACGGGCCAGAAAGGTTTTCACTGACCGCCGTTGCTGGGGTGGCGTCGAGATCACAGAGAGATCGCGGATGCCCAGGAGTGACATTTGTAAAGTCCTGGGGATGGGGGTGGCTGTGAGGGTAAGGACATCCACGGCAGTTTTGAGTTTTTTGATCTTTTCTTTGTGTGCCACGCCAAAACGGTGTTCTTCGTCGACGATAAGCAGACCAAGTTTGCTGAACTGGATGTCTTTGGAGAGAATGCGGTGGGTTCCTACTACCAGATCGACCTTGCCAGAGGCCAGATTGGCGACGATCTCCTTTTGCTGACGGGTGGTGCGGAAACGATTGAGGCAGGCGATTTCCACCGGAAACGAGGCGAAGCGCTCTCGAAAGGTAGCGGCATGCTGTTCGGCCAGCACGGTAGTCGGAACAAGGATCGCCACCTGAAAGCCATCTTCTATCGCCTTGAAGGCAGCCCGCGCTGCCACCTCGGTCTTACCGTAACCGACATCGCCGCAGATGAGACGATCCATGGGTTGATCATGAGTCAGGTCGCTGATAACGTCATCTATGGCCTTGGCCTGCCCGCTGGTTTCATCATAGGGAAAGGATTCCTCGAGTTGGCGGTAGAGATCACCGGGCGGTGAAAACCGATGGCCTTGGCGCATGGCCCGGCGAGCATAAATTTCCAGCAATTCCTGTGCTATTTTCCAGACCGCCTCGGTCACTTTTTTCTTGGTGGCCTGCCAGCGCTGGGAGCCAAGGCTATCAAGTTTCGGGTCCTGGTCAGTGAGTCCTTGATAGCGACTCACCCAATGGAGGCGGTCGACTGGGACATAGAGTTTGTCGTCATCCCGGAAACCGATCAGCATGAAGTCGCCCTGTTGACCGGAAAATTCCATGTTGACCAGCCCCAGGAAGATGCCGATGCCATGGTCCCGATGCACCACCACATCACCATTGGTCAGTTGATCAATCTGGACCGGCTGGCCTTCGGCGCGGGTACTTTTTTTCTGCCGTCGGTTGCCCAGCCGTTTTTCTCCGAAGAGTTCGGTGGCTGAAAAAAAATGGAGCTTTTCGTCAATGAGATCAAATCCCCGCGACAGGGGTTGTTCGAAGCAATAGACCTGATCCGAGTCTTGAACGGCCGCTGGATCATAGGGAGGCTCAAGGAGCGTGGTACGCAGCTGGTAGTTGGTCAACATCTCCCGTAAATGCGAAGCCTGACGAGGGGAGCGGCAAGCAAAAATAACTTTTTCCCCCTCTTGCTGCCAGAGAAGAAGGCGGTCAGCCAGTGGGGCGAGCAACCCTCGTTTTTTTCGTTGGAGTTCGATTTCCTGGACCAAGAGGCTGTGGTCGCCGGTTGCAACAGTGAGAGCAGGGGCAGGGCGATCAGGGTCGGGCAGTTGTGATAACCTTGCCAGCAGAGATTGTGTGCAGGTCTGCTGATATTCGGTCTCAGTCAAAAAGAGATCGTCTGGAGGTACTGCCGGTACCTGATGTGCCACTGCTTCTGCATAATTGGCCTGGATGCGATCCCGGACCAGCTGCATCCGCTGCTTGACCGCCAGCGGATCGCTGATGATCAGGGCGGCATCGGCCGGCAGGTATTCAAAAAGGGTTTGGAGATGTTGTCGTCCACCGTAAAGGAGCGACAACATGAATTCCATGCCGGGAAATCGTTGCCTGGTGTTGAAGCGTTCCCGGACTGCCAGGAATTTATCAGTCGGCCAACTATAGAGTTCGGCCGCAGTATCTAGCGATGCAAGCAAGGATTGCTGGTTGCCCGCTTTTGGATACAACAGGTCTGAGGCGGGCAGCAACACCACCTCTTCCAGCTCTTGTCGGGAACGTTGGGAGAGCGGATCGAAAATTCTGATCGATTCCACTGTGTCACCGAAGAAATCAAGACGCAAGGGACCCGAGCGGCTGCTGTCAAGCGTTGGCGGGTAGACATCAATGATGCCGCCACGCAGGGCTAAATCGCCTTCCTGGCGCACCATATCGCAGAGCTGATACCCGGCTGCAACCAGCGAGGCGATCAATCGGTCTCGGTCCGTTTCTTCGCCGGTTATCACCAGTTCGCAATGACTGTTGAGTGCACTGGCGGGGAGTACTCGCCGGAGAACGGCCTCGGCCGAGGTGAGTACAATGCAGGGCGTCCTGTTTTCCCGCAATTGGTAGAGCGTTGCTAGTCTGGCACAGACGGTTGCCGGATCGGGCGAGAGTGGCGTGTAGGGGGGGATTTCATAGCTCGGGTGGAGCAGTACCCGGACTTTGGAGAAGAAGGCAATATCCTGAGCTAGGATATCGAGTTGCTCGTCGGCGGGAAGGATACAGCAGATGGTACGTTGCAGTGTATCCACCGCCCTGCTGAGCAGCAGAGCGGTGGAAGCACCGTGAAGACCAAAGATGTCGGGTGGCGTACTGTTTTCACGCAGCCGCGTAAGGATCGACTGCATAGTGTGTTGAGTCACATCAGCTTGGGGGAGAGGGGCAACTTAGAAGTTGCCGCCCATGCTGAAGTCCCAGTTAGAGCTGTCTTCATTATCCTTTTTGTCAAGGTTGAAGCCCAACGCCAGTCTGAGCGGACCGAGCGGCGAGGCCCACATAACACCAACGCCTGCTGTTTTCTTGTAATCGCTGAAATCCCAATCCGCATCGGTTGCGTACACGTTACCGAAGTCGTGAAAGATTTCACCATCTATGCCCATATCCTTGACAAGCGGGAAGATAATGGAAATATTGCCGTACCACATCTTGTCGCCACCGATCTTATCCCCCTGCGTACCAAGTGGACTGATCGAGTTGGATTGAAAACCGCGGATAGAATTCATGCCGCCCAGATAAAAATGTTCGTAGACAGGCAGTTTGTTAGTTTCATTTTCAAATGCTTGGCCTGCTGCGCCCTTGACGTGGAAGACGGTGCTCCAGACCATCGGGAAGTACCAGGAGGAAGAGCCTTCCAATTTGGTGAACTCCGCATCGCCGCCCAAAGGCCCGCCAGCATATTCAACGCTGACGCTGTTACGCGAACCGGAGGTCGGCGAAAAAAGCTTGTCTCGAGTGTCGCGGACCAGGGAGAGGTCTACGGCACTGGTCAGATGGATATCCTTTGACATCGTGATAACTTCGGATGCGTTCTCAGAGATATCGGTCAGGTCGGTGTCGGAAATGGTGTATCCATAGAATATCCGCCATTCCTCAACGAGCGGATGCCCCAACCGGAGGGTGGTACCAACGGACTTTTTGGTGAAATCGTCATATTGACGTTCCCAGTCGAACAGGTCGATGCTGCCTGAAACCTGGGAGTCGTAGAGCCGCGGGTTGGTGAAGTTCATATTGTAGCGGGTATTCTCGCTACTGGTGCTTGCGGCGAGGGACAACTTATTGCCGGTGCCGAAGATGTTGTTTTCCGAAATTTCTCCCATGAACAAGACCTTTTCGGAAGAGGAGTACCCGGCGCCAACACTGAATTGTCCGGTGGATTTTTCTTTGACGTCAACGACCACATCCATCAGATTCTCGTTGATGGTGGGTTTTGGGGTAACGGTTACTTCTTCGAAAAAGCCGAGCCTGTTCAATTTTTTAGTGGAGGTTTTAATGGCCTTTGAGTCAAATTGGCCGCCTTCCTGGACCTTTACGTCCCTGCGGATAACATTGTCACGGGTGCGGGTATTCCCTTGGATTTCGACCCGATTGATATGGGCCAGTGCCCCTTTTTCGACGTGGAGCATGATATCAATCCGCTTGTCGGCATCCGTCTTGTTGACCTTGGGGCTTACCTCGGCAAATGCATATCCCTGTTCAGCGTACAGGTCGGTGAGTCGAGTGATATCATCGCGTAACATCTGCCGGTTGAGAAATTCTTCCTCGCGAATTTTGAGGGTGGCGATCAGTTCTTCTTTATTTTTGATAAGATCGCCTTCGATGTCAATGGTGCCGACCCGGTAGCGAGGCCCTTCGTTAATGGGGAAGGTGACGAACAACTCTTCTTCTTTTTGCTCGATGATCGGTTCGCCGACCTTGGCATCGAGGTAACCGTGATTTTGGTAGAAGGTGGCGAGCCGTTCCGCATCCTGCCTCAGGATTTCCATTTTGAGGACCCCGGCATCGGTTAGCCAGGAAAGCCACCATTTATGCGTACTGGTCTGGATAGCATCTTTGAGGTCACCTTCCGAGAAATTGCTATTCCCCGTGAAAGCGATGTTTTCGACAGAGATTTTTTTGCCTTCCTGGATGTCGAAACGAACTTCGGCATTGGCATTGGCCGGAGAGCTGATCTTCGCGTTCACTTCGGTGTTATAATAGCCTTTGGATCGGTAGAGTTCTTTAACCTTTTCGACGGATTCGTTGATTTTGGTCGGGTTAATGATGGAGTTGACAGGGATGCTGGCAGCATCACGCACATCTTCCTCTTTAATCTCACTGGCGCCGACAATGACAACGCTGCCGATAAGGGATTTTTCCGTAACCCGAAAGACGACTTTTTTGCCGGCCGCACTGTCGGTGGCATCGATTTCAACATTGTCGAAATATCCCATGGCAAAGACGGACTTGAGGTCCTGACGCAAGGTGGTCGGGTCGTAGAGGTCACCCGGTTTGGTTGATATTTTCTGGAGAATGGCGCCGGCATCGATTCGCTCGTTTCCTGCCGGGGTGATGGAGGCGACGGTGAAACTCCGGTTGGAATAGGTCAACATGGCGCTGACTATCTCTCCGGTCACCTTCTCTAATCCTTTGATGGAATCTGCTTCCCGGAAGGCCGAATGCGGGGCCTTGGGGGCGAGGACATCAAAGATGGCACAGTCAACACTGATACGGTCACCGAGTTTGTTGAGGCTACCGATAACAATATAATCGGCGCCGGCCGCTTCGGCGATGGCACTGAGCTTGGAAGCTGGTGGTGGCCAGACCCCGTTGTAATCCACCAGTTTTTCTGCCTTACTGCGGGGCATCAACGTCAGTTTCTTCCCCCCCACCTCTTGTTCCAAGGCCTTGTCTGCTTTCCCTGCAAGGTTTGCGGCATCCGGCGCATTGATTTTAAACGGCAAGAAGGTGGTGTTCTGTTCCAGCGCCATGGAGACATCTGGGAGAAAGGCGATGCAGTTGAACAGCAGTGCGCAAAGCAAAACCGGAAAGGTCAGGGGTGTACGCCGGATTCTTGATGTCGACAGCATGGAATAGGTTCCTGTTGTAGAGTGTTCCTTGGGCTGGCTGGGCGCGTCCGCGCTATCACTCGCCGAAAAGGGGAAGAAGCGTCAGCCTTGCGTCAGCCGGTTGATCTACACATAAATTGGGGCGCATTATGACATGTTTCATTGTTTTTGCAAGGAATTCTGTCAGAATGCACCTCATTTGCCGGAGAGGCAATGACCCATAGTCAAACGACATTTTACTATGGTGGAGCTCGATTCAGCGGGAGATGAGTGAATTTTTACCTACCGACCTCAAGGCGATCGTTGATCCAGAAGATTTTTAACGGCGGTCTGCAGGTTGCGGGCAAGGTCCTGTTTGTCGCTGGTCTTATAATGCCCGGTGGGGATTTCTTGGCCGATACGGATGGTTATTTGCCCATTTTTAGGGAGTAATTTTCCCTTTGGCAAGACTTCGTATGACCCGTTGAAGCCAATGGGAACGATGGGGACTCCCGCCTTGATGGCCAGCACCACTGCGCCGGCTTTGAACTCCTGCAGCAATCCATCGGCACTGCGGGTACCTTCAGGGAAAATAAGAACTGAACGGCCTGCCGCTATCTGTCTGGCGGCTTCGTCGAGACTTTTCAGCGCCTGCCGACCATGGGAACGATCGATGGGAATATAACCGGCCCGGAGCATGGCCTGTCCAAAAAGCGGAATGCGGAAGAGTTCTTTTTTGGCGATCCAGCGAAAATCGTGGGGAAAATATCCCTGGAAGGCAAAAATATCAAATTGGCTGCAGTGATTACCGGCAAAAATATAGGTCTGCTGCGGATTGATATTTTCGAAACCTTCCACCCTTATCTGGACACCAGCGAGCTGGCAGACTATCCGACCCCAGTAGCGGGGGAAGACCTGTGCCTTAATCTCCGATTTCCGAAACCACTTCAGGTCGATCAGGGTAAGGGCTGAAATGAGAACGGTCAGTATTGGTGCAATGGCCAGAGTGGCAATGCCTCGGAGTGTTTGGATTGGTGACATGCGCAGGTTTCCTTGTTGGGCGGTTTCCGGCCGGTTGGCACCGCAAAATACCCTGGGCCATCTCCGCCCTGGCCGGATAAAGGAGACCTTTCGGTTTGCAACATGGGGCAGGCGGCGTGGCAGGGAGAGAAAAAGATGGAGATTTCTTAGCAGGATCACCATAGAAGCGCAAGGAATTCTAGCAACGGCGCCGTTAGCGTTCCGGGTTTGGTGCTGCAGGATTGACGGAAGGTCTGCAATCGAATATATTTCGGCATCTTTTACGTTAATTCTTCCGTATGCCGCTGACACTGCACCCGGATTTACACGAACATGTCTTCTTCTTAAGGAGTCCATTTTGGCTGAAGATATTATTTCCATCAAAACTGATGGCGTGCTGCATGTACCGGCAACCCCGGTTATTCCTTTTATAGAGGGTGATGGTATTGGCGCGGATATCTGGGCGGCGGCCCGGAAGGTGCTGGATGCTGCCGTGGCCAGGAGCTATGGTGGCACACGGAAAATTGAGTGGTTGGAAATTCTGGCAGGGGAAAAGGCTTTTCTCGCGACCGGTGAATGGCTGCCGCAAGAAACTATCGATGCCTTGAAAAAGTATGTGGTCAGTATCAAGGGGCCCCTGACGACGCCGGTCGGAGAAGGTATGCGCAGTCTCAACGTGACCCTGCGCCAGGTGCTGGATCTTTACGCCTGCGTCCGCCCAGTTCGCTATTATCAGGGGGTTGTCTCGCCTGTCAAGGAGCCTGGGAATGTCGATATGGTCATCTTTCGGGAAAATACCGAAGATGTCTATGCCGGTATCGAGTGGCAGGCTGGCACCGAAAAGGCCAACCGGGTGATCGAATTCCTGCGCAATGAAATGGGCGCGCTTATCCGTGACAACTCGGGTATTGGCATTAAGCCGATCTCTGAATTCGGCACCAAGAGATTGGTGCGTAAGGCGATTCAGTTCGCCCTGGATCAGGGCCGTGATTCTGTGACCCTGGTTCATAAAGGCAATATCATGAAGTATACCGAAGGTGCCTTCCGTAATTGGGGCTATGAACTGGCGGCCGAGGAGTTCGCCGATGCCACCATCACCGAGGCCGCCGTCTGGGAGCAGTATAACGGTCAGGTTCCTGAGGGTAAAATTGTGATCAAGGATCGGATTGCCGATGCCATGTTTCAACAGATTCTGCTGAGGCCCCGGGAATATTCGGTTTTGGCCATGCCGAATCTCAATGGCGATTATATGTCCGACGCCCTGGCTGCCCAGGTAGGCGGTCTTGGTATCGCTCCAGGCGCCAATATTGGCGACGGAGTGGCCTTGTTTGAGGCCACCCATGGTACGGCACCCAAATATGCGGGACTTGACAAGGTTAATCCTGGTTCGCTCCTTCTTTCCGGGGTGATGCTGCTGGAATACATTGGATGGCTGGAGGCTGCCGACCTGATCAAAGCTGCCTTGGAAACAACCATCTCGAAAAAGACAGTTACCTATGATCTGGCTCGCTTGATGGAGGGTGCAACAGAACTTTCCTGTTCCGCCTTTGGCAGCGCTATTATCAATAATATGTAGATTTTCCGGCACAGCAGGTGACCTCTTTCTTCGAGGCTTTAAAGGATCTGCTGTTTCCTCCTTTGTGTCTCGGTTGTGAGCGGCGACTGGAGTCTTCTCGGCCGCCGCTTTTATGCCCCGATTGCCTCGATGATCTTGTTTTTATCCAATCCCCTTGTTGCCATTGTTGCGGCATCCCCTTTGCAACTGGTGTTGATCACTGGTGCGGCAACTGTCTCGCCCGGCATTATGCTTTTGATTTGGCTCGATCCTTGTTCTTGTATCGACCACCACTCTCCACGCTGATCCGTTCGTTGAAATTTGGGGGGCATCTGACAGGCATCTCCACCCTGGGAGCGCTCACCGCCCGGTCGGAACTCTTGGGGCGGTTCGGTGAACCTGATCTCATACTTCCTGTTCCTCTGCACCAGACCCGCTTACGCGAACGCGGATTTAACCAGGCCTTGGTCATCGCCAGGGGTTGTTTCCCGCAGTGGAAGATCAGAATAAAGGTCGACCTGCTGGTCCGCCGCCGTTCAACCCTGCCCCAAACCCTCCTTACCGGGAAAGAACGTCGAGGCAATCTGAAGAATGTTTTCGACCTTGCTCATGCGTCCAAGGTGGCGGGGAAACAGGTGTTGCTGGTGGACGATGTTTTTACCACGGGAAGTACGGTTGATGAATGCAGCAGAGTCCTGCGCTCGGCTGGAGCCGCCCGAATCGAAGTTTTTACTCTGGCCAGAAGTCTGTCCCGGTAAGACGCGGGGACCACAACAACCGGGCACTAAAGGGACACGTTAAGGTGGTGTCCAAAAATGAATCGTATCAGCCTCTGGTGATTTGATGGGTGTAGGGGGGGGAATCGTCTTGACGCTTGAAAGCTCTGTTTGTACCCTTGATTTGATTAAGTGGTTTTAATTATTTTTTGGAAACGTCGAGACAGCGTTGCACTATGAAAATAACCCTCAGTTTTCGTCGCCTTTTATGATTGATCAGGCACAATCTTCGTTCATCCGACGCTGTGTCAGCGATATCCTCAACGGACTCAGTGATGGCTTGACGCATTTCTCCGGATCAAGTCGGGCAGCCGTCATTTTTGCATTGCGTCCTGACAGTCCGATGCTGCTTTGCGATCCGCAGAACCTGCTCAAGGGACATGAACCGATTTTCAATACCCTGTATTTGGAAAACCAAAAGTGGCGAACGAACGAAAAAGTGCCACGTGACCGCAAAAAATTTGCTGATATCGTACCCGTTAAAGATCTTGGTCTTGCCGGATTGCTCTCCAATGGCGGATATTCCGGTTCTGTCTTTTTTCAACAGTGGTTCACCGAACATCATCCCGATCTCTGCTCCACCGGACCAACCGAGTGCTGGCTTGAGCATGCGGTATGGCGGTTCTCCCACGACCTTGCCAATGATAAAGAACTCTATACCGGAATTTCCGGATATTTTTTGAAAGAATATGCAACCCACGCGGTTCGTGATCATATCATTGATCAGATGAATCTATTGATCGGTTGGGACACGCAAATTCGTATCTACCCGGTTCTTGATGCCATTTTGATGATTTCTGAAACCCGTGAGGAGGGGTCCTGGCCGGAGGGGCGATTGCTCATTGTCGACCCAAGCATGGTCAATGAGGTCAATTTTTTGGTCAAATTCCAGGAGGCGGTCCGTCCACAATTGGTGAATTATAAGCATGTCCGCAAACTGCTGTTGACCGTAGAGCGCTCGGGGCGTCATTTGGTGAGTGACGGCCGGGCTATTTTAGGGGTTTGCGGCGATTCTTTACCGTCGTTTTCCCTGTGCGCTGATTTTCGAGGTCGGCACGGGTTTTTAAAGATCAATCGCAACAAGGTGTGCAGTTTTGCAGACGGGCGGTTCAGTTCAACCACCTATCAGGCGAAACTGGTGCAATTGGAGGAGTTGCTGCTTGAATCTGTGCTCGATCAATCGGAGAGTTTTTTTATCTTCAAGATTGTGGCCAGTCTTGTCCATCACTCTCAGCAGCGGAAACACGGTTGTACCATTGTCATTGACCTTAACCCAGAGCCTGTCGCTATTTCGGGGCAGACCCTTTCTCCGCCATTGGATTTACGCAGGCCCTATATGTTAAAGATGGTGAAATCTTTGGCCAAGGTAGACGGCGCTCTCCATATCGGGGCAGATAGGCACCTGCACGGCTTCGCCTGTCTCCTCGACGGCAGGTCCATTGCGGGCGAAGATCTCGCCAGGGGGGCGAGATATAACTCCGCGCTTCGCTTTACCGCCGAGCATGCCAATATTATTGTGGTGGTTGTTTCCTCGGATCGACCGGTCTCGGTGATCCATCAGGGGGTCGATGTGCATGGCGTCTGCACATGGAGTCAGCAAGGAGGATGTATGTATAATCTTGATAGGCTCGATTACTGGGTCGGTCTCTAGGCGACCCCCAAAAGACGAACGGCTTTTGCCGCCAACCACCACTCTACGAGTAGATGTATCACTAGAGGCGGGAGCGACTCGAAGGCTGTATGAGTTTACGAGACCCATTCCCTGATATCGGGTTTTCCTTGTGCCTCGTATGCGGCATCGACCAGGACTTGCAGCGCTCCTTGGCACGTTTTTAAAAGGGGGAGGGCAGGGAAGTTTGGTAAGAGATGTTCGGCCGCAACAGGCGGCTCTATACGCAGTTTCTGTTCAAGAGAGTTGTCTCGGAGTTGGGCAACCCCACCGGCGCCAAGACCATCCTCCAGGACGGAGCCTGTGTTCAGTCCGCGCAAAAATCCCATCATGGCTCCTACGTCGTTTTTCCGGTGGAAAAGTCCAATCTCCTGGGTAATAATTTCTCCTTCCTCGGTCAGCCGGTTCAGGGTGGTGCGATAGACCGCAATGCCTTCGACGAGTCGGTTGTAAACATCAAAAAAGATATGCCGGAATCTTGACCGGCGTGTGAGCCCCCGACTTCGCTGCCCGGCGAATAGTTGATGCCGGATGGTACAGGCAGAGAGCAGATAGGGGTCAAAAAAAATATGGTCACGGAGGCCTGTCAGGCGAAAGAAATCGTGGATCAATGGTTCCTGGTGCAAGAGGAGATAGAGCCGGATCAGCTCAAAACCCACCCGATCTTCCAGCTGGCGGTAGGCCTCCAGGACACCTTGGTCATACTGGCGACGGTTGTCCTCGATCATCTTACGGAAACCAAAATACCGGTCTGCCATTTCTTTTTTGATCTCCAGAGAGAGCAAATCCTCCATTTCCTGCATAATGGACCTCTGTTATGCTATGTAGTCGGGACAGTATACCTGGGGAAAGATTCGCAGTGCCGCTGGGATTCCCCTCTCATGCCGATGAATTTCAGAACGACACTACTTATTGTAGAAACACATGATAAATGACAAAGGTAAAAAAAGCTCCAGGGTTGAGTGCCACCTCTGTCTGGCATCGCCACTATTACCTAGGCGTTTTTGAAGCCGGTCAAAAGGTATTCTTTTCTCCTTAAGGTGAAAATCAGCATGTTGGAAATGGTATTATGACCTTGGCAACGCCCCGTGAACAGATAAAAAATATGGTCAAAGACGCCGCCGATATCGTTCAGGTGGTCGGCGAGTATGTCGAATTAAAAAGAGCGGGTATACGCTTTACTGGCCTGTGCCCTTTTCATGCAGAGAAAACACCCTCTTTCTCGGTAAATCCCCAGGGCCAGTTTTTTCACTGTTTTGGCTGCGGTGAATCCGGGGATGTGCTTTCTTTTGTGATGAAATATCATCACATGGATTTTCCTGAGGCCCTGGAGGTACTGGCGAGGAAATACAGTATCGAACTGCCAAGGCGGCAGTTGACCGAGGTGGAACAGGCGCAATTACGTCAACGAGAGATCCTCTATGAGGCCAACGAGGCGGCGGTTATCGTTTATCAGCAATGCCTGCAACAGCCCAAGTTGGGGAAGTCGGCCAAGGCCTACCTCGAACAGAGGGGGGTTCCGCCTGAGATGATTGACCGGTACCGTTTAGGCTATGCCCCTGATCCGGAAGAGGCGGGATGGAGCTATCTCACCGACCAGCTGCTGGCGAAAGGTCTGACCCGGGAAGCGTTGGAAACGGCAGGGCTTGCGGTCAAGAAAGACCGGGGCGGATATTTTGATCGTTTTCGCTCTCGGATCATGTTTCCGCTCACCGATCTGACCGGACGGGTGGTGGCCTTTGGTGGTCGCATTATCGGCGAGGGCAAACCCAAGTACATGAATTCTCCGGAAAGCCCGATCTTTGATAAGGGTCGCCTTCTCTTTGGTCTCTATCAGCATCGGGAGGCCATTCGCAAGCAACGTCGTTCCCTGGTGGTTGAGGGTAATTTCGATCTGCTTTTACTGGCAATCCATGGCATCGACAACGTCGTGGCGCCGTTGGGCACCGCGCTTACCCGGAGCCATATTCATTCTCTGCGGGGCTATGGCGATGAAGTGGTTCTCCTTTTTGATGCCGATGCCGCTGGCTTAAAGGCTGCCATGCGCAGTGTGCCTTTTTTCCTGGCTGAGCAGGTTGAAGGCCGGGTCGCCCTCCTGCCGGTCGGCCATGATCCCGATTCCTATGTGCGTGCTGAAGGACCAGAGGCGATTGCCTCATTGGTAGAGGGGGCACGTCCTCTGGCCGAATTTGCCTTTGATACCCTTGTCCGGGAGCACGGTTTAACCCTAGCTGGCAAGAACAGGATTGTCAGTGAATTAAAACCGCTGCTCCTGGAGGCGGCTGATCCGGGGCAGCGCGCCTTGATGATCGCCCATTTCTGTGAGAAATTAGGAGTATCTCCCGGATATTTCCAGACCGGCCAGGCTGTACCGGATATAAAGCCGGTGGTGGAAGCTCCCCTTGGCCCCTCTGGACTTGCCTGTTTACCTAAGCAGGAAAAACAGTTGGTCGATTTTTTGATTCTCTATCCGGAATTTTTTGGTGAGTTGAAGGGGGCAGGGCTTGATCTTCTCACTCGGGAACCGGCGGTGGTTGGAATCATCAATCTGTTAGAGCAGGTGTCCGTACATTCCCCCGGTCAACCTGAACAATTGCTCACCGCCTCCCTAGATCCACAGGATCGGGCCTACATCGTCCACTTGTTGACAAAAAGCCAACCTGTTGGACTTGAGGGGGAAGAAGATTATGCCCGTGGAATGTGTGATTCTCTCATTGGCTGGATGCAATCAATCCAGCAAAAACGGAGCGGAGCTGATCTGCAGCAACAAATACAAGAGGCTGAACGCCTTGGTAATACAGGCTTGCTCATGGATTTGATGCGACAAAAACAAGAAACAGAAAAAAAAAGGAGAGGATATTAATATAACGTGTTGAAAAAAGATAAAAATATGATAAGTTCAAAAAATTGTATTTGAGGTGCTCTGCTGGTATCTTTTGTGATATTGGTCAGTTGGGGCTCAAATGCATTGATATATTTTGCATCCATCTGATATGTATAATTTTTTACGTTTCAGTGGGTGGATTTTGGGGAATATCAGGAACTGCTTTTATTTTCTTTGACAGCTGCTCCAAGGAGGAGTGATGGACACAGATCATCTTGCCTATGAGGACGATCAGGAACCAGAAGAATTGAACGGGTTCTGTCGACCAGGCCAGAGTTGTGACACCGTAGAACCGGAGGAGGAGTATGCACTGAGCGATGGTATCGATCGCCGTTCTTCCATGGACCGGCGTCTGGTAGATGATCGTCGCAGTAATGATCGTCGGGGGCTGGGAAGTAGTATCGATCCGATGAATATCTATCTCCGCGAGATGGGCAACCAGCGATTGCTCAGCCACCAGGAGGAGATGGAGTTGGCCCGCATGGTGGAAGAGGGGGAAACCCGCATTCAGTCGGCCGTATTGCGTTTAACCCTTGGGGTGACCGCGCTCAACGATCTGGCAGAGAATTTGTTGAGGGGTAATCTGCGGATCAATTCTGTTGTCAAGGGACTTTCCGATAACGATGAAAAACAACTGGTTACGGTACGCGATGCCTTTCTCGACCAGATTGAAAAGGCGAACGAACTGGATGGTAAGCGCCGCGAGCTCTTTACTGAGTTGAAAAAAGTTGCAGGTGACCCTGTTAGGGAAGCGCAGCTTGTCGACGAGATACTTACCGTGGGGAGAACGATTTCCAACCTTTTTCTGGACTACCGAATGTGCTCAAAGGGCATTCTTTCCGTGGCCGACGCTGTGAAAGAGTTGGGGCAAAAATTTAACAAGGTACGAGTGGTTGCCAGGCAACGGGAGTTATTGTTTGCTGCTCGTCATCATGGGCTAGAAAGTGGAAAAGACGAGTTGAATCCAGCTGATGTGGAACAGCGGGTGACCCTTGAGCTTGCAGAAACCATCGGGATTTCCTGGCCGGCATTTATAGAGGTGCAGCAAGATATCGAGTTGGGAAGGGAAATGGCTAAACAGGCAAAGGAGACTTTGGTACGAGCCAATCTTCGCCTGGTTATCTCGGTTTCGAAAAAATTTATGAACCGCGGTATGCAGCTTCCCGACCTCATTCAGGAGGGAAATATCGGTTTAATGAAAGCCGTGGAAAAATACGACTATAAGCGTGGTTTTAAATTTTCCACCTATGCGACCTGGTGGATCCGGCAGGCCGTCACCCGAGGAATAGCCGATCAGGGGCGAACTATTCGTTTGCCGGTGCATATGATCGAAACAATCAACCGCATGCTACGGTTTTCACGAGATTTTCAGCGAATTGAGAGTCGGGATCCTACCCCCGAGGAAATGGCTGCCCAGTTGGGTACGGATGTCGAAAAGGTGCATGTGGCCCTGAAGACCGCCAAGGACGCCATCTCCCTTGATGCCCCGGTGAATGCTGAAGAAGATACCATGCTCAGTGATTTTATTGAAGATCATGCGCATCCTGATCCACAGGAACAATCGATCACCGAAAGTCTGAAGCGGTGCTTGTGCAAGGTCATGGGGTCGTTGACACCCCGGGAGGAGAAGGTCCTGCGTATGCGCTATGGCATCGAAATCGCTTGCGATCACACACTGGAGGAGGTTGGGCAATGCTTTGCCGTCACCCGGGAACGTATTCGGCAGATCGAAGCCCAGGCGTTGAAGAAATTGCGTCATCCTGCCCGAAGTCATGATTTGCATGCGTTCATGATCGATTAGGGAAACCTTGCCTCTCTGCCCGGATGCCAAAGATCTGCTGACGCTGTCGTTTCTGCCCGGTTTGGGCTGCAATTTGATCAATCGCCTAGTGCGGGATGCAGGAACCGCGGGAGCAGTGCTGCGCAGAGGTACACTTCTTAAAAAAATACCAGGAATCGGACCGCGCATATTTGCTTTGCTCACCGATGGCAACCAATTGGCTGAAGCCCGGCAACGGGCGCAACGCGAATTGGACCAGATTGCGGAACTCAATATTTCGTTGCTTTCCTCGAGCTGTCCTCAATACCCTGATTCTCTTCGTTATATAGCCGACAGTCCGGTGCTGCTCTATTGCCGTGGTGACCTTCAATGGCTGGAGCGCCCGGCAGTGGCGATAATCGGTGCCCGCGCTGCTACTGAATATGGGAAACGCATCAGTGCCATGCTGGCTGCAGAGCTTACCGCAGTTGGCATGACCGTTGTTTCGGGCGCTGCTTATGGCATCGACGCCGCTGCCCATCGTGGTGCCTTGCAGGCTGGCGGTGGTACTGTCGCCGTGCTTGGTTGCGGGGTTGATGTCATCTACCCCCGTTCACATGCAGGGCTGTATCGGGAGATTGTCGATCGCGGAGTTCTCGTGTCGGAATATCCGCTTGGATCGCCACCGGAGGGGTTCCGTTTCCCGGCGAGAAACCGTATAATCAGCGGAATTGTCAAAGGCGTGGTTGTGGTCGAGGCCACCGAGAAATCAGGATCGCTGATAACTGCACGATTGGCCTTGGATCAAGGGCGCGAAGTATTTGCTGTTCCTGGCCGGATAGATTCTCCCAAAAGTGTGGGCACCCACAGACTGCTCCAGCAGGGGGCTCACCTTGTCCAGACGGTTGATGATATTCTCGAAGGACTTTCCTGGGCAGGTGGTGCGTCCCTGCCGGTTCGGCCGCAGGAAGGAACAAACGGGCCCCCCTTCCTTACTCTTCAAGAACGTCAACTTCTGGATCATCTTGATTCCTATCCCAGTGATATCGACACCCTCGTTCGCATGACGGGCTTTGCCATCGTTGAACTTCACCCCTTGCTCCTGCAACTGGAGTTGAAAGGGTTGGTCCGTCAGTTGCCGGGGCAGCAATACGAACGGCGGGCTGTCGACTGATAGTATTTCCCTCCTCCCGTCTTGTGAATGTTCGATTTTTTCTGGGTAATCGGATATGTTGCAATCTGTTTTAATTTTTTTGTCATTTTCCAGATAATACCCAACCCCTGTTTTGGATGATCCCATGAGATCCCTAATGATTGCGCCCTCCATTCTTTCCGCTGACTTTTCCCGACTCGGTGAGGAGATCCGGGCTGTTGAAGAGGCCGGAGCCGATGTCATTCATGTCGATGTCATGGACGGGCATTTTGTTCCGAATATCACCATCGGCCCCTTGATTGTTAAGGCGGTGCGGGCAGTCACCAGCTTGCCGGTCGATGTCCATCTGATGATCACCGAGCCGGACCGGTATTTGAAAGATTTTATCGATGCCGGTGCCGACTGGGTGACCGTACATGTTGAGGCGTGTACCCATCTGCATCGAACTCTCGGTTGTATTAAGGAGATGGGGAAAAAGGCCGGTGCGGTTCTTAATCCCGCCACTTCACTTTCGACCCTGGAGTATGTGCTTGCCGAGGTAGATTTGGTGATGTTGATGAGTGTCAATCCTGGGTTCGGAGGCCAGTCGTTCATAGAATCGTCGTTAGGGAAAATAAGTCGTCTGCGGCAGATGTTGGATGCCGTTAATCCCGGGGCTGGAATTGAAGTGGACGGTGGCATCAGTCCTGTTACCATTAAAAGGGTGGCTGCGGCCGGAGCAAATATCTTTGTTGCAGGTTCGGCTATTTACGGAAAAAGCGATTATCGGTCGGCTATCCGGGATATGAAGGAACTGGCGAAGCGGTAATTCATGACATGATGGGGGGCGTATGCAAACGCATGATTTTTTGATCAACCAAGCCGCCGCGAGGCTCACCTCTTTGGCGTGTGAAGCCCATGATTTGACAGCACCCGATGGGTTATCGCCACAGAGAATTCGCGAATTCAAGACTTCCTCGTGCGGTTTTGATTTGCTCTACGCCACCCAGCGTATTACGCCCGAAGTACTGTCTGTCTTGCAAAATCTGGCGGATGAGGCTGGGCTAGTCGAGGCCTTCAAAGCAATGAAACAAGGCGCTGTGCTCAATTGCATCGAAGGCTATGAGAGTGAAAATCGCCAGGTGCTCCATACCGCCTCCCGCGATGTTTTCGAAGAGGTCGCGCAATCTCCGGAGGCACCAGCTAGGGCCAAAATGGAATTGGCAAAGCTGCGCTCGTTTCTTGATGACCTTGGGAGTGGCCGGATAGTCAATGGGCAGGGGCAGGCCTTTACGACCATGGTTCAGGTGGGTATCGGCGGTTCTGATCTCGGGCCGCGAGCCCTCTATCTGGCCCTGAAAGCCTATAGCTTGCCGGATCGTTGTGCACGGTTTGTCGCCAATGTCGACCCCGACGATGTAGCCGAGGTCCTGCAGGGTCTGGATCTCTCCAGAACCCTGTTCAATATCGTTTCCAAGAGCGGCACAACTCTGGAAACACTTACCAATGAACGCCTCGTGCGGGCCGCTTTAAAAAGAGAAGGGCTCGATCCGGCCCGTCATCTTGTTGCGGTCACCGGTGAGGGCAGTCCCATGGATGACGCCTCTCGCTATCTGGCCGCTTTTTACATGTATGAATATATCGGAGGGCGGTATTCGGCGACCTCAATGGTCGGAGCGGTGACTCTGGGCTTTGCGCTGGGATACGATGCAGTTATGGAGGTTCTGCAGGGGGCTCACGAAATGGATCTAGCCGCCGAGCAAAGGGATATTCGCAGGAATATACCCTTGCTCATGGCCCTGCTGGGAATCTGGAACCATAATTTTCTCGGGCATGCAACCCTTGCCGTGCTTCCCTACAGTCAGGCACTATCTCGATTTCCTGCTCACCTGCAGCAATGTGACATGGAGAGCAATGGCAAGTCGGTTACCCGCCAGGGGAAGCCGGTCCAGATGCAAACCGGTCCGGTGGTCTGGGGGGAACCGGGAACCAATGGACAGCATGCCTTTTACCAACTGATTCACCAGGGGACTGAAATCGTTCCGGTGGAGTTCATCGGTTTTCGCAAAAATCAATATGGCATGGATCTCGAAGTTGAGGGCACTAGTTCGCAGCAGAAATTGGTTGCCAACATGTTGGCCCAATCTTTGGCCTTGGCTATGGGAAAACAGGACGACAATCCGGCACGGTGTTTTGCAGGCAATCGACCGAATTCCGTACTCATCGCCGATCGACTCACGGCCAGATCCATGGGGGCGCTTCTCGCCATTTTCGAGCATCGGATCGTTTTTCAGGGGTTCTGCTGGAATATCAACTCATTTGACCAAGAAGGGGTGCAGCTGGGAAAAGTCCTGGCCTCGCGTCTCTTGAAGTTGCTGACTGCAACATCACCTGTTCAGGCGGAAAATATGGAACAGGTTTCTCTGGAAAAAACTCTGTTGCAACAGGCCGGAATGGCCTGATCCGCGGGAGACTATCGAGGCTGTTTTCTTGACGCGAGAACGGGTTTTGTTTTCTTGTTGACAAAGGCATTCCAGCCGTTTATGCTCGCTTTCTGAATGAGTATTCAATATAGAATTGTGCGTTCTGGCCTGTATTGGCGTGCAATTCTCGTTCAGGTTATTTACATAGACAGGTTATTTCAAACCACATAATCTCTAGGAGGAACACTGATGGCAAAGCATGAAACGCCTCTATTGGACGAACTGGAAAAAGGTCCATGGCCGAGTTTCGTCACCGACCTCAAACAGCAGGCTGCAACCAAGCCTGAGTGCTGGGACATCCTTGGCCAGCTTGAGCTTTCATACAAAGAGCGGATCACCCACTGGAAACATGGCGGAATCGTCGGTGTTTTTGGATATGGTGGTGGTATCGTTGGTCGTTATTCGGATCTGCCGAAAATGTTTCCTGGTGTAGAACATTTCCACACCGTTCGTATTGCTCAGCCTTCCGGACTCTATTACTCCACCGAAAACCTTCGGGCCCTGATGGACCTCTGGGAGAAATACGGCTCCGGCGTTACCAATCTCCATGGCTCCACCGGTGATATGATCTTCCTCGGTACCCGTACCGAGAATCTTGAGCCGCTGTTCTGGGATCTGACCCATGATCTCAAGCAGGATTTGGGTGGCTCCGGTTCCAACCTGCGTACCCCCGCCTGCTGTCTCGGTAACTCCCGCTGCGAGTATGCCTGCTATGATGCTCAGGAAGTGTGCAACAGTCTGACCCAGCGGTATCAGGATGAGATTCATCGTCCTGCCTTCCCTTATAAATTTAAGTTCAAATTCTCGGGCTGTCCGAATGACTGCGTTGCAGCTATTGCCCGCTCCGACTTTGCTGTTATCGGAACCTGGAAAGATAATATCCGCATCGATCAGGCCGCTGTGCAGAAGTACATTGCCGGTGATGTCGCCTTTCCTGCCAATGCCGGTGCTCACAAGGGCGGCAACTGGGGTAAATTCGATATTGAGAAAGAAGTTATTGCGCTTTGCCCGACCAGCTGTATGTGGATGGAAGGCGGCGAGTTGAAGATTGATGATGCAGAGTGCACCCGTTGCATGCATTGTATCAACGTTATGCCCCGCGCCCTACGTCCCGGCGCGCAGCAAGGCGCTACCATCTGTATCGGTGCCAAAGCCCCGATCCTTGATGGCGCCCAGTTCGCTACCATGGTCATCCCCTTTATTGAAGTCGACAAAGAAAATGATTTCGAAGCAGTTGTTGATGTCATCGAGAAGGTGTGGGATTGGTGGATGGAAGTAGGTAAGAATCGTGAGCGTGTTGGTGAGACCATGCAGCGTGTCGGTCTGCCAACCTTTCTCAAGGTTATGGAAATTGAAGCGTTGCCGCAGCATGTGAGAGAGCCGCGTTCTAACCCGTACGTCTTCTGGAGTGCAGAGGAAGTACCTGGTGGCTGGGAGCGTGACGTTGTCGAGTTCAGGAAGCGTCACGCCGCCTGATAACCGTCGCCATATACTCTTAACGGAATTACTTTTTAAGGAGATAATATAATGGGTTACGATCCTAAAAATCCTATGGTAGGTCGGATTACCGACTTGGGACCGAGATATTACGGGGATTTTCTGCCACCAGTCATTAAAGAAAATAAAGGAAAATGGCTCTATCACGAGATTCTTGAGCCCGGTGTTCTGGTGCACGTATCCGAGACCGGTGCCGAAGTGTATACAGTTCGTTGCGGTTCCCCACGTTTGGTTACCGTGAATTATGTGCGGGATATCTGTGATATCGCTGATAAGCATTGTGACGGCCATCTCCGTTTCACCACTCGGAATAACGTCGAGTTCATGGTTGATTCCAAAGATAAAGTCGAGGCTTTAAAAGCAACGATCAAAAGCTATGGTAAAAAGTTTCCGATCGGCGGAACCGGCGCCTGTGTGACCAATATCGTCCATACACAGGGCTGGGTACATTGCCATACACCAGCTACCGACGCCTCCGGCCCGGTAAAGGCTGTTATGGATGACCTGTTTGAGTTTTTTGGCTCCATGACCCTGCCTGCACAGGTACGGATCGCACTGGCATGTTGTTTGAATATGTGTGGTGCTGTCCATGCTTCTGATATCGCCATTCTTGGTATTCACCGTAAACCGCCGATGATTGACCACGAGCGTGTTCGTGGGGTTTGCGAAATTCCGCTGGCTATTGCTTCTTGTCCGCTGGGAGCAGTGAAACCTGCTAAGGAAATGGTTAACGGTGAAGAAGTAAAAACCGTTAAGGTTAACGCTGAGCGTTGTATGTTCTGCGGTAACTGTTACACCATGTGCCCGGCAATGCCGTTGGCTGATCCAGAAGGTGATGGTATCGCCATTCTGGTTGGCGGCAAGGTTTCTAACTCTAAATCGGCTCCCAAATTTTCCAAACTGGTAGTGCCGTTTCTTCCCAATACCACACCGCGATGGCCTGAAACTGTTGCCTGTGTTCGTCAGATTTTGGTAGCCTATGCTAAAGATGCCAAAAAATACGAGCGCATTGGTGAGTGGGCAGAGCGAATCGGTTGGGAGAAATTCTTCGAGAAGACTGGGCTTCCCTTCACTGAGAAATCCATCGACGATTATCGTTTGGCCTACGATACCTGGCGCACGACAACCCAGTTCAAGTACACCAGTCATACTGCCGCATATACCAAATAAGCGCAGAAAATTTATGATCGGCTCTGAGAGTTCAGAGTCGATCATTTTTGTGTTTCACCACACATCTCGAGGAGCGCATTATGGCACTGAGTAAAGAAGAGTTAAAATTAGCCATTATCGAAAAAGCAAAAAAATCACCAAAACCACAGCTGTACATCAAAGATTTTTACGAGTGTGATACAGATTCCAAGCCTCGTGAAATTAAAAACGTGGCAAACGAACTCGTCAGAGATGGCGAGCTGATGTTTTGGTCCTCCGGGTCCACCACAATGTATGCCCGGCCAGATCGTATCCAGAACGAAGAAAAGTAAAACCTCGATTCGTACTGTTCTTTACCATTGAAGCAGGGATCCTTAACGGATCTCTGCTTTTTTTATTGGTAGCTCATGTCGTCTTCCTCCGCATCTTCATTGATAACATTACGGATATGGTTATTTGCTATGACCAGATTGATTCTACCAATCGGGTCGCTAAAGAATTGGTTTTGAAAGGAAAACCTTCTGGCACTATAGTACGTGCCGAAAGGCAATTAGCAGGGAAGGGCCAGTATGGTAGGAATTTTATTTCACCTGTTGGGGGATTATATTTTTCTTTACTCCTACAACCAGATTTGCAATTGAAATACCTGCCTTTAATTACTCTGGCTACAGGCCTTGCTTGTCGCGAGGTTATTTTTTCGATATGTGGCCTTCCAACGCAGATCAAATGGCCCAATGATATTTATTTAGCAGATAAAAAAGTAGCCGGAATCCTTTGCGAAAATGTAATCTTCAACGGTTTGGAAAAAAAATCTCCCACCGTGGTGATAGGTGTAGGTTTAAACGTCAATAATACGCTGAGTAATTTTCCACCTGGAATTCAGCCTATTGTAACAACCTTATTTGAGCATTTACATGAACAGTTGGATATTGATACACTTTTTTCTTCTCTTGTTACTTCAATTGTAAAAAACAGCGCCTCTCTTGGTGCAGATCGGCAAGCTATCCTCGCCCGATGGCAAAAATTCGATTACCTAGCAAATAAAGCTGTCGTCCATACAGCCGGCTTGGTTACGAGGAAGGGGACAGGTTGCGGTATTTCATCCGAAGGCTACTATCGCATTATGGATGATCATGGAGATGAGCATTGTATTGTTGGTGGTCAGCTCCGGCTTCAATCATGATTTTCTGTAATATCTTGATTGATCGAGAGTGAAAGCATGAATCTGACTCGTATCTTTTGTTATTCGATAGTAAGCCATGGATCGCCGCACGAGAAACTGCAGCTGTGAATATCCTGGGATTTTGCAGGACTGCAATGCTCTTCAATCCCGACAAAAGACCACTATTTATTACTAATGTTGTTTGTGGAGTCTGGTCCATTGTCACACTCAACCGGTATCAACTTGGTTTTTAAATTGGCTCTATGGGACCTGGTACGGTTACTGAATATTTCTATTTCGTTTCTTTTGAGGATTTTAGAGATACTCGTGCCCGAGAAAAAATGTGTAGGTTGGAAAAGGAATACTCTAGCTACTAATTCGATGAGCAGGTGTCATTGGTATAGTTGGGTGGGAAAGCTGGTTAACGCCGTTCCGTTTTTTATTCTGCGAGGAATACATAGATTCTATGTTTATTGGGCTGATTCTTCGACAATAGGACATCTTTAGATCTTTATTTAACTGACCGATTCATTGAATTAATACAACTTTCGCGCATCAAACACGTCGCCACCCTTGATTAGATGATTGTTCACAATCCTGCCATGGGCTTCGGCGAAACAAAAAGATGTAGTGGTGTCTATTTGGAGAAAACAGCGTGACAATTGCACTGGCAAAAGAAGTTTTATCAATCGAAGCGGATGGAATTCTTGCAATGAGAGATAATCTTGGCAGAGAATTCGAACAAGCCATTGATATCATCATGAAATGCCCAAGCCGACTTGTCGTAACAGGTATTGGAAAATCAGGGCTTGTAGGCCAGAAAATTTCCGCTACGCTCAATTCGACCGGCACCCCTTCCTTTTTTCTCCATCCAGTTGAGGCCATGCACGGAGATCTCGGTATGGTCTCACCAACTGATGTTGTTCTGGCCATTTCTTATTCGGGGGAAACATCAGAGCTCAACCGCCTCCTTGGTAGCCTCAAGGAAAGGCAAATCCAAATTATTGCGATGAGCGGAGAGGCCACCTCAAGTTTGGCGAGGCATGCCATTGTGACGCTTAACGTAGCCATTCCCAAAGAGGCATGCCCGCTTGGTTTGGCCCCGACCACATCTACAACGGCGACCCTGGCCATGGGGGACGCGTTAGCCGTGGCTCTGCTGAATAGAAAGCAATTTCGTGCTGAGGATTTTCGTCGGAATCATCCGGGGGGCAGTCTTGGAGAGCGCCTGAAGGTGGCCATTAGTGAAGTGATGCTTGCCGGAGATCGTGTCCCAGTGGTTGACGCAGGGGCATCAATGGCAACAGCGGTTACCGAATTAAACAAAAAAAACTTGGGTGCAGTTTTTGTTATTACTGGATCAGGGATGCTGCAAGGTATCATTACCGATGGTGATATCCGGCGGATGCTGTCATCGGGAAAAAATATCAATGACGTCTCAATAGATCAGGGTATGACCCGCAATCCAGTGGCGATAGCGAGTTCGCTGATGGCCGCTGATGCGTTAAGTCTCATGCAACAGCATGAAATAACGGTGCTGGCCGTTGTGAACGCACAGGGATTCCTTTTAGGAATTCTGCACCTCCACGATCTTCTGGGAAAGGGAGAATTTAGATTTTTAATTTAACAGTCAATAGCTGGCGTGTGGAATAGGTATCTGTGAGTGTATCCACTATAGCTATGATGATTGGGGTCTTCTGCTGCGGTTTAATTACTGTCCGTTATACACCGACCATTTTCCTGAACCAGCATCGAACATGTAATTCAGTTCTAGTTTCGAAGAACTTCCCTGGCTCCGTTCCAGGCAGGCTAGGGTAAAGATGGATTTATTATCAACCTTCTTCAGAAAAACAGCTTTAGGCTGGAGCAGTTTTGAGCCTTGAAAGGTAGGGTAATTGGCACGGAATATTTCTTCGTAGTGTTCTTCAAGCCAGGCGATTTTTTCATTTAGACTTACCTGTTCTTGGTATTTATCGATCTTGTCACTGATCTTCTGCATCACTGTTTTGACAGAAGGGTCATTTGCATATTTGCTGGAACGGATCAGTTGTTGAACCTCCTTGCAGTGTGCAAGGATTGTTGCCGCCTCAGTGCCACTACTTTCTGCAACAAGAATTTTTTCCTGGATTTGTGTGATTCTTACCATAAGGAGCGTTTTTTCGATCTTGGCAATGGACTCGCCCAACGTGGACTCCATATTGTCGGATTCACTAGCCAGCAATGTCAGGGCATTCTGGTATTCTTTGATTGCCAGATCCCAATTTTTTTGTTGGTAGGCCTCCCGTGCCGTTGACAGCATCATGTAAAGCTGGGAATTAACAAAGAGTTTGTGAAGGTCTTGACGTTCTTTGTCCGTAGCTATACTTGGGTTGGCAGTCATGGCCTGTTGGGCATGTTCGAGAAATTTAATGGTTTCCTGCCATTGAGATTGCGTAAAAGCCTTTTTCGATTGGTCCATCTCATGGCGGAAGGATGCAGTGGTTAAACGCTGTGTAATATCATTGGTTGTGCCAAGGTCTTCAATATTTCCAGAAAGTTTAAGCGCCTTACGATATGCTTCTGCTGCTTCGTTCCAATTCTGTCCCTGTTCAGCTTTTTCGGCTGAAGAGAGAGCGTATCGGAGTTCCAGTGATTTTATATTCTCATTAATTGCAACCTGCTGTTTGCCAAGGTTGCGTTCTGTAGCAAATTTGAGAGCTTGTCTGTATAAAGTAAGGGCTTCTTCAAGTTTGTTTTGCCCGGATAAGAGCTGCGCCTGATTGGTGAGTACCGCTAAGTCAGCCAATGCGGTTGCAGTTCCCGCCAATATATATTCCCCCTGATAAAGAACACGTCCTTTTAAGCCTTCTCGGAGTTCGGTCGAGGCTATCTGTGTGTCTATTTCTTGTTCCAGAGCTTTCTTACGTAAGCGGAGAATGGTCAGGTCGGCAAGAGTGGCTTTAGCAGCTTCAAGTGTTTCGAGCGCGCCATCGAATTGTTTTTTGTCAATCAACAGCTGGCCTTTTAGCAGATTGGCCTGCGATTGGCTGAGGACATTCTGGTCGTTGAAATAGAGGGAGATTGCGCCGATGGAGCAACCAAGAATCAAGGTAATGGCCAGAAGAGGTTTATAGGGAAGTGACTTGACCCTGAATGTAGGTTTCGGAAGGGTTATCGACGACGAGATTTGTTTTATTTGTGGGGCGTGGTCCAGATGTGACTCGTCCTCTTCATCCTTAATTTTTTCAGAGATGCCAAGCGATTTGGTGACTTGAAAGGACTGCTGGATTCGGGTCTGCAGGGCATCAATCCCGGGAACATCAGTCGCGATTGTCAACAGATTGTTAATGACCTCAATGGCTTCTTCTGGTTTTCCCAAATCTTCGAGCTGCTCGGCTAGTTTGAAAAGCTGATCAGTTTTTCGAAATATTTTGCCTATATTCCTCTGTAGTTCTTCTCGATCAGGGAAACTTGCCGTTTCAGATAGGTCACCCAGTAGTTTATTTGCGGTAAAGATTTTTTTTTGAGTGATCAGGCTGCGGATGTGTTCGATTTCCGAAGAATCCACGGATTTCTCTGGTTCGAGAAAGTGATCGTCTTCCAGGCCAAGAGAGGCAAAGGTGTCATCAACAAGGGAATCAAGTTCAGTGTCTGATTCTTCAATGTCGGCAATGTTGAGGACATCAAGGGGCAATTGCTGCTTATGTGCTTTATACCAATCCGCAGCTTCCGGACTAAAAGGATCGTCTAGGTTATAGATATTGCCGCTGATCATTTCTCCTATGTGAAGGACAAGATCCGGCAAAGATGGATTTTGTTGCCATCGGTCAGCGATGCGTATAGCTGCCGGATCGAAATCAGGATGAAAAATTGGTGTGAGCGGTTTGGCTATGGGAGCAAAATGGGGATAGCCAAAAGGGAGGCTAATGCGTACTCTGTGGCTTTTTCCAATGGTTACGGCATTGCCGGCGTTTTTGACATACCCACGGAGGCTGTATTCAATTTCATAGTTATCCGGTGGCTGGCCATCTGCTTTGATAATGGCTATGTTGGGGTATAATTCAAGGAGATCTTTGAGCTGTCTGAAATCTTCAGCAAGCTGCTGTGAACCCATGGCCATATAAATGTCCTGTGTTATTTTGCTGTTGTTCGATGCACACGGTCAGAGAACACTTTTTGAAGGGTTGAATCCGGGTGATCAGATGCTGACTGGTTATGATTACAGCAGTCATTTTTCGTGTATTGTATAGTATTTATTAAGGGGAAACAAGCGGGCTTTACCTTACTGCCTGAAAAAATTGAACAACGCCCTGTCCGGGAAACAATACATTGAGTGAACCATGATTCATGTGTACTATAATTACTATCGACAAACAGTTCATCCTCCCGGAGGTTGATGAATACCTTCAAAGCCGCTTTTGAAATTGTAAACGCCAGGAATTGTCCACTCTACAATCTGGACGAGTGTTTTTTATTGACCGATAAAGCGGTAGAACTGCCATTGGGCCGTTCATCCTGTCTCCTTTTGGTGCGCGAACTGACGGGCCTGCTGTTTTCTTTGTTGCCGCATGTTGACACGAATTTCGCTGAACAATGGAATACGGTCTTCACCTGTGGGGGATGCTCAGGTTTGATTAAATTCAAACTGACCGACAAACCTCTTGTCAGTAATGCAAATAGAGATTCCGCAAGAATTCAGGAAAATAGTGAAGCCGTGATCAGTGGCAAAATCGAGGCGATTGTTCCTGCGGAACTGCTGCAGGTTTTCCATATGCATCAGAAGACCGGGAGGCTCATTATGGATTTCGAGAAGGGATCGGCCCGGGTGACATTTAGAGAAGGGGGACTGCTAGCGGCTCGATTTGAAGATTTGGATAACCAAGAGGCAGTTTATGCGATCCTCTCAGAGAAAAATGGTCAGTTCCGTTTTATCCCGGGCCTGCCGGATGCCATGATGAAGACACGAGAAATCGGTGACTTCATGATGATCCTGATGGAGGGACTGCGACGACTTGATGAAGACGAATAGCCGGTATTAACCCTGGGAACAAAATGCCTGAAATGGCGGCAGCTCAGTAATACTCATAAAATTTTCCACATGATAGCGTGCTTGCAGCTCGCTATTCTTGAAAGCGATCAGGTCGACCCCGACACTGGCGCAATGCTCCCGATCAATCACCGAATCTCCGATATAAATAACCTCATCCGGTTGCACCTTGAACCGCTCGAGGATCATCAGTAATCCGTCCGGTGCTGGTTTTGGTCGGGCGGCTGTTGTGGCGGTCACTACCATTTCAAACCATGGTCGCAGGGCAAAGGTGTCGAGGATGGTCTCCATGGTATCGGTTCGATTGGTGGAGATTGCCGTGTGGTATCTTGGTTTGATGGTCTGCAGGAACTCCACCAAGTCCGGCTCCATCTTCATGTATTGGAGATACGGAGTGTAATCTAAACCGTTGCGGTACGCGTTCACCGCATCCAAGGGCACATGGGGGTAATTGCGGAAAATGTGGAGGACCGAATTGTTGACATTATGGATATGGACATAATTGAGTTCTGCTTCATCCATGGGTGAACAGGAGAAGGCCTGGAGGAGGTGGTTGTAATATATCCGGTTGGACTCTCGGGAACTGAACATCACCCCGTCACAGTCAAAAACAACAAGCTTTAGCATATACGTTACTTTTCGCTATGGGGTTAACGGGAAAATTCCGTGGGTTTCCCTGGTGAGTTGATCAAAAAATGTTTCCATGAATGCATGTCGTTGTTCAGCCAATTGCAGGCCGACAGAGGTAAGCATCTGGTGCCGTACCCTGGACATTTTTACTCGGAATTCGCGATAGGCAGTATCTTCAAGTGAATAGGGAGAGGTGGAGAAGGGGTCCTGTTCGGGGTTATGAAGACGGGCACCGATCTGGCCGGCAAAGAGAAAGGCGCGGCCAATACCGATAGCCCCGATCGAATCCAGTTTGTCGGCATCGAACAGTATCTTGGCCTCAAGGGATTCGGGTTGATGCATGTCACGGAAACGATGGGTACGGATGCAATGGCAGATGGTCTGGATATCGTTTTCTTTGTAGTCTAGCCCTCTAAGCAAAGGGGTGGCCAGTTCAGCCCCACGTTGGGCATGGCAGATCTTCCCTCGGCTCTGGCTTTCTTCTTTGCGGCCGATATCGTGGAGGAGTGCGGCAGGCGCAAGGATGTCAAGTCGTGCATCCATTTGGCGGCCCATGACCATGGTGATTCGCATGACCCGCTCACTGTGGTCAGGGCCATGCGCCCCTCCTTCGGTGAGGCAGCACGAAGCGCTGATTGCTCTGAGGCGTTGCAGCTGTTCGGGAGCGAGCAGAAGGTCTGTCATGGTAAGGGAGGGTGAGTTACCTGTTCCCGGGTTATTCACCAAAAAATTCTTGCATCAGCCAGCGGATGCCGAGCAGCAGCAGTTCTTCGTCGTCACCAGTCAGACCTTGCAGTTGCTGCGGTGTCAGAGGATGTTGCAGGGCAATACGACCGTCGGTCATATGCTTGCGGAACTGATCTAGATCATACAGGGCCAGTACATACTGGTCGAGTTGCGTTCGCGTGGGCCGGAATTCTTGGCGTTGTATGCGCGGGTGTTGGAGGAGCGGCAGCAGAGCATCGTTATACCGGTTATAGAGTGCAATCCCCTGGTCGAGCAGATATTTGCCGGCTGTCTGCTCGTTTGCTTCTTCAAATCCTCTACAGTGCGGTTCTTTGATAAGTACCAGCGATTCTAAAGTCGTCCCCTTTTCACTCCTGGATGCCCCACGGCCAACGGGGTATGCACGGCAACTCCCTGGTCGGTCGGTGTAGACCGTGCAGCCCGTTCCACTGACAAAGATACAGCTGGCTCTGCCGTCATCGACCATGGTCAGGTAGCAGATTGGCAAGAGCTGTTCCGCTTCCCATTCAATAATGACATACTGATCAAGAAATTCTTCTGACGAAAGACTCAGGTAGCGTTTGAGCCGAAGGACATCGTACGGCGTCAAAGCAAGGTCCAATTCTCGGCAGCACTCGGTGAAACAGGAAACTCCGGGGTGACAGGCAAAAATGAATCGCTGGTCAGCGGTGATCCCTTGAAAATTATCTTGGAAGTTTTCTGACATCACCAATTCTTACCCCATTTGACAGCCAAGAGCGGGCTGGCGACAAAAATGGAGGAAAACGATCCCACAAGTAAACCGAGGAGTAAGGTAAACGAAAAATCGTGGATAGCCGAACCGCCGAAGAAAAAGAGGGATGCGACCGTAAAAAAGACGGTGAGCACTGTGATAAGCGAACGAGCCAACACCTGGTTTGTGGAGTTATTGATAATCTCATAGAGACCAAGATGTTCTTCTTTCTGCGTGTTTTCCCGGATCCGATCAAAGATGACAACGGTATCGTTGAGAGAATAACCAGCCAAGGTGAGTAGGGCGGTAATAGTCAACAGATTCATTTCCTTATCCAGCAGCCAGAAGATGCCCAGGACAGCTAGGACGTCGTGGAAGGTGGCCGCTGCCGCTGCCAGACCGAATCTGAAGTCGAACCGGATTGCCAGGTACAGCATTACCCCAATCATAGAGATGATGATCGATATAATAGCTTTGTTGCGGAGGTCAGCGGAGGTCGCTGACCCGATCTCCGATTTACTCTCTATGGAAAATCCTTTGTCGGCCTGTTCCTTGTGGAGTACTTCGGTGACCTGCTCGTCGTAATTCCCGACCTTTTCGTCGGATTTTTTAATTTTGACAATGAGTCGGTTTTCTCCGGTCACCTCTTGGAGATCGACTCCGGGATGGCCATTCTTTTGCAACGCGGTCCGCACTTCATCAAGAGAAAAGGGTTTATCGGCTTTATATTGCAGCAGTGCCCCCCCCGAGAAATCGACTCCCATATTGGCATGACCACGCAATATCTGAACAAAGGCAACTGTGCCGAGGATTGCGAAACCGGCAGAAAGCGCGAAGGCAATTTTTCTCATCCGCATGAAATCGAAATTTGACTTCTTGATCAGGCTAAAGAAGGTAAGCGCTTTCAGCTTTTTGAAACTGAATAAGGTGTCATAAACGAGTCGGCAACAGAAAAGTACGGAAAAGAGATTTATTATCAAACCCAGGGAAAGCGTAATGGCAAAGCCTTTAATGGGACCTGTGCCGAAGAGGAAGAGGGCCAGCGCCGTTATCAAGGTAGTTACATGGCCATCGACGATACTCCAGAAGGCCCTGCTGAAACCGGCATCGACTCCCGCTCGTACCGATTTGCCGAGAGCAAACTCATCGCGCATACGCTCATACACCAGGACGTTGGCGTCCACAGCCATGCCGATGGAGAGAATGATACCTGCTATGCCGGGGAGGGTCAGGGTCGCGCCCAGCATGGCTAGGCCAACGAAAAGCAGGAAAATATTGAAGACCATGGCCACATTGGCAATGACACCGGAAAGCCGGTAGTAGATCACCATGAAAACGACCACCATCAGAGTGCCGAGCAAACCGGAAAATATACCCTTATTGATGGAATCCTGTCCAAGACTGGCCCCGACTGTAAGATTCTGGACGATATCGACGGGTGCCGGTAGGGCACCGGCTCGAAGGACAATTGCCAGATCTGTGGCTTCTTCGTGGGTGAAACTTCCTGAGATTTGGGCGCTGCCACCGAGTATTTTTTCTCGGATGACCGGAGCGGAGCGGACATTATCATCGAGGACGATGGCAAGCCGCTTGCCGACGCTCTTTTCGGTGAGATTGGCGAAGACCTTGCCGCCGTGCCCGGTAAGATCGAGACTGACATAGGGTTCATTGAAGTTGCCGCCGATTCGGACCTGGGCATTTTTCACCATCTCGCCGGTCATCAGTATGGGATTTTCTAGGAGAATCGGTATATTGGACACCCGTTTAGTCTGGGCATCGACAATTTTTTCAAAATAAATCTCGGTTCCCTGAGGCAACTTGGTCTGTAAGGCTAGGTTGAGCTGTTTTCTTCCCTCTCCTTCGCGCCACTGACCCGACTTGATCACCTCATCAACCAGTTGGGCCGGATTGAGGCCAGGTGCATCGGCAACCAGCTTGAAACCCAGTTGCGCGGTCTTGCCAATAAGATCAATAGCCCGTTTGGGGTCCTTGACGCCTGGCAGTTGCACTACGATTTGGTTTTCCCCCTGGCGGAGTACGATCGGTTCGGCAACCCCGAACTGGTCAATTCGGTTTCTGATGATCTCAAGCGATTGGCTGACGGCATTTTTATGGATAAAATCGATTTCTTCCTTCTTGAGTTGCAAGGTGATGCGGGGAAAACTGCCTGCTTCCGCCTCTACTTTGCTGTCTAGATTGGAAAAATTTTCTTTGAGGATCTGCTGAACCGTGTCAATGACTCCCGTATTGGGCAGGGTGAAGAGGATTTTTTTGGGATTACCGGAATCCATCCGGACGGCGTTGATCGATTTTTCCGCTAGCGCTGTCTTAAAATCGGAGGCAGAGAGATCCAGTGAGTTTTCCGCCGCTTTCGCCATGTCGACCTGGAGAACGATGTGCATACCGCCTTGGAGATCAAGTCCCAGTTTGAGTCCGGCCGGTGCGAGGTATTTCTTCCACCAGTCCGGAACGTGATACAGCGAAGGGGCCAGAGCCATGGCGGAAAAGAGGAAAAGAAAGATCACAAGCCCGATTTTAAGCTTTATGCTGGAGTTCATTGACAATGTACCTGTGGCTGGATGAAAAATAGTCTATGGATAAATGATTGCGCAAAATGGATTGAATATACGTCGATACATCGCTTCGTGCAACGGTACGATAGTCTTTTTAACTGAAAAAGACACTAATTGGGGAATCATTCGGCCTTACAAAAAAAGAGGGGGAAGAAAAAACCGAGGGGGCTCAGGTCTTCCGGTTAATGGCAGCCGCCATGCAGGCCGCGCCAAAACCGTTGTCAATATTAACCACAGCCAATCCCGGGGAACAGCTGTTGAGCATGCCGAGCAGTGCCGAATAGCCGCCGGCCCCGGTTCCGTAGCCGATACTGGTCGGTACGCCAATAACCGGAGCGCCGGTCATCCCGGCAACCACCGAGGGCAAAGCACCTTCCATGCCAGCCACGACAATGATGACCTTGCCTTGCTGCAAAAGCGCAGAGTGGGCCAGAATACGGTGAATGCCTGCAACCCCGGCGTCATAAATAGTTTCAACGGGATGCCCGAACCATTGGAGGCTGATCCTTGCCTCTTCCGCCACCGGCAGATCTGAGGTTCCGGCAGTGACAATGACCACCGTGCCGCTGGCCTTATCCTGGGGGATGTGCTGATCGTTGCCCGTGAGAATCCGTGCCGTCGGATGATAGGTGAGGCCGTTCAAGTGAGTGACGACGAGTTCCGCCTTTTCCTGAGAAATCCGGGTTGCCAGGACTACCGCAGGCCTTCGCAGCAGAGCCGCGAGGATCTCGGTGAGCTGAACAACGGTTTTATTCTCGCCAAAAACCGCTTCAGGCAATCCGGTACGGAGGGCTCGGTGATGATCAAGTCGTGCGGATTCGAGGACCTCCACCGGCCAGAGGCGGAACCGGTCGAGTGCCTGGCGGATATCCATATCACCGGTCTGCACCTGGTGGAGCAGGGCTGTAAGAATCTGTTCGTTCATGGGAAAGGGCTCAGGGGTGGAGGGCTCGGAAACAGTTTACGCTTGCATCCTGTTCTGTTAAATTGCCGCCAACCTATCCTCATTGAGCTGCCCAGTGCAGTTGGAGTGAATTTCATGACCAACGATACTCTTCCTCTTTTTATTCAGACGTTGCTGCAGGCAGACCGCTATGATCATCCCGCATCGGATCTCCGACTTCTACAGACCCATATTTCCTATGTGATCCTAGCTGGTGATTTTGTCTATAAATTTAAAAAACCCGTTAATTTCGGTTTTCTCGATTTTTCCGATCTGGAGAAACGGCGCTTTTACTGCCAGCAAGAATTGCTTCTTAACCGTCGCCTCTGCCCCGAAATCTATCTCGGCATGGTCGAGGTCACCGTCGATTCACAAGGACATTGGGCCCTCAACGGCAAGGGTGAGGTCGTTGAATATGGGATTAAAATGGTGCGGATGCCGGAGGCGCGGATGATGACCAATCTTATCCGCTCCGGAGCGCTGCGTGAGGAACACCTCGATGCCTTGGTAGAGGTGCTCGCTGATTTCTACCGCCAGGCGGATGGCGGCCGTGAGATCAGTGCTTTTGGTTCGGCAACTGCTGTCGGTGTTAATGTTCTCGAGAATTTTGATCAGACGCGCGCCTTTATCGGTCAAGGGGCGTTGAGCCAAGATCAGTTTGCGCAGATATCCAGGTATGCCCGTCAATTTCTTGGTCGCGAGGCACTTTTTCAACAGCGGATCGATGGCGGTTATATCCGGGACTGTCATGGCGATCTCTATTCCGCCAATATCTGCCTGGCGGACAAGGTGTATATTTACGACTGCATAGAGTTTAATCAGCGTTTTCGCTATTGCGATGTGGCGAGCGATGTCGCTTTTTTGGCTATGGATCTCGATTTTTATGGACTTGACGAGCTTGCTCATCGGTTTGTCGAGCACTTTTCTAGAAAAACTGCTGATTCGGGACTGGCGGAGCTACTGAATTTTTATAAATGTTATCGTGCCTATGTCCGTGGTAAAATAGGCCTTTTTACAGCAAATGATCCGACTGTCGATCTGGCTGTCAAAACAGCCAGTATTGAAAATGCCGCTAAATATTTTAACCTGGCCCAGCGCTATGCAGCCGAATGAGGCTGCCTGTACTTTGCCCGACACATGCGTGAAAACGATAGTCGTCTTTTTCGGAATGACGGCTTCGGGCAAATCGACCCTTGGCAAGGCCTGGGCACAGGCATGTCGGGCAGCTTACCATAACACCGACTGGGTTCGTAAGGAGTTGGCGGGGCTGCAGCCTACGGACCGATGTCCCGATCAGGTGGCCGGGGGGATTTATTCGGCCGCTTTCACCGAAAGAACCTACCAGGCCCTGCTTGATCGTGCCGGAAAGGATTTTGCCCAAGGGGAGCGCGTGGTGGTTCTTGACGGCTCGTACAGTAGGCGTCGGGATCGCGATCAGGTCAGGCTTTTGGCTAAAGTGGTTGATGCACGGTGCGTCTTTATCTTCTGCACCTGTTCAGCCGAGGAGGTACAACGGCGTCTCGCCCAGCGGGCCAGTGACCCGGCAGCTGTTTCCGATGGCCGCTGGGAGATTTATCTGCACCAAAAGAAGACCTTTGAGGTGCCGGAGGCAGTCGAAGAAGGCGAGTGCATCGATCTGAACACGGAGCGGAGTGTTCGGGAGTTACTGGCCTGGCTGGCTCAGCACCCCTTGCTTCAAGGTTGCAACCGACTATAAACAGGTTATTGCGTTTTGGCTTCACCCTGTGTGTTGTCCGTGGCTGGGACTGTCGTCGGTGTCTTTTCTACGGGTTGCGCTGCTTCCTTTCGATCGGCGGGGGCGGTTGTCATGAACTCAGGAAGCCATTTATTCATGCCCCAAGAGGGTTTTTCACCCGCCTGCAGTTGTTCTAGCAATGCCTTGGCCTGGGGAGCCATGTTTGAGTCGGGGTACATGGCGAGAAGATATTTCAGCCGATGTTTTGCTTCTTCATAATGATCGGTCCGGACATAAAAAACCGCGACGAGATACTCATGGTTGACAAGGAATTCCTTGGCGTCCTTAATCCTTGCCTGGGCTTCTTTTGCATAGGGTGACTGGGGATAGGTGTGCAGCAATCGGGTAAAGGATTTGATCGCATCCTGTGGTCCCGAAATGTCCCGGTCAATGCGATCAGTGCGGCTGAAGTCGCACATGCCGATCTGGAACATGACATAGGGTATGGCTTCGTTGGTGGGGTGCCGTTCCTCAAATTCCTTGTACAGAGTTTTGGCCTCGGTGTATTGCTTATTATAATAATGGGCATCGGCGGCCTTCAACTCGGCCAGCATGGCTTGGGCGCTGAACGGGTGCTCGTCGAGAATGGCCTTGAAAGCCTTGATAGCCTCACTGTAATTGCCAACATTGTAGGCGTCCATTCCCTGGACAATCAAGGTCTCCGGAGGCAGTGATTTCGGATCTTCATCCTCGCCAAAGGATAACTTGCTGAACATGCCGTTAAGCGATGAGCAGCTTGTCAGCATGGTCGCCGCGAGTATCAGAAAAACCACGAGGAGACGTTTGTAACCAGTGGCTGACTGTTTGTATTGAAACATGGTATGATCCTCTATTCGCTGCAGTTGAGAGGTTGATCCGGTGCCTGGTTGCCGAGATAGTGCTCAGCGGATAACTCGGCGACAGCACCTTCTCCAGCGGCATTGATAATTTGCCGGGATCGTTTGCTGCGGATATCTCCGGCGGCATAGATGCCGGGGATTGTTGTCGCCATTTCTTCGTCGGTGGTGATGAATCCGGCTTGGTCTGTTTGGAGTTGATCCAGGGGGAGGAGGTCGTTATTGGGGGCGATACCAATCAAGACAAAAATACCAGTCACTTTCAGCAAAGATTCATCGCCACCATGATGTCTGAGTAGAAGTTCCTCCACTCCGTTCTTGCTGCCCCTGATCTCCTTAATCTGAGTGTTCCAGAGAAAATCGATTTTTTGGTTGCAGAAGGCTTTTTCCTGGAGAATCTTTGTTGCCCGCAGTTCACTCCGACGGTGAATAACCGTGACTTTCGTGGCAAATTTTGTCAAGTGAAGAGCATCTTGAATGGCGGTATTGCCACCTCCGACAACGGCGATTTCTTGGTTTCGGTAAAAAGGCCCGTCACAGGTGGCGCAATAGGAAACACCACGACCTCTGAATTCGTATTCGCCGGGAATGTCAAGCCTACGGGGCTTGGCCCCGGTACAGAGGATAATGGTACTAGCGGTGATGATTTCGCCGCTATCTAGCGTCACCATCTTGACGTCACCGACCAGGTTCAGGGATGTGATAGTAGCGAATTTCTTTTCCAGGCCAAAACGATCAGCATGGGCGGTCATCTTGTCTATCAGATCAAAACCGGAAATTCCTTCTGCGAATCCCGGATAATTATCGACCCAGTCCGTCACCAGTACCTGACCCCCGGTGGCGCCTTTTTCAATCAGCAAGACCTTGAGGCGACCACGGGCAGCATACAGCCCGGCCGTCAAGCCCGCTGGCCCTCCGCCGACGATAATCAGCTGATACTGTGCCTGTTGCATGGTCAATGCCGCCAAAAAGAAGGCACGGTTTTAACCCGAGAGCCGAAAACCGTGCCGAAAAAGAAGATTTTTTAGATAGCTTTCTTGATGAGATCTTGGAGCTGGGACTTACCCACAGCCCCGGTGATCTGGTCCACAACTTCGCCGCCCTTGAAGAGGATGAGCGTCGGGATAGCACGAATACCGAACCTTCCAGGTGTGGCCGGATTTTCGTCCACATTCATTTTGGTTATGACCACTTTGCCATCAAACTCGGAGGCCAGTTCGTCGATGACCGGGCCAATAGCTTTGCAGGGACCGCACCAAGGCGCCCAGAAATCAACCAGGCAAGGAAGGGCGTTGTCAATGACCTTGGTGTCGAATTCACTGTCGGATATGTGTATTACTTTGTCGCTTGCCATCTTCATGTCTCCTTTTGAATAGCCATCGAAAAAATGCTGAGTAAAAAATTTATGAATTCTCGATGGTTATGTGGTGGTTAGCTGAATCAAAGGCCATTCTACCTTGCGTGTCCATCGGTGACAAGAAAAAATTGACATCTTTAGCAATCTGTCAAGCTCGTTATCTCCGGATTTCTTTTTGGTTTTGACATTCGAAAAACTACCATGCTATATAGGCAATGCATTGCTGAAGCAGCAAGAGTTCAATCATTGTCAGCTTTTCATAGGGAACGAGATGAAAACGGATCGATCAGCATATCTTTTTACACTGGCGAAAAAAAGTATTCCCGGCGGGGTTAATTCGCCGGTCCGGGCATGCCGTTCCGTGGGCTGCGATCCGCTGTTTATTAAAAAGGCGGCAGGGTGCATGGTCACTGACGTTGATGGCAATGAGTTCATTGATTTTGTCGGTTCCTGGGGACCGATGATTCTTGGCCACGCCCATCCGGAGGTGGTGGAAGCGATACAAAAGACGGCCACCGATGGGACCAGCTTTGGCGCGCCTTCACCCTTGGAGGTGGAACTGGCCGAAATGGTGTGTGCGGCTGTTCCCTCGCTTCAAAAGGTTCGGTTTGTCAACTCCGGTACCGAGGCGACCATGAGTGCCATCCGGCTGGCTCGGGGATATACCGGTAGAAACATGGTCGTTAAATTTGACGGGTGCTACCACGGTCACGCCGACTCCTTTTTGGTAAAAGCGGGCTCGGGTGTTATTACCCTTGGGATATCGGGCAGTCCTGGAGTTCCTGACGCTATCGTCAGAAATACCTTATCCATACCATATAACGATGAATCAATCCTGGAGCAGACGCTACGAGATGAAAACCTCGATATAGCCTGCGTCATTATCGAGCCAGTTGCTGGGAATATGGGGGTGGTCGTTCCAGAGATGAGTTTTCTTCTCAAACTCAGGGCCTTGACCCGTGAACTCGGGATAGTCCTGATTTTTGATGAAGTCATTACCGGATTTCGCCTTGCCTTGGGCGGCGCACAAGAACGTTTCGGCATAACTCCCGACATGACCTGCCTCGGCAAAATTATTGGCGGGGGGCTTCCTGTTGGCGCATATGGCGGCAAAAGGGAAATCATGGATATGGTAGCCCCGGACGGTCCTGTCTACCAGGCGGGGACGCTCTCCGGCAATCCTTTGGCCATGGCCGCTGGAATTGCCATGCTCAAGGTTGTCAGCAGACCAGATTTTTATACCGAATTGGAAGAGAAAAGCGTCTGGTTTGGCAGCCAAATGGAAAGGCTTGTGGCAGCGTCTTCGGTCCCGGCTACCTTGAACCGCATCGGTTCCATGATGACCTGTTTTTTCACCCCGGGTCCGGTTACGGATTTTGAGTCAGCGATGCAGGCTGACACTACCATGTACGGTCAGTATTTTCGATACATGCAGGCTGGCGGGGTCTGGCTTGCGCCTTCCCAGTTTGAAGCTGCTTTTATATCGGCTGCACATGATCGGATTCATTTGGAAAAAGCACTGAGTCTGACTGAATCATCATTCAAAAAATTGATGGTTTGATTAAAAAAATATTGCGCTTGCCGGTTGTGCATGATACCTGTACCGTCGGTTATTATGTGCCGGATGGCGGGGAAGGGGGAATGAATGTCTGAAGATCGCAGGGAAATGTTCAGGCAGTTAGCGACCTACAGCCATGTGGGTATGACCTTCGTCTTTTCCATTCTTATTGGCTTTGGTATGGGTTGGGCACTTGACAATAAGGTTTTTGCGGGTAAAACGGCACCTTATCTTACCTTTATTTTTTTTGGCTTTGGCATCCTGGCTGGCTTTAAAAATCTCTGGGAACTGACCAGGAAGATCAAGGATGAATAAGCAATGCAAAGTAGTGAGTGGTCGTGCTGCCGAGCCTGAAATTCCTGTTGTTCGGAATGTGATGATCTGCAGTGGGCTGTTGTTGATCGTGTTGGCGGTTTGCGGATGGTGTATCTACGGTTGGCCCTTCGCCCGATCGGTTTTGATCGGTGGCGTGTTGGTCAATGTGAGTTTTTGGTTGCTCAAGCAGGATATCCAGCGGCTGATGCGGAGGGTGGGCGACATCGAAGGTAATCGGGAAGCTGCTACCGGAGTGGAAAAAACCCGGTTCCTTCTGAAATTTTATGCCCGCCTGGTTGTGCTTGGTTTATTATTGTTTGTAGTGGCCGCGCAGGTAGCGATCGATGTGATAGGGTTAACCTTAGGGCTAACCACAGTTATGTTCAGTGTTGTTATTATCGGCTTGAGCACAGGAAAATGCTGGATGCCGAGCAAAGTTTGAGGAGAGTGTAGGTCATGGAACATCCGATATTATTTATTTCATTGATTCTGGAAGCGTTAGGATTGCCGGTTCCTCATACCCCGGTCGGCCATACACTCCTGGAAAAGTTGTGTGAACCGTATATGACCTACACTTGGATGGTCATGGCTTTTCTCATCATAGTACCCAAGCTGACCTTGGGGAAGATGGAAATGGTGCCGGGAAGTGGCCAGAATTTTTGGGAAGCTATTATTGGCGGATTGATGAACTTTTTCGCCGAAAATCTCGGCGAGAAGGGAGCCAAAATGCTGTTCCCCATGATGGCTACTTTTTTCTTCTATATTATTCTTGCCAACATCATCGGGCTTATACCTGGCTTCATGTCACCAACGTCTAATCTTAATATTACCTTGGCCATGACTATCATCGTCTGGGTCACCCATCATGTACTCGGATTCAAATACCACGGGCTTGGTTATTATAAACACTTCATGGGACCAAGCCCAATATTGGCGCCCTTCATGTTCATTTTGGAAATGATCAGTAACTTCGCTCGATTGATCTCCCTTTCCATGCGTCTTTTTGGAAATATTTTTGCCAAAGAGGTTCTGCTAGCCGTGCTTTTCATGCTGGCCGGTGCCTTCTTTGCGCCACTACCTATTTTGTGCTTGGGGGTGCTGGTTTCGGTTATCCAGGCTGTTGTTTTCGTCCTGCTCGCCGTACTCTATTGCGCAGGGGCCATGGAACACGCCCATTAATTTGATTATACGATTTCCGTTCAACGGAGAAGAAGGCCAACTTTTATATAACTTTTAGTACGGAGGAACAAAACAATGGATAAACTTAGTCTTGCTTTGATTTGTATCGGCGCTGCTCTCAGTATCGGCTTGGCCGGACATGGCGCAGGCATCGGTATGGGAAATGGTCTGCGTGGTGCTTGTGACGGCGTTGCCCGTAATCCTGAAGCCAAGGGTGCCATTACCACCACCATGATTCTCGGTATGGCTCTTTGCGAGTCCATTGCCATTTATGGTTTGGTTATCGCTTTCATCCTGCTGTATGCCAATCCCTTCAAAACTGCGCTCGGCCTATAATTCCGATCGACAAGAAGGAAATGCCTTACAAAGGGCTGCGGCTATTGCCGTAGCCCTTTTTTATTGATATCTTCCAGCAATGACCATCTGCGTTATCAATCCTCAACGAATCAAAGGAGAACCGCGACTTCCTTCTGTTGGAATACTCGCGGTCAATCCGTCGGATACTTCCTGTTTTCCCGTGCTTGCGAAACGTTATGATTTGCAGCGGCATTTTCTTTTCAATTCCAACTTGTATTGCGGTAAAGCCCTGTTCCTTGCTGGTCCAGCTGTTGGCGCTCCCATGGCTGCGATCTGTCTGGAAAAAATCATAGCGTTAGGGGCAACCCGGATCATACTTTATGGTTGGTGCGGGGCTCTGCTGTCCGCGCTTCGCCTTGGCGATATTTTTGTGCCGACAAGTGCTTTGAGTGAGGAAGGAACCAGCGCTCATTACCAGCATTCTGCTGCTCCACAGGATGACTCTTTGCAAATAAGGATGATCGCCGCCTTAACTACCTGGGGATTCAAACCTAAGCAGGGACCGATCTGGACAACCGATGCCGTTTACCGAGAAACCAAGGAGAAAATCCAGAGATACGGCTCTCAGGGCGTTATGGCTGTGGATATGGAGTATGCCGCAATCCGGGCTGTTGCTTCCTTCCGCCATGTGAGCCTGACTGCAGTTATGTTAGTTTCAGACGAGTTGTTTCATCAGGAGTGGGCATCCCAAATTGCTCATAAATCTTTTCGCGCGGATTCCAAAAACCTGCTCGATAGACTCTGCGCCTTCATTCAGTCCGGTGAGGTTATACCGACATGAAAATAGTATATTTGGTTAGTTTGGGGTGTCCCAAGAATCTTGTCGATTCTGAAGTGATGCTCGCCACCTTGGAACAGGAAGGGTATACCGTTGCCGCGTCGCCGGAGGAGGCATCGCTTTTGCTGGTCAACACCTGTGGATTCATCCGCCCAGCGGTCGAGGAGGCGATAGACGAGATTTTCCGACTGGCCGCGTATAAAGAGGATGATCCGACAAAATTGCTGGTGGTTACCGGTTGTATGGTGCAGCGGTATGGCCTGGATCTGTTGGCCGAAATGCCGGAGGTGGATCTTTTTGTTGGACTGGATGATTTTCCCCGTATCGATCGGCTGATCAATGAAATATCTTCCGGCCAGCGGATCGTTACGAATCCCGGTCCAGCCGTTTATGTGATGAACAGTGGGGTTCCGCGACGGGTTTCAACACCCTTTTTCCGTTCGTACCTGAAAATTACCGAAGGCTGCGACAACCATTGCGCCTACTGCATGATACCTTCTATACGCGGGCAACTCCGCAGTCGAACGGTAGTCGATCTTGTCGCTGAAGCCGGGGTTTTACAAAAATCAGGGGTCAAAGAACTCTCGCTGATCGCGCAGGATCTCACCGCCTATGGCAACGATCTGGGGAGTGGCTTTAATCTGGTCCATCTGCTCGAAACACTGATGGGGAGCACCACTATTCCCTGGTTTCGTCTTTTATATCTCTATCCCTCCCATGTTGTTGACGCACTTTTGCAGTTAATGGCTTCGCAACCGCGCATCCTGCCCTATCTCGACATTCCTTTTCAGCACGTCAGTGATCGGGTTCTGCATGCCATGAACCGCCATTACGATCAGGCTGTTCTAGATGATCTGGTGCGACGAATCCGGCGGTATGTCCCCGGTTGCGCGATCCGCACTACCATGCTGATCGGCTTCCCCGGAGAAACGGAGGCCGATGTGGCGCTGCTGGTGGAAGCCCTGAAAGTTTGGCAGCTTGATCACGTCGGTGTTTTTCAATATCAGGACGAGGAAGGCAGTAATGCCGCAACGTTTTCGCACAAAGTCTCGGATGAAGAAAGTACAGCTCGGTATCAGTGGGTCATGGAAACGCAGGCTGAAATCAGCGCAGGCCTCCAACAGAGGTTTGTTGGGCGCGTGGAGCCCGTATTGATAGAAGGGGTCAGTAGAGAAAGCGAGCTGCTTCTGGAAGGTCGCAGCCGGTTTCAGGCACCGGATATTGACGGCTGCGTGTATATAACCTCAGGACAGGTACACCCCGGTGATATCGTCTCCGTGCGAATCACCGAGGCGCATACCTATGATTTGGTCGGCGAAGTGATCGATGTAGCGGGAAATAGTTGATCCTGCGGGAAAGATGATTATTTATCGCTAAGTTTATTAACCTGTTCGCGCAAATCCTTGCCCACCTTAAAAAAAGGCAGTTTTTTGGGTTTAACTTTTATTTTCTCACCGGTTTTTGGATTGCGGCCGGTGTACGATTCATATTCCTTGACAACAAAGCTGCCAAACCCTCGAATTTCTATGGATTCACCCTTGGCAAGTGCGTCACTCATCGTTTCAATGATCGTATTGGTTATCGAGGCGGCTTCTCGTACAGGAATGTTCATCGCTTCGGCCAAGGCTTCAATCAATTCGGATTTGTTCATACTTGTCTCTCCCTGCAAGATCCTCTACGGATTAACTGAAAAACATCTGGCTTTTCACCTGGAAACCGGCGAGGAATTTTGGAAAAGTTAAGAACAGAACAGGTTCCAGGTAGCTGTTGAAATTTAAGCAGGTATGTTTTTGATTGTAAAGGGGATTTTTCCAGAAAAAATTCTTTTTAGATCTTCTGGTGTCAGAATCCGGTATTTTCCGACAGCAAGGGCGCCCAATCGGAGATTGCCGTAAGCTGTTCTTCTCAAGTGCAGAACGCGATGATTGATTGTTTGGAACATTTTTCGCACCTGTCGCTTCTTTCCTTCATGAATGATTATCTCGACCACGGTTTGATCCTTACGCCTTTTGAGCACCCGGATTGCTGCTGGTCTGGTTTTTACGCCCTCGATTTCTACACCCAGCTCGAGGAGCTTGAGTTTTTCGGGGGCGGGTGAACCGAAGACCGTGGCTTCGTAGGTTTTGTTTACCTCAAATCGTGGGTGGAGAATAGCATTGCCCATTTCGCCATCGTTGGTCATGAGCAGGGCTCCCTCGGTTTCAAGGTCAAGACGACCAACGGGGAACAGTCGTAGCGGAATATGTGCGACAAGGTCGGAAACAACGGGTCGCCCTTGCGGGTCGGCCAAAGTGGTGACATATCCGGCGGGTTTGTTGAGCAGAATATACATCTTTTGTTCGAGATTGATCTGCTTGCCATCGCAGGTGATCGTATCCCGGGTCGGGTTTACCTTGAGGCCCATTTCATTGACGACCTGTCCATTAAGTCGAATCCGTCCGTCACGGATCAGTTGTTCGGCCTGGCGCCGGGAGGCAATGCCTGCCTTGGCAAGGATTTTTTGTAACCGTTCTTCCATGTCTGCTTCCAGTCGTGATTCAAAAGAGAAGCCTAGGCGTCGTCAAAGGCCGGGTCAGGGTTAGCGATAATCGAATTATCGGTACTGAGGGGGCAGGAGTGTCTCGATTCTTGCGTCGACCTGTTGCTTGGTAGCCGGATCCACCTCAAGGATGTCGGTGTACCAGGGCTTCATCCTACAGTCAAAGACAATAGGAGGTTCAAGGCCTACGTGAAATCGGCGCACGGATTGTATTCGGCCATGAATATCGGCTGCAGGCTCGAACCGAGTAAAAAAAGTCCAGAGAAATTCTTGCAGGGAGCTGGTCGCAGCAGAGGTTGAGTCGACCAGCAGGATAACGGGCCAGGCGGAAACACCCGGGAATTGGGCTAAATCGGCGGCTAGATCCGGTGAGGATTCATAAGAAGGACCCTGGACTACCAAGGTACCGGGCAGATACACGGTCGGCCGATCGCATTGTTGCGGCAGCGTCCCTGAAAACTCGAGGGGGAGTTCACGGCATTTTGCCTGTCCCAAGCCAAGCATCATGGCCTTGGATCCTTTATTGACCGATGGCCCGGTATAATCGAGCGTGTCCTGGGAGACGTTGGCGAACACAAAGAGATCCCGATCCCATTGTATACGTTCCAGAATATGCTGCCAAAGCCGGGGGAAATGGGAGACATCAATGCTGCCATCGGTGACCAAGAGAAACTTGGTGAGCGAGAGCTGACCCTCACCGAGGATGCGAAGACCGGCGGCAAAGGCTTCCCGTGGATACCGATCAGCAACTCTGGCTGCAGCCAAACAGTGAAAACCTGTTTCTCCGAAGGACTTCAACTGGATAACCCCTTTCATTACCAAGGGAAAGAGCGGTGAGAGAAGATCCTGGAGAAAATCGCCGATGAAATAATCTTCCTGTCTGGGGCGCCCGACAACCGTGGCTGGGTAGATGGCATTCTTGCGATGGTAGAGATGAGTGGTCTGGAACACCGGGTAGTCATGTTGCAGTGAATTATAGCCGTAATGGTCGCCAAAAGGTCCCTCGGGCTGCCTGATGTGGGGCGCGACATGGCCCTTTATCGCAAATTCGGCCTCTGCCACCAGGTGATGTCCTCCCCTGGGATCAGCTGTCATTTGCAGCTTTTTCCCTTGGAGCAGCGAGGCAAGGATCAATTCCGGAATATTTTCGGGAAGAGGGGCGATAGCCGCCAGCATCAGAGCGGGAGGGCCGCCGATGTAGAGTGTTAAAGGGAGCGCTTGGTTTTTCTGCTCGGCAGCAAAATAATGATAACCACCACCTTTGTGAATCTGCCAATGGACACCGGTGGTCGTGTCGTCATACCGCTGGATACGGTACATGCCGAGATTGTGGCCCAGTCCATCGGGATGCTCGGTGTAGACAAGCGGCAGGGTGACAAAGGCCCCACCATCCGATTGCCAGGAGGTGAGCATCGGCAGGTCGGTCAAGCGGGCGGGGTGTTGGCAACAGTCAAGTATGGGGCCGTTTTTGACCTGTTTGAGTCCGACCTTGAGCCCCTGGGTGACGAGGGAACGGGAATTCCACAGCGAAGAGAGCGACGGCGGCATCGAGTTTTCCACCAAGTCAACCAAGCTACGGACAAAATCAAGTGGCCGACGTCCAAACGCCAGTTCCAAACGGTGCTTGGAGCCGAAAAGATTGGTGACCACAGGGAAGGCGGAACCCTTGACCTTGGTGAACAACAGGGCAGGGCCGCCTTTTGCGATAACTCGGCGATGTATTTCTGCTATTTCAAGATAGGGATCGACCGGGGCGTCGATGGTAAGCAGTTGGTCGTTTTTGCGCAGCAGTTCGAGAAAATCACGCAGATTGACAAGTGAATGCATGTTGGTTTTAGCCGAGAAATGGTTAGGGCAACCGCTGTTGTCGATCAGCCGTGGTGATGTTCTTCGCCAAGAAAGAGGGTGTGGTATTCCTCACCGCTCAGGTGGTTTTTCATGATTCCTGTTAACAGATCGATGAGTTGATGAATCTCTTGTTCCGTCATGCGGGGGATGAGCTCATGGGTGAGGCGGTCATCACTGAAGTGTTGCAGAAAGGTAATGAGGGATTGCTCATCCGTGGTGCGATTAATTCCAAAGTACATGGGTATTCTCGTTGGGCCAGAGTTTATCCCTCGATTATTTTCCACCGGACCGTGCGGTCCCGTGGCCCGTCAAATTCGCAGAAAAAGATCCGTTGCCAGGTTCCAAGCCGCAACCGCCCCTGTTCGATAAACACGGTAACGGATGAGCCTGTCAGGGTGGTCATCAGATGGGCGGGAGAATTGCCTTCAATATGAAGATATGGATAATCGGAGGGGACGATCAGGTCGAGGCCACCGAGAATATCCCGCTGCACATCCGGATCCGCCCCCTCATTGATGATAAGCCCTGCAGTTGTATGGGGATTGTACAGGAAACAGATCCCTTCATCGATACCACTTGCAGACACCGCCTGCTGTACCCGTCCGGTCAGGTCAATCATTTCCCGTCGGCCTGCACTGGCGACAGGTAATTCACCTTTTGACATCACAACCCTTGCAGTTTGAGGTGGTTATTGCTGTAACTCCCAACGTCCAGATTGGTCTCGACAGGCAGTACTGTACGTTCTTTGCGGTTTACCGTCGATGACAGCTTCGATTTCAGCCTTTCTGCACACCCGCTGGTTTGATGGGTTTTGATAAGCTGGTTGAGGGGTAACCGTATACTGGTTGCCTGTATCCGGATTGACCCAGGAGGTATGCTGGTTGGACGTGCCCCGCTCATAGGAATGATTCAGTTGTTCTCTGTCGTACTTGTCCATTTCATTGCCGACAATGTAGCCGAGCATACCGCCCACCGCAGCACCGATCAACGTTGCCCCGGTGTTATGACCGATCGCCTGGCCAACGAGGGCGCCGGCCGCAGCTCCTCCCACAGCTCCCGTCTGGCCTTTAGTGGCGCAGGAAGAAAGGACCAGTAGAAAAAGCAGTGCGAAAATATTGAGATGTTTCATACTATTTCTCCTTGAGGGGATGATGCGTGTTTGAGGGAGTCTGGCAGTTCTTTGCTCGACTGTACTCCCAAGCGTTTCAGCGCTTCGGTCCTGGCGATCAGATTGCCCTGCCCTGAAGTTAATCGATTTTTTGTTGTGTGCCAGGCCTGCTGGGTCTGATTGAGACGGAGCCCGATCTCCTCGAACGCCTCGGCAAAACCAACGAATTTATCATAAAGACTCCCCGCTTGTTTGGCAATGATTAAACTATTGCGATTCTGTTCGTCCATACGCCACAGGTGGTGAATCGTCTTGAGGATAGCCAGCAGGGTCGATGGGCTGGTCAGGATTATCTTCCGGTGCATGGCGTTAGTGAGTAATTCCGGCTCTTGCTCCACGGCTAGTTGGAAAGCGCCTTCAATCGGAATGAACAGCAGAACGAAATCAAGCGAACCGGAATTCGTGAGTTGATGATACTGTTTGGCGGCCAGTGAGTGGATATGTTTTTTAATGGAGTCAATATGCTGTTTGATGCATTGGCGTTTTTGGTTGTCATCTTGCGCTTCATGGGCTTCCATGAAGGCCTTAAGCGAAACTTTAGCGTCGATGATGACTGTTCGATTTTCGGGAAGATATACCAGCACATCGGGCTGGTTGTTTGCTCCTTCGCTGGTTTTGAGACTTACCTGAACGGCAAATTCTTTGCCGCTCCGCAGCCCTGAGGCTTCAAGAAGCTTGGTCAGAACCATTTCACCCCAGAGCCCCTGAAGTTTGCTTTTACCCCGTAGCGCAGCGGCCAGATTAGCAGCATCCGAGCTGACCTGTTGATTGAGTTGTTTAAGATGCTCAATCTCTTTGATCATGGACACCCGATCCCGCGAATCCCGATCATACACATCTTCCACCTTTTTCTTGAACTCATGCAGCTGATCATGGAAGGGGCGGAGCAGCAAGGTCAGGGCCGATTCGTGTTGTTTGTTGAGCAGCTCGCCCTTTTCGCTGATTATTTTTCCGGCGAGGAACTGGAAATCTTGTTCTATCTGCTTGCGGGCCTCAGCCAGTAGTATCTCCCGTTCTTCCACCTGCTGTCGCATTGCGTCGCAGGAGGTTTGCAGCGAGGCGTTATCGGCATCGATTGCCCGGCATTCTTTAGCTAGTTCGTTGCGCTCTAACCGCAGCCTATGCATCTCCTGCTCGAAATAGCGAGATTCTTCCCGCAGCCGCTCCAGGCGGAGGGAGAGGGTGAGCTGTTGCCGCTGGGACTTGTTGTAGGTAAGGAGAAAAACAATGAGGGCAAGAACAATACCCGTCGTTCCTCCTACTAAAAACGAGGAGAGCTGCAGATGGTCGAGAGTGGGGATAAGGAGATTCACGGATCGGGTTGAAAGGAGAAGGGCCGTCTCTCTGCGAAGTCAATTACGGCGCGATAACCGTCGCAATTCTTCCAGTTCGTCCAGCAGGTCAAGTGCCAAGGCACAGCCCGGCAGGTTGACGCGGAGGTCCTGTTGGAGTCTGACTGCGGTCTGCACCCTTTTGATCGCAATATAAGTAAAGCGCCATTCGCGTGGCGAGAGTCCTTCGGGGTCAATGACACCTTCTTCGATCATGTCGTGGATGATTTCAGCATTAACGCCGCAGAATCTGCAGAGATCAGCAAGGGAACAGCGGGTTTCCTCATTCAGGACCAGACCCTGGATGTATGTTTTTTGTTCGGTCATATCAGATCCCCAGTTCGGAACGAGGGTTGAACGGTATCTTTTCCGCCATGGTTTTGTAAAGCGCACGCTGTTCTTCGGTTTTTGCCTCGGGCACAACAATCTGCAAGGTGACGATCTGGTCCCCTTGATGACCATCCGTGGACAACCCCTTGCCCTTGAGGCGGAGTTTTTTGCCTCCTTGCGATCCCGGCGGTATCTTCAACTGGACGTTGCCGCCAAGGGTGGGTACGGTGAGGGTTGCCCCCAATGCCGCCTCCCAGGGAGCAATCGGCAGGGTAAGGTGAAGATCTCTTTTTTCAGCGTGAAAAAAACGATCTTCTTGAAAGGCAATCTCCAGAAACAGGTCGCCGGGTGCACTGCCACCGTATCCCGGCAGCCCTTGTCCTTCAAGGCGTATTCGTTGTCCTTCGATAATCCCTTTGGGTATAACGACATGCAGCCTGTGGGGGCTGGTGTTGACATGACCGTTGCTGTCGACTACCGGGCGGGACAGGGTAATGCTCTGTCTCGCCCCATTGTAAGCATCTGCCAGGGTGATAATGATTTTGGCATGCTGGTCCTCTCCTTTCCTCCGGAAGACATGCTGCTGTCGACCACTTGTGTGCTCGCGACCGAACAATGACTCGAAAAAATCACTGAATCCCGTAGTGTCTCCACCTGTGTACCCCGCACCCCGAAACTCGAAACCTGCGTCCCAGTTGGGAGGCGGTTCAAAATTTTCGCCATCGCGCCAATTGGCGCCGAATTTGTCGTAGGCTGCCCTTTTTTCAGGATCTTTCAGAACCTCATAAGCCTCGCCGGCACTCTTGAATTTAGCTTCGGCATCTGGTTCCTTGCTGATGTCGGGGTGAAATTTCCGGGCAACCTTGCGATAAGCCTGTTTAATCTGATCCTGGGTGGCATCGCGGGTAACGCCCAGTATTTGATAATAATCTTTATATTCCATAGTCCTATCCGGGGGAAGCGGTCAATGTGACATTTAAGTGATAACAGTAAGGATAGAATATTAAAAAGAAAAGAAAAAAATTCGATTGTAGCTTTCTCCTTGAAGAGCACATGAAATTTCATTTATGTTATACTTGAATTTATGAATGAAAAATCAAAGAATATTGTCCTGACCGGGTTCCGGGCGACGGGAAAATCTTCGGTTGGGAGAATGCTTGCAGAAAAGCTCGGGTATACCTTTATTGATACTGATGTCCTGCTTTGCGAAAGGATGGGCGCTCCCATTGCTGATATTGTCGTTCGCCATGGCTGGCCTTTTTTTCGGCAGGCAGAACGCCAGTTGCTCATGGAAGTACCGGGTATGGCGCAGACGGTCTTGGCAACCGGGGGCGGGGCTATTGAGCACCAGGCGGAATGGCAACGAATTCGGTCCTGTTGTTATGTTGTCTGGCTCGATGCCGCTGTCGCAACCATCAGGCAGCGGATGAACGATGACCCCACATCGGCGGGGCAACGTCCATCCCTGACTGGCAGTCCTCCTGGTGAGGAAATAGAGGAACTTTTGCGAAGACGGTCTCCTTTGTATTCGGCCGGTTCGGACTTGCATCTTGCAACTGATGGCACGGGACTGGAAGCTTTGGTGGAGAGCATTATCAAACAGATGCATTCTGACTCATTGAAGAGAGATGGAGCTGCGCATATTGCAGAGCGCAATGAACCAGATTCGCACAGCGAAATAAGGTAAAAAAGGTGAAGCCCGAAGACAATAACAGAGCAATCCGGTCAGTGTGGATGGTGACCAGGGAATATGACGGACTGGCCGGTGCGGGTGGGGTCAAAGATGTTTGCCGCCAACTTGCGGAAACGCTGGTGGCCCATGGCGATTGCTCGGTTAAGGTCATCCTGCCTCGATACGGATTCATGGAAGCTGCCCATCTCGGTTTCTCATTAGCCGAAATGGGTCAGAACAGCGGCCGAATCTGCGGCCGTCGATATGCCTCTGTTTTTGAGATTGATATGAATTATGCCACTGAGGAGCGGCGGGAAACAGTGGCCATCTGGCAGGCCGATCTCAACGGCGTCACCGTCTTTCTGGTGGAAGCGGATCGTTTTGCAACCAAGCGTGGAGTCTATACCTATACCGATGAGGATGAGCTGGAAGTCGCGTGGCAGCGTAGAGGAGGGGGCCATTTCGATTACTTCGCCATGAACATTCTTCTTCAGAAAACAGCCCTGGATTTGATGATCCTGCTCGATGAACGCCCCGATGTCATTCATTGCCAGGATGGACACGCTGCCATCTTACCGGCAATGATGCGGGAGAATAGCGGATATCGCCCGTACTTCCGTCGGACCGGCGCGGTGGTTACCATACACAATGCGGGATTGGGGTATCACCAGGAGGTCGACGATCTGGAGTTCGCCCGCACCGTAACTGGTCTGCCCAAACGGGTTGTTATGTCGGGCAGACTCGGAGGAAGTTTTGACCCGTTTATGGCGGCCTCGAAGTATGCGGTGCTCAATACGGTCAGCGAGAATTATGGCCGGGAACTGCAGCAGACCCCCGACGATGCACGCACGGGCTGGCTGGGGCATACCCTTTTGGAACATGGGGTATCTCTGGCCGGTATTACCAACGGCGTTGATCCTGCTTCTTTTGATCCCACTCGGCCTGAATTGCTGGGGCTGGCGGCTGGATTTGATATCCGCAAGGGAGAGACCGATGGCAAGAGAGACTGCAAGACAGCCCTGCTCGCACGAATCGCTGCCGAGGGGGCATGGGAGACGGTGAAGCAGTTCGGTACCCTGGTTGTATCGCCGGAGCTGCCACTTTTCACCTTTATTGGCCGGTTAACTGCGCAAAAAGGGGTGGATATCCTCATTCAGGCCACTGTTGAGCTGTTGCGGCAGGAGCCATCGTCTCAATTCCTTGTCTTCGGTTCCGGCGCATCGGAGTTTGAAAAACAGGTGGAACTGCTGGCTTCTTCTGGGATTGGCCATGGAAATGTTTGCTTTCTCAAAGGATATGATCCCTTGCTGGCCAACAAAGTGTATGCAGCCGGCGATTTTTTTCTTATTCCCTCCCGGTATGAGCCCTGCGGCCTCACCGATTACATCGCCCAATTACTGGGTAATCTGCCGATCGTTCATAGCGTCGGCGGGTTGGTCAAGGTCCTGGATGGGCAAACTGGCTTCTCCTACAGCAATAATTCATCCATGGCACTGGCAGCTGCGATGCTACGGGCATTGACACTTTACCGTCATGATCCCGACAAGCTTCGGACCATGCAAATGGCGGCGGTAGAACGGATTGACCACTGTCATACCTGGGAAAAGGTGATGGATGCCTATCTCCTCCTTTACCAACAGGCGATGCAGATGTCTTGCTCGGGGTGGTAGGGAGGAGGAATGATGGCCTCATGTGCCATGATTACGGTATCAGTGGCGATTGAAAGAGACTGGTTTCGCAGCCGGAGAGATCATTTCGTCCGCAGGTGTGTTTGATCTTATCTCATCGGCTGGTACCACAGACTCTGGGGCAGGTATCTTGTCGGCATTGTTAACAGAGAAAATCGGCAAGTAACAGTGAGCATCGTCGGTGGGGAGATGCCATTCAGGTCAAATTGCAGCAGCAGTTGACCGCCATGGTCGGCACAGAAAAGAACAATTGTCTGCTCCGGTAATTGAAAGATCTCTGCCCTCAGGGCTGGCTGCGGGAAAAGCACGAGCAGCGTCTCCACGGTGTTCTTGTCGACTGGTTGATCGGCTCCCTGTTTGATGAGGTCATGAAACTCAAGGAAAACTTCAACCTGCTCAAAAAGTACGGTTCAACAGTCGTTGCGCTCAACAGTCTTGATGATCGCACCGATATACGGTCTCGTCAATTACCCCGCTATTGCTCAAATGGTCGACTTCGGAGTGTTGCTGAGGCGTATCACGGGGCTCTGGCCCGCCAGATGGAACGGATCTTCTTTTTTCGGCCTGGTGCCCTGTCTTCTCAGGATCACGCATCCCGAGCTGGTTGAAAATACATTGATGTACAAGCTGCTTGCGGAGCAGGAAGATGTGGTAGGGGAGCTCTGGCGGGAGCCGTTGGACGTGATCTCCAACGATCTTTTTTCTGGCCGGGGAACTTTTTTTTGAATGGCTGGGCCGAGTTATTTGCAGGGGCAATGGTAACGGCAATCACGGGGCATGTATCAGAGAGCTCTCTCCTGTGACTTACATTGCGACAAAGCTATCACCAAAATTGCACACCTTAAAGCCATCCTTCGGAATAATCCGGGGAGGCTCGTTGGATAATGAAAGGTACCTAATCCGGAATTTTTTGAAAGGAGGGGAATGTCATGGCTATAAAAGTTGGTATTAATGGATTCGGCAGAATCGGAAGAAACATCTTCAGGGCGCTCAGTAAGGATCCCGCCTTTGCCGATATTGAAATTGTCGGGATCAATGATCTTACCGATGTGAAGACCATCGCCCATCTGGTGAAATATGATTCTATTATGGGGGTTTCCGAACAACAGATTCAAGCTGCGGAGAACAGTATCGTCGTGGATGGTAAGGTGATTCCGATAACCAGCCATCGCAAGCCGATCGAAATTCCTTGGGCGAGTCTAGGCGCTGAATATGTACTCGAATGTACAGGGCTCTTTTGTGACATGGAGTCTGCCAAGGCCCACATTGATGCCGGAGCGGCCAAGGTCATTATCTCCGCCCCTGCCAAAGGCGAGGTGAAAACCATTGTCATGGGGGTCAACGAGGATGAATACGATCCAACCGAGCATCATGTGGTGTCTAACGCCTCTTGCACAACTAACTGTCTCGCCCCAGTTGCCCAGGTTATTTTGGATAATTTTGGAATAAAAAGAGGGTTGATGACAACGGTGCATGCCTACACGGGTGATCAGCGGTTGCTGGATTTCCCCCACTCCGATCTCCGAAGGGCCCGCGCTGCGGGGATGTCGATGGTGCCAACAAAAACCGGTGCGGCAGCAGCCGTGGCGTTGGTCATCCCGGAGTTGAAAAATAAGTTCGACGGACTGGCTGTCCGAGTCCCCGTTCCGGATGTTTCCCTTGTTGATGTTGTGATCGAGGTTGAGCGTGAAACAACGGTTTTGGAGGTCAACAAGGCCCTTGCCGCAGCCGCCAACAGGTATCTACGGTATACCGAAGAGCCTCTGGTGTCGATTGACTTCCAGGGCGACCCGCATTCCTCAATTGTCGATGGCCTCTGCACCAAGGTACTGGGAACTTCCATCAAAATCATGAGCTGGTATGACAACGAATGGGGGTATTCCAACCGGATGCTGGATTTGGTGATGCACATGGATGCTCATAAACCCCTGTAATGAGAGTTATGATTTTGCAGGTGAGGAAAAAACACCCAAGCGTATGGATTGTTTGCAGCTCTTGAGTGTTTTTTTAACCCCTTGATGTCATGACACAAAAAAAACCGGGTTCTTCCTATCAAATCCTTTGTAAGCTGGTTTGATGGAAACCCGGTTTTTTTCATTCAGACAAAGGTGGCGAATAGTATTCCGACACCTGACAAGCGCGTTATCAGTCTTCTACATATCCTTTTCCTTTGCAGGTCGGACATTCCTGGGTAGGGGTGCAGACCTGTCCATCTTCGTTTTTCCCCTTCCACTCACTGCTGGTCTCACAAACTCCGTCGATCACTTTTTTTCCCATACAGGTCGGGCATACATCCTTTTTGGTTTCTTGAGCCATGATCATCTCCTTAAAATTAAAGTTAAAAGTTGAGAAATATTATTAAAAGAATAAACCAAAATTTGAAAAACACAAGGGGTTTGATACGATTTTACGAGATAGTCGGTGTAGCTACTGCTCATTGTCGAGTCGGCCAACTGGCAGGGGGGAAACCGTTAAGCCATTTTCTCTATTCCGAGTTTCTAGCTCGTGCTTACCTCTCGTTCAATCGATTGAGGGGAGACTTTTGCCAACGGTTCTGCTGCGCAACTCATAGTATCTTATACTTTGAATCTATGGACCATGGCATTCAGTTCCCCCGCTAGTTTAGAGAGAGCTGTGGCACTCTGGTCCACCTGCAAGCTATTGCTGGACATCATTTGAGCAGCATCCTTGACCTCGCTAATATCCTGGGCTATCTGGGCAGAGACCACCGACCCCTCGGAGACATTCTGATTGACATCGTTGATCCCTGCTGCGGCTTGGCTGATATTACTGGCAATCTCTTTGGTGGCGGAGGATTGTTCATCCACTGCGCCGGCAATGACCCCGACAATAAGGTTCACCTCATTCACCACTTTGGTGATGTTGGTAATCTCTGCCACCGTTCCCCTGGTCGAATGCTGGATACCTTCTACTCTTTGTTTGATCTCATTGGTCGCGGTTGAGGTCTGTCGTGCCAGCTCTTTGATTTCATTGGCCACGACTGCAAAGCCCTTGCCTGCTTCACCCGCCCGGGCCGCTTCGATGGTGGCATTCAGTGCCAAGAGATTCACCTGTTCGGAAATATCGGTTATGGTTTCAATGACTTTGCCGATATTTTTCGCCGATTCACCCAGTTCGCTAATCTGAACCGAAGCGTTTTCGGTCTGGGCGACAGCACCGGAGGTTATCTTGCTTGCCTTCTCTGCATTCTCGGCGATCTGGTTGATGGTGGACGTCATCTCCTCGATGGCGGCGGCCACCATGCTGACATTGCCGGAGGCTTCGCCCATGGCAGAGGCCATCGATCCCATATTTGCGCTCATTTCCTCGCCGGCGGTGGCTACGGTATTGGCCTTGCCGGAGGTCTGGTCGGCACCGGATGACATCTGCTTGGCAATGCCGAGCAACTGCTGGGAGGAGTCCTGGAGAAGACCGGCATTTTGGGAAACATCCCGGATCACCACCTGTATCTTCTCGATGAATATATTGAACCACCTGGCAAGTTCGCCCATTTCATCCTGGCTTTTCACCTCGAGCCTATGGGTGAGATCCCCCTCACCTTCGGCAATGTCTTTTAATCCCGCTACCACCTGATTGAGTGGCTTAGTGATTGCGATAACTAGGAAGAAGGAGAGGCCAAGGAATGTCGCGATACCAATGGCTACAATAATCGTAATGGCGGTCACTGCTGATTTGGTCTGGGCGGCGATAATGGTATTGGTCAGGTTGACCACTGCCTCCACAGGCGCAATAGCCTTCTTGCCCGTGTTATCCAATTGTTTGATGATTTCGCGTTCTTTAACGCCCAAGGACAAGGATTGTTCGACCAACTTGAGAAAGGATTGCACCGTTCCCTTGATATCTTTGCTATATTGAAGGTATTTAGCATTTTTGAGAGCGATAGAGGTTTCGTGCAACCCCGGGATTGAAGAATTGACAAGATTATCGGTGACCTTTTTAAACGAGGCAATCAGTGTGGTATCTCCAGAAAGAAGGAACTGGAACTGCAAACTTTGCAATTGAAGAAATCCAATCTTGCAGTCTCGGGTGATGTTCAGCATCTCGTTTTCTCCAGGGCTAAGGTCTTCGCCCTCCATCTGCAACGATGCTTGACGGCTCTCCATGTCTCCCTGAAGCATCCCCAGCAGTTCCAAGGCTCGGAGCAGGGGCTGTATCATGTCTTTTTTTAGTAATTCCTGTTGACTGTGGACCTTTACCATTTCGCTGAAAACCTGTTGGTACTGGCTGAACAGAGCTCTTGCAGAGGAGAAATGTTTGGTGATTTCCTGATCGCTATTTTTCTGGGAGAGGGGGGCGAAGGTCTTGTCGATATCTTGGGAGAGCTGTTCGAACTGGCTTTTCATTTCCTCGGAGAAAAATTGCAGATAGGTCTTCTCGGCTATTCGTGCATCTTGGAGAATGGTAATGAGCCTATTGAAGTCAGCCTTGGTCGTATTGGCCTTGTTGATATTGCCATAGTAATGGATTCCGGTCCCTACAAGCACCAGAATAATCACGATTGCAAAGAGAACTAATCCGTAGAGTCTGGCTTTCAGGCTTTGTGCAAGGAGAGAAAACGTCATGGTTAGAGTCCCGTTCGAATCGCGGTAGCTAAAAGAAACCCATGCGGTCCGCACCCCATGGGTTTATGAAGATATGATAATCTGGTTAATTCAGCTTGATAAGGAAAGAGCCGGGGGGAAGCCTGAACCGAAATGCAGGCCGAAAACCGGGGGGCACCATTTTCCCCGCCTATCTTTTAATTAATCTCCAGTTTGGCAATGGCCGCAGGGTCACCATTGTAGATGCCGGAACCGATGACGACATCTGAGCCGTCTGCCATGGTGCATTTTTTAACAAAAGAGACCTTGCGAACGATTTCTTTGGTCGCGGGAACCGGCCAGAAGTACTCTACCCATCCCTGCCCCTTCTCATTGGCGACATTGTTCATCGCCACAAAGAAGCGTTTGCCTTTCTCATCCTTCAGGCCGATGAGGTCGTTGCCTTCCATTTTGTATTTAATCGGATGCATGAGCATTTTGGTGTCTTTGAGATTGTGAATCCAGACATAGGTCCCTTCAAACAGGAAAGAACTCCCTTTCCCCTTAAACTTTGGGAAGGCGGCCGGTCCTTCCTTTGCCAGGAGGGTGCAAGCTTCCTCGACTTTTGCGACAATGGTCGCTGGCATGGTGGGGGTGTCTTTGGCGGTAGTTTTGACGTACGCTTCGGATTCGGCAGCGAGTTGCTCGGGTGACATCTCCGCAAAGGCCGGGACTGCTAACAGAGAAAAGAGAAGGATAACTACCAATGTGTTAATGCTATTTTTCACAACAGGCCTCCTGAAAAAAGGATAAAAAAGAGCTTTTTCGTGATAACAGAAATAGAGGTTATTCCCTTCCCGTTCATCTACTGTTGCAACCCTTGTCCAACAGATCAAAAAAGCATCATGTAACCAGGAAGAATCATATAGCAAAGCGGAGTTCGCCGTCAAGGCGGCCAGTGTTTTAATTCACCAGATGGAAGGGTGAAATCATTCGAGATCCTTGTTTTTATGAGGGATGATGACATCGATAAGGTTTTGCTCCTTGTGATTGTTTGAGGTACAAGAGGAGACTAAAGTTTCATGAGTGGGCCCGGGCCATGAGGCACGATCATTATATTCAGATTGATATCATGTCGTGCTTAAGGGGATCTTCTTTTTTTCCGGGATGGCTGGGACGGATCATTGCCTTTTGGGGTAAAGTAGTTATTATTTATCAACCATATTTTATTGAGTAATTCAGACTAAGAAGGAGAATGCAGATATGCAAACACAGACGGGAACGCACAGCATAACCATTGCACAGGCGCGACAGGAGGCTTCGACTATCTTTCTTGCCAAGGTGTTCAATTGGATGGCGATTGGGCTTGCAGTCACCGGAGGGGTGGCTTATCTGACCGCCGAATCCGGAATGGCACGGACTCTTGTCACCAGTCCACTGTTTTTTATATTAGTGCTTGCCGAACTCGGCCTGGTTTTTTTCCTTTCGGCAAGAATTGAAAAAATTCAATCGAGTACTGCCACTAGTTTATTTCTTGGCTATTCGATCCTCAACGGCTTGACGCTCTCCACTATTTTCCTGGCCTATACCCATGCCTCCATAGCCGGCACTTTTTTGGTGACGGCTGGCATGTTCGCTGCCATGGCGGTCTACGGATTGGTTACCAAAAGGGATCTATCCGGCATGGGATCGTTTATGTTCATGGGACTGATTGGTATCATTCTGGCATCCATCGTCAATATTTTTCTTAAAAGTTCAGGTCTCTACTGGTTGATTTCCGGTATTGGTGTACTCGTTTTTGTCGGACTGACCGCCTATGACGTGCAGAAAATAAAAAATATAGGGGAAGAGGGGATCATGCAGCAAGGAGAGGCTGCCATCCGCAAGGGATCGATCATCGGAGCTCTTGCGCTCTACCTTGATTTTATCAATCTGTTCCTGATGCTGTTGCGTTTTTTCGGGGGCAGTCGCGATTAATCGAGAATGCTCAGGGGGTTGGGTATTTCAAAGGGATCGACGGTGTCGATCCCTTTGTTTTTTGATGAAAAGCCTGTGTCCTTGGGCCTTTGCCCTTTTTCTGCTTGACGCTTATAAATGAACGTTATAATGTCGTTCAATTTAATTGTTTCCGGCCGCTGTAAGGTCTGAGATGGAAGAGAAGCGCACATATTTAATGTGTCATTTATTAAGTTTTGGGAGGTATTACATATGTCTGTTTATGTTTTTGGCCACAAAAGTCCAGATACCGATTCTGTAACCGCAGCAATTGCATATGCTGAATTGATGAAAGCCAAAGGGGAAGATTATATCCCCGTTATGCAGGGAAAATTGAATCCCGAAACAGAGACCGTTCTCAAACGTTTTGGTTTTGCCGCTCCTGAGATCATGACCGACGCTGCTGGCAAGAAAGTTGCGCTGGTAGATCACAGTGACCTGGCTCAGGCTCCGGATAATCTCAGCTCAAACGATGTTGTTGCAGTGGTCGACCATCACAAAATCGGTGATGTCACCACCAATCAACCGATCTTTTTCTGCAACATGCCGGTTGGCTGTACCTGCACCGTGTTGAAAGTCCTCTATGATCTGGATGGAGTGGCTGTTGCTCCCAAGGTCGCTGGCCTGATGCTTTCCGCGATCCTCAGCGATACCGTCAATTTCAAGTCTCCTACCTGCACTCCTGCCGATAAAAAAGCAGTGAAAGAGTTGGCCGCCATCGCTGGTGTCACCAATACCGATGAGATCTTCATGGAAATGTTGAAGGCCAAAAGTGCAGTTGCTGGCGTTCCGGCCATGGAACTGCTGCACCGGGATTACAAAGATTTTGACATGAAGGGCAAAAAAGTCGGCGTTGGCCAGCTGGAGCTTGCCACCCTTGATCAGGTTGCCGAGATGCGTGATGCGCTCTATGCCGCCATGAAAGAGCAAAAGGGCAGCGAGCGTCATTCGGTGCTGCTGATGCTCACCGATGTCGTTAAAGAAGGTACCGACCTTATGGTTATTTCCGATGATCCTGCAATGATCGAGGCGGCTTTCGGTAGCAAACTTGCCAATAATTCCATGTGGATCGATGGTATGATGAGCCGTAAGAAACAGACCATTCCTAATCTGCAGAAGGCCTTTGGCTGTTAAGTAGAAGGATTCTTTTGTGTCAAAAAGGCCGCCTTTGGGCGGCCTTTTTTTTCGTTGATTGACTACAGTTTTTTTTTACGGTTCGGTTGTTATCGCGACGGGTTCTGCTTGTCGATCTTCTTCTGGGTTTGTCGCACCAGTGTTTCGACCTCGGGCTCATTGGCTATCGACGGCGTAAGAGCGATGAAGCGGTTGGTGTAGGTGGACGGTTGGGACCCCTTGCCCGGCTCCTCTCGGGGCGTATCCCCCTCACCCCATCGACCATGACCATTCCATTCAACATCCATAACGCCGAGGTATTTCCCCCGGGTTTCAGTCTGGGAGATAAGGGTCTGGTTGATCAAAATTGGGGTCATGTTGCCAATGACATGGCCGGATTGGAGGATCAGGTCAATGGCGTTGCAGCTCCTGGCTATCTCTTGATTTTCAGCAAGAGAATAATTGGACAAGAGCAGGATGAAATCGGCCTTGTGCTGTAGTTCATCCAGGACGGCTTGCAAGCTTTCCCTCCAGTTCACCACCTGAAAATTTCCAGATTGGTTCAGCAAAGCGGTGTGATCGGTTATTCCCAAAACCGCAACTTTGAGTCCTCCCGCTTGCTGTAGCAGCAATGGTGTGAACAGTGGTTTTTGGGTAGCAGGGTCGACGATATTGAGGGAGATCCAGGTAAAAGCCGGAGGCTTCTGATATTGCTGGAGAAAGGTAATGCCCGCTGCCAGATCTCGTGTGCCGATGCCTGCCAGTGTACCGCCCATCTTGCGGGTTGCCTGCATGATCCCGTCCGCGGAAATCTTCGCCGCTTCCAGACCGTCAGGTGGTAATGTCTCCGTTTTAAAGAGCAGGTTGCCGCTGTTGACGATCAGTGAAGCAAACTTCGGATCGGCCACCAGCCCTTGGATCAAGAATGCTTTTTTGGACAGACCGCCCAGTTTGTTGTGGCCTCAGCCACAGCCATCAAGCTCCCCGAGGTTGTCGTTAGAATAGATGAGCCGTAACCCGGCAGCCTCAGTCACAACCGTTCCGCTGGCTAATGTGACCAGAATTACCAGTGCAAGGAGGGGCAGCAGGTGTACCCGTTTATTTTTTCCGTGTGTGTTGTTCATGTTGTTGAGCTCGTTGTTTAAGGATTTGCTTCCATTTTGTGAGTCGGTCTTTGATGATGGCCTCAAAGCCGCGGTTGGTGGGTTCATAGTAAGTGTTGTTTGCCAATTCGGGTGGGAGATGCTCCTGTCGGACCAGCGCCTCCCGATCGTCGTGAGCGTACTGGTACCCGTGTCCGTATCCGAAATCTTTCATCAGTGCTGTTGGGGCGTTGCGCAGATGGTGGGGTACGGGCAAGGACCCGGTACGGTGTATATCAGCCCGTACTTTCTGGGCACAGGCATAGATGGCATTACTTTTCGGGGCTGTGGCCAGATAGGCGGCAGCCTGGATCAAGGCCAGCTCGCCTTCCGGTGACCCCAGCATGTTATAGGCTTCGCGGCAGTTGAGGGCGACTTGGAGGGCCTGGGGATCGGCATTGCCGATATCTTCCGAGGCGAAACGGATCATCCGACGTGCTAAATATAAAGGATCTTCACCACCGGCCAGCATCCTGCCCAGCCAGTAGACCGCACCGTCAGGGTCGCTGTCGCGCAGACTTTTGTGCAGTGCCGATATCAGATTGTAATGTTCCTCACCCTTGGCGTCATAGCGCAGGGTCCTGTGCTGCAGGGTTTCCTGCACACAGGCCGTTGTAATAACCCGAACGATATTATCTGCCTGTGGTTGCTGCGGCAGCGCATCCAGGGTGAGCGAGGCTGCTGTTTCGAGATGATTGAGGGCTCGGCGGCAATCGCCATCCGCTGCGTTGGCCAGCAGGGTCAGCGCCTGGTCCTCAATGGTGAGGTTGTAATTGCCCAGACCAAAAATCGAATCGGCAAGTGCTCGCTGGATGACCTGTTTGATGTCCGCCTGTTGCAGGGGAACAAGCAGGAGGACCTGACAACGGGAAAGCAGCGGGGCGGTGATCTCAAAGGATGGATTTTCCGTTGTTGCCCCTATCAAGGTTAACAGTCCACTTTCAACGTGGGGGAGAAAGGCGTCCTGCTGACTTTTGTTGAACCGGTGGATCTCATCGACAAAGAGGATAGTCGGGGCTGTGTTCTGTTCTTGGAATAACCGTGCTTGGTCCACGATGTGTCGAATGTCTTTGACTCCGGAGAGCACTGCCGAGAAAAAGACGAAGTTGGCGGAAATGGCATGAGCGAGAATGGTGGCAAGCGTTGTCTTACCTGAACCGGGTGGGCCCCAGAATAACAGGGACGGTATTTTTCCGCTGCCGATCAGCTGTTTGAGGAATTTTCCTGGGCCAACCAGATGCTCCTGGCCGACGAAATCTTCCAGTCGTCTTGGGCGCATCCGTTCGGCGAGCGGGCTGTGCGGATTTTTTATTTCAGGCATGGTCAAGTATACCCCATGGAAAAGGAAATGGATAGATGGGCAAGCCCAAGTGGGAGGTTCATTAAGCCTATTTCTTGCCTTGCCGCTTTCATAATGGTACCATGCACCAGGAAAAGTTTGGAGTTCCCTTGCACGAGAGTCGATATGAAATTTTCTGTTTTACTCCTTGCCACGGATAACGCTCAGGCGGACATGATTGTCTCAATCCTGTCACGGTTGCAGGTGATCCGTTGTCGGGACCGGGAGGAAGCAGTGGCGAGTTGTCACCGTCAGGGCATCTGTCTTGCCCTGATCGTCGATGGTCCATCCGCCATCGAAGGCTGTCAAGTGTTTGCCGAACTCGGAGAGATTCAACCCGGACTTGCCGGAATCCTGTTGTCCGCCTCAGTTGATTCCGCCCTACTCAATATTGCCATGGAAGCAGGTTTTTCCGGTTTGGTGGAGATACCTGTCAATGCAGCACAGTTAATGCGGGTGGTTAATCAAGCGCTGGAACGATTCCGCCTGCAGCGTGAAAATTCCCGGTTACGGACTCTCCTTCCTCTCTACAGTCTTGGTGAACAGTTTTTTTCGGCTTCCACTGAGCAGGAGGTTCTTGATGGACTGCTCGATGCCGTCGACCGACAGACAGGGGCTAACCACATTTCTGTGATGCTGCACAATGTCCAGGATGGTTGCCTCCATATTGTTGCTGCGCGCGGCATGGATCCGGGCTTGGTAGAGTCGATCCGTCTACAGCCCGGCGATCAAATCGCTGGCTGGGTCTTCCAGCAAGGGAAACCAGTCATCCTCAATAAGGAAGATCAGGAGACCTCTATCTTTTCGCCCTTGTTGCAGCAGCCAGATATCGTCTCCGCGATTTCCTTTCCGCTCCGCATTCGTAAGCGAATCATCGGTGTGCTCAATATCAGTCAGAAAGAAGGCGATGAACGCTTTACCGATGCCGATAATGAGATGCTGAGTATTATCTGCAGTCAGGCTGCCATCGCCATTGAGAACGTGCGCGCTCTGCTCCAACTGGCAGCGACCACACGGATGCGGACTCTGTTCGAGCAGTATGTGGCACCCGAAGTCGCCGAGTTACTCATCGCGCAGAATTCCGATCTGATGGGACTCGGGGAAATCAAGGATGTGACCATTCTGTTTGCCGATATCAGGAATTTTACCCGCCTTGTCCAGCATATCGACCTCCATGCCCTCCGTTCGTTCCTCAATGCCTTTTTTCAGTTTTTTACCGAGGAGGTTTTTCAACACAGGGGCACGGTCGACAAATTCATGGGGGATGCGGTTCTGGCGGTCTTCGGGGCACCGGTTAAACTGGAAAAGCCGAGCCTGGCGGCGGCGCGAACCGCCTGGGCAATCAAGGCAAGGTTTACGGCCTTGCGGGATCAATGGGTCGCTCAATGCGAGGACTTCAGAGGTGTAGATCTGGGCATTGCCGTGACGAGCGGCACGGTTTTTTTGGGCAATATCGGCTCGGCCCGACGACTTGATTACACTGTGATCGGCAATGAGGTCAATATTGCCCAGCGTTTGGCGGCGGAATCGTCATCCTGTCGGATTTACACCACCGATGCGGTGCGGAGGGAGATCGATGGCTTGTTTAATATAGAGGAACTGGGGGAAATGCAACTGCGAGGGGTCGAGAAAAAGACCCAGGTCTTTTGTATCAATGATGAAAAGTAACACGAGTCTCTTGCGCGGCAGGAATTTTTCAGTGGGCAACTGTTGTCGTGATTAATTTTTTCTTCCCCAAATCTTACAGTGCCTCATCCACCAACCACCTCGTTTTTCCTGATTTTCCTGAAGGGCTCTCAGTAGTTCCTTCATCTGGTTGGCTTCCGGATCTTCCGTAAATTCGATACCCATTTTGAAGGCACTGATCTCCTTTTGCCGGAAGAGGTCCATCCAGACAGGCACGGCAGTAAGGACGCAATTTGTGATGTCCGGCGGGTGGTTGATCGTTAATTGGAGCAAGGCATCGCTGGTTTCACGGGTGGAATGGAAGATATGAAAGCCGTTGCGAAAGACCTGGGTCATGAGCAGGCAGGCACCGTTGCTGGAAATATCTATAATTCTGCCTGAAAATGGACCGGCGAGGATTTGCCTGTCCTGCCCGTCCACTGCATGGACTTCAAGCGGCAGGTAGTCGATAATGCGTTTTGATCTGCGATGTTCGACGCTCATGGAAGCCTAGCCTTTTGTCGTGCGGCGTTATCGGGGATGAAAAAAGAGAAGCACCAGTGTATGATGATTCTATTTTTTGTAGAGTACCATGCCTGGAAATATTCATAAATTTAAATATCGAATCAGCAGGCAGCAAGAGTCTTTTTCATTGGCACTCTGCCTGTTTTTCTTTTGGTGAGCTCGCGGAGAGGGGGCAATGAAATTATGTAATCAAGAGCTGTTACGCTCCCAGTGTTATGCAGACGGCAGGTGGATTGAGAGTGTGGATGGTAGCCGGATAACGGTAGTCGATCCGTCCAGCGGAAGCCAGATTGGTTCGGTTCCGGCCCTGGGGCGTGAAGAAACCGCCGTCGTTATCAAGGCCGCTCACGATGCCTGGCCCGCTTGGCGTGCCTTGACCGCCAAGGAAAGGGCTCGCCTGTTGCGGCGGTGGTTTGATCTGCTGGTTGTCCATCGGGAAGATCTGGCCGTTATTATGACTGCGGAACAGGGTAAACCTCTGGCGGAAGCACAAGAAGAGATCCTGTACGGCGCCGGTTATATTGAATGGTTCGCCGAAGAGGCCAAGCGGGTGTACGGTGATACCATTCCCATGGGGCAGCAGGGGAAGCGAATTATTGTCCTCAAAGAACCAGTGGGTGTTTGCGCCGCGATCACCCCGTGGAATTTTCCTTCATCCATGATCGCCCGTAAGGCGGCACCTGCTTTGGCGGCCGGTTGTCCGGTGGTGGTGAAACCGGCAAGCCAAACGCCTTTTTCTGCCCTGGCTCTGGCTTGGCTCGCTGATCAAGCCGGCATTCCTCCAGGTGTTTTTAATGTGGTGACCGGCCCGGCTGCTGTGATCGGGGCGGAAATGACCAGCAATCCTTTGGTGCGCAAGCTCAGTTTTACCGGATCGACCGCAGTCGGGAAAATTTTGATGCGGGATTGTGCGAGCACGGTGAAGAAAATCTCACTGGAACTCGGTGGCCACGCACCGTTCATCGTCTTTGCGGATGCCGATCTCGATGAGGCCGTTCGGGGCGCGATGGCGTCAAAATACAGAAATTCGGGGCAGACCTGCGTCTGTGCCAACCGGTTTATCATCCAGGAGAGCGTCTATGATCGTTTTGCCGCCAAGTTGGTTGCGGCTGTGCAACAACTCAAAGTCGGTAATGGTTTCCATGAAGGGGTGCAGCAGGGGCCGCTGATTGATCTTAACGCTATTGTCAAGGTGGAGGGGCAGATCCGCGATGCCGTCAGCAAGGGTGCCCGTATTGCCTGTGGCGGCAAGAGGCTAGAAGGTGCAGGTTTCTTTTTTGAACCGACCGTCCTACTTGATGTGACCGCCGAGATGTTGATAGCTCGCGAGGAGACCTTCGGCCCTGTGGCGCCGCTTTTTTCGTTCAAAGAAGACAGCGATGCTGTGGCCCTGGCCAACGATACTCCCTTTGGTCTTGCCTCTTATTTCTATAGTCGGGACATCGGTCGGATCTGGCGGACGGCTGAAGCCTTGGAGTACGGCATGGTCGGTATCAATACCGGCAGAATGTCGTCCGAGGCAGCACCTTTCGGCGGTATCAAGGAATCGGGAATCGGCCGGGAGGGCTCGAAGTACGGGATTGAAGAATACCTGGAAATGAAATATCTCTGTCTGGGGGGACTTGGCAAGAAATAATTATCCCTCGCCAATTTTGTTAGAGGGTGGGTGTTTTCTGCTCCAGGTCATTGCTGTCGACAAAGGCGTAGGCGCTGTGTTTGTGGATGGACTCAAAACTTTCGACACCTACCGAAAACCAGGCGATATCGGCATGTTTGAGGGCCTGTTGCGCGACTTTGCGGGCGACGTCTTCAACAAACATCGGTTGGGCGTAGGCTTTTTCGGTCACATATTTTTCATCGGGTCGCTTGAGCAGGGCATAGACCTCGGATGAGCCGCAGCCTTCGACCATGGAAATAAGATCCTCCAGCCAGATGAGGGTTAAGGGGAGAATCGTCAAGGTGACCTCGGCTCGCTGGTTATGGGCTCCGGCAGCGCTGATCTCTTTTGAACAGGGGCAAAGGGTGGTGACCGGAACGACGACAGTGAGGATGGGCTCACCGTCGAATTTTGAGGAGGCTGTGAACGAACACTGATATTCCATGAGACTGGCCGTATGCGAAACCGGGGCCTTTTTGGCGATAAAATAGGGGAAAGACATCTCAATGCGGGCTTCTCTGGCCTGCAACTGTTCGCGAACTTTGGTAAGGAGAGAGGGGAACCGACCGGCGTGGATGTCCGGCAGATATTGGGCCAACAGGGCGGTCATCACGCTGACGCAGGACTCCAGCCGGTCCTGTGGCATGTGCGCCAGCAAGTTGACCGTGGCCACGGTCTGCTGCACTTCGCCGCTTTTCTCAAGAATGCGCACAGGGCAGGTGAAATTGTTGATGCCAACGGTCTGTAGGGACATGATTTCGATACTCGCAAAGGAAAGATACAGCCCCATACCCGATTTTCTTGGAGGCGGCAACCTCCTTTGAAAGCTGACCAAGGATGAACCGGACGGCATTGTCCAGAATGGAGAAGGGCGGGGCGCCTCTTCTTTGTTTGATCGATCCGGTAAACTGTGGTATTTTGCCACGATAAAAGATTTGGGATAGATTGAAGATGGACACTGTGCGGATTGATAAATGGTTGTGGGCCGCGCGTTTTTTTAAGACCCGGTCGCTGGCTGCCAAGGCTGTGGGTGGCGGTCACATTGCGCTCAACGGGCATAAAACCAAACCGTCTAGAACTCTACAGGCGGGCGATATGCTGGTGATCCGGCTCGGGTTTCTCGCGTATACCGTTCGGGTCCTGGGTCTAAGCGAACAGCGTGGACCGGCGGTGACCGCCCGAACACTTTACGAAGAAACGGAAGAATCCGTGACAAAACGGGAGCAGATGCAGGCAGAACGAAAGGAAATGAACCTGCAGGGCAATCGTTCGGAGCACCGGCCGGATAAACATGAACGGCGGAAAATTCGTCAATTTTTGAAAAAAGAGTAGGATTTGCAAGGAGAAAGCATGAGACGAGTGGAGCGGGCACTGATCAGCCTGACCGATAAATCAGGGTGTGAAGAATTTGCTCGGGCACTAGCTGCCATGGGTGTTGAGATCCTTTCCACCGGTGGTACGGCCCAGAAATTGCGGGGCAACGGGGTGAAGGTCACGGATGTGTCCGATTTTACCGGTTTCCCTGAAATGCTCGATGGGCGGGTGAAAACGCTGCATCCCCTGGTCCACGGCGGCATTCTCAACCAACGGGCCAATGCGGATCACCAGCAGCAATGCCACGATCATGGCATCAAGCCCATCGATATTGTCGCCGTCAACCTCTATGCCTTTGCCAAGACCGTGGCCGTTCCCGGCTGTACCCTTGCCGACGCCATAGAAAATATCGATATCGGGGGGCCAACACTCCTGCGGGCAGCGGCCAAGAACTTCCAGGATGTCACCGTGATTATTGATCCAGCCGATTACGCTCAGGTGCTTGACGAACTCCGAACCCACGGCAACACGACGCTTGCCACCCGTTTTCGGCTCGCCCGCAAGGTCTTCGAATTGACCGCCGCTTATGATTCCGCCATCGCTACCTGGCTGCGGACCGTTGATCCGGCTGTGAATCCGTATTTTGCTGGTCTCGAAGATCATGCGTAAACTGGCGGTGCTGCTTTCCGGGAGCGGCAGAACCCTTGACAATTTCCACACACGGATCGAAACCGGTGAACTGCGGGCCGAGATCCAGGTGGTCATTGCCAACGTGGCCCAGGCCTTGGGCCTGGAGAAGGCGAAGCGATACGGCTATCCGGCTTTTCATGCGAAGAATGATGAAGAGATTAACCGGATATTGGCCGATTATGATGTCGACCTTATTGCCTTGGCCGGATATCTGAAATTATATTCCCCACCCGAGGGGTTACGCCAGGCGGTACTCAATATTCATCCCGCGCTTATCCCTTCTTTCTGCGGTGCGGGCTACTATGGGCATCATGTCCATGAAGCGGTCAAGGCTCGAGGCTGTACGGTGAGTGGTTGTACCGTCCATTTTGCCAACGAGGCCTACGACGCAGGGCCGATCGTGCTGCAGCGGTGTGTGGCCTTAGCCGACAGCGACACCCCGGATGACATAGCTGCCAAGGTTTTTGCCGTGGAATGCGAAGCCTTTCCGGAAGCGATCAATCTGGTGGATGCAAAAGGAATCGACTTTTTTTGGAACAGGGTGTGAGGCTATGACAACGCGAACCATCATGAAGGACAAGGATATCGACCGCAGCCTAGACCGCATCAGTCTGGAGATTGTTGAACGGAATCATGGTGTTGCCGATATTGCGATTATCGGTATCCATACCGGCGGCGTATTTCTGGCACAACGAATTAAAGCCAGGATCGAGGAACGGGAGAATATGGTCCTGCCGACGGGAACTCTCGATATCACCCTCTACCGTGACGACTGGAGCCTCATCTCCCAGAACCCGATTGTCAGGAAATCTGAGATTGGTTTCCTGCTGGAGGACAAACGGGTCGTGTTGGTGGATGATGTCATCTTTACAGGGCGGACTATCCGGGCCGCCATGGATGCGATCATGGATTATGGCCGGCCGCTGTCGATTCAACTGGCGGTGTTGATCGATCGTGGCGGCAGAGAGCTGCCGATTCAACCCGATTATGTTGGCATGGCGGTCAGCGTTGCCCCGAATGAGCGGGTCGATGTTCTTCTTGATGAAAAAGAAAACCGCGATGCGGTCATCCTTTCCAAACGATGAAGCAGGGATGGCCGGTGTTTTGGTCAGTAGCCCCTGAAGATGAAGAGGAAAATGGTGCTCACCCTGTCTTATGACTGAACAATCGTCCAACCCCTCTATTCCCCCGGACCTGGAAGCTGTCTGTCGCCGCATTCGCGAGAAGGCTGATAATTACGAAAGATACAACTTCTCCCAGGGGCGCAATGATTTTCTCAAGGCATTTTTCGATCTCGCCCAGGAGTATGATTCGCTCGATGATTTTTACAGGATTTGTGTTTCCGTTCCGCTTGCGCTAGTTGGAGTCGCCAGTGCCCTATATCTCTGTCAAGGACCGGACAGCGGATTGCATCTGGTCTGTTCCAGCGAGCGCGGGGTGTTGACTGAGCCGGAACCCGCACGTTATCCGATTCAAATGCATGAGGTGCCCTATGAATTGGCTGGATCGTATATGGTGCCGATTTTTAGCAAACAACCTTTTGCCAGTAAGGAACGCGATGGGCAGGAACAGGGGCAGCGGCAGATCGAATTGTGGAATGATCTGCGCGGGTTGTGTGGAGGGGGACGGACTTTGGGGATGTATGAGGTCCGCCGGGATGAGGGCCTCTCGGAAACCGATAAATTCTTTTTCATCAAATATGCCAACAGAATTGGCTATAATCTCGACAACCGCTTGATTGCTCGTCAAAATATCGATCGGCTGAAGTTCATTAACACCCTGGTGATTGATATCGAGCACAATATCATTGTGCCTAATATGTATTTCAAGCACCTATTTAATCAATTAAAAAAGAAAATAGGGCTGATTGACGAACTGAAGAGGGAGATTGTCGAGGAACAGGGCCCGGTCCTGCCCAAGTCTCAATGTGAGCGGTGTTGCGGCAAACTGCAGGCGCTTCAGGATGATCTCCTCAAATATTATCAGGAAATTGTCAAACATCATGCCAATATGAGTCTTTTCATCGAAAGCCTGTTCCGCCGCGAACATTTCGAGCGGGGCCATCTGGTCCTGCACACCAAACGTTGTTTTGTTGAAAAAGAAGTCATTCTTCCCCAGTTGGATCACTATGCCAGCCGGTTGCGGGCCGCAAACATCACTGTGGCCAGGCCGAAAAACATGTATGAAGAGGATTTTCCGATCTTGGTAGATATAGGCCTGCTGGCTCAGGTGTATGCCAATCTTTTTTCCAATGCAGCCAAGTATACCAGGGAGATTATCGATCATACCGGGAGTCAGCGGAAGCTGATGGCCTATGGCCGTGAAATCATAGATAACTTTAACAGGCCTGGGCAGAAAGGTATTAAATTCAACGTGTTCACCACCGGACCGAATATGTCGGCAGAACAGGGGAACAAACTGTTCCAGGAGGGGATACGCGGCGACGATAATTTGAATGTCCCCGGCACCGGCCATGGACTGTCGTTTATCCGTCTTGTTGTTGAGATGCATGGTGGTCGCGTGGGCTATGAGCCGACCCCTGAAGGTAATAATTTTTATTTCATCCTGCCGCTCCCCCCCTTGGATTACCCCCTGGTTTCTTGTCCTTCCACTGAATAAACTCGGACAAACCACCTCATAGGCGTTTTTGTAACGGCTTTTTAGCCGGGTTCATTGCATTGACGTCCCAGGTTATTAATTATGAATACTACCCAACCGATCTCTGTACACAATTTAAAAATGGAGCTTCTTGCTCCGGCCGGTACCCTGCCGGCCTTTGAAGCCGCTCTGCAGGAGGGGGCTGATGCCGTGTATATTGGCGCACCCGGTCTCAATGCCCGTGCTCTGGCACGAGATTTTTCTTTTGCTGAAATTGCCGCCATGACCGGATATGCCCACTCCAAGGGGAAAAAGCTCTACGTGGCCATGAACAGTCTGATGAAAGAGGGAGAGGTGCGCCTAGCCCTGGAAACGCTCGCGATGCTGGCAAAAATAGGCCCGGATGCCCTGATCATCCAGGACCTGGGGATTTTGCATCTCGTACAGCGGTTTTTTCCAGATTTACCCCTCCATGCCTCCACCCTGATGACCGTCAACAATGCAATGGCTGCGAGTTATCTCAAAAATAGAGGATTTCAGCGGGTTGTACTGGCCCGTGAGCTCAGTCTTGAAGAAATTCGGACCATTCACCAGCGCAGTGAAGTAGCCCTTGAGATATTTATTCACGGGGCTATGTGCTTCAGCTATTCCGGCCTTTGTCGGTTTTCCAGCCTCCATGGTGGCAAATCGAGTCTGCGGGGACAATGTGTCCAACCCTGCCGTCGCCGTTATGACTGGCTGCCTTCCGGAAAGCGGAAGGTCGCCGCGAATTGTGGCAAGGGTGGTGGCTACCTGTTTTCTATGAATGATCTCAGTGGAATCGAGTATCTGGCCGAGGCGGCGGCAGCCGGGGTTGTCAGTCTCAAGATCGAGGGGCGACTTAAATCGGTGGAATATGTCCGTAACGCGGTTCGCGCTTACCGCCTGGCACTGGACGCCCTCGATGCCCGTCCGGAGCAACGGAAGGAAATGCTTGCGGCTGCTGGTCGATATCTCGATGATGCCATGGGACGGAAACGGTCGTCGGGTTTTTTCATTGCCGGCAAGGAGGAGGGGCTTATTATTCCCCGGCTCTCCGGCAACACCGGCGAGGTGATCGGCAAGGTGATCCGCCGCGAGGAGTCGAAAGGCAAAAAGGCAGTTGGCCCTCCAAGCCTTCAGGTGGCGCTGCAGGCGGTGGTCAAAGTGGGTGACCGGCTTCGTTTGTATGACGAGCGCACCGGTGATCGGAAGAGTTTTACGCTCCGATCCCTCGAGGTTAACGGCCGGAAGGTTGAACAGGGCGAGCCCGGTCAAACAGTCATGATCAGCTTGTTCGGCATCGATTTAGGGAACCTGCGCCCACCGTTCCAAGGCATTCTCTTCCGGGTCGATGTCAGCGGGCGCGGGGACCAGCAAAAATCCTCCCTGGTGCGGAGTGTTGCTAAACAGCAACTTCCGCCGCTGGATTCGGGTCGTATCGATAAAATGATGCTGGCGCTCTCCCAGCCACCGGCAGGAAGGACCACTACGGCCACAAGCGCACCGTCGACCGGCCAGCGGCGAAAGGAGCGGGGGGCCAGTCGCGGGGAATCGTCAGCGCCGGAATGGTGGATTCGGGTCCATTCCCTGGAGGGGCTTGCCCAACGCTATCCTTTCAAGGTCTCCTGGGTACTGATCGATCTCAATAAGCAAAATCTGGAGCAGTATCTCTACTCTCAGCAAAGGAAAAAAACCCGTCCCCTCCCCTTGATATGGGTTTTGCCACCGATCATTAGTGAAGCACAGCTTCCCTGGTATCAAGAGGCAATCGGACAACTGCAGCACCACGGGGCCGACCGCTTTCAAATCAGTCATCTCAGTCAGATAGCGTTTTTTGCCGTTGAGGGGCAGGCATCGTCCACGGAAGGGGTCAAACTCTATGGTGACAGCACCGGAAACGTGCTCAACAATCCAGCTTTACAGGCGTGGGCATCGCTGGGAATGGCTGGCATGCAGTTTTCCCTGGAGACGGACCGGCAAACCCTGGCCGATGCCCTCACCCATTTCTCGAGTTCGGCCCGCACATCGGCAACAGCTGAACGGATGAAAGTCGGCCTCCAGCTCTATGGTCGCCCACCGCTTTTTACTGCCCGCCTCGATGCCCCGCATTTTCAGGGACAACGCTCTCTTGTCAGCTCGCGTGGTGAACGCTATTATCTGGACCGTCAGGACGAGGCCCTCTATGTCCGCTCCCATCTCGCTTTTTCCCTGCTGCAGTATGCAGGGGAGCTGGCAAAAATCGGTCTTGATTATTTTGTCGTCGATGTCAGCCATGGGCAACTGAAAAAAGAGTGCTCCGAGGTCATCGCTCTGCTCAGTGGCCGGGGCGATCTCCCCGCAGTTTTTTCCGGTAACTATGCTGGCATCCTTTTGTGAAATGGGGTAAATGCTGGCCTGATTGATCATAAAAGGCGTTTCCTTTTGCTGCTTTTATCCCGTACGTCGGCGGTAATCATCTGCCCATCGGGAAGTCCTATCTACTGTTTACCATGGCATGAATACTAAAGATAAAGAACTGTTTAGAAAAATTTCCGTTGTACTCAGGCCGTATTTCAGCAAGTTGCTGATCGTTATGGTCGGCATGGTGGCTGTGGGTGGGTTTAATGCGCTCCAGGCCTATATGGTAAAGCCCTTGCTGGATGAGATTTTTTTCAAGCATAACTTGCGAATGCTCAATCTGCTGCCAGCGGGGCTGCTGCTGGTGTTTTTCGTGAAGGGCATTGTCTATTTCATCTATTCCTACCTCCTGGAAACTGTGGGGCAGAGCGTTATCCGGGACATGCGGAACGCCGTCTATGCCCATCTCAACAACATGCCATTGAGTTTTTTTCACAAAACCCCCACCGGCGAGCTGATCTCACGGGTCATCAATGATGTCACCCTGCTCCAATCGGCGGTTTCCAATGCACTGATCCAACTGCTCCGGGATTTCTTTTCAGTGGTCGGACTCTTGGGGGTTCTTTTCTACATGGATTGGCGGTTGGCCCTGGCTTCGTTGATTTTTCTGCCCATGGCAACGGTCCCTATTGTTGTGTTTGCAAAAAAATTCAGAAAGATAAGCACCAATTACCAAACCAAGGTAGGCGAGGCCACGAGCCAGTTGCACGAAACCATTGCCGGAGTACGGATCGTCAAGGCTTTCTGTATGGAGGAGTTTGAAAAACAGCGGTTTGCGCGGAAGATGCAGGAAATTATGGATATCCTCATGTCGGAGACCAAATACCGGTGCTTGGCCCACCCCTTGGTCGAATTCCTCGGGGGCATCGGCATGGCGATGATCATCTGGTTCGGCGGGCGGGAGGTTCTTCTGGGGCATTCTACGCCGGGCGCCTTCATGGCCTTCCTCACCGCGCTGGTCATGCTCTATGACCCCATCAAGGGTGTCAGTCGCATCAACGCCACTATTCAGCAAGGAATGGCAGCGGCTACCAGAATCTTCGCGTTGCTTGATATCCGCCCCGATATCCAGGAAGCAGCGGATGCCATCGAGATGCCCCTGTTCAACCGCAACATTGTCTTGTCGGATGTCAGTTTCAGTTATGAAAATAACCCGCCGGTGATCAAGCACCTCAACCTTCGGGTGAACCGGGGTGAGGTTTTGGCCGTGGTAGGCCCGAGCGGTAGCGGTAAAACGACTTTGGCCAACCTGATTCCCCGATTTTACGAAATCGGAGCGGGTTCACTCTGCATTGACGATATAGACATCCGCCGGTTCACCCTGCCTTCCCTTCGGAGCCAGTTGGCACTGGTCACCCAGCAAACCATTCTCTTTAACGACACGGTTCGCAATAACATCGCCTACGGCCGCAACGATTGTCCGGAACAAAAGCTCATCGAAGCTGCCCAGGCCGCCTATGCCCTTGATTTCATCTTGGACCTGCCCCAGGGGTTTGATACCATCATCGGGGAATCCGGCGCTCGGCTTTCCGGCGGGCAACAGCAGCGGATTTCAATTGCCCGGGCCCTGCTCAAGGATGCCCCCATTCTTATTCTGGACGAGGCGACTTCCTCCCTGGATAGTGAATCGGAGCGCGAGGTGCAGCGGGCACTGGAAAATCTGATGCAGAACCGGACCACCATTGTTATTGCCCATCGACTGTCCACGATTAAAAATGCGGATCGGATCATTGTGCTCAAGGATGGGCATCTGGTTGAAGAAGGAACCCATACCGAGTTGCTCGATCTTGGTGGCGAGTACAGCACCTTGTACCGCCTCCAGTTTGCTGATGAACCAGGGGCGCTGCCGAGGTGACAGCATTAGGGCAATATATCAGCTGCGGCAATACCAGTGTCACCTCTCCAGAGATCAAGGACCGTCCTTTTTTGACCGAATTAAAGCCAGGATATCCTCGGAATTGTTCTCTTAAATTCGACGACTCGCTATGGCCTGCAATGCTATCACCAAGATCTGATGGCGCAACTGGCGACCTGGGAGCAGGGGCACCTTTAGGACTGTGATCATATGTCAGCTTCTCCTTTGAATGTGCTCGTTGTGCTTGATGGACGTCCCGGGCATGAAAAACAAACCCGGGGTGTTGTCGCTGCCTTAGAGCGGAATCGAACTGTGCGGGTAGTGGCAGTGCGGATACAACCAGGGGGCTCGGCCTTGTTCACCGCCGCATCGGTTGTACTGGGAGCACGGCTTGAAATTCCTGAGAAATTTTCCCCTGACGTGATCATCGGCACCGGGACCCATACGCACCTGACAGTGCTTGCGCTGAAATGCCGTTGGGGCGGTCGGGCCGTAACCTGTATGACACCTGGGCGACTCCTGCGCCATCGATTTGATCTGTGTTTTGTCCCAAGGCATGACGAAATTGCAGAAGGGCGTAATGTCATGCTGACAGATGGCCCCCCAGGGGTGAATAGCAACCTGCGGCAGCACGATCCGTCGCAAGGGCTTATCCTTGTAGGGGGCGTGGATGAGAAGAGTCATTCTTGGGATAATTTCAAAATGGCTGGCCGAGTGGCTGCTATGATTTCAGGTTATCCTCATTTGTCCTGGACTCTGACCACCTCTCCTCGAACGCCTGCAGGTTTTCTGGATGCCTTTGAAAAATATCCGGAATTGATCTCCTTGCAGGTCTGTCCTTTTCGAGATACTCCTCCGGGATGGTTGGAACAGGCACTGATTCGGTCGAAATATGTGGTTGTAACCGAAGACAGCATGTCCATGGTGTTTGAGGCCCTTTCCGCCGGGTGTCGCGTCGGCACCATTCCTGTCGATTTCCGGAAGGAAAATAAATTTGTGAGATCTCTTCATGAGTTAAAAACTCGAAACCTGCTCGCGGTTGATTTCAGTTCCCAGGAATTGCTCGTATCTGGAGAAGATTTTGACGTTGCCGGCCAGTGTGCTGCTGAAATGGAGAAAAGATGGTGGCCGACCCACTAACAATTCTGCAAGTGCTGCCGGAGCTCCAAGGTGGCGGCGTGGAACGGGGCACCCTCGAAATGGCGAAGTTTCTGCACGACAACGGCCATAATGCCCATGTAGTCTCCGCCGGAGGCCGGATGGTGGCGGCGCTCACAGAGAGCGGAGCCGTCCATCACCGACTGCCGGTGGCGGGCAAGAATTTTTGGTCCCTTTGGAGTGTTATAGCCTTTCGACGTTTGCTGCTGGAGATCAAGCCGGATATTGTGCATGTTCGTTCTCGTGTACCGGGATGGGTCACGGAGTTGGCCTTTAAGACCCTGCCTGTTGAAAAACGACCGGCCCGCATTGCAACCTTTCACGGTTTTTATTCGGTGAATGGCTATAGCGCGATCATGACCCGGGGGGCTCAAATCATTGCCGTGTCGCACACGATTTCGGATCATATCCAGTCGGCCTACAGCATTCCTGAATGTGGCATTACCGTAATTCCGCGGGGCATCGATCCAGCGGTATACGATCCGCAGCGGATATCTTCCGATGATCGAGAGTCCCAGCGGCGGGCGTGGCAGGTCACAGATCCAGATGTGCCGATACTGCTTCTTCCCGGCCGTTTTACCCGGCTCAAAGGTCACCAGTTGCTGCTTTCGGCCCTGGCTGAGTTGACAGCTTTTCCTTGGGTAGTGGTGTTTTTGGGCGATCATGCCGAAAATCCTGGTTACACGACCGAACTTATTGATCTGGCGGGAAAACTTGGTATTCGAGATCGTTTGCTGACACCCGGACATACCGATCAGATGCCCCTGGCTTATGCCGCCGCAGATCTGGTGTTGAACACCTCAACCACGCCGGAGTCCTTTGGCCGAACGGCTGTGGAGGCCATGGCCATGGGGAAACCTGTGGTCGTTTCAGGTCACGGTGGCAGTATGGAAACCGTTACGCACGGCCGAACCGGATGGCATTTTGCTCCGGGGGACAAAAAGGACCTGATGCAGATATTAAAAAATGCTCTGTCGGAGAAAGATCGGTGGCCTGACATGGGTAGAATCGCCAGAAATCATGTGGTGTCACATTTTACACTCCAAACAATGTGTGTCGATACCCTTGCGGTATATGCGAGTGTCTTGGCACTACGTTAACATTGAATAAAAGTTACGTGATGATAGTACCGGTGGTATTCCTTTTGTAGGCAGTGATCTGAATTGGAAATAACACCCTGTTAGTCCGCATTGATTATAGCTAGTGATGGTGTAATTCTTCGCTCCCCTTTGCTGATTGAAACAGACTGACCTGAGTATCCTTGATTCTTGAAACAAAAGAGGCGGGTGGCAGATGCATGTATTGATGGTGACAATGGATTATCCGCCGGTTATGGGCGGGATTGCTGCCCATGTGTATGAATTGTCACGTCATATGGCCCTCGCAGGGATTAGGGTGACGGTTCTGGCGCGCGAGGTTGGCGGACGACTTCCGGTTGAGTCTGATGTGGCCGGACTTTCGATTGTGCCCTACCAACTGAAATGGTCGGCACTGTTTTATGGAAGCCAGATGCAACGGTTGATTTCCCGGACTGTCGAGGCGGTTGCGCCAGATGTTATTCATATCCACGGACTAGGGCCGCTGGAAAACTTTGCAAAACAACCGGTCCCCCTGGTGTACACCAATCATACTTCTGGATATCTCAAGAAAATAAGAAAAGGGAAACGACGGCATCTTTGCCAGCTTCAACGGTTGTTCGAACCGGTTAATCTTTTATTGGCGCCCAGTGAGGAACTTCTGGAAACGCCTTTTCCCTTTGATGCCCCTAAGAAATATATTCCCAATGGCATAGATGCCGGGAAATTTAAAGCTGATTCCGATCTGCGGCGTGTAGTGCGCAAGGATTTGAATATTCAGGATCACGAATTGCTCGGCATTGTCACGCGACGGATGGTCGAAAAGAACGGCCTGATTTATCTTGCCCGCGCTTGCGGTCGCATCAAGACGGATCGTGTGCGGTTTTTATTTATTGGTGACGGCGAAACCCGCGCAGAGGTGGAGCGGGAACTCGAGGTGCATTTTCAAGGACGGTTTCAGATGACAGGGGCGTTGACCCATGATGCTATTGTCCGCTACTATCAGGCGGCCGATTTTTCTGTTTTACCGTCCCTGATGGAGGCCACCAGTATCAGTGGCCTTGAGGCCATGGCCGCCTCGTTGCCATTAATCGGCACTCGAGTGGGAGGAATTCCCGATCTGATCGAAAATGGAATAACAGGTCTCCTCTGTAATCCTGCGGACCCGGATGATCTAGCTGAAAAAATCGATTTGATGGCGGCATCCGATTTTAAGGCCATGGGGTTAGCTGGAAATCGAAAAGTTCATGATTGTTTTGGTTGGTCAACAATTGTGGAACAAACCATTCTGGCCTATCAAAAGTATTTATGAAACGTATACTGACAATTTTTGGAACTCGGCCTGAAGCTATTAAAATGGCACCAGTGGTGCGGGAACTTGAGCGGCGTGGCGGCGTATTGGCGTCCATCACTTGTGTAACAGCTCAACATAGACAGCTTTTGGATCAAGTGCTGGTCGATTTTGAATTGATCGCCGATATAGATCTTGATCTCATGATGCCAGGACAGGATCTGTATGATATCACGTCAAGAGTCCTGATACGGTTGCGGGATGTCCTGAAACAGGTGAAACCCGATATGGTGCTGGTACACGGCGATACCACCACGGCCATGACGGCTGCTCTCGCCGCTTTTTATCAGGAAATACCGGTAGGTCATGTCGAGGCGGGACTTAGAACGTTTCGCATGAGTGCCCCGTTTCCGGAGGAGATGAATCGGCAGGTGGTGGGGCGATTGGCAACATTGCATTTTGCACCTACAGTCAGGAATCGGGAAAATCTGCTTCGGGAGAACCTGCCCGGCGACCACATTTATGTGACTGGCAATACGGTGATTGATGCTCTGCTGTATATGAAAGGACGGATTCAACAAGATCCGGTCGTGCATGCGAGAGTGGTGGAAAAACTTGCCGAGTTGGGTCTTTCCCCGGGAGTAACGAACGGGGAACATCTGATTCTGGTTACAGGTCACCGCCGTGAAAATTTCGGCAAAGGTTTTGACGGCATCTGCACTGCCCTTTCAGATCTTACTACCTGTAGAAACGATGTTCGCATTGTCTTTCCTGTTCATCTTAATCCCCAGGTTAAATCCGTGGTGGAGAGAAGGCTGGGGTGCCATAAGAAGGTTCAACTGGTTCCCCCTCTAGACTATGAAACCTTTATCTGGATGATGCAGCAGTCGAAACTGATTCTCACAGACAGCGGTGGTGTCCAGGAAGAAGGGCCTGCACTGGGAAAGCCGGTGCTCGTCATGCGCGATACCACGGAACGTCCGGAAGGTGTAGACGCCGGAACTGTTCGGCTGGTGGGCACAGAGCCGGAAGCTATTGTCGATGGCGTTACCCATCTGTTGGATGATCCTGCCGCATATTCAGCCATGGCATGTGCCGTGAACCCCTACGGTGACGGGCAGGCAGGCAAACGGATCTGCGATGCTATTGAAGTATATTTCGGGCTCCGGGAGACGGTGCGGTGAAAATTGTCTCTGTGGCGCGTCGTTGCTTTTCTCGTTTAAACCGCGCTTCCATGGCTGATACGGATGTGCAAAATAGATCGATGTCTGTCCTGCTGCGGCCACGTTAATCAGAAGCGAGTTGGGGACTTGCTGCGCAATAAAGAGCGATCAGCCAGAACAGGACCGCCGACCAAGCCGAAGAGTATTGGGCGTAGCCAGCGTTTAAAGGAAAAAAGACTGCCAACAAGGAAATGGCGTAAGGTGCCATTTTTTTTCGGTAGGATGGTTCTGCATGGTGCCAGCTGTGAATCAACAGGCCCATGGCAAATAAATAACCGATAATGCCTATGATGCCTGTTTCGGCGCCAAGTTCAAGTATCAGTTGATGGGGATGATTAGCACCAAGTTGAGTGCTTTTGATAACGAAGGGATCGTCGTCACTGACCGCATATTTATTGTACGCATAACGAAACCCTCGGGCTCCCACTCCGTTTATAGGGTTATCGGCCCACATGGCTATGGCTGTGCGCCAGATGGGAACACGTAGACTCGTGGCGATATCGAAGGATTTGAGATCCCCACGAAAAGCCATGAGAGAAGTGTTTACCTTGGTAGCGAATGGGTTATTGGTAAAGTAGGCCCCCGCCAGACTGGAAATACTCAGCAAAAGTGCCAGTGTTATCATCCGTATTCCGGTTCTAGGGTTTTTACGGATGGTCTGGATTGCGAGTGTGGTCATGACAATGCCAAGCATGACCCATCCGTTACGGCTTCCGGTAAGGAAGACTATCAAAGTGATTGCCGACAACACACCTATCATGATCGGAGTTGGCCAGTTGCGATGCGCATAAACAAGCAACAAGGGCGCCAATGTCGCCAAATGTACTCCAAGGTCCGGGTGTAACTCGCCAAAGAAGCTGTTGATCCTGCCTACGGGAGCGGCGACGTAGCCAAGGATATTGTGGCCGGTAGCAAATTGAAGCAAGGCATCCGCTACCCATATCATTAAAATCACTGCTGATATTCGTAAAATCTTCTCTTGTTTTTCGCTTGCAGACAGGAAGGCAATAATAAAAATACCAGCCAAATAAAGACGTATAAAAGCGGCGGTAACTGAGAAGGTATGGTTCGGATTTACGGCTCCAATGAGGGAGAGAGCTATAGGAATCCAAAATCCTAGAAAAACCAGTGTGAAAAGTGTCGTTTGCGAGTTTCTGAGGGTGGAGGTGCGAGTTGAAAGCAAGATGATTCCACCGATACCCATCAGCGCTATCGGGATTTCAACCAGCCTTCGAAACGGGAGCATGATAATAAATGAGGCTACCAATAAGAGCGGAGCATGTCGCTTCAATAGCTCTATGTTAATACAAGAAAAAATGTTCATATGTGGTTTTCGTGTGCCTTGTTGTGTCGTTGGTAAATTGAAAACAGATTTTTGTATAACGTCAGCCTTCCCCTTTGAGGTCCAATAATTTCCCGGTTCGGTGCCTTTGGTACTCAGCTATGGGATTGTTGAATGGTTGACAGGGGGTGCATGCATCGCGTTATCACTTCCCATACCTAATTTAATCAAAACATAATCGATTTAGCTTTTTTATTGCAACAATGTTAGTGTGTTCAAATTTTTTTTAAAATCGAGATGTTTCCTTTAAGTTGCTGGTCTCGTATTATCCAAAGACAGGATGGAAAATCAGATCAACTGAGCGGATATTGTTTTTCAGCAAAATCATTTAATGAACCTGTCGTGGAAGTCGGCTTTCTCTGAGTGCTTGCCCTCGGGTTGCCTGGGAGGATCGACGTGGCATGGTTCTCTGAAATCCAGAAGTCGGGTTCGTTGTTGGGCGTTCATGGTGCCTGAAAATGGCGACTTGGCAGAGGTTTTCAACCCCTTTGATGTATGATTATCTCTGCACTCATTCTCCTCTAGTGCTGTAACTTGTTCAGCTATTCCCGAGCAGTCCCGAAGCGCTGAAAGAGCGTGGTCTGTACAAATAATTTTCATAAAAATTTTCCTAGATCAGTGAGAAATCATCAGTAAAAAAAACATTTGTTCAACAATTAACTTATTGAAATTTTTACAAAAATATTGAAATATCAACCTGTCCCGAAAACTCGCTCGACAGGTGAAAATATGAAGCGATTGATCCTCGAACAGAGCAGCGAAGAATTCTACACCAGCCACTCCGGGCTGGCCCTGGCTGGCGCCTGCATCAACCGGTACAGCGACCTTGGCCGGTATGTCGGCAGGGTGGTCAA